>CAJJAA010000010.1 GCA_905182025.1 uncultured OM182 clade bacterium
CAGACATGCTGCAGCGGCATCGTTCTGCTGTGACGCATTACCCGCTGTGACAATTCCGCCTTCGTTAAGCGCTCTCAATTTTCCTAACGACTCCATTGATGTTGAGCCGCGTACACCCTCATCACGATCAAAGATGAGATCATCCTTCTTCTTTTGTGGTACAGCAATCGTCACGAGTTCATTATCGAATTTGCCTTCATCCCAAGCTGCTTGTGCGCGTTGTTGTGATTGCATGGCGTAAGCGTCGGCTTGCTCGCGCGTGATTTGGTACTCGTTTGCAAGGTTCTCTGCGGTTTCGATCATGCCAGAGATATGACCAAAGCGTGCTTCAGGTTGAGATCTGACGCGACCCCGTTCAAGTCTGTCATGTAGGGTGACTGAACCGCTGCGTGCGCCAGCGCGCATGTCGGTTGTATAGTATTCAACGTTGCTCATGCTCTCCGCACCACCGGCAATAACGACATCCGCTGCGCCGGTTTGTATCATCATTGCGGCGTTAGCAACCGCCTGCAGACCGCTACCACAACGGCGATCAACTTGTGTGCCTGAGACATGCAAAGGTAAGTCAGCCGCAAGTGCGGCCCAACGACCTATGCAAGGTGCTTCACCGCTTGGGTAGCCCTGTGCAAAAATAACTTCTTCAATACGTTCAGGATCAATGCCTGATCGGTCCACTAATGCACGAATGACGAGTGCGCCTAAATCCTCTGCATTGAATGATTGCAAGGCGCCCTGATATTTTCCTACCGGGGTTCGCAATGGACTAACAATGGCGGCTCTTCTCATAATATTTCCTGTCAAGTAGGTTGTTACTGACGTTGCGGTTAATTTTTTGTTGAGACGATTCTATCCCCTTAGGGATATTTCTTTGTAGATCATATATTAAGTACACATCCTGTTGTGATCCGAAGCTTATATTTTCCACAATTGCCAAATATGTCTCGTTGTAGATTTTTCTGAATCCGTCAAGCCCACTCGTTTCAGCCGCTCGGCAGATACAGCAGCGTCACTTTGACGATCAGAATGCGTCAGGCTAATCTAGATAAAACTAAAACGAAATTGAGAGGGTGGAGATGACATACGATATCGTAATTCGAGGTGGGTCCATCGTTGATGGATCAGGTGCGGAACCGGTTAAAGGTGATGTGGCAATCAAGGACGGTCTTATTGCCGCCGTCGGCGTCGTCGACGGAACGGCAAAGACGGAAATTGACGCTACCGGGCAAATGGTGACGCCCGGCTTCGTTGATATACACACGCATCTTGACGCTCAGATTGGTTGGGACCCGGATATGACGCCGGTCAGCTGGCATGGTGTGACCACGGCCTTGATTGGTAACTGCGGTGTTACATTCGCACCGTGTAAACCCGAAGATCGCGAACTGCTTGCGGGCATGATGGAAACAGTTGAAGACATCCCTAAGCAGGCAATTTTGACAGGTCTAGCTTGGGACTGGGAACAATATGGTGAGTATCTCGATTCAATCCAGAAGCTTGGCACGGCTGTAAACGTTGCCGGTTTGGTGGGTCATAGTGCGATTCGTTATTACGTCATGGGTGAACGGTCGGTAGAAGAACAAGCGACGGAAGCTGAAAAACAGCAGATGGCTGACATCGTTGCCACCGCAATTGACGCAGGTGCATTTGGATTCTCTACCAACCGATACGAACCCCATAAGGGGCCTGATGGAAGATCAATCCCTGGTACCTTTGCCGATGTTAGTGAGTTAGAGGCGATTGCTAGAGCAGTTGGGCCAAAGAATGCGTTGGTTCAGGCGGTTGGTGCTGACTTCGAGGTGCTCAGCAAAATTGCTGATACTGAAAATTCTCGCGTTCTGTTTAGTTACGGCACTGGCCCTGATAAAGGTAACGGTAAGATGTCCGCCGATGCCTTAGACAAACTGTGTGAAAACCGTAATATCACAGCAATATCTCACGTGCGTGGTTCAGGGTATATGTTTGGTCTGCAAGCTGGATTGCCTTTTAAGGGTGAGGCGTGGCGTGAACTTTCAAGTAAAGACTTTGATGAAAGACTTGCCGCAATTTTGAATGACGCGTTTGCAGCTAAGTTAATTGAAGAGGCGAAACGCCCGGAGGCATCCCGTGTTCCGATTGAGTCTGTTTTCTTCCTCGGCTCTGAGGAACGCCCGTTGTACACATCGACTCAAAATCTGCTCGACCAAGCCGAGTTGGCGGGTGAGCACTGGTCCGAGACTTTCCTGCGGTTAGCCCGTGAAACCAATGGTCGCGCATTGTTTAACTTCCGCATGTTCGCAACGAACCTTGAGGAACAGGCTGATTTATTTAAGAGTGATAATATCTACCCGGGTCTGGGTGACGCTGGCGCCCATGTATCCCAAATTTGTGATGCCGGTTGGTCCAGTTTTGTCCTGTCTCATTGGCAGCGAGAGACCGGTTATTTTTCAATGGGTCAAGCCATCAAGAAGATGACCTCGGGTCCAGCTCAGGTGATTGGCTTGGATGACCGAGGCTTAATCAAAGAGGGCATGCGTGCGGATATCAATGTTTTCGATGCAGATACGGTCGGTGAATGCCAACCTGAATTGGTGCACGACCTTCCTCAGGGCGCGCCGCGTTATATTCAACGTTCGAAAGGCTTCAAGGCAACGATTGTGAACGGACAGCTAAGCCTGGTTGATGGTGAGCTAACAGGTACTCGGGCGGGGCAGGTACTTCGACACGGCGCTTAATCTTTTAGCATACGTAGACAGTGAAAATCTTAATGCGGGGCTATCGTAGATAGTCACCGCATTTTTCGTTTTTAGATCGATAAAAAAAGGTGTATGTTAATCAGCGAGTGTGGGCCTGTCTCAATGTGCGCCCGCACTAACCCGATTAAAAACCTTGTAAGATAGATTCATCAGATAATCTTTGCCAACAAGCGAGCGCCTAATCTCATTGTTGAAGAATAAAAGGAGCACGAGGTGACAAATACAAATTTCACAGTGGAGCCTGTACCCAATACGAGTTTTGGTGCGCGATTAACGGGTCTGAACCTCAACGATCTTGATGACCAAACCTTTTCCCAACTGTATGCCTGTTGGTTAGAATTCGGCTTGTTAATTTTCCCTACGCAGCATTTGACCAATGAGCAGCAGGTTGATTTTGCGCGTCGATTTGGCGAGCTTGAGTTTCCCCTTGCGCCCATTTCCAACATTCGAAAGGATGGTTCCGTTCGACCAGAAGACGACGATGCGGTGAAAGTGTTAAAAGGTAATATGGGCTGGCATGCCGATAGTACGTACATGCCTGTGCAGGCAAAAGGTGCTGTTTTCACCGCACACATAGTTCCCCCCAGCGGCGGTGAAACTGGTTGGGCGGATATGCGGGCGGCCTATGACTGTCTCGATGCGGATATGAAAGAAAAACTGGAAGGTTTGTCTGCTTATCACTCGTTACATTATAGTCAAATGAAACTAGGTCATGACTCTAAAAAAGATAAAGGCAGCTATAGCGGCTACGGCTTTCATGATCAAGACCCGCCCCTTCGACCACTCGTTAAAACGCATCCCGAAACCGGTAAAAAGTCGTTATTGATCGGCCGACATGCCTACGGCATACCCGGCTTAAGTGAGTCCGAATCTGAGACTTTGTTGGATGAGCTCATGGTACATGCCTGCCAAGCACCACGTATTTATCATCATAGCTGGACACCCGGCGATGCGGTGATATGGGATAACCGTTGCCTATTGCACCAAGCCTGTCCCTGGGATCTTGCCGTGCCTCGATTGATGTTCCATGCCCGTATCGCCGGTGATGAAATCTCGGAGTTTGCTGCTAACGCGTAAAAAGCGACACCGATTCATTTGTGTGTATTATGTCGCAGCAATCGCGGTTGTCTCCAAGCTTACTTCAATCGGTGAGCTAGCGAATAATCGTACCTAACTATCTAATTGAGAAATCTCATGGCAACAATAATTATCGTTGGCTATCTAGCCGGCTTTGCCCTGATTGGGTTCTACATCGACAGACGCCAGAAAGGGTCAGGCGATTGGGCAACCGGTGGCGGCACCATGGGTGTCATCATGTTGGCTGCGGGTGTTGCAGGTACTCGAATCGGCGGGGCGGGCACTTACGGTGTTGCCGGTGACGTCATGAACAATGGCGTTGGCGTGCTTTGGTATGGTGTTAACTCATTTACCGCGTTGTTACTGGTCGGACTTTTTTTTGCCGTTCCCTATAGGAGGCTTGCCCTTAGTAGTGTTGGTCAGGTTTTTGAAAAACGCTTTGGTTCAAAACGCTGCCAAGCGTTAACGAGTCTTTGTGTGCAGGCCGAATATTTTATCGTCAATATTATTGAACCCTTCATCATCGGCACAATTATTAGCGGCGTTACCGGTTTACCTTTTGTCTACGGTGTCTACATTGGTGGTTTGGTTATTTTAGTCTTTACGGTCATGGGCGGATTGCGGGGCACGGCCATTACCAATGTCATCCATTGTGGTGTAATTATCGGCGGTTTGGCGCTGGTTGCCTGGGTTGTCATGCAGGATATGGGAGGCTGGTCTGCAACAGTGATGCGCGTAAACGATGCCCTAGCTGTTGCGGGTAAGGACGAAATGAGTTGGTGGAGTTATGCGGGTATCGGTTGGGCGTCAATCATAGCGCTGTTTTTCTCCGCAACGCTGCACACGCCAGCCGCATCGGTTTACGCCAACTTTTCAAGCGCTGCCAAATCCGAATCGACACTGTTACCGGCCTTTTTTATTGCTGGCCTACTTGCTGCGACAATGCCGTTTTTGGCCGGTTTGGTTGGGCTCGAGGCGTTAGCGAAATATGGCGCAGAGAGTGGTTTAAAGGGCTACATTACGATCACTCAGTTGGCGACGGATGCGGGTCCGATAATCGGTGGCATTGCATTAGCTGCAGTGCTCGCCGCACTAATTTCCTCAGGCGCTCCGATCTTGCTTGGTAGCGCGACGATGTTTGTAAACGACTGGGTGCCCGGTTCGAGTAATTTTACGCCTGCCACCAAAGTCAGGGCTTATAAAATAACGACGGTACTTTATGGACTAACGGCGACGACGATTGCCTGGTTAGTAGAGGATTCGTTGGGTTCAGTTTTGAAGCTCTTGTTATTAGGCTTTGCGTTGGTCGTGCCGCCGGCAATTGCGATTACCTTTTTATTCTATGTTAAACGCACAAGCGAGCGAGCGGCTTTTTGGGGGATGGCGGTTGGCTTCTTTGGCGGCTTGCTGCACTGGGGCCTGAATACGTTATTTGATAAAACCTATGCGAGCAGCGGCGGGTTCGCTCAAGCTTGGTATGAGTTAACCCTGTATTTGGGTGAATGGAAGGATCCGACTTTCTCCGCAACGCTATTGCCGATCATCGTGATATTGCTGTTTATCCTATTTGCACCTGAGAAGACTGATACGCAAGCCAGTAGACGTTTTTATCGTCAGCTCGCGGGTAACGCGAGCAGCTGATGTTGATCAAGGCTGGCTGCATGCAAATAGCGTTGCCAAGCAATATTTGAATTTATATTGGACGCCGCATACCGCGCTTGACGCAAGTTGCAACGGGTTAAATGCTGGCGAGATCGACCAGGTTCCGCATTTTGGTTCCGTTCAGATAGTTGTCGAGATTTTCAAAGAACAGCTCATCACCGCGTCGTTCGCGACCAGATCCAGCATTCGATGCATGCGCGGATATTAAAATTCGCTCATCGTCCCAAAATCGATGCTCTGCGGGTAACGGCTCTTGTTGAAAAACGTCCAACACGGCGTAGCTGACCTGCCCATTGTCGAGAGCCTCGCTTAAAGCTGTCTCATCTACCATGGAGCCACGTGCGATATTGATGAAGATCGTGCCGGGTTTAAACCGTTGAAACATAGCCCGATCAAACAACTGATCGGTGTCATCGTTCAATGCGGCAGCTGCGATTACGACATCCACATCACCTAACATATCTGGCAAGTCAGCAACGGTGCCTGTTTTTGCGATACCTTCAATCTCTGCGGCTTGTCGTCTAATGACGGATACTTTGCTTTCGAATGCGCGTAGTCGATCGGCAATCCTAGAGCCAATATTGCCATAGCCAAGCACGAGACAGTGGCATTCAGCTAATTCGCGAAACACAAATTCTTTCCACTCATTGTTGCGTTGTAACGCTAAACGCTGGTCAACTCGCTGTAACCGAAACAGTAGACTCGAAACAACATACTCTGCAATTGAGAGTGCCTGTGCATCGCTGTTACATAACCGAATAGGCTTTTTTGCCAGTTGTTTAAAAAACACATTGTCTAGCCCAGCGGATGCGGTTTGAACAAACTCCAAAGCCTGTGACTTAACCTGCAAGCTGCAAAAGGTAGGCAATAGTTCTCGAGGCCCTTCGAAGCTCAACCAACTGGCATGGATAGGAAGGTCAAACATCGCCTTGCCCTTAATTTCAACGTCGCCATTTCGAATCGTGCCGTCCTTTGTAAAAGCGAGTAGGTTCAGTCCGTCGTAGGATGCAAAACGGGTGTTGAGACGTTCGAGTGATGCTTCAAATATGAGTAGGTTCTTCAAAAATATAATCTCTTAAATGGTGAGTTGGAACAGGTTGTCTACTGCGGCCCAGCCGGGTATATGTTTTCTTGCAATAGCGTGGCAATGTAATTTTTATCGGGTGAGTAGCACTCAACGAAGTTTAGTTTTTTTATCATTTGCTGAAGTTCAAAATGTTATCACAGTCAAAAGTGGAACGATGCATTCCTCCACGACGATGGCATCGAATAACGGATGTCCTTCAAATGGTTTGACGTTTTTGTTGCGCTTGCTCTTGATCTGACTCTATCGCGAGCCTGACGCAGAATATTGCTTCGATCAATGTAACGGGGGATGAAGGCCGTGGCTTCAAAGCTTTTTAGGGAAAGCAGGTTGCCTCGCTATGGACAATTTTTAATCGTTTTTTTCGGAGCAGCCAAACCATCGGGCCAATGTCGCAGCCAATTTTTTAAGCCAACTTTGATATCTGAATAGGCGCGCCGGTGCTATCGACGGCGTATCCGAGTACACCATATTGCACTGTGGCAATAGCAACGTGGCAGCTCATTGGCCAGTGATCGCTTTCGAAATCGAAGGTGGCAAGCGCACTAATGATCGCTGAAGGCTTAAGACCCTCTTTGATCAACACTTCCTGAAATTTTTCACGCAGAGCCGCAGCTGCCAAGTTTAACTCCGTTGTCGGGTCGCTAATGACAGGTTGAAAACGTGCGTAAATAAGGTCTACCTCAACATAACTTAAGTCATGTCGTGAACAGCACTCTCCTAAACAAGGGTGCATACAGGAAAAGCCGCTGACCGCATGCATGGCCATTCGTTGTGCGACCCTAGTTAATCGTTTAACACTCACGAGTACTTATCCATCTGATTAACGAGAAATATTCAACTTAGAAGACTCGATAGTTTACCCGTTTATGCCCGTTGACTGTTATTAATTAGCCTCAAATATTTGACGATAAATCATGGTTCGCCTTTTTCGTTTGGATTTCTCGCCAGGGTGCCGCAAGCATGGGTAACGCCAGTCAGCCATTTAACACAGCCATCACTGAGCGTAGTCTCTCTTTTGTTATTGTGCCTTGCGCGTATTGAGTTAAGTGCGTGTCGCCATGTTTGATAAGTATCTAAAAAAAGAATTTGGTGTTCGAGTGTTCTTCGCCGTAGCAGATTCGATTGCTGCAATGCGCTGCAGTGCGGTTGATTCCCCTATGCTAATGGCGCTAATTCATATTGACGGCTTCATCGAATAAAAAAGCTATTTGCCTGTTAGATAACATACTGCAACCAGCCCAACACTTTGTCTTTGATTCAAAGTGCTATAACCTAGTTGACATCTCGTTGCGTCATTTATCTGTTTGTTAATGTTATGTATAGATAGCTGGCTTAGCGCCCATTTTTTGAGGCCGCCTAATGACAAATCTTCGACTTCGTTACCAGACCCTCGAGTTTGGTAAACTTGATATTCATCTGTGTACACTTCGTGATAAGCAGCAGTTCCATGACCCGGCAGGTGTTGCAGAAGGTCTTGGTATCTCATCTGCTACTTGGCCAATTTTTGGCGTGCTCTGGCCATCGAGTTTGGTGCTTGCTCACTTTATGGATAACTACGACGTTGGTTCAAAACGAATTTTGGAGGTTGGCTGTGGTATGGGCTTATCCAGTTTGTTGCTGAATAAGCAATGCGCAGACATCACCGCGACTGACTATCACCCTGAGGCGCAAAAATTTCTACAACGAAACGCACTGCTCAATGAGGGTGACGAGATTGCCTTCGAGCAAGTAGACTGGGCTGACAAAAAAGAAAGTCTTGGTTTGTTTGATGTGATCATTGGCAGTGACCTGCTGTACGAAGATGAGCATATTGAACTATTGGCTAATTTCATTGAGCAGCATGCGAATCCTAATTGCGAGGTGGTTATTGTTGATCCGGGCCGTGGTAGAAAAGCCAAATTGAGTGATCGAATGATCGAGTTTGGTTTCACTTCAGCACATGAGAAACCGCTAAATACAGACTACCTTGACGAAACATTTAAGGGCTACATTCTCACATTTAAGCGGTTGAAACACTAACGGCCTAATGGATCCTAGATATGATTGAACTTCTCGGCTGCACCCGCAATCAGAACTTAAGGTACGCGCGAACGACAGTTTAAATTTGTCACTTCCAACCTTGCAGCCACTTCTCGTTATTTTTTAGCGTCTGCCACACAATCGGTTCGGATCGATTCGATATGACCGCTTCTAACAGGCAGAGCGTAATGTCACCTTCTTGACCGAACTCAAGCTCTGATATTAAAAAGTGTCTTTCCTTGTTTGTGGGGTTCACAGCGGTCCATTTGCTGTGCAGTAACTTCTTTGGGTTAATTCTGTTCACTATCAAAGCCTAGGTGATTTGCGTTGTCTATTGCGTCTGCACAGGGCAGTCATACCTTACTGACTCGTCCGTGGTAAGCGAAATATACGGTTAACACTAATATTGAGATCACTCAGAGACGTTTAGGCGCGTTCAACCTTGAGCGCTTCATTATATACAACCCGGGCTGCTTTTTTATTTTTGTGGACGGGGCTATTAAGTATATGGCCATTGCTCGACTTTTGACCCGTTCGATAAATAGGTCGGTGAGCATCAACCTATTCAGCTTGGCATCGATAACCCTACCGATAACGCGTGTTACACCGGCAAACCAGAATGTAATTTGAGCAAGGTAAAGACCTATTACTGTGCGCAATATGTGCAACGCGTTAGCGCTGCTAACGTCGATATCAAATAAAAACACAAGGCTTCTGCCGGGTATACGTCAGTAGGCTAAGGCAATGGCAGGTGACGTATTGTTTTAGGAGGCTTGTTGCTGCTGATAAACCCACACTTTGGTTGTCGCGGCGTCCGATGTCGGACGGGTTGGCTTGGCCCTTGTAATCGCGCTTTAAATAGGTCGGGTTAGCGCGATAGCCGTGTTTTAAAGCGATATTACTGTTACTTGGCTTTTGACCCTTTGACTAAAACGTGGTTTATTAGCGGGTTAGGAAAACCTGTCTGTTATAGAGTCTATAGATAGGGTCAATTTGTCAGGGGGAAGCATGTCAGAAGCACGAGCAGAACAGACTAATTCGGGTAAGAAAATGTCTAATGACGCCATCGATTATCAGGATGTCATTATCGTTGGCGCAGGTCTATCCGGTATTGGTGCTGCAGTACACCTAATTCAAAACTGTCCGGGCAAGACTTACACGCTTTTGGAAAGCCGTAAGGCTGTCGGTGGTACCTGGGATCTGTTTCGCTATCCCGGCATACGATCTGACAGTGATATGCATACGCTTGGTTATAATTTCAAACCTTGGCGCGAGGCCAAATCAATCGCCGATGGCCCGTCAATTCGCAAGTACGTTAACGAAACTGCAGACGAATACGATATTCGAGACAAGATTCGATTTGAGCATAGCGTTAAGAGTGCAGCCTGGTCATCAGAAGATGGCTGCTGGTATGTCGACGTTGAAACGGCTGATGGCTCCGTTAAAACGATTGCCGGCAACATGTTGTTTATGTGCGGCGGATATTACAATTACGAAGAAGCGTTTACGCCAGACTTTAAGGGCATAGACGATTATAAAGGCGAGGTCATTCATCCGCAGTTCTGGCCTGAAAATCTCGAGTACAAAAACAAAAAGGTTATCATTATTGGTAGTGGCGCCACAGCTATGACGTTAGTGCCTTCAATGGCAGAACACGGTGCCGATGTGACGATGGTGCAGCGTTCACCAACTTATGTTGTGTCTGCGCCAGATAAAGACAAGATAGCGAATGGCTTGCGCAAGATTCTGCCGGAGAAATGGGCCTACGCGATTACGCGGTTCAAGAATATTAAGCTGCAACGTTTCATGTACGAAAGAACGCGTACTGCGCCAGAGAAAGTTAAAGCTATGCTGTTGAAGATGGTCAGAAAAGAACTGGGTCCTGATTATGACGTTGATAAACATTTTACGCCATCCTACAACCCATGGGATCAGCGAATGTGTTTGGTGCCTAATTCGGATTTGTTTCAATCAATTAAGTCCGGCAGCGCCAAAGTAGTGACTGAACATATCGATTGTTTTACCGAAAAGGGTTTAAAACTTGCTAATGGCGAAGAGTTAGAGGCTGATGTCATAGTGACGGCCACGGGTTTAAAGCTAACCGTTATGTCTGGTGTTGAGTTTCTTGTCGATGGCAAGAAAGTCCACTTCCCAGACACCTTCAGTTATAAAGGCATGATGTATTCCGACGTACCTAATATGGTGCACACCTTCGGTTATGTGAATGCGTCTTGGACGTTACGTGCCGATTTGACCGCCGAGTACGCCTGTAAGCTGGTTAACCGAATGGATGAGTTGGGGATGCGTCAATGCACCGCTGTATTGCCGGTTGAGGATTCGAACATGCCAAGTAAACCTTGGATCGATGACTTCACTGCCGGTTACATGTCGCGCGTGATGCATCTTTTCCCCAAGCAGGGCGAAAAAGCCCCCTGGGTAAATACACAGAATTACATCTTAGACAAAAAGATGGTTCGAAATGCGGCCTTGGAAGACGGCGTGCTGACCTTTGATAATCCCAAAGGCGCTAATGCAGGTTCTCAAGCGGCTGCCAGCTAAAGCCAAAGCTGACAGAGCGTGTTTGTAAAACTCGTCGCCGAGGGTTGCAGCAGTCCTATTTCGAAATTAAACAGGGAGACGTCAGTTTGAAGAAGACTTACACCATCGCGCTAATCATCGCGGTGGTACTAGGTGCGTGGTTGTATTCTGGCGTGTTCGATGCCGATAGCATTGATGCTGAAATGGTCGTCGATGAAATCAGGTCGGAGCAGATTACGCCTCGCGTGCGTGTTGTCTCAAGCCAAGCGCAGCAGTATATCGCTCAAGTCATTGCTAACGGTCGTACGCAAGCGAAACGCACCGTGCAGGTTCGTTCTGAAACAAGTGGGCGTGTCATTGCGTTACCTCGTGAAAAGGGGGCGACGGTAGAGGCCGGTGATCTGTTATGCAAACTGTCCTTGGAAGACAGTAAGATTCAACTCGCTAAAGCCAAGGCTGCGCTGCGGCATGCAAAGCTTGAACACAAAGGCTTGTCCCAACTGAACCAAAGTGGCTATCAAGGTGAGGTTAGCATGGCGAATGCTGATGTAACGTTGGCTAACGCGCGGGCTGAACTCAAACGTCGTGAGCTTGATTTGGAATATCGAGACATTCGTTCGCCTTTTAAAGGCTTGGTTCAAGATCGACCAGTGAATATAGGTGATGTGCTGCAGGTGGGAAGTATCTGCGCTGAAATACTTGATCCAGACCCGTTGTTGATTGTCGCGCACATCTCCGAAGGTCAGATTTACAGTATTGGTGAGGGTGCGGGGGCAACAGCAAAGTTGAAGTCCGGCGAGACGGTTGACGGCGTGGTGACTTATATCAGCCATGCGGCGGACCCGATAACGAGCACCTATCGCGTTGAGATTGAGATCTCCAATGCTGATTTCGCGCTGCGGCAGGGTTTGTCGGCGGATGTGTATTTGCCGCTTTATGCAGTGCCGGCGCATCGGGTTTCACCAGCTGCCCTGTCATTGAGTGACCAAGGTAAGGTTGGTATCAAAATTGTTAATAGTGAGAACCAAGTTGAATTTATCGAGGTTACCATCATTAGCGATACGATCGATGGTGTTTGGTTAACGGGATTGCCTGCGCAGGTGCAGATTATTGTTCTTGGTCAAGAGAACGTTTTTCATAGCCAAACCGTTGAGCCAGTTATGGTTAATGGCGCTGTTGTCGGCGAAGTCAGCAGCGAAGTTCGTCAAGCAGGCAGAGGCTAGCCGATATGCATCGTATTTTAGAGGCCGTGATCGACAATAGCAGGGTCACCCTGTGCATCTTATTAATGGTGGTGTTGGCCGGCTCTGTTGCGCGAAGCACGATCAATGTTGAAGCCGATGCCGACATAACGATTCCGTTAGTCATGGTTGTTATTCCACATATCGGTATTTCGCCGGAGGATGCCGATAGATTGATCGTGCGACCGATGGAAAGTGAAGTGCGATCTATCGAAGGTGTCAAAGAGGTTAGTGCATTCGCGACAGAGGGTGCCGCGACATTGATGTTGGAATTCGATATTGACTTCGACTCTGATGATGCTATTGCGGAAGTGCGTGCCGCGGTTGATCGAGGTCAATCAGAGATCCCTGGTACTGCTGAAGAACCTATAATCAAAGGCATCACAATTTCTGACTTCCCTGTCATAGCGATTAGTTTGACATCCGATACGGTGCCGGAGCGGGTGCGATATAACCTAGCGGTTGATTTAAAGTATGAGCTGGAAAGCTTGCCGGAAGTTTTAGAGGCAAGGCTGTCAGGGCATCGAGAAGAGTTGCTCGAAGCGGTCATTGACCCACTGCAGTTAGAACATTATGCCGTTTCGCAGCAGGAAATGTTTGCAGCGGTACGAAATAACAATAGCCTTATTGCAGCTGGCGCAATGGATACCGGTCAAGGGCGATTTGCGATTAAGGTGCCTGGCCTGATTGAGTCGAGTGCGGATGTCTTCAGTCTACCCATCAAATCAAACGGTGATATTGTCGTAACGCTCGACAAGATTGCGGAGGTACGTAGAACCTTTAAGGATCGGGACAGTTATACTCGCGTCAATGGTAAGCCGGCATTAACTGTCGAGGTGTTACGTCGACCCGGTGCAAATGTCATTGATCTAAACCAGAAGGTACGCGAGCTAGTCGCAGAGAAGACGAAAAGTTACCCGCAGGATTTAACGGTTATTTTTAGTCAGGATCAATCCGGTTTTGCGAAGGAGCAGGTATCTGAGTTACAGGGCAATATCGTCACAGCCATGGCGTTGGTCATGGTGATGGTCGTTGCTGCAATGGGATTACGCTCGGGTATTCTCGTTGGTGCAGCTGTACCGTTTTCATTCCTGTTTGGATTATTGGTACTCAATTCTTTGGGCTACTCGTTCAATTTTATGGTGATGTTTGGCATGTTGTTAGGTTTAGGCATGCTAATCGATGGCGCGATTGTCGTGACTGAATACGCTGATCGTAAAATGGCCAATGGTATGCACAAGAAGGAGGCCTACAAGGCTGCATCGAAACGCATGTTTTGGCCTGTCTTGGCATCTACAGCAACAACGTTGGCGGCTTTTCTGCCGTTGTTCTTCTGGCCCGGTACGTCAGGTCAATTCATGATGTATTTACCCATTACCGTGTTTGCCGTGTTGGTGGGTTCATTACTTTATGCGCTTTTCTTTGGCCCGACCCTTGGTGCGCTATTTGGCAAGGCCGGTAGCACAGATGAAAAGTCGATGGCACAACTGCGCATCCTTGAACATGGCGATGTGCTTACCTTGCGTGGCTTCACCGGCGTCTATGCACGCTTTCTGAAGAAGGTTGTGAGTTATCCGGTCACCGTTCTGGCACTTGTGCTCGGTGTTCTGTATGTCATCTATAGTTCCTATGGTGCGAACAATCCAGGTTTTATCTATTTCACTAAAACAGATCCTACCTTTGGCCGTGTCAGCATTAGCGCACGGGGTAACTATTCTAAAGAGGAACTCGGTAATTTGATGCTCGAAGCAGAGCAGACGTTAATGCCACTGGATGGTGTGCAAAGTTATTTCACCAGCACGGCGTCAGGCCAACAAGGGGGTATGCGAGGCGGCAATAGTACGCCGGTTGACCAGATCGGCATGATTTTTATGGAGATGGATGGAAAAGCTGCCGGTACAACAGGCTGGGAAATTCTTGAGGAGGCGCGCAGAAAGCTGGCGCCGGTCGCGGGCATTACCACTGAGATTGCCGAACAGGAATATGGGCCGCCAGTGGGAAAGGACATTCAGATTCAGGTCGCCTCCAAGTACAGGGAGGATCTAGAGCCCGCGGTTACCAAGATCCGAGACTATCTTGAGAGTGTGGACGGGTTAAGAGATATCGAAGATACCCGTGAATTGCCGGGCATAGAATGGGTGCTTGAGGTCGATCGCGCCAAGGCGGCTCAGTTTAACGTCAACATTAACGAGGTTGGTGCGGCTGTTCAGCTTGTCACTAACGGCATATATTTAGGTGAGTATCGACCGGATGATGCGGAAGAGGAGGTTGAGATTCGCCTTCGCTATCCTGATTCTGAACGTAACACTAACACGCTCGATCAGTTGCGGGTGATGACGGTCAATGGCCCGGTGCCCCTGAGCAATTTTGTCACTCGAAAAGCAAAGAAAAAGCTTAATTCAATCGAGCGAGTTGACGGCGAGTACATTATGGATGTTCGCGCGAATGTGAACCCCGGTATCGTTGCCGACAAGAAGGTGATGCAAATTCAACAATGGGTGGAAGAGGCAGATATTGCCAGCCGTATAAAGGTTAAGTTCCGCGGTGCCTCTGAAGAACAAAACGAATCATTGCAGTTTATTGGGTTCGCTTTCTTGATGGCACTACTGTTGATGTTCGTTTTATTAGTTGCTCAGTTCAACAGTTTTTATCAGGCTGCTCTGATTCTGTCATCGGTAGCGATGTCGACGGCCGGCGTATTGTTAGGGCTGTTGATATTTAATCAAACCTTTAGCGCGATCTTGACCGGCATCGGTATCGTGGCTTTGGCGGGTATCGTCGTCAATAACAATATTGTACTTATTGATACATATAATGAGTTACGACGAGCGGGGATTGAATCTATCGATGCGATTGTAAAGACTGGCGCGCAACGATTGCGTCCGGTTTTCTTGACAACGGTCACGACGATTCTTGGTCTGCTGCCATTGGCCAGCAATGTCAGTATCGACATTATCAATCGCGAGATTGTCTATGGCGGACAAGTCTCTGCTTACTGGGTTAAATTGGCGAGTAGCATTGTTTATGGTTTGTCCTTCGCGACGGTTCTGACTTTGGTTGTTACGCCGGTAATGTTGGCGTTACCCACGACTTTGAAAAAAATTAATTTCCCTTCGAATATGGCAACACTATTCCCGGTGCTAAAAAGAGCGTCGAATTAAAGTTGTGAAACCGTTTCGATGGCATTACTTTCGAAAGTCGAGGGCCCTTTTTTCAGCATGCCTAACTACCTGCCTCCGGCGCTTAAGACTCTGTGAAACTTCGTTCAAGCTTTGGTGACAGGTCTTGAATTAGGGTTAAGCGTTCGGTTAGGATGCAACGGGTTTCAAGGATGAAATCGGCTTAAAGTCTTAGGAAATTTTGAATGTCACTATCTGTCAATATTGATGAGAATCTAAAGCTGATTCATCTCACGTGCAGCGATATCATTTCGGCACAAGATCTCGTTGATTACGAGCGTGACTATTGGTCAGAACCAAGGATGCTTGGCTTTAATCAAATCATTGATTTTGCAAATGCCCTTTGGGATGTAGAGTTTTCCGAATTGTTTATGTTGGCGGCAAATGCAACGATGCAAGATGGTTCTATAACAGGGCTTAAAACCTACGTTGTCGTCGCTGACGCGATGCAAGCCGAGTTAGCAGAATTCTATCGCGACACTCGACATGAGATTTGTCCTGCTCATATCCGTGAAATTATTGTCTGCCTCGATATCAATGAAGCGCTCAAAGCATTGACATAAGCAGGCGAGTTGCCCTCCCCTTGGATCAACTGTAGAGTTGATCAACTAACAAGTAATCGAGTTTTGCTATTGGTGTGCCTACTGAAGGATAACCACAGGGCTAATCGAAGCCTGTTGCCAACGTTGTTGGTACAAAGTTTGGGAGACGTTTTTGTCTGAGCCGTCGTCTGAACAGCTGTTACAAGGTCAGCCTAAACCTCAAGCAGAGCATCGTCTGTCGCTGCCAACGATGATGTCATACGGCTTTGGCCAAGTTTCCGAAGCGATTAAGAACTCCGGCTTCAACATATTTCTATTGTTCTACTATAACCAAGTGCTGCATGTTTCCGCGACGGCGACGAGTATTGCGCTGGCTCTCGCGCTAGTTTTTGATGCGCTCACTGATCCCATAGCGGGTAGCCTTTCAGACAAAATGCGTAGTCGCTGGGGCCGACGCCATCCCTTTATTGTTGCCGCTGCGATACCGCTGTCGATCACGTTTTACTTTCTATTTAATCCGCCGGAATTAGATTCCGAGCTTGGTTATGTGTTTTGGTTGCTGACATTTGCTGTGCTGGTACGAGGATCATTAACCTTTTTTCAGGTGCCTCACCTCGCGCTTGGTGCCGAGCTTGCGCGAGATTATCACCAACGCTCCACGCTGTACTCGTTTAATACCTTCTTTGGCGTGATGGGTGCTGCGTTGTTTATACCCGCTTCCTACATATTCTTTTTTCCGACAACCGAAGAGTTTAATCCTGCTCTACTGAACGAAGCAGCTTATTCATCTTGGGCTTTGTTTGGCAGCGGACTGATTATTTTTGCCATAGTTGTTTGTGTCGTAGGCACCTACCGCGAAATTCCTAATCTGCAAGAGCTGACATCGGAGAATCAACAGAACCGTTTCAGTTTCAAACAACTTTTTGTTGAGATGGGTGAGGCACTCAATAACAAGTCTTTCCGGGCGATTTTTTTTGGCATGATGCTAACCACGTTTATTCTTTCCGTCGAGGGTGTGTTCAATCCGTTTATGGGCTTTCATTTCTGGGGTATGACAACTGAACAACTGAAGTTTGTGCCTATTGGCAGCTTTGTAGGCTTGTTCCTGTCGGTCATTGCGATCCCCTTCGTGACAAAACGTTTTGATAAGAAGCCGACACTGATTGGTAGCGCGTTCATTATATTGTTCAATGTTAACTTGCCGATTGTATTAGCGTTGAGTGGCGTCAGCTGGTTTCCAGCGCAAGGTTCGACCGCTTTGCTGGTTGTATTGATTCTAAGCGCGTCAATCACCGCTTTTTTTGCGGTTATGGTATTTGCCTGCCTGAATTCCATGTTTGCGGACATTGCCGATGAGCATGAGCTTGAGGTTGGGGAACGTCGAGAAGGGGTTTTATTTTCAGCAAGGGCATTCGCGGTGAAATTGACTGCGTCGCTTGGATTGATCTTTGGCGGCATCTTGTTAGATTTCATTCAGTTTCCAAGGGGCGCGTCGCTCGGCGAAGTTAGTAGTGACGTTGTTTGGCAACTTGGCTTTATTGTTGGTCCTGCTACCTCCGTATTTTCGGTGATCGGCATGTTCTTCTATTTCGGCTATGCAATAGACGAAAAGCGACACACAGAAATCATTGATGAGTTAAAACGTCGTAAAACCTCGAAGGTAGATTAGACGTAAAACCCGACTGAAGATATTAAGTATCTGATCATCGAGTTGCCCGCGTGTGTGCTATTTGGAGAAAGTTAAACATCCGGTAAAGCAGCGCATCCCGCTTGTCAGCGTCACCCAACACCGGTGCTATTTTGACTTTAAGATATTCTGTACCTCACTATCGAGGTGCACCACTGACTCTAAGCTGCAATGATGAAGTGGTGTCTGGCGCCAGTTGGAGTTTGTCGGTGACCGTCTTGTCTCAGTCGAATTGGCGTCCCCTGTGAGGTTGTTGCAAATCGATCCTCGCTCAGAAAGATCCAGCTGCCGTCTTCATGGAGTTGTATCCCGTGTCCATCATCTGAAATCGCGATGGTCGGTTCGGCTTGTGTAGTCTCGGGCAATAAAAGTAATGAGAAAACTAAAATCAAACGAATGCGTAGAAGTGTTGTAGGACTTAGCTTGGAGGCGATTTTAGGGAATGCACTAAGGCAGAGTTTAAGACGCGTAGTGGGCATTGCGTATCGATAAATCTGCATGGGATTGATTCGGTTCCAGATTGGGTGAGGGTGCATCGAATAAGACTTAAGCGTTGATAAAGCGCAGTGATCGAGAGCGTTAGGATATATTCTTCGGTGGATACAGGAAAATACACCGTTATTTAGGCCAAACCCCAAGATTTGTAGCCGACTTTTTTACCGGCTCATTTTGATGATCTCAATACGCTCGGCAGCGCATCGGGTGGGTTTTCGCGCTTTGATTTGTGATATCTTAAAGGGGTTTTAGAAGTATATGCAGGAGGTAATTTCTCGGTGAGTGATCTGGAAAATTTTAGAGAAGAGACGCGTTATTGGTTAGCGCAGAACTGCCCACCAGGTGCGCGTGGAGTAGGACAAATTCCCTTCGGCAGTCGATCGATTGAGTTGGAGCCAGATACAGCGCTGTGGTTAACACGCATGGCTGACAAAGGTTGGACCGTGCCGACCTGGCCGAAGCAATACGGTGGCGCTGAACTTGACCGGGATCAATATACGATTTTGATTGATGAATTAAAGCGCATCGAAGCTCGTACACCGCTAACGGGTCGAGGCGTCAATTATATAGGGCCGACTATTCTTGAGTTAGGCACTGATGATCAAAAGCAACGCTGGTTACCACAGATAGCGCGTGGCGATGGCGGCTGGGCCATGGGATATTCAGAGCCGGGTGCTGGTTCAGATTTAGCGAGTTTGGCAACCAAGGCGGAAAAGGCGGGGGATAATTATATTGTTAATGGTCGTAAGTCATGGACGAGTGACGCGACGCATTGTGACTATATTTTTGTTCTGGTCAGGACCTCACCTGACAAACCTAAACATGAAGGTATCTCTCTCGTGCTGGTCGATATGAGTCAGCAGGGCGTCCAGGTAGAGCCAATTCGCTTAATCTCCGGTGTTTCGCCTTTCTGCGAAACGACCTTTGATAATGCCATCGTGCCCGTCAATGACGTGGTGGGCGGTGTCGATCGTGGGTGGACTGCAGGTAAGCGCTTACTTCAGTTTGAGCGCTCTACTCACGCGGGGATAAATATTTCAGGCTCGCAGGGTGGTAGAACCGAAGAGAGTAAGATTCCGCAAACCGTCAAATCTTATGTGGGTATGTCAGCGGGGCGCTTGGCAGATTCGGCCCTCAGAGATCGTCTTGTTCGTCATGATATGAATAGCCATGCTCAGCGTGTCACGCAACGTCGTGCAATCGAAGAATCTCAGGCGCGCGCACCTGGATTCACCTCCTCGGCGGTCAAGTTGACGAATGCGCTAAATATACAAGAAGGTGATGAGCTTGTGATGGCTGCGATGGGCAGTCGGGGTATGGCCTGGTCAGAAAGTCAGACCGCAACCGAAGATGAAATCAAAACAACGCAGAGTTTTCTTTACAACAAATCACTGACGATTGCCGGCGGCACGAAAGAAGTGCAGCTCAACATTATCGCGAAGCGCGTACTGGGTTTACCGGACTGATTGTTGCGTTTAGACGGGAGAGTAACGAGGTGCTGTTGAGCAGAAAAAGGCCTGGCGGCAAGGGTGCGACAACTTAATGGTGAAGTGAAAAAGCCTCTATCTTGTAGCCTAGTGAAGCGACAAAATCTAAAAGTTCCTGTCGCTTCTGCTTTGAAATGTTCGGGTTTCTGGACATGACCCAAGCGTAATCTTTCTTATTTCTGGCGATAATGGTGTATTGATAATTTTCGTCCAAATAAACAACCCGATAATCAGCTTTGATTGGCCAAAAAAACTGCATGCCCCAGACAGCGTTGGATTGCTGATCGAGGACATAGCCTTTGGCTGTTTTTTCTGTTCGTGGTCGCGAGGCCGGCGGAGGCGTTATTGGCGGATGAGTCACTAGCGGACGTGCTATCAGGCTTTTTTCGGTAGCTGTAGGTCGTCTGGATTGTCCCGTCTGAATTCCTAGCATAGTGTTCAATGGGGTCTACTGCATGTCTGTCAAAGAGGGTGGGAACGCTGGCGATGACATGCCAATCTCCCATAAACCTGTCTAAATCGACGTAAGCCACTGTTTGCATGTTCGGCACCACGGCGCAGCCGCTAAGCATAGTTAAGACCATAATGACGAGTAGTTTGTTGATATGTGCTCCTAATCAACGGTTTAGAAATTCTGACCGCAAGGAAGGATTCTTCTTGAACTGGCCACCTAAGGCAAGCGTTTCGGTTGAGGAGTCAGAATCCATAACGCCGCGAGATTTGACACAATAGTGGGTAGCATCAATGAAAACGGCGACGTCCGGCGTGTCTAGGAGTGTTTGCATGGCAACCATCAGCTGTCGAGTCAGTCGCTCTTGGACCTGCGGACGTTGCGCAAAAAAACGTACCAATCGATTTATTTTTGATAAACCTATGACTTTTTCCTTCGGGATATAGGCGATAGTCGCGAATCCGTCGATGGTGATGAAATGGTGCTCACAAGTACTGGTCAGGTTGATGTTCTTTACCTTCACAGTCTCATCTGTGCCCATTTGGTTCTCAATGGTAGTGATCTTAGGAAAGCTGCTGTAATCCAGTCCTGAAAAAATTTCGTTCAAATACATTTTGGTGATTCGATGGGGTGTTTCCTGCAAGCTATCGTTGCTTAGGTCCAATCCCAGAGTAGCGACGATGTCAGTGAACGACGCTTTGATTCTCTGATATTTCTCTTCATCTGAGTAGCCGTTTTCAACCATAGGCGTCTCTAATCCTGCATCCACAAGGGCTTGCCGGACTTGCTGTGCTTCTAGGCTCAAGTGGCTGTTAGAGGGGCTCATGTCAGCTGATCCAGTGTCATTTGACTTGAGATTGAATTCTGTCTTTGCAGCGGTGGCGCTCATAGAGGAAGACCTATATAATCAATTCGTTTGATAAAGGTTTGTACGCGATTTTCCCACCAGTGGATTATTCGATAAATTGAGTTGTGAAAAACTCGCTGTGTGGCGGCATCGAGTTGTCTTTAGGAGAGTTTTGAAATGAAGCATTTGTTAGCGATCCGGCCGTCACTTCCAGTCAGGTTTGCCATGTTTTTGATGCTAGCGGCGAGCGTATTGATGCTACAAGGTTGTGCCTCGACGCCTAAGTATTTTGAGCCGACACCGATTGCTGGTACTGACAATAGTATGCTTTACCTCTATCGGCCGGCAGCTTCCAACCCGGGTTCGAAGCCCTTGTTGAGGAGTTACCCGGAAGTGATGATTAATGGCGTGAGTCACGGTGTGATTCGATACAACGAGTATCGGGCAATTGAACTATCGCCGGGCGCAACGGAAGTTAGATTGACGGGCAACAGTGCTAATGCGAAATGGAAACCTCGAGATACGCTCTACAGTTTGATGCTGCATCCCGGTAAAACCGCCTATTTAAAGTTTCGGGTCGAGTACAATATGAAGAATATGCGATTGATCGATCCGGGCCCAAAATATCAGATAGGCATGAGTCTGACACCCGCCAGTCAGGCAACGCAGGAGATGCGATTCGTTGATAAAGGCGATTGAATGCTGTGAATTGGCAGCAGCATAATGAGGCTCGTCAGCGTCTATCTGACAGGCACGTTCCCTTTTTGATATCTAGTACGGCCTATACCCTTGAGCGCCTTAGCGACGCAGCAAAAGCTGAATCATCACCGAGATGGCGGTGCTTATCCCAATCAAGGACGTTGTCGCAGTTGAATTGAAGCAAACTGACGGCGAAGATGGTTTGCAGTTGCTCAGTTGCTCAGTGGCTTGTTAGTGGCGATGACTTTGCAATCCAGAACATTTGTCCCTGTGCGATGGTGTCCCTTGACGATGCATCACGCCAAGCTTGCACCATTACCTGCCTGTGGCAGGGTTTCCAATTAAATGTGTTGAATGGTCAATGTGAGTCTTGGCGTGAAAGGGAGCCGCTTAACCGATTCCACGTCGAAGTGCGGGATGGACACTAATAAGCGTTTGGCCTTTAACGCCGCAAGGGCACTGATGCCTGCTTTGCTGCAACAATACTGCTGTATGAGACATGTGCGAGTTTGTCGAGGCCAATCTCGCGGGCTGCTTGTTTTGCGTAAAGATCCTCCTCTTCGTATCGCCAACGCTATTGATCATGGTGTCCACCCTGCCAGTAAGGTGACGCAAAGCAAATTTTTAATAATAAGTTTAATCAGCGAACAAGCTTGACTAACAATTCTGTTGGGCCGCCAAGTAAGCTCTCTTCTCCAATCTCGGTGCCAACTAGACTGATGCCGTTGAACGCTTGGGTGAGGGCCGCGACCGCAATTTCACCCTCGAGTCGAGCCAGATGAGCGCCAAGACAGAAGTGAATACCAAAGCCAAAGGCCAAATGTGGGTTGGGGTTGCGATCAATGACAAACGACTCGGCATTGTCAAAAACGGCTTCATCGCGATTTGCTGAGGCTATCATAGGGATTACTAACTCCCCTTTTGCAATCTTGACCCCAGCGATCTCAGTGTCACAGCTTGTGCGACGCACCGTGCCGGAAAAGGGTGAGTAATAGCGTAAGGCTTCTTCAACAAAGGTGGGAATCAATGATGGGTCTTGCTTCACCTGCTGAAAGGTTTCCGGGTATTTATCGAAGATTCGAACAGAAGCTGTAATCAGCCCTGTTGTTGTCTCATTGCCTGCGATTAGCAGCAGCGAGCAGAAACTTAATAGTTCTTCGTTGGTCAGCATGCCCTCGTCAGTTTCGGTTTCAACGAGTCGGCCAAGCAAGTGATCTGCAGGGTTTTGACGCAGTGCTTCAATTCGCTCGATAAAGTAAGCATTCATTTCTTCGCTTGCTTTGGCGGCTTCAGGGCTGGGCTCGGCAAACAGAATGTCAGCGATATTACTGAAAATCGCATCGGACCAATGCTTAAATGTGTCCATGTCGCCGTCTTCCACGCCCAGCATATAGGCGATAACAGTGACCGGCAGTGGCGCGGCAAGCGCTTTGACGAGGTCAACTTGAGTTTCTTCACTCATTTTGCCAACGAGCATATCGCATTTGGCTTGAATCAAATCGCGTTGGCTTTCAATATGCGACGGTTTGAATGCTCGACTCACCAGCTTCCTCAATCTGTGATGCATCGGCGGGTCACTGAACAGCATGCTGGGCGCACCTCTTTCCTCGATAGTCCTGACGGATACGTCGGATGAAAAGGTTGTATGGTCTCTGAGTATTGCGTTGACATCCGCATGCTTGGCAACTTGCCAGGGTCCACCATCTTCCATGCGTGAAACCGGTGCATTGTGGCGCAGGTGCTGGAAATACTGGTAGGGGTCGATAGCTGGTTGAGTGTCGCTCATCTGTTTTCGCCTATGGCATATGCGCTTGCGGGTAGCTTGCGAGTATATCGCTTTTTTTCCTACAACAAGAAGCTTCGATTCGACTGAGGATTTTGATTATCACTTCTATTGATAACGCACAATTTTAGTGGGGTGCTTACCTATGGTTATTCGGTTGTGAATCGGTCTATTCTTACGTTCTTTGCGAGCCGTTAAAGACGGGTCACCCAAAACCAATTCAATGCACCGAGAAAACAAGGCGGTAAATTTGAAATCGGTTAATCGCAAGAGAAAATCACAAGAAACAAATCACAAGAAACAACCAATGAGAAAATTACTATGCCCGATTTAGACAGCGATTTATTTCAACTGGCCATGTCCGAAAAAGCACAGCCTTTAATGGACGGGGTGAAGAAACACATTCAAGAGAATGTTGTGCCGATCTCAGAAGAGTTCTTTGCACTGGAGAAAGATAAGGAGGATCGCTGGTCTTGGCATCCGCGTCAGTTGGAGTTACTCGACGGTGCAAAAGAAAAAGCTAAACAATCAGGCTTGTGGAATTTCTTTCTGCCCGATTCTGAATTGGGTGAAGGCCTGACGAATTTGGACTATGCCTATATCGCAACTGAGCTGGGCAAAGTGGCATTAGCTTCTGAAACCTTGAACTGTAGTGCACCAGATACAGGCAACATGGAAGTATTAGAGCGTGTCGGCACAGAAGCACAGAAAGAGAAGTGGTTGAAGCCGTTGCTCAATGGCGAGATTCGCTCTGCCTACGCAATGACAGAGCCGGGCATACCTTCGTCGGATGCTAAGAATATTAGTACGCAAGCGGTACTCGACGGTGATGAGTGGGTGATCAACGGTGAGAAGTTCTATATCTCCGGCGCTGGTGATCCGCGCTGCAAGATTATGATCACCATGGTTCAAACAGATCCTGATGCTGCACCAAGTCGTAAACAGTCGCAAATCCTTGTGCCAACAGATACACCGGGGGTTGAGATTCTTGAAGGTATGCAGGTGTTTGGTCAAGATCATGCGCCGCGTGGTCACATGCATATTAGATTCACAGACGTGCGTGTACCAAAGGATAATATCCTTTTAGGCGAAGGGCGTGGCTTCGAGATTTCACAGGTTCGCTTAGGGCCTGGTCGTATTCACCATTGCATGCGTTCAATTGGTAAAGCAGAAAAGGCATTGGAACTAATGTGCAAGCGCGCCGGTACACGCGTTGCGTTTGGCAAGCCAATTGCCCGTCTTGGTAAGAACCTTGAGTGGATCTCAAGAGCTCGAATCGAGATTGATGCAATGCGCTTAATGGTTCTACAAGCAGCCAAGGCCATGGACGTACTCGGTAATAAAGAAGCTCGCGTTTACGTCAGTGCCGTCAAGGCCATGGTGCCCGAGAAAGTTTGCCTTATTATTGATCAGGCGATTCAGATTCACGGCGCCACAGGTATATCTCAATGGTCACCGCTGGCAAGCATGTACGCCGATTTACGTCATCTACGATTTGCTGATGGTCCTGATGAAGTGCATCACATGGTTGTAGGTCGTGCTGAAATGCAAAAGTACGATTTATGGTAGACGCTTGAACGAAAAAATATTTATAAGGCGCGTCGACTAACAAAAAAGAACCTCAAATGAGGTTCTTTTTTTTGTCTGTAAGTTACGGACTCTGTTCGAGTTATTCTTCAATTCCCAGCAATTTTTTATAACCTGCTCTGGATTGCTGAAAGTGTTCAAAGGGAAATTTGATCGGTACACCCTCGATAGCCGCCTGCAACATGGTTAAGTGTGCTTCCCAGCCTGCGCAGGATCGATCAACAACTTCGTCTTCAGGTATTTTGATCGTTAAGGTTAGCTTTGTGCCGGTAGATTTCGGTTCGATCGACTATCGAATGGGGCGCTGCGGTTCGTCTGTAGAGCCACTCCAAGAATACTCTAGCAACCGGTTGGCTTCATATTCAGACACTTCACTGTCGATTATAATGCCGCTATCGCCAAAGTTGAGTTTAGCTCGGCCACCCTTTTTCAACTCAATCTCACCTGGCGCTAGCCAATCCTTTATTTGAGTTGAGTCGGTCAGCATCGCCCAAACTTTTGTCGTTGGGTGATCGAGGCAGCGAGTGAGTGTCGCTTTAACATAGCCTGTGATGTGCTCAATTTCACCAAGGTTTTCGGTGGCAACCTGTACGTCATTCATTTTACTTTCCTATGTCTGTCGCTAATGCCTGCAGCTAAATTTTCAGTGCAGGGTAATAACATTCATATTCCAAGCTTGAAATATAAA
Source organism: uncultured OM182 clade bacterium (assembly GCA_905182025.1). Lineage (GTDB taxonomy): Bacteria > Pseudomonadota > Gammaproteobacteria > Pseudomonadales > Azotimanducaceae > JAHRVQ01. The sequence continues at coordinate 25,802 of CAJJAA010000010.1, forward strand.
TGTTATTTGAACATAGGATTGTGGGGCTGTTGACTGCTAAGTATTGCTGGCTTGACCTGAATCAATATTTTGCTGCAGTAATTGCTGCCGGATTTTATCGTGAGCAGCGCGATCAAGCGGATAGCCTATCAGAGGGACAAACGCTAGAAACAACCCGGCTGCCGTACCAATGCAGTAGGTGATGAGCAGTCCATCAAGAGACGCCTGTGGATTGATGCCGCCGGGGATAAAATCGAACATAACCTCGAGCAATGCGAAACTTGCGCCGACAGCCAATGCTGCGCCGAGTTTGTTAGTGGTCGTAAGCAATGCGAAAAACAAACCGGCGCGATTACTGCCTGACTTCAACTCATCCTCATCGGTTAGATCAGCCATCATTGATCGTAGCAGCGCCGGTGCAGCGCCGAATGCCACACCATAACTTATGGTGAAGCCCCAAAGTACAATGGCATTACCTGATTCAGCGAACAGGAGCAGTAACAGGTTCAAAACCACGCCGTACAGTAAGGCGATTTTTAACGTGGTGTCTTTACCTTTGTGGTAAGCGAGCTTTAACCAAAGCGGCATGGCAACAAAGCTGGCGAGGAAGTAAAACAGTAAAGCAATGCTGGCATGTTCGGGTAGGGCAAAATAAGAGCTGGCGATGAATATATACAGTGCACCGGAGACGCCAACGCCGAACCCAGACGCAAGATCTGCTGCAAGCAGACGCCATAGAAGTTTGTTCTCGGCAAAGAGTTTTAACGACTGTTTCCAATCAATTTTAGTTTGCGGTTTGCTATGACTGTCCGGCACCATCATCAGTGTTGGAAAGATAAAGATGGGGAATAGGATCAGACAAAACCAACCCATACTGGCGACCTTTGACGCTTGATCATTGATGCCCGTTAGCTCTAAACCCGCAGGTAGTGCTAATACACAGGTCATACCTGCGATGATAAATATTTCTCGGTAGCCGAACAGTCGTGATCGATCGTCGTAGCTCTTTGACAGCTCTGCCCCCCAAGATTGGTGGGCGATTGCGAGCATGGTATAGCCTACATAAAGTGCGATTAGCCAGAATAATAAATACAGACCTGAGACGTTTTCTTTATTGGGTATAAACACCATCCAGACGGAGATGAGTAAGATTGGAATCGAGATGGCAATCCAATGTTTGCGGCGGCCCCAGCGCGTATCGTAGCGATCGATGACCATACCCATGATGGGGTCTGTGACAACATCCCAGATTCGTGCGATGGTGAAGATTAAGCCGACGGTGACCAAGGAGAGGCCCATGCCCTCTGTGTAAAATCGCGGTAGATAAACGGCGATTGGCATGCCCATGGCTGCCATGGGTATGGTAATGCCGGAGTAGGCGATGAGGACTCTTGACGTGAGAGGTTGCTGACTAATACGAGATCTCCCGATCTTTCTTATTCCGTTAGAGTAACAGTGAACTTGCACGTCTGGCAAAGTTGGGCGGCATGTCTTTTGCCCAATTTTTTGAAATAAGAAAGTGAAGCTGTCAGTTGCATCGATAGTCGCTAATGCTGAGTTGATTCTATTTGTGCAGTTGGTTTACTTTGGGCGCACTAGGTTCGTTGTGCCGAGTATCAGAACAATACAAAATGACACGGGATGTAACTAATATTGCTATGCGCAGTAGAGCTGAGCTGCTCTTCTGGCTGCAAATCGTAGCGTTAAAATCGGAGTCGAGAGAATGTCACAGGAAGATTGGAAAAGTAATGGTGTAAAAGTTATCAGTGGCGATCATCTTGATACGAATACACTTCAAACACCGGGCATGAATCGGGCCGCGGCTGTTACCGCTGCGACGGCGGGTGCCCAAAAGCTTTGGGCGGGTACCGTTAACATTCACCCTAATGCAAAAACCGGCGCCCACCATCACGGCGATTTAGAGAGCATCATCTACATCGTTAGCGGTAATGCAAGAATGCGCTGGGGGGAGAAGCTTGAATTTGTTGCAGAAGCAGGACCCGGTGATTTCATATTTGTACCACCCTTCGTGCCTCATCAAGAAATTAATGCAAATAGTGACGAGCCGTTGCAGTGTGTACTTGTGAGAAGTGGTCAGGATCCTGTTGTCGTCAATCTGGATATTCCTGTCATTGAAAATCCGGACGGATTGCATTGGATCGACCCAATACATGCGGCACCTAAGGAGTAAATACCCCCGCGTACTCATGCGATGGCCCGACACTAAGGCGCACTTTTGATTAGAGCGACTAGATCTGTAACTGGCGTCTTATCTCGTGACAGATCTCTGAAGGAGACTGTTGAATACTGACTTTAATACCCGTGGTATCCGCCTCTAGCGTTTGGAATTGACTGTTTAGTAGATCCTTATTCATGAATTCGTGCTGTCGGTTTTCGAGACGTTGTTGTATTGCCTGCTGGTCACCATGCAGTAACACCGAACGAACGGTTTTCTCGTTGATACCAAGGAGGTCTCGATAAGCCAGTTTTAGTGCAGAACATGCCAGGGTTGCACTGGCTCCTGACTGGTTGATTGTCATTAACTGCTGAGCGATTTCATCAAGCCAAGGCTTTCTGTCCTTGTCGTTGAGCGGTCTACCTTGGCGCATCTTTTCAATATTTTCAGTGGAATGAAAATCATCGGCATCAAGAAATTGCCAATCTAATTTTTTTGCCAACAACTTTGCAACGGTGGTCTTGCCGCAGCCACTAACCCCCCAGACAACGACGATCATCTATTGATCCCAGTCGGTTCGATATTGCCCGTCTTTATCATTTCGTTGATAGCTGTGGGCGCCAAAGTAATCTCGTTGGGCTTGAATCAGATTGGTCGGTAGGGGATCGGTAATGTAAGAGTCGAAGTAGGCGAGGGTGCTGCACAGCGCAGGCGCTGAAATACCGCTGGCGATAGCGGCTGATGCCAAGTGCCGCAGATTGGGTGCGTGGGTCAACATGATGTCGGTGGTCCAGTCTTGGCGGATTAGTGGCAAAGATGTATCGATCAAGGCTTTTTCGATAGGTGCCAACAGATCGGCTCTTATAATGCAGCCGTCGCGCCAGACGCGGATGACATCGACGCTCGAAATATGCCATTGATAATGTTCGGAGGCGGCTTCGATTAGCGCGATACCTTGCTCGTAGGTAAGCAGAATGCTGGCCAGTAGCGCACCATAGATATCGCTGACGTCTATGTTTGCCTTTGTGTTGTCTGCCGCTGAGCCATAAACAGCGTGATTTGCTGTACGCTGTGGTTTTTGTGCAGAGATGTTTCGTTCTGTTACTGCGGCAACAATTGTTGGAATCGGCACCCCTAATTGCATCGCGGCCGTAACGGTCCATTGTCCGGTGCCTTTTTGTGCGGCTTGATCCGAAATCATATCGACAAGACTTGCGCCAGTGAGATCATCCAGTTTGCTTAGTACCTTGGCGGTGATGTCGATTAGGTAAGATCCTAATAACGTCGTATTTAGGTCGGCAAAAATTTCAGCGATCTCAAGGTTGGAATTCTGCGGTCTAAGTAGTCCGTAGGTCTCCGCGAGAATCTGCATGATGCCGTATTCGATTCCATTGTGTACCATTTTCACAAAGTGACCCGAACCTGCCGGTCCAATATGTGTATAGCAGGGTGTGTCAGGGCCCTTGGCCGCTAAGGCGCGAAAAATTGACTCTGTGTCGGCGAAGGCCTGATGGTTTCCCCCGGCCATAATTGATGCGCCGTGACGCGCGCCCATCGCGCCGCCGGAAACACCGGTACCTAAATAGTGGATGCCGTCGTTCTTTAGTTTGGTTTCGCGGCGCTGCGTGTCTTCGAAATGTGAATTGCCAGCATCAATGATGATGTCGTCTTCTTCCAGCAGCGCCTTTATATCGTCAATGACAAGATCGACTGCTGATCCAGCGGTCACCATCAACAAAACCTTTTTTGGTTTAGATAATGACGAGAGGAAGTCCTCGAGGCTTTCAGAGACGGAGATACCTGGGAAGTCAGTCTGAAGTTGTATGAAACTCATCAGCTCTTTTGGCTGATAACTGTAGACGCTGACGGGAATGTCTTGATGTATCAAATTTAGAGCAAGATTCTTTCCCATTGCGCCTAAGCCAATAATGCCAATATCAGAAGCCATAATCAGTTCGCTGCATCAAAGTATTGCTGCATATCCCAATTGGGCCATCGCGCTTGCGTCAATTTAAGTGTTCGTTGACTCCAGAAAGTATCGCCCGGCTTTGGAATGCCTAAACATTGAAGCTGTTGCGGCGTGGCGTTGTTGAAAATTTTGTCCCAGGGTTTCTCTGCAGAATCCTGCCATGTGGAGTAACCGATCATGTCATTGCCGGCTGCCTTGTAACCAACCGTCATGGTATATCGATAGCCTCCAGGTAACGTTAGATTAGTACCGCGATGAAACGTATCGATACTGTGGGCGACCAGGGTGCCTGCTGTTCCTGCCGCTGACCGCTCCTTCGAGCGAAGCTGAGCTTGCTGCTCAGGTTCAGGTCCCCATATTGCGCCTTCTCTGAGAACACTGTCGGCGTCAGGTTTGGTGACATAGTGTAGAGCGCCATGGGCGTCTGTCACATCAGTCAAGTAGATGACAATGTCGGCGGTTCGCTGACTCGGTGAATCGGCAGGGACCGTTAATGTATGATTACGAAAGTCGCAGTGATGGGCTTGATCATAGTCAGCCTCGCCGGTGTACTTAGCCCAAGTATGCGATTGGTATAAATGTACGTCGTCTGAACAGAGGACTTGTTTTGCGAACTCGATCAAGGCGGGATGAAGCGAAATGAGATTCATCTCGATTGATCCATCATAGGGTAGAATATCGATGTTCTTGAATTGATTGTTCCTAAACGCTCCCTGACCATCTTCTTCTTTGAGATTTAACTCGCGGCCTGCAAAATCACCGGCACCCTTTTTTCCATATATTCGCTCGTAATCCGTGACGATCGGCGCAATCTCTTGTGCACTAAAGAAATCAGGGATAATAACGAAGCCTTCTTGTCGCCATTGATCGATGTGGGCTTGCGTAAATCTATCGTTGCTCATTGATATTGGCTCGTCTGGTCGCGTCGCTTGGGTTGATAATGACGCGGTTGCTGAAAGTGAAATTCATCGCAGTAAAGAGTGTACTCGATTGCGAATAATTTGTGCTACTAGCGGTGGGATTCGCCAAATTGATGCAACTAAGCAGGTTCAAGGTTCGTGTAGTATTGAGTTCGCCCATCAATCACTACTTTGAATTTGGAATTTTAATGGAAGATATTTTAACCGAACGATTTTCGACAGTACCGTTTCAGAAATATCTCGGTATGACGCTGGACAGCATTGAAGGTTCGACGATTCATGCCCGCATAAAAAACCGGCCCGAATTGATGGGTAACGAGCTGACGGGTATTTTGCATGGCGGCGCAATAGCATCCTGCATTGATGCTGTTGGCGGGTTTGTTGCGGCACAGGCAGCGAGGCTGCATTTGGAAAGTAAAGGTGAAGCGGTTGAGCGAATTCAAAAAATGGCAACGATCGATATGCGGGTAGATTATTTGTCCCCGGGTCGAGGCGAGCAATTCACCATTAAAGGTGAAGCGCTCAAGGTAGGAAAAAAAATGGTCTCAACCCGTATGGCGCTTCACAATGATGACGGCTTATTGATTGCGGTAGGTAGCGCAAATTTTCTTTACTAAGCTGCCTGCAAGCGGGTTTGAATAAGGCGCTTATACCGAGCTCACATTTGACGGTGATGTATCGGTTACGTGCGCCATGTCCAACGAAGGGCATCGGCGAATATAGCGCCGCCATGATCGAGGTTGTGGCCGCCAGTACCAAACTCAAATTTATAGTCGTAACCGGCCCAATCAAATGCACTTGCCATGGCTTTGTTTGCTAACGACCAATTACCGAAGGGCGTATTGGCGTCGTTTTCGCCGCTCTGTAAAAAAACCCGAATCGGCTTTCTAGGATTGTGACGAATGATCGAGGGTGTGTTGTGGCCGCCCCAGATATCGGTGTAAGAGCCGCAATGGCTAATGACACGGGTGCATTGATCTGTGTGGTGCCAGGCGGCGGTAAAGGCGGCGATGCCGCCGCTACTGATGCCGCAGAGCGTCCGATGGTCTGGGTCTTTGCTGATGCGGAGTTCAAAGTGGTTTTCAACAAAAGGTAACACCTCGCTAAAAACAAACTCGCCATAGTTAGGTGAAAGCAAGTCGTACTCAAGGCTACGTTGGGCTGTTAGGTCATTGTAGGAGGCGATCGGTGGCTTGACGTGATGATCGGGTCGGCCTGGATTAATAAAGATAGCAATGGTCGGTTCGATTTCATTTTGGTGCAACAACGTATCCAATACCGCGGTGGCTCTGACCGGACCTTTTCTACCGAGATACCATGCGCCGTCATTAAAAATGACAACCCGGTACGCATCAGATTTTGTCGCCGGTAGATAAACCCACATATCGCGCTGGGTGCCTGTATATACGTCTGTACTCACCCACTCTTCAAAGTGTGTTACCTCACCTGTCGGCACGTCATCGGCAGGGTACGCTTCAGCGCAAGGATGATAAGCGGCATCCCATTCGGGTTTGTTTTTAGCGCCGTTTACTCTGCCATTAACCGATGCCTCGATGGTCCTGTCGAGCCCTAGTTGGCTGATCGTGTCTGGATCTATTGGCATGCTGAACCTTAGTTTATTTTTATTAGAAATGATTTTGTTCGAAAGATTGATTGCCGTACAGCGAACAAAATCTTCGCTCATCAATATAATGGTTTACCAAAAAGAATGTATCACGAACCCGTTGTGAAGCCACAGCGATGAGTGAGCGGTTAAGTGCTTTAAGCAAATTTGCTCGTTTACGATGAATAGGTCAACATGCCCTGATTATCTGGAATGTCGTGTTAAACATAAAAACTTGTTGAAGCTGTTATGTTGAAAGAAAGTCTGTTGAAGCGACGGGTGTATCTCGCGTTTGGTTTTATAGCGCTGGCGTTGGGCATCATTGGTATCCCCATGCCGGTGTTGCCGACCACACCCTTTTTATTACTGTCTGCTTGGTGCTTTGCGAGATCCTCTGAACGGTGGCATCAGTGGTTACTCGCAAATGAGACCTTTGGTCCGATTATCGCTAGTTGGGAGAAAAATCGCTGTATCAGTATTCGAACAAAGATCATGGCGATCTCTAGCATGGTACTTGTCGGAGGCTCTTCGGTGGTATTTGCCATTCAAGATGACACCTACCGGTTTATTGCACTTGGATTAATGTCTGTTGGTGCAATCGTTGTTCTGCGGTTAAAAACCTGCGAGAAAAACACCGCGATGTCCGCCAACGAGGAACCAAACACAGAGTCTAAAAGCGCGAATTACGGTGATAATTATTAGATCGATCGAAAAGCAAAAACTTAAACATGTTAAAGCCAAGCGCTAAAAGCGACGGCTAAAGAAGAAGGAAGATCGGCAGTTATTAATATGGATGAAAAGAAGAAACAGAAGGCGAACAAAGAGGCGAATGAAGACACGTTGTATGCGCGTATCGGTGGCGAGGCTGGCGTACGCCAGTTGGTCACACTTTTCTATGACAACATGGAAGTGATAGCCGAGGCAAAACATGTTCGCGCTCTTCACCCCGCGGATCTAACCAGTTCACGATTGAAGCTATTCCAATATTTTTCAGGTTGGTTTGGCGGTCCACCCTTGTATACAGATTTGTACGGACATCCTCGGTTACGCGCTCGGCATATTCATGTGCCGGTAAAAGTCGCAGACCGGGATGCTTGGTTAAAGTGTTTATACAGCGCGTTGGAAACAATGTCGTTGGGTAGTGATGTGCATCAGGATCTGTTGGAGAAAATCGTGCCGATGGCTGACCACATGCGCAACGTCGAAGAGGATCCTGAAACTTCCTAAATTAGGCCGACCGCACTATCTTCTATTGATTCGTATGCAAGAGCTCTTACAAGAGCGCGTAAAGATCTCTTGCGAGCGCTATTACAAGCGCTATTCCAAGCGCTTAGGTAATTCGCTTGCCGGTATCTGGGTCAAATAGATGGCAGGACCCGGCACGAGCAAACAGCTGATCACCGGCTTTAATGTTTGTCATACCCGCTGTCTTTATTCTCACCGCCTCAGCTGTTTCATTTAGGGCGCAATGTAATATGGATTCGGCTCCCAAGATTTCAACAGACTTCACCTGACAGGCTAAATTCGCATCCGCTGCGTCACAAAGGCTAATATTTTCCGGACGAATCCCTAGGATTACGTTGATCGATTTAACTGAAGGGTTCAGCAGTGAGGCAGATAAGTCGGCCTCAGGAATAAGTGTTGATAGGGCAACCCTCTGCGAACCAGAAAACTCGAGGCTGGCTTCGCTGGTGAATACAGTAGCCTCAAGCAAGTTGATCTGCGGTGTGCCAATGAAGCTGGCGACATGCAACGTGGCTGGGTTTTCATAGACGCGTTGAGGTGTATCAATTTGTTCAATTTGGCCTTGATCCAAAATGACCAGACGATCAGCCAGGGTCATCGCTTCGACTTGATCGTGAGTGACGTAGAGGCTGGTTACCTTTAGGCGTTGCTGTAAAGCCTTGATCTCCATTCTCATTTCGGTGCGAAGCTTTGCGTCAAGATTGGATAAGGGCTCATCGAACAAGAAGACTGCGGGTTCGCGAACGATGGCCCGTCCCATTGCAACGCGTTGACGTTGGCCGCCGGATAATTCTGATGGTCTTCTATGCAAAAGGTTTTCGAGCTGAAGTAGTGATGCGGTTTCATTGACACGTTTTGTTATGTCGTCCTTGCTCATACCTTTCAGTTTGAGTGAGTACGCCATGTTCTTGAAAACACTCATGTGCGGATACAGCGCATAGTTCTGGAACACCATGGCAATATTACGATCCTTTGGCTCGACCTCATTAACTCGCTGATCGTTTATGTAGATATCGCCGGAGGTTACCGCCTCCAAGCCTGCAATCATTCTCAATAGACTTGATTTGCCACAACCCGATGGACCGACAATTACGATGAATTCGCCTTCTTGCACATCGATATTGATGTTCGATAGGACCTTGGTTTGGCCGTAATTCTTGGCCGCATTTTCAACTCTTACGGTTGCCATACTACTTCTCTGCCTCGATGAGTCCTGTGACGAAAAGCTTCTGCATTAACAGGACGATAAGTATTGGCGGCAACATTGCCAACAATGCGGTGGTCATAATAATGTGCCATTGCGGGTCCCCCTCGGCGGTTTCGAGCAGGTTCTTGATGCCCATGACGATGGTGTACATTGATTCATCGGTGGTGATAAGTAGAGGCCATAGGTATTGATTCCAGCCAAATATAAATAGGATGACAAATAGCGCTGCAATACTCGTACGTGACATGGGTAATAAGATGTCAAAGAAGAAGCGCATCGGGCCAGCGCCATCCATTCGCGCAGCTTCCAGTAGTTCATCAGGTATTGTCAGGAAAGTTTGTCGAAACAGGAACGTTGCCGTCGCGCTTGCGATAAGAGGAATAGTCAGGCCCCAGTAAGAGTTCAACATATTCAGGCGTGCGACAACTTCATAGGTGGGCAGGATTCTCACCTCCACCGGCAGCATAAGCGTGATAAAGATCATCCAAAAAAAGAACATACGAAAAGGAAAGCGAAAATAGACAATGGCAAAAGCTGAAAGAAGCGAGATTGAAATTTTACCGAGTGCGATCGTCAGCGCCATAACCAATGAATTTAGCATCATCAACCCGATCGGTAGATCAAGGGATGAATCTTGAGTGGCAAACAGCGTCGCCTTTAAGTTGACCAGCAATTGATCACTTGGCAATAGTGGAAAAGGCACCTGTGTAACACGCACCGCGTCATGGGTTGCTGCGACAAAGGTGATCCATACAGGAAAGGCAATAATGGCAACGCCAAGCAATAAAATAGCGTGGGAAATCATCGTAGCTAGTGGCCTAGACTCAATCATTGATAGTCCACCCGCCGCTCGATAAAGCGAAATTGGATGACCGTAATGATCACTACCATTGCCATGAGTATGGTTGATTGGGCGGCTGAGCTGCCCAAGTCCAGTCCAATAAAACCGTCGTTGTAAGCTTTGTAAACTAAGATCTCAGTCGACTTGGCGGGTCCGCCGCCGGTAACAACATGAATGATGCCGAAGGTTTCGAAAAACGCATAAACCAGATTAACCACGAGTAAGAAAAAGGTGGTGGGCGTGATCAATGGAAAGATAATGCTCCAAAAGCGTCGTGATGGGCTGGCGCCATCGATAGCCGCCGCTTCGATCAGGGACTTAGGGATGGATTGCATAGCGGCGAGGAAAAACAAGAAATTATAGCTTATCTGTTTCCAAGTCGCCGCCATGATGACTAATGCCATTGCTTCGCCACCATTGAGCTTGTGATTCCAATCCCAATCGAACTTGTCGAGAAAATGTGTAATAACACCCAGTGTTGGGTCGAACATAAAAACCCACAGAGCACCTGCAATTGCTGGGGCGACTGCGTAGGGCCAAATTAACATAGTTCTGTAGGTGACGGACCCCTTAATGACGTTGTCTGCCATTGCCGCTAAAAGCAGGGCTATACCAAGTGAGAAGCTTGCAACAAAGATAGAAAAGAAGAATGTTCTGCCGAAAGTGTCATAGTACAGCTCGTCATCAAACAGCATCTCATAGTTCTCAAGGAAGACGAATTCGGTCGATAGTCCAAAGGGGTCTTGGATCAGAAATGACTGATATATGGATTGGCCTGCCGGCCAAAGAAAGAACACGATGGTAATGGCAACTTGTGGCAAGACAAGTGCATAGGGTAACCATGAGGGTCCAAAATGGACTCGCTTCAGCATGAACTTATCGGCTGTTGGCGCGTTCGAAACGACGTAATAATTTGTTGCCCCGAATCACAGCGTTATCGAGTGCGTCACTGGCAGATTTTCTGCCACCCCAAACCAGTTCAAGCTCTTCGTTGATAACGGTTCTAATTTGAACCATGTTGCCGAATCGCAAACCTTTGGAATTTATCGTTGGTTTATTAAGATTGAGCTGCTTGATTGCAATGTCAGCACCCGGGTGTCTGTCATAGAAGCCTTCAGCCCGTGAGACCTGCTCCGCCTCTAGCGTGATTGGGACATAACCGGTCGACTGATGCCACCAAGACTGAACGTCAGCGCGTGAAAGATACGTCATAAACTTAGCGACGCCTTTATAAATATCGTCATCATGGCCTTTCATTATCCAGAGTGTCGCGCCACCAATGATAGAGTTTTGAGCTGTGTCTGCGACATCCGTATCAAGAGGCAGGAAGGCGCGACCATAGTCGAAGTCTGCCTGGCTATCGAGGGCAGCTGTGTTAGCGGATGAACTTATCCACATGCCGCATTCCGCATTGGTAAACATGGGTAGGCTGCTGTCTTCTCGACCACCGTAGACAAACTCTCGATCTTTCTGTGACTCCGCAATCGCCTTGATGCGCTTCTTCAGAGGTTGGGTATTGAAGGTAAGTTCGGTGTCGAACCCAGTAAAACCATTTTCTTTGGTGCCGATTGATTGATTATGCCAGGCGGAATAGTTTTCGATCATGGTCCATGATTGCCAGCCGAAGGTGAACCCACAACTCATGCCACTCTTCCTCAGTGCCTTTGCTGCCCGGTGCATCTCATCCCATGTCGCCGGAGGCGATGCTATACCGGCTGCCTTGAATGCGTCTTTGTTGTACCAAAGTACGGGTGTGGACGAATTGAATGGCATTGAGAGAAGTTGGCCTGTTGGTGTCTGGTAGTACGAGATGACCGCCGGCAGATAGACAGACTTGTCAAATGGCTCATTGGCTGCTGCCATGACCTCTTCCAAAGGGTAAACAGCGCCTTTTGCCGCCATCATTGTTGCTGTACCCACTTCGAAGACCTGTACGATGTGCGGTTGTTTTCTTGCTCGAAAAGCTGCGATGGACGCAGTCATCGTATCGGTGTAGTTACCTTTATAACTTGGTTCGACTTCGTATTGATCCTGACTGTCATTAAAGTCGCGCGCTATTTTGTTGACCCTTTCGCCATTTTCCGCGCCCATCGCATGCCACCAACTAATTTTGGTTTTGGCGTAAGCGGCAGAGATCGGTGCAAGCACAAGCACAAACAAGAAAAGGATGACGTAGGATTTCAACTGGCTGTTCATGTCGGGTCTCATCGTTAAAAAACAAGGAATAATGTTCGGGTGTTTCTTGAAATCAATTTTAAGTTAACGGCATATCGAAGCGTATTAAGCTCGGTGTGCTGCTTAGGTGGTCAATTTTTACCTAGCATTCGACGCAAGGTACCATCTTTATCCATCAAATGGTGTTTAAGCGCTCCGGCAATGTGCAATGTAATTGCCAATATAAATACAATCCCTAAGATTTCATCGGTCTCGTGTGCTACCCCAGCTATTGCCTCGTTGAAAGGACTAACGTGAGTCGGGTCTTGTGAGTCTGGGTTGTGAGGATACACTTCGAGTCTGAGCATCGCCAAGCCCTGCCCGCCAAGCCCTGACATGATCATACCTGAGATTGGAAAGATGAGGGTGCCAATCAGCAGTGTCAATGCACGATGACAGCAAGATTATGCTCCCATTTTTCATGGTCCGCGGCGGTGGCAGGCAAGCCATTCATTAACCGCCGGACAGCTCTGCCAAGAATAATGACAAAGCTGCGCATGCCGATCGACTTGTGTATCGGATATAGATCGTAGGCCTCGAGCTCTTCCCTATCGATGCCAACAGCCAATAGAGAAACAATGATGGGCCCAACGAGCCAGTTAAGATCGGCGGTGGTGCGGGAAAACTTCTCTTTCGTATCTCTCATATTGCATGCTAGCGCCGTTCAATTTTAGTCAGCATACGTTGTCTCAATGAGAGCAAGCTTGGTTGGCATCGGAGCGGTTAAAAGCTAACGCTTTTGATTCTACCTTTTCTAACATATTATGAAAGTTGCCCATGGGAATGAACATATATGGATGACAATCGACGTTACTACAGTTTGGATGCGTTGCGCGGCAGCATGATGATGTTGGGGATTGTGTTGCACGGATCTCAATGGTACATCTCTGAGCCTCCCGGCGGTTTACCTGTGCCAACAGATCCTTCTACCGCTTATGTGTTTGATGTCATCGTACATTTCATCCACAGTTTTCGAATGCCGCTGTTTTTTGTTCTAGCCGGTTTCTTCACATCTCTACTGGTACAAAAGCGCGGGCTACGAGGAACCTATGCTAATCGTGGCAGTAGAATACTCTCTCCCTTGCTGGTCAGTTGTTTAACAATATTGCCTTTAACGATGCTGGCGATGATTGCCTTTATGGGCAGCGCCAAATTCAATACGTTTCAAGTGCTGCCGAGTATGGAGCAGATCAATATTCTCAAGGCAGAAATATCGGCTGCGGGTATGCCCGTTGATCAACCCTCGCTTGGACACCTGTGGTTTCTGTACTACCTGCTTTATTTTTATCTACTCATTCCACTTTGCATGGGGCTCGTTTGGCTACTTAAAAAGGCGGATGCTGATGTCGGCAAGGTTATTGCGTCGCCGCTGTTATACATTCCATTGGTAATGTACAGCGCCGCAACGCTTTGGGCATTTAGGGGTGGCGTGTTGTTCGAGGGTTTCTTATTCGTCAAACCTCACTTACCTGCGTTGTTGTACTACGGCTCCTTTTTCGTATTCGGTTATGTATTTCATAACTTTCGGCAAATACTGGTCACCTTTAATCATTCTCTTAATGGGTTTCTTGGTATCTCTGTCATTCTCCTGCCGCTGGCAATTATGGCGACAGCAAATGAGTTCGCAATGGCAGATGTCGATCCGCAAACCCATGCAGTGGCGGTGGCGCTCAATGCCTGTTTAACCTGGTCACTTATCTATCTTTTTATGGGTCTGTTTCTGCGTTTTCTTGACTATAAATCGCCATGGATACTGTATATCTCAAACTCGTCCTATTGGGTGTATCTGATACATATGCCTATTGTGACGATGATTGCATGGCTGTTGCTGCCGTTTGATTTACCTGCGTTGATCAAGTTTCCAATTGTCGTGCTAAGCACAACCCTTATTTGTTTCAGCTCTTATCATTATTGGATTCAAGACTCCTGGGTTAGTCAGTTGTTGAATGGAGTTCGCTTTAATCATGCTTGGCCCTGGCAGGAAAATGCTGCCAGTAACGTTGCCAAATAAATAACGTTAATGTTTCAGGCAGGGGTTCATGTTTTGTTGAAGACGCACGCTGCTCGCGACGTCTTCAGTCTTAACGGTAGACCCTAGCTTTTGCTCGCAAGCTTCTCGGTACGTTCTTTGTGTCCCTGCCGACTGATCGTGTAGAACGTGATGCAGAAAAGTGCTGTGGCATAGAAAGCCATCAACGTCGGGCCATAGACAACACCCAGATCAAATAAGACTTCTTCAGGAACCTCTCCCGGGGAGGCGCCTTGCGGGAAGTCGATTAGCGTTAGAACGATACCGGCGATAAACGTGCCGACGCCAGAAGTTGCTTTACTTGCGAAGGTACGCGAAGCGAAAAATAGTCCCTCTTCCCGTCTGCCCGTTCTTTCTTGGCTATGCTCGACCACATCGGCAAGCATTGACGATTGAATGATACCGAAGATGATGATCATGGTGACGTCAATAATGATATGCGCGCACATAAACGGGTACAGCAACGGACTGTCGTTGCTGGGCCAAAAATCCATCAGCCTTAGGATGATGGGTGAAGCGCTCCAGAAAATCAGCACGGAGTAGACGCGAATCGCAGCTTCTCGCTTGTCCCATCGACGCGTGATGAGGGGTGTTAGAATATTGGCGGCGGCGGGTGCGAGGAATAGGCCGCCGGTCATCGCTGCGACCTGTGTAGGTGTAAACTCCCAGAAATAAGTATTGATGTAGGCATTGAAGTTTGTGCTTATGCCCGCGCCGATCGCGGCGAACAGTCCCGCCAGAAACAAGACCAGAAAGTTGCGGTTGGATAGTGTTTCTTTCAGTTCTGAAAAGATTGAGGTGATCGTCTTGTTGGTTTTTATAGCGGCTTTCGGCAAGGACGGTATGTACTTATGCAATGAAGCTGATGAAATGATGATTGATAAAAAGATGACAACCGAGCCCGTTATGGAATAGCCAATATAGCCGCTAGGCTCGACGATACCGAGTTCTGTACGATTGAAAAAATAACCCCAGCCCAGCACGGCCATGACCAAGCCGCCGTACCAGCCAAACATATAGCGATAGCCAAGCAGTCTTGTTCGTTCGTCGTAGTCGTCGGTCAGTTCCGCAACAATACTTGTGCTTGGAATTTCGTAAAGTGTAATAAAGAATCTAACCAGTATCGCGGTACAGGTCAGATAGGCGAACAATTCAATTTGTTCAAGGTCTTGCCATATCGGGTTCCACAAAAAATAATAACTGATGGCGACAGGCACAGCAGAAAAATACATAAACGGATGGCGGCGGCCCCATCGAGAATGGGTGTTGTCGGACCAATAGCCAACCAAGGGATCTGATATTGCGTCAAAAATTAACGCAACCATAATGGCTAAACCAGCAAGATATCCTTCCAGCCCCAGCACCTGGTTGTAGAAGATCATCAGGAAGAACGAAAAGCCATTATCTTTGACGCCGTAGGCTGCCGATCCAAAACCATACATCCAACGAATGCGGGGCGTGATGTTTAACGGAGTTCTCTCTTGCATGGTGATATACCGCAATTGTCTTTCAAAAATCTTTAGGCAAAGTAACGCCGATCCGAAAGATACTAGCAAGGCTTTGCTGAAAGAGATAATTGATATGCGGTGTTAATCATGCTCAGCATGATTTGTGAATGGCGCCCATGGTTGGCAAACCCAGCGAATCAGAAGCTTGCCTGCTGATCAAATCAACGGACATAGCTTGAAAGCTAAACCTTGACGGGAGGATCGCTCGGTACAGAGTTTAAAACTTCTTCATCAGTCCGGCTGAGAATAAAGGGGTAAATTTCTGCTGGATAATTCATATGGGGTCCGGGCGCATCAACGCCGGGTTGAGCGACATTGCCGGATTCGTCAGTGTAGGCCGTAGGTGCTTTATAGGCGGATAATTCATCGTCAGTAATGCCAAGCAGTGCGACCACTTCAGGATCGACCCAAGCTTCGTTATTGATTGGCTCCCTTGAATAAGACAATTCCAATGTCATGTTCTCCAGACCCGCAAAGTAGATTGATTTACACATGCCGTGTTCAATTGGACCCATGACCGGTACACCTTGAGATCTTAGGCGATCACGCATAGCGTAAATCTCCTTGTCATTCTTCACCTTCAATGCCAGATGTTGCATGGTGCCAGGTGCGCTATTTGAGCCGGCGTTACCCGAGTGTGTTTCACCCAGAGTTGTCTTCACATGCTTAATGTCCGGGTTGTGGACGAAAGCGATTGAACTCTCATCATTGAGTCGCAGGAACGCATGAAAGGTATTCTCAACACCATGCATCCAGTACAAGGCCTGCAGTTCCATACCCAGTTTTTCGGTGAAGTACTCGATTTGAGCTTTCATATCAGCGGTGCAAATAGCGAGGTGGTGCAAACCTTCTACTTTGTTCATGATTCTTTTCCTGCGACTGCCCGTGTTGTTGAAGATAAAACCACTTTGTCAGCACCTGCGCAACAGTGGGTTTATCAAATCGAGGACGTAAGCCGCTGATTTAAATCAAATGATCACTTCAGCGGCTCTACTCGCCACAGGCCTGATTGGCCACCATTGCGATAGTCATCAATTTTGCGGTGGCGAGATCGAGTTGCTCCATGCGTTATGCATACTCGGGTGTGTCCCTAACCTGTCATCGTCGGTTGGCTTTGTTCTGCTGCGATCGTTACAAGCCAGCCATCATCACGGCCAACCTAAACCAAGGTAACGTCACGGTGCCTATAGAGTCTGTCGAACAAAGCGTCATCCGGTTGCCGTGCCCTATCGTTTTGAAAGTCGGTTCGGCCCGCACCGCGTTTTCGCTGCGTGTCTGCTGTAAACAGGTATCCCTGTTGACCACTTTTGTCTAGAAACGACAGGCGTCAGCCGTCTGCTAGGGGTGTGAAGAACAGCCAGGTCGACTTTACCGAGGATGAGCGCATCGCCGTGTTAAGCACATAGGTTTCAAAACTTTGCTTCGAAACAGACCAAGCGTTATCTTGGTTCACTGATGCAATAGTGAGTAAAAAATTATGGAAATGAAAGATAAGGTTGTTGTGATTACCGGCGGTAGTGGCGGCATTGGAAAGGCTATGGCGAAAGCTTTTCTTGCTGAGGGCGCCAAGAGTATCGTTCTGGCTGACTTACATGAGGATGCCGTAAAAGCTGCGGCTGCTGAGATCGGCTGCATCGGCACGGTATGCGACGTGACCAAAGAAGCCGACATCATATCTGTTGTCGAACAGACGTTAGCGAGCGAAGGGCAAATTGATTTGTTTTGTTCCAATGCGGGCGCGGGGGGCAACGGGCTGTTGACGGAAGCGGCAAATGAGGTTTGGCAAGGTCAATGGGACCTGCATGTCATGTCGCATCTCTACGCAGCGCGGGCAGTATTGCCGTCAATGATCGAGCGCGGTGAAGGTTATCTCCTAAACACTGCGAGTGCCGCTGGGTTGCTTGCTGCAATTGGGTCCGGGCCTTACACAGTAACGAAAGCTGCGGCGGTCAAATTGGCGGAGTTTTTATCGATTACTCATGGCGACGATGGAATCGGTGTTTCAGTGCTTTGCCCACAAGGCGTAAATACGGCCATGGCGCCTAGGAGTTTGGGCGACGGACAAACGGATGGCATAATTGAGCCAGAGCAATTGGCCCAAACTGTCGTCGAATGCATTAGAGAAGGACGCTTTCACGTATTACCGCACCCCGAAGTAGAGGACTACGTGCGTCGCAAAGGCGACGACGTTGACCGATGGTTGCTGGGTATGCGGCGCTTACGCAGAAAGTCGCAGGATTGATTTTTTTGTACACGCCAATTTTGTGATTGAGATCCGTGGGTCCCATTCACGATGCTGAATTAGCCAGAATAAGTGAGCATGTACGATTTCCGATGCATGCCGACAAGAGTTTGAGGAGAAAGAAAATGGCTCGATACAAAAAAATATTACTGGCCCTGGATTTTCATCAGGACAATGAAGAAGTTGTCAGTCGTGGTATTGAATTGGCTAAAGATCACGGCGCTGACGTTTTTCTGATTCATGTTAACGAACCTATGGCTGCCGCGTATGGTTTAGATACCGCAGCGTGGAGCGCACAGATTGTAGACGTTGAAGTTGCAATCAGAAAAGAGGCTCAAGCAAAGATGGCTGAAATTGCTAAGTCACTGTCAGTACCGGCTGAGCGATGCGTCATTCGAGAAGGACGGCCAGCGCACGAGATACACGAGATCGCCAAAGAAAATGACATTGATTGCATCGTGCTTGGCACGCATGGGCAGGCGGGTATTCAGCTGTTGCTCGGCTCCACAGCCAATGGGGTTCTGCATGGCGTCAGCTGTGATGTATTGACGGTAAGAGTCGGTAAGGCTTAACTGCTGCCGCTATCCAGCGTGTCGGCATTCGATATGTTGGGTTTGCGGCAATGACTTTTTCTGCTGCGAACGAAATGAATCATTGAGCCGAGTTGGATTTTGGTTTGGCGTAGGTGAGACACTATCTGAACAGTTGTGATCGATCGACTTACTCAATGCCCAACGAAGTCTTGCTCGGCCTTACCTGTACAATTTTATAAGCAAGGCCGGTAAAAGCGTTAAGTTGGCGATAAGCGCTAGCAGCATTGCCAAGGCGGTGAGTAAACCAAAGTATACGGTCGGTAGGAAATTCGAGAACGCCAGAATCGAAAAGCCAACCACGATAATCATCGATGTGAAATACATCGCGCGACCGATGGTTTGATGGGCTCTCTCAACGGCGGTCCGAATATCCGCTGCATTGCGATACTCTTCGTTGAATCGATGTAAATAGTGGATCGCGTCATCCACGCCTATACCAATGCTAATGGCTGCGATAGTAATCGTCATCATGTCCAGTGGTATGCCTGCAAAGCCCATAAATGCCATCACAGCAGTTGCGGCGATAATATTCGGAATAAGCGCCAGCAAGGCGAGTAGTAGAGATCGTAATAACAGTGAGAACATCAGGAAGGTTGCCAGAACAACGTAGGCAAGCGTGCGAAGTTGAGAGTCTGCGAGTTGTTTAAGCATGTCGTTAAATAGCACCATCATGCCCGTGACCACGACACTGTCTTTCGTAAGACCTAATTCAGATGTGGCATATTGTTGCAGATCAGCAATCATTAAGTCTTTGGAGAAGCGCGGGCCGGTTTCACTAATGCGGGTGTTGATGCGAACAATACCTTCGCTGGGTTTCGCATAAGGGTTGAGGATCTGCTCTCTGACACTTTGTGGTAACGCGCCTAGTACAAAGGCGAGCTCTGTTTGATTTAGGGCTTTACCGTTATTGAGTTCAATCGTAATGGCTTGCAGTGTATGTAAAGAAACAACTTTCCCCGTGCTCGGGTGCTGCTCTATTTTTGAGTGCATTGCAGCAATCTTATC
>CAJJAA010000011.1 GCA_905182025.1 uncultured OM182 clade bacterium
TAATAATTAGCTGTTACTACGCCTATGCAGAAATTAACTGAATTAGGTAAGCAACGTTCTAAAATTGGCGTTTCAGCTAAGGCTAGGAGGGCCACGGGCGGGCAGGGATGGATGTTTTGTCTCATCAAATCGAAGCGTGATGATCTGTAAAAGGGCTCGATCAGCAGGCAGGTGAGTTGCTAGAAATTGAAGTTCGGGTGTGATTACTTGATCTGCTGTTGCTTGCGAAAATGGGCAAAGTTCATTTTGATAACTTGGTAGTTCATCGATATCTGGTGGTCCAGATTGTGCGGGTAATGTTTCAGCCATCATCATGGCGGCGTCAGAAGTAGCATCAATATCAACAACTGCGCCGGTATCAAGGTTCATCAAAACTTTGCGGTGGTTAGTTGCAGAACAGACTGTGAGTTCAACGAAATTACCTTCGTTGTCTCTTGAGAGCATCAAGCCGGAAGGAATAAGCGCGGGCAAAATTAAACTGGCAAAGAAATATAACTGAACAATACCGATGATCGCAGTTTTTATATTCTTTGTGATTGTCTGGCTGGCGTGCTGCATCAACTGTATTCGATCGACCGTATCTTCTTCGATAGTTAAACTTAATTAAGTTGTAGGAGTTTAACATGATGCCGAGCAGCCAATTGAGGCTTAGTTAATCTCAGATTACATTGCATAAATTGTATTTATGGGACTCAAAAAAACGTGATGGAATTGTTCGATCTCGACAATTCTGCGCCCTGTGGTAGCGCGCTCAATGAACGGATTGGCTCGATAATACAGATTTACGCGCTAAGGGCGCGCCCTTGGCTTACCCGTGATCGGATCTATTCGATCCATCGAAGGGCCAGCATAGGTGCCCTTGATTAACGCGATGGCTTGTTCGCCGTATTGTTCGAACCAAAAATCGCCAAGACTTTTTAACCGCGTGATGTTTTTCCTGCTGACGTCATCCATTGCGTCATCTGGCGGTGTCTGGAAGCCAGGTTGTGTCTGCAGTTCAGCGTTGACGCGAATGTATGCGCCACGGTTCAAAATTGCCATGGCCTGATAGGCAACGACGCGTTCATCCGACAGTACATCGAGTATATGGCCGTGGGTCATCCACTGAGCGGCACCCCACTTTTTTGAGTCAGGGCCGTTTATCTTTCGCGTCATGAAGCCGGTGCCGATTGAAAGCACGCGAATTTGGTCCATTTCGATATGCGGCCAAATATTCCTAACCTCACTTACAGCACACATAGTCGGGTTGTTAGCAATGACGCCGCCGTCTACAAGGAAAAAGTCATCCTCGGATTGGGCGGGTATATCCATTTCATGGGTTGGGAAATAGGTGGGTGCAGCGCTAGATGCATCAGCGACATCGCTGGCGAGTAAGCTGCGATGCGCTTCGATGGTTGATTTGATCACCATCGGAGCGCGTTTCTCGATGGCGTAGCTAACAGCAAGAACATGTTTGTCTTGACCAACATTGTCCAGCGTCGCGTTGCCCATACTTTTTCTGAGCAGGTTGGTTTTACCGTTAGCCTCGTATTTTGGCGCGTTTATACCATCAATCTCAAACAGCCCTTTGTTTGGGTCGAAAATTTCCTGTGCGTTTTCAAAGTTGTATAGGTCGTTAATCTCACTCATGGTGAGGTCTGTTGTGGCGAGTGCCAGTGCGATAATACTGCCCGTACTTGTGCCTGCATAGAAATCGACATAGTCCCGGATCGACTGGTTCTGCTGCTTCAGTTCGGTTTCGACATGCGATAGGAATTGCGTGGTCGCTGCGCCGCGGATACCGCCGCCGTCCAATGAAAGAATGAGCTTGCTCATAAGTGTGCCCTATTGCCTGAGATTAATTTTGTCTGAGATTTTGACTAACGACATTGATACGCTAATTTTTCGTCTGAGCCAACCGCTAATTACATGGTCTGCAAACCAAATGGGTATTTCAGTCGTCAAATGACAATAGTGGGTTTAAGGTGAAGCTGAGTCTCATGGCTAACGAGTACCTATCGTCACTCATTCATTGTTAAGGAGAGGGAATTGGCAAATTTAAACTGGTGCCTGTCACTGATCTGTTTTTTTGTGTTGTCTTCAATCGCAACGCCTTTGTTTGCGAAGAGTTGGCAGCATTATGGTGCTGACGGAGCTGGGGGTCACAGTACCTCTGGTACAACACTTGGTGATTATGTTGTCAGTTTTGCATTGCCCGATTAATCGTTTTCTTTAGACGCTGAGCCAGAACAGTAAGGGCTGTTTACTCAAATGCCGAATGTGAAATTGTGTTCTCGTTGTCATTCGATTATGTTCGTATAGATTGTGAATTTCTGATGAGAAAGCGATATGAGTTTAAAGTCCGAAATTGAGACTTCTATAAAGCAAGCAACGATTGGCCTAGATATCCCGTGGATGCTGGCTGAATGGGCGACCCGCCAACCTGATAAATTGGCTTTGGTTTGGGAGCCCTTCGAAGGTGAGTCGAAAAGTTGGAGTTATTCTCAGCTGCAGTCGGATGCAAAGTCCGTTGCGGCCGGTTTGGTTGGTCGTGGTGTAACGGAAGGGGATTTCGTTTTAATTCATCTGGACAATTGCCCTGAGTTTGTTATTGCTTGGTATGCCTGTGCAATGCTTGGCGCAGTGGCGGTGTCTACTAATACCCACTCCGTTGCGAGAGACCTTGAATATTTCTCGAACCATACCGATGCAGTATGTGCGATCACCCAACCGAGTTTTGCCAAGCTCATTTCTCAGTCCTGTCAAAAACTCAATTTTATTGCAGTAACCGATAACGATGCGGGTGTTCCCGCCGAAGCAGCTTCTCTGTTGTCTGAAATAGGGGCTGTATCTTTTGCTGCATTGTTTGATTCTGTAAGCGTGGTGCCTGCATTGAAGCCTGATCCGATGCGAAATCTGAGCGTGCAGTTCACTTCCGGTACAACCTCGAGACCCAAGGCCGTACTTTGGACGCACGCGAATGGCTTATGGGCCGGTAAAATTTCCGCGGTGCATATGCGATTGCAACGTGATGATGTAACACTCGTTTATATGCCGCTGTTTCACACGAATGCGCAGGGTTACTCCATGCTGGCGACCCATTGGTCAGGTGGCACTATCGTATTGCAGCCAAAGTTCTCTGCCTCGCGGTTTTGGAACATATCGAAGAAACATCAGGTGACTTGGGTGTCGATGATTCCTTTTGCCTTTAAGGCGTTAATGTCGCAGCCGGTGCCAAAGCACAATCAGCGATTTTGGGGTGGCCCTGCGAGCTTGCCCGCTATCGGTCAACATTTTGGGGTCGATACGATTGGTTGGTGGGGTATGACGGAAACGCTCACGCAAGGTATCGTTACGGATCATGATCATCCAGGACCCCATGGCAGCATTGGTCGAGTCGCGCCAGAATACGAAATCCAGATTCGAGATGCGCAGGGTGATTTAAGCGCAATCGGTGAAAAAGGCTTGCTGTTTATTCGCGGTGTTCGCGGCGTGTCATTGTTCAAAGAATATTATAAAAATGAGACGGCGAACGAATCAGCATTTGACGACAATGGTTGGTTTGATACGGGGGACCTAGTACGTTCAGACGAGTCGGGTTGGCTGTTTTTTAGCGATCGAGAGAAGGACATGCTAAAGGTCGGTGCAGAAAATGTTGCGGCCTCTGAAATTGAATCGGTGATTATGCAAACAGGATTAGTTGATGAGTGTGCTGTGGTGGCTCAAAAGCACTTTATGTTAGACGAGGTGCCTGTAGTTTTTGTGATCCCTAATGGTAAAGGCGTCGGTATGGATGCTGACGAACTTAAGGCGACAATATTAGCTCACTGCGAAGAAAATTTGGCAAGTTTCAAGGTTGTGAAACATATTCATCTCGTTGAAGAACTGCCGCGTTCGAC
The DNA here is from genome assembly GCA_905182025.1 of uncultured OM182 clade bacterium. GTDB lineage: Bacteria > Pseudomonadota > Gammaproteobacteria > Pseudomonadales > Azotimanducaceae > JAHRVQ01. Next base: position 3,879 of record CAJJAA010000011.1, read on the forward strand.
GCTGGAGAAAGTTGCTAAAAATGAATTGCGCGCGAGGCTTGAACCTATCACCGCCTAGAAATCTCAGCTTGTATGCGTTGTGATTGCAATGGCGGTGTTAGACGTTTCAAGGATTGTATCTAACCTTTATTCTCCATTCGTTTTCGAATAGCGGTCCAGCCTTCCTTTGCTTCACTCATATCGAGTAATTGATCTTTCTTGGCGACAAGATCTTCGTAGGTTACGTCAGCGCCAAACTCCAATTCTGCATTATTGAATATTGCACAGGTCGAGAACCTGCCATTGCCTGCCTGAATGACCTTGTTGGTTGGCGCGTCCTCAGCACACATTAACAGTACCGCCGGTGTAACCAGCTTTGGATGTCGCATAGGGTCCGGGTTGTCGAGGTCTTCGTCTCTGCCCGGGATGGTGTTAATCAACCGGGTGGAGGCGGCGGGTGCTAGGACATTACAGGTAACATTTTTGCTTCGCCCTTCGATTGCCAAAACATTGGCTAGACCGAGCATGCCCATTTTCGCGGCGCCATAATTGGCTTGACCAAAATTGCCGTAAATGCCGGAGGTAGAGCTGGTCATCACAATACGACCATAATTCTTGTCATACATAATGGGCCATGCTGCGGCTGTAACATATGCTGAACCGTTCAAATGAACGTCCATGACGATATCCCAATCCTGTAGCGTCATTTTTTTGAAGCTCTTGTCTCTAAGAATACCGGCGTTGTTGACCAAAATATCTACGGTACCGTAGGCAGAAATTGCATCATCAACGATCGATTGAGCGCCTTCTTTACTGGAAACGGATGCTTTGTTGGCGATGGCTTCGCCACCGGCTGCTCTTATTTCATCAACAACCCTATCGGCCGCATCTCCCGAACCTATTCCATCGCCACTGCCGCCAAGGTCATTGACGACAATTTTTGCGCCGCGACTGGCGAACTCTAATGCGTGAGATTTCCCAAGCCCACCGCCGGCGCCGGTAATAATTACAACCTTGTCTTTAAATTCACTCATGAACGATTCCTTTTTCTTATTAAAACCTGTGAAGCATACAGCTAGATGTTAATGCTGACCTGAGATTAGAGTATTGCTGTCGAAACGACGCGTTAAGGCTTTGTCGACAGCCAAAACTCTAATGCCTTGTCTCTCGCGATGCTAACTATTTCTTCTGCTTGCATGCTAACACCTGTTTCTCGTTCCATCATGAGAGGCAGGACGTCCATAATCGAGGTAACGCTGTAGAGAGAGAAGCTGCCTACGTCAACGGCCTCTACGACATCTTCTCGCAGCATTAAATCACCGACATTGGACTCGGGGATGACGACACCATGGTCTGCATTTACACCCAGAGATAAACAAGCATCATAGAAGCCTTCAATTTTTTCGGTTGCACCACCAATAGGGAGAATATTGCCGTGTTGATCGACTGCGCCTGTAATGGCCATCGATTGTTTGATTGCAATACCCGTCAGCGCGCTCAATAAGCAGCAGAACTCCGCCGCTGAGGCGGAGTCGCCGTCGATACCGCCGTAGGTTTGTTCAAAGGCGATAGAAACGACAAAGGCCAAGGGATGTTGCAGCACAAAGGCATTCGTTTTCTGTTCAAAGTCTTGGTGTTTCACGTTGAGTTTGCTCCAGCGTTTTTTGTTTGCTTAGTGGTTAGAGACTGCGGGTCTCTATGCTGCGTTGACGACGTTAAAGGTTTCACCCTTGATTTGTTGTAGAAGCCTTTGACGCCTTTGGTATAAATCATCGACATGTTGTCGCCTAACATGACCGTAGCCGCGAATCTGCTCCGGTAAATTGAGGAGTTCAATTGCTGTCTTAAAATTATGGTGAGACACGTTTTTAATGACAGTTTCAATATCGGACTCAAAGTCCGCCAATATTTTTCGGTCGAGCTTTCTATCGGCGCTCAGTCCGAATAAGTCGAATGAAGAGCCTCGCAGAAATTTAAAGGGTGCAAGTAGCTGCAACGCATATTTCATGCTTGAAGGCATCCTCCTTTTGACAGGTTGACCATTACCGTCAACTTTCGTAAGCATAGGCGGCGCAAGGTGATAATTAATTTTATAGTCACCTTCGAATACTTGATCTATTTCCATTTGGAAACGCTTGTCTGTGTGCAATCTTGCGACTTCATACTCGTCTTTGTAGGCCATGACTTTGAACAGGTATTTGGCGACTGCCATCGTTAGCAAGTTAGCTGCACCCACGGCCAGATCTTTCTGAGCGACTTGATGGCAAACAGCTCGATAGCGTTTTGCGTAGGATGAGTTCTGATAAAGCGTTAGGCGGTTTGCTCTGTCTTCAATGATATCCGCAACGTTCTGCAGCGGTTTTTCTAAAGGGACAACCCTGGCAATTTCGTTGACTTCCTTCAGATTCAGCTTGGCGCTGCGGCCCCAGTTGAAAGCGGCGCGGTTAAATTCAATAGCGACGCCATTCAAAACGATAGCCTCCTCGATCGCTGCGGCGGAAACGGGTATCAGGCTTGATTGATAAGCGTAGCCAAGTAGGAACAAATTACTGGCGATCGAGTCGCCGAGTAAGTTAGTTGCAATTGCCGACGCATCAATGAAGCTGACTTTGTGTTTGCCGACTTCCTCATTGATAGTTTGTTTCATCGCGCTGCTAGGGAAAACCGTGTCAGGGTTATTAATAAACTCAGCGGTTACCGACTCCGCTGCGTTAATGATTGCGTGGGATCGCTCTACGTTCACTTTTGCCATGGCCTCATCGCCGGCCGCAACGACAAGATCGCAGCCAAGCAAAAGATCAGCATCACCAGCAGGAATTCTTACAGCGTTTATTGCCTGTTGATTGAGGCCCACTCGAACGTGACTCACCACAGAGCCAAATTTCTGTGCGAGACCGGTCTGATTCATAGTCGAGCAGCCTTTGCCTTCGATGTGAGCGGCCATTGCGACCAACGCTGTAACGGTCAGCACGCCGGTGCCACCAATGCCTGTTACCACAACATTCCAGGGCTGGTGGCTGATTTCGGGCAAGCGCGGTTCGGGTAGAGCGGGGCGTTTGTCCTGACCAAGGTTAGGCGAGGGCTTTTTCAAATTACCGCCAGTAACTGTGATAAAACTAGGGCAGAAACCTTTGAGACAGGAATAGTCTTTGTTGCAGGCACTCTGGTCGATAAGTCGTTTTCTGCCGAGTTCTGTCTCAATGGGTATAACAGAGAGGCAGTTGGATTGAATGCTGCAATCTCCGCAGCCTTCACAAACAGCCTTATTAATAAAAACCCTCACATTTGGATCTTCCAGTTCCCCTTTCTTGCGTCGTCTGCGTTTTTCCGCAGCGCAGGTTTGCTCGAATATCAGTATCGTTGTGCCGGGAATTTCTCGCAGCTCTTTTTCGACGCTAATCAGGTCGTCACGGTGATCGAGCGAGTAGCCTTGGAATTGACGAATGGCTTTGTGGCGGCCGGGGTCGTCGGAAATCAGGGCGATTCTGGTAATGCCCTCGCCACGTAGTTGCATAATCATTTGCTCGACAGACAGGCTGCCATCGACAGGTTGGCCGCCTGTCATCGCAACCGCATCGTTGTATAGAATTTTGTAGGTGATGTTGGCGTCAGATGCGACCGCTTGACGTATTGCTAGCAATCCAGAATGGAAATAGGTGCCGTCGCCGAGATTCTGAAAAACGTGTTTTGTCTCGGTGAAAGCCGACTGGCCTACCCATGTGACGCCTTCGCCACCCATCTGAGTGAAGGTTTCGGCACGACGATCACCTTGTTCCCATGTGCCCATGTAATGGCAGCCAATGCCGCCCAGTGTTCGACTCCCCTTTGGTACTCGCGTAGACGTGCTGTGTGGACAACCGGAGCAATAGTGGGGTGTGCGGTCGAGCTTGACGCGCGGTGAGTCGAGTACCATTTCTTTGTGACGATAAAAGGCGAGCTTCTTCTCAATGGTGTCGATATCCGTCTGGTCAAGATGGAAACGTTTTATTCTGCCGGCGATGGCGCGCGCGACCATGGCGGGCGTCAACTCAGATATATTCGGTAGAAGATCGTGACCTTCTTCATCGAACTCGCCGATGACTTTAGGGCGTCTATCCACCGGCCAGTTGTAGAGTTGGCCGGTTAATTGATCTTCTATAATTGAACGTTTTTCTTCGACCACAAGAATCTCTTGCAAGCCGTTGGCAAACTCGTGGGTCGAAACAGGCTCCAAGGGCCAGCTCATACCGACTTTAAAGACTCGCAGTCCTATGGCGCCAGCTTTACGTTCATCAATACCCAAATCCTCCAATGCTTGCATCACATCTAAATAGGCTTTGCCTGTCGTAATAATACCTAAACGTGGATGGCTGCTATCAATGACGATGCGGTTGAGTTTGTTCACTCTGGCGAATTCTCTTGCAGCGTAGATCTTGAATTTATTAAGGCGTCGTTCTTGCTCAAGCGCTGTATCAGGCCAGCGGCCGTGAACACCATCAGCGGGTAATTGAAAGTCCTCCGGAATGGTAATGTTGACTCTCGCGGGGTCGATTTCCGCTGAAATGGCTGAGTCCATATTTTCGGTAATTGCCTTCAGAGCAACCCAAGCGCCGGTGTAGCGAGACATCTCCCAGCCAAAAATACCGAGGTCCAGCACTTCTTGCACATTTGCAGGATTCAAAACGGGGATCGAAGCGCCAATAAACATATGTTCCGACTGGTGCGGTAGTGTGGAGGATTTGGCTGCATGGTCATCGCCAGCGACAGCCAGGACACCGCCGTACTTGGACGTTCCAAAGGCATTGGCGTGTTTGATCACGTCCATGCTGCGATCAACACCGGGGCCTTTGCCGTACCACATGCCGAACACGCCATCGTACTTAGCACCGGGAAACAGATTAACCTGCTGGCTACCCCAGACTGCGGTCGCAGCAAGGTCTTCGTTTACGCCCGGTAAAAATTTAATATTGTGCTGTTTTAGGTAGTCGGCGGCTTTCCACATTGCCTGATCGACCCCGCCAAGGGGTGAGCCTCGGTAGCCAGATATGAAGCCGGCGGTATTGATGCCACGTTCCAAATCGCGTTGATGCTGTAACATGGGTAAGCGAACCAACGCTTCGATACCTGTCATGTAGGCGCGGGTTGTATCCAACGCGTACTTGTCGTTGAGCGAAATCTTGCGTCTTCTTTTGTTTATGACGGTCTCGTTAACGGGTGTTTTCAACGGTCCACTCCCAAATGTGAAGCCGTTATTGTAGGGTTTGGGGGCAAGAAAATTTATGCTTTGTAATTTAAGTATTAGCTAAATATTGCATAATTAATCTATCGAAATTGAATATTATGAATATAATATGCACATATACTCAATTGAGAGGTTTGTGGTGTCAAAGTCGTCGACAGAGCTATCCAAAATCGACTTGCAGATCCTGGCGCTTGTTCAGCAGGATGCGAGCCTAACAACACAAGAAATTGCCGATCGAATCAATATATCCCAATCACCCTGCTGGCGAAGAATTAGTCGATTGCAGGACAAGGGTCTTATTACCCGGCGTGTCTCCCTGCTAGCGCGAGAGAAGCTTGGTATGGATGTTGTGGTATTCGCGACCGTCAACTTGAGTGTTCAGGGTAGAAACAGCCTAGAAGAATTCGAAGAGGAGGTGAGTGTCTTGCCAGAGGTGCTCGAGTGTTACACCATGGCGGGTACGTGGGATTACATGCTAAAAATTGTCACTCGGGATATACGTCATTATGAGATTTTCGTTCGTGAAAAGCTGACAAAGCTAAAGCATATCGGCGAGGTACATTCTCATATTGCTGTCACTGAAATAAAGAACACAACCGAGTTGCCGTTATCATCTCAGGTTTAGTCGATTTTTGGCGGTCTATGGTTTTCTCACAATAAAAAAACAAACCCCTTAATGGAGTCGTTATGAACACTGAAAATATTGAAAGTATTGTTAGCGAAGGTGGGCAGTTCGCTTACGACAGAATGCATTTTTCAGAAGCTATGAAGACGAATGGTTTTGTGTATTGCTCCGGTGTCATTGGTATGGATGCCAAAGGTAAAGTGCCTGAATCGCTTGAGCAGGAGTTTCACGCCGCTTGGAAGAAGGTTGGCGCAGTCCTAAAAGAAGCCGGCGCGAGCTACGCTGATATTGTCGAGTACACGACTTATCACGTCGGCCTGCAGGATCATATTGGCGCTTTCTCCGCGGTACGAGACGAATACCTCGATGAGCCTTGGCCCGCATGGACGGCTATCGGTATTACAGAGCTGGCGGTACCCAATGCGCACGTCGAAGTGAAAGTTGTCGCACGGGTACCTAGCTAGGTCCTTACTTATATAGTTACTGCACTACTTCTTTCGTGCTTTAGCCAAGGCGTCTGCCATCGCAGAGTTGACGGGCCTGCCGCCGCCGTTATTTGAGCCATTGTTGCGGCCTGCTTTTGGGTTGCCACTACCATTGTTTTGTTTTCGAGATTGTCCCTTAGTGGGTTTGTCTCTTTTTATGTCCATGCCCTGATCCTTCGCCTCGTCCTCGAGTCGCATTGTTAAGCCAATGCGGCGACGCTGAACATCCACCTGCATGACTTTTACTTTGACGACGTCGCCGACCTTAACAATTGTGCGTGGGTCCTTAACGAATGTATTGGATAGTGCAGAGATGTGAACGAGTCCGTCTTGATGGACGCCAACATCAACGAAGGCGCCGAAATTGGCAACATTAGTGACAACACCTTCAAGAATCATATCGTCTTTTAGGTCCTTAATGTCTTCAACGCCGTCAATGAATGATGCGGTCTTGAACTCCGGTCGCGGGTCTCGCCCTGGTTTTTCCAGTTCGGTCAAAATGTCATTGACGGTGATTAGGCCAAACTGCTCGTCGGCAAAATCAGCGGCGTTGAGGCTTTTTACAAAGCTTGAATCGCCCATAATACTGGCAATTTTCCGATCACATTTTTTAAGGATTTTTTCGACAACAGGGTAAGTTTCAGGGTGAACCGCTGATTGATCCAGCGGATTGTCACCATTTCGAATTCTGAGAAAACCAGCGGCCTGCTCATAGGCTTTCGGGCCAAGCCGAGGTACGTTCAAAACTTTCTTACGGTTCGTGTAGGGACCATGTTCGTCGCGGTAGGCGACGATATTCTCCGCCATGACTTTCGATAGGCCTGATACTTGAGATAACAGTGGCACCGACGCCATGTTCAAATCAACCCCAACGGCGTTTACGCAATCTTCGACAACAGCGTCAAGCGACCGTGACAGTTGTGTCTGGCTGACATCGTGTTGGTATTGGCCAACGCCGATTGATTTTGGTTCAATTTTCACCAGTTCTGATAACGGGTCTTGTAACCTGCGCGCGATCGAGACGGCGCCGCGAATGGTGACGTCTAGATCAGGGAACTCATTGGCTGCTAATTCTGAAGCGGAATAAACAGAGGCGCCCGCCTCCGAGACAACGAGTGCTGTGGTTCCCAGTTCGGGATATTTACTGGCCAGTTCTTTTGCGAGCTTATCGGTCTCTCTCGATGCAGTGCCGTTTCCAATGCTGATTAGTCGAACTTTATTTTTCGCGCACATTGCTGCCAACACGGCGATTGATTGGTCCCACTGATGCTGAGGTGCGTGGGGGTAGATGGTCGCTGTATCGACTAACTTTCCGGTTTCATCAACGACGGCGATTTTAGTGCCCGTTCGTAGTCCGGGGTCCAGTCCTAGTGTAACTTTCGGACCCGCCGGTGCGGCCAGCAATAAGTCTCCAAGGTTGGTCGCGAAGACTTTGATTGCCTCAAGTTCAGCGCCACTTTTAAGATCCATTTTTAATTCGAGATCAAGGTGTGTAAAAATTTTCACCTTCCACGCCCAGCGAACCGTTTCTTGCATCCAAGGATCGCCTGCACGGCCTAGATTTTCGAGATTAAATTTACGTGCAATAATGCCTTCGCAAGGGTGTGTTTCGAGCTCCTCTTCACCAGCGATTTTCAGGCTAACCTGAAGAATGGATTCGTTTCGACCGCGGAAGAGAGCCAAAGCTCTATGGGACGGGATCTTGGATAGTTCTTCAGTGTATTCAAAATAGTCAGAAAACTTCGCCCCTTCTTGCTCTTTACCCGCAGCAACCTTGGAGTCAATGACCGCATGTGATTTTAGATAGTCCCGCAGCGCAGCGAGAAGATCGGCATCCTCAGCGAAGGTTTCCATGAGTATTTGTCGAGCACCGTCCAATGCCGCCTTGGTATCTTCAACATCCTTGCAGATATAGCCAGCAGCGGCGACGATTGGGTCAAGGTTAGCATCGCCCAGTAAGGCCATGGCGAGTGGCTCCAAACCGGCTTCGCGGGCTATCTGGGCTTTGGTGCGGCGTTTTTGTTTATAAGGTAGATACAGGTCTTCCAGGCGAGTCTTGGTGTCCGCTGCCATAATTGAAGCTTTTAGCGGGTCAGTCATCTTGCCCTGTTCATCAATGCTTTTCAGCACGGCGACACGGCGATCATCCAATTCCCGTAAGTATCTGAGCCTTTCTTCTAAGTTCCGCAGTTGGGTATCATCGAGTCCTTCGGTAACTTCTTTTCTATAGCGAGCAATGAAGGGTACGGTGGAGCCATCATCAAGTAATGTGATGGCGGCTTTGACCTGTCGTTCGTTGACGGCAAGTTCTTCAGCAATGCGCTGCGAAACAGAATTCATAAAGTTACATCCTGGAGGAAGGAAAGAGTCAGTTGGTGCTTTGGGACAGTTCTAACGTCGGGCCGGAATGTATCGAATCCGAGGTTGAATTACTATGGATTAGCGCACAAAAATATATGGATCGTATCGAAGGGATGTGAAGCGTTGCTCCGAACGACCGCTGAGACAAAATGCCTGGGCACAGCTTTCAAGCAATGACTGTTTTATGTCATGCTGTCGTTAGTAAGCCGTTAGCTTTTAATGCTTGGGAGTATGCCCAGCTTTAGGGGCTGAAAAACAAAAACCTATACGGAGAACGCCTAATGCGATACCTACTAGCTATTTTGTTGCCCCCGGTGGCTGTGTTCCTTTGTGGCAAGCCGATCCAAGGCATTATTAATATTATTCTCACTTTGTGTTTTTTCGTGCCCGGTGTCATTCACGCGATTTTTGTTGTGCACTCTCATCTCGCTGATAAGCGTACCGATAGGATCGTCGATGCGTTGGACAGGGAAGGCTAATGAAATATTTTGTTCTCGGTTTGTCCCTGTTGCTAGTCGCTGGCTGTGAAAGTGCTTACTACAGCGCAATGGAGCAGGTTGGCGTTCACAAGCGTGAGATAATGATTGATCGCATTGAAGCGGCGCAAGTTGCACAGCAAGAGGGGCAGGAGCAGTTCAAAGATGCGCTTGAACAGTTTCGGTCTGTGATCGAGTTCGATGGTGGCGATCTTTCTGATATCTATGATCAGCTCAATGATGAATACGAGGATAGTGTCGCCGTTGCTGAAAATATAAGCGAACGTATAGACGCTGTTGAAGATGTGTCAGATGCGCTGTTCGATGAATGGAAAGCAGAACTGTCAGAGTATTCTAGTGCAAGCTTGCGTCGTGATAGTGAGCGTAAATTGCAACAGACTCGGCGCCAGTATGAGCGATTGATTACGTCCATGCGAAAAGCTGAGAAAACCATCGACCCAGTTCTAGCAAGCCTGAAGGACAATGTGTTATATCTCAAACACAATCTCAACGCGCGTGCGATAGCGTCATTGAAGGGCGAGTTGGGGAATGTTAATCAAGACGTTTCAAGACTTCTCGATGCGATGCAATCTGCGATAAAAGAGTCCGATACATTTATCTCCCAATTGAGAGATGAGTAGATAATCGCAAGCTGTTTAGGGCAACCTTGTGTTAAACAGCGGTAGGCGACGGGTTACCTTTTCCTAACTTCTCGTTGCGCCGGCTCAGCCCCGCGATAGGAGGGTCTGCCATATGCCCCGCGGCGCGGCTGCTTGGGCAGCAAACCAGCATCCTGCGCGGTTATTCTGATGCACGCCTCAAACTACCTGCCAATACTGGCGACGCTGCACGGCTAATCACTCGCGTAGACCGACAGTCATCTTCACTGAAAAAACCGACCGACAGCCCTGTCGCATTGTCGGCGAGGGCTTTTGATTATGCGCCTGCTAACCCATTTTTGAGACTGTGTTAATCTTCCCATTTTTTTTGGGTGAGTGAATTTTGTTAGCGAAGCGTATTAATAGTCTCATAGTTGAAGAAAAATTTAGAGGGCCTCCAGTCTCTGGCAATGGTGGTTATGTCGGTGGGCTGTTCTCGACAGTGGTCGATGCAGCAGGTAGTGGCAGCATAGAGGTAACACTCAGATCGCCAATTCCCTTGGATCAGCCATTACAAGTGATCTATCACACCGACACCAGTGCAAACATTGTGCAGGGAGAAACCCTCATAGCCGAGGTGCGCGAAGATGACTTTGAAATGCAGTTGCCAAGCCCGCCAGATTGGAGCCTCGTTGAGGCGGCGGCGCCTGACTCATTTTCTTTTGGTGAAAATCTAAATGACCTATTAGTCGGTCGTCAGGGCTTTCATCCGATCTGTTTTTGTTGCGGCGTTGAACATGAGGATGGTTTGGGTGTTTATGCCGCACCCGTTGCAAGCAGCGTTGTTGGAGAGCCGTCGAACGCTAATCCAAACACCATGGTTGCCGCAATTTGGCCTACAAAACGTGCCTGGGCGGATGAAAGTGGTTGTATACCGATTGAATACCTATGGACGGCAATGGATTGTCCGAGTCAGTTTGCTTTCCTGGCGGATGACATCCGAACCGGCTTGCTAGGCAGGATTAGCGCGCGGGTGCATGAACGGCCAGTGGCTGGAGAAACACTAATGGTCGTTGCTTGGACGATCGAAGTGCAAGGCAAGAAGCACTTTGCAGGATCGGCGATCTTTGATCGCGCAGGCAAATGTTATAGTGAAGCGAAGACGGTTTGGATTGGCACCCAATAGTGATGACAGGGTTACTGTGTTTTAACAAAATCTGGGTCTTCCCTATCGATGTCGCTATGCTTTAGTATTTCAGCTCGTTGAGAGAACTGAACCCTACAAATTTCAACAGAAAAAGTAACGATAGGAGTCTCTATGAGTACGCAGGAAAACTACGATGACCTGGATTTTGACCCGGTAGCACTTCGCGAAAAATATCGGCTAGAAAGAGAAAAAAGACTACGCGAAGATGGCAACGAGCAATACATAGAAGTTAAAGACGATTTTTCTCGCTATCTTGATGATCCTTACGTCGCGCCGATAAAACGCGATCCCGTTTCAGATGAGGTGGATGTGTTGGTGATCGGTGGCGGCTTTGGTGGCCTGTTAGCCGGTGCAAGACTGAAGGAAGCGGGTATTAAGGATGTCAGAATCGTTGAGAAAGGTGGCGACTTCGGTGGCACTTGGTATTGGAACCGGTACCCGGGCGCTCAATGTGATATTGAAGCCTATGTCTATTTGCCCCTACTTGAAGAACTGAACTACGTGCCAAAGGAGAAGTATTCTCACGCCCCGGAGATACTCGCCCATAGTTCAGCTATCGGTAAACACTACGACCTATACGAAAAAGCTTTGTTTCAGACTCAGGTCACCAACATGCAATGGGACGAAGATACCGCGAGATGGACTGTCGAAACCAACAAAGGCGATAAGGTGCGAGCTCGGTTTGTTGCGATGGCAAACGGCCCTCTGGACCGTCCTAAGTTGCCTGGAATCCCCGGCATAGACACTTATAATGGGCACACGTTTCATACCAGTCGCTGGGATTATGATTATACCGGTGGCTCTCCTGAAGGCGGTTTAACCAAGTTGAAGGATAAGCGGGTTGCCATTATTGGTACCGGCGCTACTTCTGTTCAATGCGTACCTCATGTTGGTGAAATGGCCAAACAACTTTATGTCTTCCAACGAACGCCGTCAGGCGTTGATGTTCGCGGTAATTCGCCGACAGACGAGAAGTGGGCCGCTTCCTTGAAACCCGGCTGGCAGAAAGAGCGAATGGAAAACTTTAATGCGCTTGTCTCTGGTGTACCACAGGCCGAGGATCTAGTTAACGATGGCTGGACCGATTTGATTGGTAAAATGTTAGAAATGTTTCGCAAAGGTGAGGCTGGTGACGGGACCGGTCGTTCACTTCCCGAGATCGTTGAGCTTGCAAACTTTGAGAAAATGAACGAGATTCGAGCGCGAGCAGAAGAGCTTGTGAATGACCCTAATACCGCGGAAGAGCTAAAGCCTTACTACGCGATGTTTTGCAAACGGCCCTGTTTCCATGATGACTATTTGCCGACGTTTAATCGGCCCAGCGTTGAGTTGATTGATACGAATGGCCAAGGTGTTGATCGTATAACTGAAAAAGGTGTTGTTGTTGATGGTAAGGAATACGAAGTCGATTGCATTATCTTCGGTACGGGTTTCGAAGTAGGTACCGATTACACTCGCCGTGCCGGCTATGACATTGTTGGTAAGCAGGGACAAAAATTGTCCGACAAATGGCAGGACGGCATGAAGACTTTCCATGGCATGCAATCGAATGGTTTTCCCAACTGCTTCCTGATGAGCGCTCAGCAAGGTGGCTTTTCTGCAAATTATCCGCATTTGTTGAATGAGGTTGCTGTCCACCTTGCTCACATTGTTTCTCATATGAAGGCAAACGACTTAACTAAGGTTGAGGCAAGCGAATCCGCAGAGGCGGCCTGGGTTGAAGGTATCATTAGCGGCGAAGGTCCGGCGATGCAAATCGGCGGTGAAGGTTGTACGCCCGGGTATTATAATAACGAAGGCAAGCCCAATCCGAAGCTTCGCTATGGTGCGTTTTATAGTGGTGGTTCGATAGCTTTTTGGGACTTGCTAGAGAAGTGGCGGGAAGCGGGTGACTTTGACGGATTAGAATTTTCGTCGTAGCTATACATGAGATTTAGAGCTGAGAAAAAACAGCCGACGACTAATCGAATTTTTTGGTCGTCGGTTTTCTGATTCGGGCAATGACGCTTAAGTTCAGTGATGACGATAAGAAGAGCGGCGTTAACGTTGGGGCTAATACGACAGTTAGTACTGCATCTAGTACTACTTTTAATGCTACAAAAGAAATTCTTCATCTATAGCGATATAGTGAGTACTTGAGTCGATCAGGCTTTTCGACGTTAATCCTTCCACGCCATAGACGGTTGCGGTGACGCCTTTGTCGCGTTTTATTTTTTCAAGCAACAGGTCGAAGTCGCCATCGCCTGAAAGCAGTACAATTTCATCAACATTCTCGGCGATATCAAGGACATCGATACAAATTCCAACGTCCCAATCACCCTTTGCGGAGCCGTCACTGCGTTGAATATAAGGTTTTAGTTTTACAGTGAAGCCAATATGCTTGAGCGCATTTTGAAACTTCAGTTGTCGCTCGTCGCCTCGATGGATTGCGTAGGCTAACGCATGGACCACGACACCCTGCGATCTAATCTTTTCCATCAATGCCTTGTAGTTGAACTGGCGTGAATACCGGTCCCTACAGGTATAGTAGATGTTCTGAACATCGACAAAAATGGCGATTTTCTTAATGGGTGCGTTCATGTACTTTGGTTACGGGCTTTATGAATTACCTGAATTCCCTGAGCTAGAGCGGTTGCCCGACCTATTGGGGCTGTGTCTGCGCTGGTTGCCATTACTACTCGAGTTTCCGCTGTCGGATCGATTGCCTGATCGATTGCCGGATCGTTGGCTGGAATTCCGAGACGAAGAATTTCCAGACGATTGCCCTGTTGGTTGGGACTTTGGCTTCTTCGCACGCTTCGGTTTCGAATCTCTTATAGGACGCGAGTTAGGCAGATCGTGATCTGGTTCAAAACCGGGCTCATATTCTCTTGGCACATGTTTTTGAATTAAGTTCTCGATGTCACACAATTGTTTGTGCTCATCTGCGGAAACCAGACTAATCGCCTCACCGGTTGAACCGGCTCGACCTGTACGACCAATACGATGCACGTAATCTTCCGGTACGTTTGGAAGATCAAAATTAACCACGTAAGGTAATTGATCAATGTCGATGCCGCGGGCTGCAATATCCGTTGCCACAAGGACATGCACGCTACCTGCTTTGAAGCTAGCAAGTGCGCGGGTTCTAGCCCCTTGGCTTTTGTTACCATGAATGGCAACGGCACCGATGTTATGTTTGCCCAATTGGGTCGCTAACTTGTTCGCGCCATGCTTTGTGCGACTGAAGACAAGCACCTGATTCCAGCCATGTTCCTTGATCATATGAATCAACAGTGCCGTTTTGTTCTTCTTGTCGACAGGTACCAGCGATTGTTTGACCGTATCAACCGTTGAGTTACGTGGTGTTACTGATATTTCGATTGGGTCATTGACGATTGTTTTCGCAAGTGTGCGTATCTCGTCAGAAAAGGTGGCTGAGAACATCAGGTTCTGTCGCTGAGCGGGTAACAAGGCAATGATCTTGCGGATATCGTGAATGAAGCCCATATCGAGCATACGGTCGGCTTCATCCAGAACTAACACTTCGATATCATCAAATTTGATCGCTTTCTGGTTGTGCAGATCCAGTAGTCGGCCAGGGGTAGCAACGAGAATATCGACGCCACGACGCAGTTGGGTCATTTGCGGGTTGATTTTCACACCACCAAATACGACGGTTGAATTCAGGTCGAGGTGTTTGCCGTAGGTTTGAATGCTTTCGTTAACCTGTGCTGCCAGCTCCCGGGTAGGCGTCAGTACTAGGACTCGGGCTCTATTGGGTTTCGCCTTTTCGCCGGTAGACAATTTTTCTAATATTGGTAGTGTGAAACCAGCGGTTTTACCTGTGCCAGTTTGCGCCGCAGCCATAACGTCTTGGCCTGCAAGTACAGCGGGAATCGCTTGTGCTTGAATAGGTGTAGGAGAGTCGTAGCCATGGTCTGATAAGGCTTGCAGAATGGGTTTTGACAACCCGAGTGAATCAAAGGACATAGAAACCTGATTAGGGGGTAAGAAAGAGGGCGCACCTTACAGCAAATGAGGACCGAGTGCATTTGTTTTAGTTGGCGTCAAACCGATACACTCGTCGTTTGGTCCGGTGTGTTCGAGGCCTAAAAAGTCTGAAACTTGTTAGGCAGGTCTTTAAGTTGTTCGATAAGTTGTTCGTTATGCTTAAGTCTAAGTAATCGTCTAAATCGATAATTGAAATAGTGGAGTAGACACAATGATTGATCTCTACACATGGGCGACACCGAATGGTCGAAAGGTGTCGATCCTATTAGAGGAATTAGGGCTGGATTATCAGGTTCATGCAGTTGATATCGGAAAGGGCGATCAATTTAAACCGGAGTTTCTGGCGATATCGCCTAATAACCGCATACCTGCAATCATTGACGGAGACCTCGCGCTGATGGAGTCGGGCGCGATCATGCTCTATTTAGCCACAAAAGCTGGCCGGCTATTACCGAAGCTATCAGCCTCTGAGGCTGCGCAAAGCATAGTGCAGCCGAATAGTTACTGGCACGTTATGGAGTGGTTGATGTGGCAAATGGGTGGGTTGGGTCCGATGTTGGGACAAACGCATCACTTCTTGAAATACAATCAAGGTAAGAGCCCGTACGCTGAAGAACGTTATTTGAAAGAGACGCATAGGCTCTATGGCGTGTTGGATAAGCGATTGGAGGACAAGGCCTATATCGTGGATGAATATTCTATTGCTGATATTGCGGTTTGGCCGTGGATATCACGATTTGAATGGCAAACCATTGATCTTGACGCGTATCCGAACGTGAAGCGCTGGTACTGCGATATTGCGACACGCCCGGCGGTGCAAATGGGCTATCAGGTGCCTATGTATATAAATGACGTGCCTATGCCCTAAGGCGGCAGTGGCACGACACTACTTAGTTGTTGCCTATTTTAAACTAATAAAGACTGTCAAAAGCGCGATGTTCGTTGCTCGTTCTTGCTTGTTTAATAGCGTCAGCGAGTACCGGAATGCCTTCTTCAATTAAATGATCTTGGACATGCCCAAAGGCGAGTCTGATGTAAGGCACATCTTTGTAGTCGACATGAAATCCTTTGCCGTTAGCAAAATAGAAATTGTTCTCGTTGGCGATTTTTGTCAGCTTTTTGATGTCGACATCATCCGGCATTCGTAGCCATAAAAACAAGCCTCCAACCGGTACGGACCAGACACAAATATCGGCGAGCGTATTCTCGAGACCTGCAACAAGGAGGTCTCGTTTGTGTTTTAAGACAGGATTGGTTACATCGCAATGCGCCTCGATGCCGTCGCGATAAAATTCTGCAACCACGGCAGAGGCGAAGTAATTGCTGCCGGCGTCGAATCTTTTGCTAACGATCTTGTTGAGCATTGGCTCGCGTGCCAATAGGTAACCCAGTCGTACCCCTGGCGCGAGGATTTTAGATAGAGAGCCGATGTAGATTTGGTTCGGACTGTCATCGAGCGCGAAGGCACAAGGTACTTTATCGCCTTCGAAATGAACATCGCCGTAGCAGTTGTCTTCGACTAGGGGGATGTCATAGCGTGTCGAGATATCGATTAATTCCTTTTTGCGATCTAGCGGCATATTTGCGCCAGTTGGGTTTTGGTATGTGGTCAGGCTATAAATGAATTTTGGCTTGCGACCCTGTTGTTTTAGCTCGGCCAGTTTTGATTCGAGGCAATCCATCCGCATGCCGTACTCATCCATTTGGATGCCGATCATGTTGAGTCCGATTCCTTTGTAGGCAGCGATGGTGCCGCTATAGGTAAATTCTTCAGTGATGACGATGTCATCATTGCCATCCATTAACGCTTGGCCGACAAGCGTGACCGATTGCATGGAGCCGTTCGTGATAGCGAGTTGATTTACATCTACAGGTACGCCTTCGCGCTTAGATTCTCTTTCGGCCATCAGTTCGCGCAGGCGGGTATGGCCAAGTGAGCCGTGGTACTTATTAAACATCTCGTGTTCATTCTCGATCGCTCGAATACTGGCTTGTTTAAATGCTTCTACAGGAAACGTTTCTGGGTTTGTTTGTCCTACCGCAAAATCATAAATATTCATGTTCGTCTCACTCTCGTCTTGTTCTTGTACAGTTTTCGTATTGTTGCCGCTAAAACCTGTAAACCTAACGTTAATATCAGCTTGGCGCTTTATCGTCTTCTAGCGCATCTGGATAATCTTCAGCTTTGATTACACCGGGTCCATTGGCGACAAGCGCTTGGTCATTCTTGGGTAGAACATCTTGCATGGCATCAATGCGCTTCCATGCGGGTAGTGGGGTCGATTTGGCTTCGTCTGGAACAAATTTTGAATCCGCTTGTTTTGTGAGAATGGGTATATAGCGCGGACAGTTCACCCACATTTTTGTCAGCGAAACTCGAACGATGAGCTGAGCTTCCGGGTACTCAGCCAGAAGTGGATCGTTAGCATCAACCGATGCCTTGCCGTGAAAGCGAATACGATGAGGCTTTTCGAAATCGAGAAAAAGTATACCTATCTTGTCATCGCCACGTATATTGCCGAGTGAATAATACATGCCATTGCCGTCGTAGCTCGGAAAGGCAATGGTGGTTTCATCTATGACTTTCACAAATCCTGTGGCGCCTCCCTTGAAGGAAACGGTTGGTTGACCTTCATGGTCAACGGAGCTTAGGAAAAAGAATTGTCTGGATTCTATGAATGCTGCATCCGTTTCATTGATCGATGTGAGCACAATCATTTGTTCTAGACGGTCAGCTAAAGCGCGGGAATCGAAAGCATCCTGCAGGTCTCTATGATTGTCGTTGAATAAACTCATATTTTGATTCCTGTAAGGCCGAGTTGATTTACCATTGGTTAGTCACCTTGCTGTTGTTACAGGTGAGCCGTATTGCCTAGCTTATCAAGTTTGTGCTGTTAATATGATGCTCAATATTGTGATGCCATAGCTTTAGATATAGCAGTCTGTGATAGATCAGCTGTGATAGTACAACGCGGGTGTCTTGTTGAATTTATGTAAGGGATAAAGCGATGGATCTTGGTGTAGAAGGTAAGGTGGCAATTATTACGGGTGGAAGTGATGGTATAGGACGGGCTGCAGCAGAACGTCTGTCTGCTGAAGGTGCATTTGTCGCGATTGTATCGCGTACCCAGTCGGCACTCGACGTCACAGCCAAGGAAATATGGGCCCAAACGGGCAATGAGGTGATGGGTATCGCCGCCGATGTGCGCAGTGAAGAGGCGGTCAAAGCCATGGTGGCAAAGGTTGCCTCGAAGTGGGGTGGCATCGACATTCTTATCAATAATGCGGGCACGTCTTCTTTCGCGAACTTTGAGGATATGACCAACGATATGGTCGAAGAGGATTTCACGCTAAAAGTGATGGGCGCAATTTATTGTACACGCCATGCCTTGCCTTATTTGAAGCGGAGCAAAGGTGCGATCTGCAACACGACAACCCCGGGTGGCAAGACGCCAGGTCCGGGTAGTCAGCCAACCTCATTGTCCCGAGCGGCGGGTATTTCACTGACGAAAACCTGGTCTCAAGAATTCGCAGCCGAGGGTGTGCGCGTCAACACGGTTTGTGTTGGCTTGCTGAAGAGTCGGCAGCATATTCGGCGCTGGGAATCAGCAAAGGATAAGGGCGCAAGTCACAGCCTTGATGACCAATATGACAAGATGGGTACCATGGTGCCGATGGGGCGGGTTGGTGAAGCCGCTGAAGCGGGTGATGTGATTGCATTCATCTGTTCCGCTCGCGGTAGCTATATCACAGGTACGGCAATCAACGTTGACGGTGGTATGTCGCCTGTTATCTAACCTGGTGCGATGTGATTTTGCATCGTACAGGTGAGGTGTAAAAGCCGAGTTTAAGATCGGCGAATGACAATGAAAAGTCTAGGAGAGCTTAGTGGAAATGCTGCTGGTATCGTTTGTTGAATACTGTGCAACAATGCCAGATTGGCACAAGGTGGCTTGGGCAGCGGTTTGCCTGTCTGTCAGTTGGGTCTTTGAGTTCGCCTCACCTGCTTACATTTTCAACTACAAAAAAATAAAGCATATTGGCGTGAACGTTGTATTTCTCCTCACGAGTGGCATAACCGGGATCGTCTTTGCACTACTGACCGTCAGTGTCATTGCTTGGGCAGGTGAGCAACGTATTGGCCTGTTGTACAGTTTAAACCTGCCCGTTTGGTTGCATTTTTTGGCCGGGATTGTGCTGCTCGATGTCATTGCGCAATATGGCGTGCACTTTTTACTGCATAAGGTTAAGTGGATGTGGCGACTTCACATGGTGCATCACAGCGATACTCATGTAGATGCAACCACTGGAACTCGACATCATCCAGGTGACTATCTCACGCGAGAAATCGCCGCTCTTTTCGCCATGCTCATCTTCGGTATACCCATTGAGTACTATCTTGGTTATCGCATGATTACCATTTTCTTTGCTTACTTTACCCATGCAAATATTCGTTTAGGTAAGTTAGATCGGATCCTCAGTTATATTATCGTTACGCCGGATATGCATAAGTTTCATCATCACATCGAACGTCCTTGGACGGATTCCAATTTCGGTAACATTCTCTCCATTTGGGATCGAATGTTCGGCACGCTGGTCTACGAGAACCCGCAGGATGTTAGATTTGGTCTTGATGTTTTGGATGGCAGTAGGGATATGGACCTTGTTTATCAATACAAACTGCCCTTTAACGGCAGTATAAAAACAGATCAAAGGTCTGGCTTATCTTTTCTTCGTTAGCGTGACGATTGGTCGTGTAAATAATTTTTCTAATTTTTTCGCAGCGAGGTTGGGTTTAGAAGAGTTAGTCGCTGTAGCCATTTCTAAATATGACTTCGAGGGGGCGGCCTGGAAAATCCTCGTGATCAATCCATTTGCCATCCAGCATAAATCCCCAATTTCTTACAGTCTCTTCGGTGAAAATCATTGTCCAGGTGTTGGGTTCAACATGACGTATGTAGTGTAGGTCAGTCGCTTTTTTGTTGTATACATCTCCAGCCTGACGATGAAACTCACCCTGAGGAGTGACCTCGACGTATCCTCCCATAAGTATCATGGATCGGAAGTCCCATGGATGATCATGCAGTATGGGTTCATCGGCGGCCAGAATATTGTGTAGATACTGGTTAGCTTGTTTCGAGCGTTTTTTCATACTCCATCGGCGCAGATAGCCGACGAGCTCCATATCCGCTAAACGGTTCGGCTTGATCAGTTCAGCGCTTGATGAGTTTTTTTCGTTCACGTTTGTGAATATCTTTGGTTACCTGCAGACCGTTGAGTATATCAATGCTTGGTTAGGGATGGAGAATCTTTTCTTCAAGGTTTTGACGTGGTCAAAAGTACGCTAGCAATGCTATAAGACTTGCAGCAATAACTTTACTGAAAGTCTATGGGATGTAACACTTGATTCGGGGAATTTCATAGGGATAGTTGATAAATGAAACAGTATATTCACGTCGCGTTGTTATTGTCGGTCGTGTACTTTTCTTCCAATGCGGCGGCAGCGAATCTTTTAGATAAGGCGCGTGATTACGATCTAAACAATTACGCCTTAGGTTTTAGTTTAAGCAGCTCCGCCAATATATACAAAGGCGCAGAAGACTCGATAATTCTCTATCCGTTTCTAACGACAATGCAAGAATCAAAGCTGACTGATGATTGGTTGGTGGTTGGCGAAGGTGATGTAGGGTTTCGATTTGTCCGTGGCGATTGGACGTTTGGTGCTGTTGGGCGTATTCAAACGCTTGGGTTTTTTGATAGTGATGAGTTGCTCGGTGTTGATCAGCGACGTTGGGCGTTGGAAATGGCGCCGATGGTAAACTACCGGGCTTGGCCGATACAGATTTCCTTTAAGCCCTATTTCGAAGTCTCAGACCGACATGACGGATATGTTGGTCAGCTGGAATTTTCCTATCCTAAGCAATTTGAGCGCGGCTATATGACAGCTGCTGTTCAATTTGACTATATGTCGGATGATTACAGTAATTACTATTTTGGTGTTAGACCCGTCGAGTCTGCGTTAGATCGGCCGGTCTACGAGCCGGGTTCGGTTGTCAATACTGAGCTTAAGTTTTCATGGGGGTATGTACTGTCTGAGCATTGGTTAATCAACGGCCGCGTTGGCTGGTTGTTTTTGGATGATGATATCAAAAACAGTCCGTTGATTGATTCTGATCAAGGTTGGAACGCAAGTGTTGGCCTTGCCTACAATGCGGATGTTTTCAAGCCTCGTGATGGTAGTGAGCGATATTCGGGCTCACCGAATTTTCGAATTAAATATACTGCCCTGCGCGATGAGCTCAACACAAAGATCGTCCGCGATGCATCGCCAACAGCCCCCGGCACTATAATCGACGTTGAAGACGTGCTCGGTTTATCAAATAAAGAAACCGTCGGGCAGCTCGACGTGCTGTATCGCTTTGGTGGGTTTCATCGGTTGGAGTTCAGTTACTCGTCCGTAGAGCGTTCAGGCTCAGTGACGACAGCATCTGACATTTCGGTCGGCGATCAATTTATACCCGCTGCGACGACGATTGATTCGGCCAATGACTCTCAGACAATGAGGATAAGCTATGGCTATTCCTTACTTCGTGATGAGCAAAAAGAACTGGGTATTACCGCAGGCATACATCGAACGCGACTTGAGACGAAAATATTTTCGACGATTACTGGCGAAGTGGAGTCCAATAGACCCGACCCCGTGCTGCCGACAATCGGTGCTTACGGGTCAGTGAGTCTTAGTTCGAGATTAAAGATCAATGCCGAAGGTCAGTTCTTTCGTCTAGATTTTGATCGCTATGATGGCTCTCTTAACTATATGCGTGTCGAGGCCATGTATCAGCTGGGGCGGGTTGGCCTGGGTCTTGGTTACTCTTATTACTCCGTAAAGCTTGATTCGACCAACAGTGACTTCTTAGGGTCGGTTGAATTTAACCATCAAGGGCCGAGTGCATCGATCGCTTTTGACTTTTAGCATGCCTGCGGCTGCGCCATTTTGTTGGCGAAGTAATGAGCCCCTTTATTCTGGTGTTAGAGCGTTGGCGAGATAAGTTAGTCTTTCCCCAGGTTGGCGCATCTCGAGAATGTCTTGCATAACATCAGCGTCGAGATGGAGGAACTGAAAGATCCTGAACGAGAAAGTCTCCGGTGTGAGTTGGCTCCAGTCTTTATGGTTCAAAATCGCAACGAGTCCAGGATTTTGGTCGCCTATAATCAACAGCAACCGTTCGGTTATAAGTGCCTGTAAAGCGGTATAGGCAAAGCCGGGCGTGTCAGGTGCCTGTTCGAGTTCCAGTTCTGCTTCGGTTTTGTCATTGTAGGCGGTGGCGTTGTTGATTCTATAGGGCAGGGTTTGTATTTCATCCCCTAGCTGAAATCGTTGTTCCATAACGATATTTGCAAAGATTCGACCATCTTGCGACGTGTCGGTGATCTGACAATAACCTGCCGAGAACACAGTTTGAGGAAGGTAGGTGGCCTGGTTTGTGCTGAGAGCTTCAGCCTGGGTCATGTTGGTTTTGGCCGCGCGAATCTGTTTTCTCGTATGGCAAACGCCAATCATCATGTTTCGCTCTACGGCGTCGTTGACCATCTGCCGATAACGGGGCTCAAAGACATGCAAGGGTACGACGGTACCTGGAAAGGTGACGACATCTGGGATGGGAAAGAGAGCGACTTCCATTAAAACTGTCCAGCTAAATCCGGTATGTTGGCTAACCTGTTGATGTCCGCGAATTATGGACGCGACGCTAGTTAGCGGCTTGTTGACTGCTATTATATACCTAAATTAGGGCATGTTGGATCAATGAACCCGAACACAGCGTGGTGTTTTTTGCACTGATGTCCATTCGGCATAAACGCAGCACCGAGGTAGTTTAGTCACATTCGCCGGGTAGTGAAGCAACCCAGTCTTCGATTAGACCTATACCCTCTGAATGAGCAAGGCTGCGTCCTAACTCTGGCATCATTGCGCCGGGGTCTACCGACTTCATACGATAAACTAATATGGAGTCAGCCGGTTTGCCTGGAACGATTGAGAATTTATTTCCACCGGTACCCTGCCCTGCAGCGATCGGTAACTTGCAAACGCCCAATCGTGTTTGATTATCGGTTTTCGAATCAAGAAACAATCCAGAGGTATCTGCAGATCCTTTTTCATTGTGACAATGACCACAATTCACATCGAGGTATGCTCGAGCTCGTGATTCGACATCAAGGCTGGCATCCGCCCAATTGACCATCGCTGGCAGCTCTTCAGGCGGTGTATCCAGCGCGAGCATTCCGATGTCACGCCAGTAGTCGAGTTGGTTAATCGCTGTGCTTTGGTAGTCATAGGTTCGGTTTAGGTTATGGATACGTGGACCGATTGGACCGATTTCGCGGCTCGTTGCATTCGTTGCGTGGCAGCCCGCACACTGGTTTTTATCAGGAACAATATAGGTGAAGTCATATCGCCGAACTTCGTCTTTAATGCTCAGGGATTTTGCGTCCCCCGTAATTTCTAGCGTCGCCTCGGTTTGGGCTTCATTCCATACGTAGGGCAAGGCGACCCAGCCGTTTTGACGATGAACTAACAGACGCGTTTCGATCAGGGCGACTCGGCTCAATTCTAAGCCGCCTTGTGATCCGATCGCTGAGTCAAAATAGGCGCCATTGTCGTCGGTCTTTAAAAGCTGCGCCGCAGACCTCGGGTAGAAAAATGTCTTACTTATGATTGTGCCAACAGGGAAGTTGATGCTGCCGTCTTCGTTGGCTGTCGCCTTAAAACCTTCCGGTAGCGTGACGGTCCTTAATTTATGGGCATAGTCGGTAAAAAGGGCTGAGTTGAGTTGATACGGTATGACGTCTTCTGACAGCGAGAGATGCTCGCCATCCGAGCGCATAAGTCCCCAGGTTGAAAGTATCTCTGCATCCGTTTCTTGAAATGCTACCGGGGTTGGATTGCAGCCCAACAGGCAAAGCGAAACGAATGTTGCCCAGAAGAGCGTGGCAACTGATCTTAAATCCCTCATCAAAACTAATCTGCTAGTGCGAGTTCAATCGCTGGCAAAGGTGCATGCTTGCATTGATGTTCTGTGTCGCCAATTTTTGGTGAAGCAAATTGATTAGGTGCATCAATGTTAAACACTTCGCTGGACGCTTCATTGTAAATGCAGATCTGGTATTCAGGTTTAAGCACGCCATCGACAACCTTGTCCTTGTTTACAAAGCCATCCCAAATAACATTTGGAAAGCTACCATCCTCACCAAAAGCGGCCGTTTTTAGCTGCGGAAGGTACTCAGTGTCAGGCTTGTCACCGCCACCTTCGTAGCGATTGTCATGAATGGAGATCGTTTCAGGATAAGGGTCGAATGCGGTCGCGGTATCTCGTGTATTGTAGTTAGTAGAGAAGACGCTCGAAATAACAATATGTGCTGTTTGATTGTCCTTAAGGTCATTATCGAAGATCTCAATGGCGTCATTCGAATTGATTGAGATCCCTGAACCGGCAGGGACGCCGGCAACAGCGCCACCAGCAGGCGCGAAGTTCGGTGTGTTGTTAGCGAAAATTTGGTTCCTGAAAACCCGTGTATTCTTACCTTCCATCGACAGGTTAGGCATATTGAATACCAGTACTCCACCGGTATTGTTAGTTGCGATGTTGTCATACACGTCGGCGTCAATCGTGTTTTCAATCTCGATGCCCGCAACGTTATATTCAGCTCGGCTGTTACGAACAATGACATTTCGAGATTGACCAACGTATATGCCTGCATCTGATGCGCCAATAGCGACGGCGCCATCAATGAGTGTGTTTTCAGTTTGTACGGGGTAGATACCGTAAGCGCCATTTTCTGTGGCTGGGCCATTGGTCCATTCCGTACGAACGCGTCGGACGATAATGTTTTTTCCCTCCATTATTTTTAAGGCATCACCTTTCGCATCTTCGATGGCGAGATCCTCAATGGTGAAATCACTCGCTGTAACCAACAAACCTTCGGCGCCTGAGATTTGATTTTTGAAATCGAGTACGGTCTTGTCCATGCCCGCGCCCTTAATTGTTACGCCATCTACTTTTAATGAGAGTCCCCGCATCATCTCGAATCGACCTTCGGGAATAGTGATGACGTCACCGGGCTTCGCGTTCAGCAACTGCGTCTGTATTTGTTTTTGCATGTTTACTGCGGTATCGCCCGTATCGGTGTTTGATTCGGGCTGAGAGCACGCCGCCAAAAAGGAGAGGCAGATTATTGTTATTGCTGTGCGCATTGCAGATAACCGATTTTTAATAAGGTTCAACATAGTAGCTGAAAAGACGGGCGCAGAAAAGATAGGACGATCGTGTTGATTGTAATAAAAGTTGAATGACGCACTTGCCAGTATCGATTACGTTTAGCGCGAGTGTCGTACTTGTCTGTCAAACAGCTTCTTGCTGGTGCAACAGAGCAATGCCAGCTTAAAAATTCAGTGTTGGCAAGCTCATTTAGCCTACATGTGGTTGCTCACTAAATGATTTTTAATGCGACTCTATCTGTGAGATTGGATTGATATTTATTTTTTGTTGTTTTGTCATCGGTGCCAGCACTACGTTAGTGCGATCGAGAGCTTGGACTTCGTTTTAGCAAGCATGCTAATGGAGCCTACAAAATTCTGTTAGGGTACGAAGATATCCAGCCACCTTTCAACAAATGCGCCGCCAAACGTAGAGCACAAGGGTATTAAGAGGTACAACGCAAAACGTGCAAGTGTCGGGCTATCAAACGGCCAGTTGCGAATGCTCTCAATTAGCGCCTTGTAGGCAACAACTTCCGTGAAGCTTTGATTACCCGCGTCACCCGATTTAATCTGGTTTCGCGTACTTTTCAACGCATCTTTACACCAATTGAGTTCTCGCTGCTTGGCCTTCTCAATTTTTTTTCGAATGCCGCTCAATGGCAACATCAGGCCAATCGAGGCGAAAAGGGTAAATAGTATTGAAAGCTGAATCAGTAGGGTGCCAAAGCCTGGTTCGAGCAGGAACAATGAAACAATTGAAGCTATACCGACAACCAGCAACACGTTGGTCAATCCTTGGCGTATAAGCGGTTTATAGGGTTGTAAATCTAAGAGATCGATTGAGGCAATGCTGCTCGACAATGATGATAAGCGTGATGATTCTGCTACTAAGACATAAAAAAGGCATCCCATCCAACCGCAAAACATAGGCCCAAGTATTCGCATCCATCTAGCATCGAAGCTCTGCTCTTGCCAGACCCAAGGATCGGAGCCTACTGTTGTCAGCGCTGTTGCATAGAGGTTTATTAACACGCCGATAAACGCTGCCAGTAGTAATTTCCACCCGCTGTGTTTACCTATTTCAGACAAGATAAGTTGGTTTTTCGCATCGCGCCCGAACACTGGCTCTAACGAGTGAGCCACTTCTTTAGTGACAGACAGTAGATAGGCATAAGCGGATGGCACAAAAGCGGTTAACAAAATATGGATAAGCGATAGCCGAAAGTCTCCCTCGGTGTTGGTTGGGTCGTCGACAATGGATCTTGTTAGAAGAAAGGTGATTATCAAGAGGGTCGCGACACTGATGCCAATGCTTGCCGGGTTACCGGGGAGCCAGCTATAAACGCGAAACGTTAAAGGGGTGATAAAATGTGGTTTTGCAGTTGTTTTTTGACGTTTTGAAGGTTGCATCGATTAATAGTAGGGTAATAAAAATGCGGACTCAAGTACTCACTGACTTCGCAGCAGGATGGCTGCAAAGTTTCTCGTTTAAGTTTCTGCTGTCATTACGCGAATATCTGCCAAAGAACTTTTTATGTTGCTGTATACCCTTTAGGGTCGATTGTACTTGTTGTTGATTTACCAGTAACAGGCGACTTGAAGCTGGACGGCTTAACGACAAAAACGTCGCAATCTGCATTTTCAATGAGAGACTCGGCTGTATTGCCGATAAACAATCCTGCAATACCCGAGCGCGCGACGGTCCCGACAACAATGATACCTGCACCGATTTTCTCCGCGAACCTGTTAATGACACGGTCCGCAGGCCCCTCAGATAAATGCACCTGAGCTTCTGGAATATCGTGAGCCTTTGCCATCGCGCCGGCTTCCTTTACGTGCTCCTGACGTCGACTTTGAACCATCTGATAGGCCGTTGGGTCAGGCATCGGCCCGCCAATCGCGCCTGTCATCATGTCGTAGGCATTCGCCAGATGGACGTCAGCGCCAATTAATCCAGCAATCACTCTTGATTGGTTGATGACGATCTCATTGAGTTCCTTGTGATCTTTGTCGTTATTGGCCACATCAACCGAAGCCAGAACCGGTAGTTTATTTACGCTAGGTTGCTGAGAAATAAATAACGTTGGGCAGGGGCACATGCGCACCAAATTCCAGTCTGTCGGTGTAAACAATGAGCGAGATAACGCGCCGTGATGGCGTAAAGGTTTGAAGACATAGTCTACATTGCAGGCCTCCGCACGCTCAATAATTGCCTCGTAGAGTCGATCGAACAGGGTAATTTGAGTTTCGATATTGTAGCCTAAATCAATTAGCGGCTTAACGAGAAGGTTGAGTGCATCGCCAATCTTACCCATTTCTTTGGTGAAGCCGGTGGCATCCTGTGCAGAGAACGTTTTTGGCATGAAGAACTCAATTTGAAACACAAAGCCTTCCGTAGGCAGTTCTTTGATTCGTGTCAGAGCCAAGTGTTCAGTATGTTCTGGATCGATTACCGCGAGAATCTTAGGCATTGTGTTGTCCCTGCATGAGGTCGTTTTCAGTGTCGTAATTTTAGGCCAATTAGACGATATGCGAATTGACTTGAATCAAGAAAGCTCTTTGAATCGAAAAGCTCTCTAAACCGTCAGAAACACCGGCGGTCGATAAGCCTTGCCTGATATCTACCTGATCTTGAAAGCAAATAATGCTTTTGACTGGAGGAAGAATGGGTGGACGCGCCTATGCCTGTGCACTGGCATTGAGGGCGTAGGACTTTAGATGGGTTTGTTCAACACGCTCGTATCAGTTGTTTCGAAATAGATGGGGTCATCATCGACGTGCCATTGTGGGTACTTGATCATAATCGCTTTGAATAGATGACTGTCGAGTAATGCCGCTAGCCAGCGTTGAAGGTTTGGATAGGGCTGGGTTTTGAACCAGTCTGCATCCACATTGGCAAATTGCCGTATGAACGGGAAGACGGCAATGTCAGCGTAGCTGAGTCGGTTCGAGAAGAGGTGTACGTTTGAATTGAGCAGGGTATCTAATGCATCTAAAAACGTGTGCGCTAAGCTTCGATAGTGCGACTCGGGGAACTCCGGATATCTGTCCGAGTACTTGTAGTGATCCAGATGCGGTTTAAATTCTGTGTCACATTGGCTGATGATGCTCTGCATCTGCGCCAGTTCATTATCTGAGAAGTCTAGCCAACCCAGAGGGTCATTATGCTTGAGTGCCCCAACCAGAATATCCAAGCTTTCATCTATTACCATGTCACCCGCTAATAAAACGGGAACCGTGGCTTTGGCTGATGCGGTCAGCATCTGCGCGGGTTTATCGCGAAGTACCACTTCTCTGATTTCAAAATTCAAGTCAGATGCAGCTAATCCCATTCTCGCTCGCATGGCATAGGGGCAGCGCCGAAACGTGTAGAGAATCAACGGCTCATCCGTCGTTGGTATGGCTGTGTGATTCATGATGTTGGTCTATTACGCATTTCAATTTTCGGCTCTGATAAAGCATCGAGGGATTACTGTTCAGCGCATTATGATAGTCTCTACCGCTCGAAGGAAGAGGCAATATTATGCAAACGAAACAATGCCAGTCTTGGTCAGCGCAAGCATTTAATCAGTCACCGGATTCAGCTAACCAGATACACGGCGACGAGATGGCACAGCAGTATGGCTTTCAGGGGGGGTTGGTGCCTGGGGTTACAGTCTCAGCCTATTTGACGCACCCGGCTGTTGCAGCATGGGGTCTAAAATGGCTTGAATCTGGGCGCGCTCATGTCGTCGTGAGCTCACCCTTGTACGATGAAGAAATGTTTGATGTTGAAGTGTCAAATACATCTCAGTTCGAGTACAGCGCAAAGTTGATCAAACCCAGTGGCATAGTTAGTGCCACGGCTGAAGTGTCTATACCCAATATCGTAAAAGCTGCGCCCAAAAAGCGCGGCGATCCATTTCTGGCAGCAGACTTTGAGCCGCCGAAGGCGCTGCCGGATACAATTCGTCAGCTTCAGCAGCAAGGATGTTTGGCTATGCCCTATTCTTGGGGTGGTCCGCATAATATGCAGACATACCTAAGAGAACATTCTGATATGCCGCAACTGCTTGATCCTGCGCAGGGTGGTTATGCCAACATGAGTTTTATACTCGGTTTATCAAATTGGGTCCTGGCTGCAAACACTTATATGAACCCTTGGATTCATCTCGAGACGACTTCTCAGAATTATGCAGCGATACCAGCGGGAACTGACCTTCTAGTTGAAATGCAAGTGCGTGATCTCTTCAGTAAAAAAGGCCATGAGTTTGTTGATGTGGAAGTGAATGTGTTTGATAAAAATGACGAAGCGGCGGAGTCTGTTTGTTTCAGCAGCATCGACTTGCGCGCAATTTATAAACTAAGGGGGCAGTAAACAAGATGGCACTAGTTGATATTTTTAAACTGACAACGGAACTTAAGGCAGGTATTGAAAATCTTTCGGTCGATGATTTAAAGGCTGAGCAGGCAGCTAACCCGGACTTGCTTGTGCTCGATATTAGAGAGATTCAAGAGTTAATTGAATTGGGTACGATACCCGACGCCACGCATTGCTCTAGAGGTATGCTGGAATTTTGGGCAAGCCCAGCGAGCCCTTACTATCGAGACTACTTTCAAGAGGATCGCCGCACGATTGTATTCTGTGCCGGTGGTGGTCGAAGTGTGCTTGCAGTGAAAGCATTGAAAGAAATGGGTTTCAATAACGTTGCTCACCTAGAATCTGGCTTTGGTGGTTGGAAAAATGCGGGTGAACCGCTTGAAGATGTGAGTAAAACCAGTCGTTGGATGCGTAGACCCAAAGACTAACGCCGAACCGTTTTATTAAGAAGGAAATACGATAGTGAGTTTTGAAAATCTTGCCGTTACAAATAAACAAGGTGTACTAATTGTCGAGCTAAGCAGACCGCAGGCGCTCAATGCTTTTACAATCGAGATGGGCCGCGAGCTTGTTCAGTTGTTCGAATCAGCCAGTGAGGATGACGATGTGGGTGCCATTATCCTGACCGGCAATGGAAAAGCATTCTGTGCCGGCATGGACCTTTCGGCTCAAGGCAATGTGTTTGGTTTGGATGAGAGCCTCAACCCCTCAATGGCCGACCTCGATAGTCATTATGATGAGCCAGCCTATGTGGACGGAGTCAGAGACTCGGGTGGTCGGGTGACGTTAAGCATGTATGACTGCAAGAAGCCCATTATCGTTGCGCTTAATGGTGCCGCCGTAGGCATAGGGGCGAGCATGACGCTGGCTGCAGATATTCGCTTAGCATCGACTAAAGCCCGCATAGGCTTTGTCTTCGGAAAGATTGGTGTCACACCGGAGGCTTGCTCAACCTGGTTTCTGCCACGCATCGTTGGTATGTCTACAGCGTTAGAGTGGGTTTACAGCGGCGATATATTATCAGCCGAAGAGGCAAAGCAAGGTGGATTGGTTTCAAACGTATACGAACCAGAAAACCTTTTGATTGAAGCGGAGAAGCTTGCGCGAAAATTCATCTCTAACCGATCTCCTGTGGCCATCGCGCTGGCGCGGCAGATGATGTACCGCAACTCAGCGATGGACCATCCGCGTGAAGCTCATAAAGTGGATTCGCTGGCGATTTACTATTGTTCCCTTGCTGACGGTAAGGAAGGCGTGAGCGCCTTCCTTCAAAAAAGGGAGCCAGAGTTCAAGGAGAAAGCATCATCAATGCCTGATTTTTACCCTTGGTGGGATTAGCTCTTTTAGTCTAACGAATCGTTAGTGTTGCGTTGAAGAGGGCTGTTTAGATAGGAGCGTAGAGAGGAGCTTTGATAATTGTTGGATCTAAATAATATTGTTTGGCGTAGCCTGACTGGCTCACAGAAAAATATTGCCCTTGTAGGGAAGGATGTCCGTCGGTTTAAACGAGGGATATCTGAGCTCGTTGGTTTTCTTAATAGTCAATCGCCTCGTTTAGATGAATTGGGAAAGATTTCTAGATCGGCTGATGTTTCATACAGTGTTGATTGGGACGGCCCTGTCGCGTCAGGCTGGAGGGTGTTAGAGGAAACGCGAGCTGATCAAATGGTATGGCGATTAGATACAGTTGATGCACCTCAAATTGACGCCGTGGCGCTTCATGAAAACCATGTGGGCCAGATGCTGGATTTGATTGAGTTAACCCAGCCAGGACCTTTTCAATTTAGTACGATCGAAATGGGTGATTACTTTGGCGTATTCGATCAAGGTGAACTTGTTGCCATGGCGGGAGAGAGACTTTTTGCATATCCCTTTCGAGAAATTAGTGGTGTTTGTACCCGACCAGGCCATGAAGGTAGAGGTTTTGCCCGTAATCTTGTGCAGTTGCTTATCGCCCGGCAGTTGCAAAGAAATGAAATGCCTTTCCTGCACGTCGTTAAAGCGAATATCAATGCCAAGCGCATCTATGAGAAAATGGGCTTTGAGAGCGTTAGAGAAACAACCATTAGGCAATTCGTTAGAGTCTAAATGTTGGCGACTATCGCGTTTATGTAATTGTGTTAGATTCTAAATTAATTTGGGTAACTGTTCGCCAACCCAAGCGGGGAATTGATCCTGTTGACTCGCTGTCATGCCGAGTGTGCTCATCAATGTTGGGCCGCAGATTCCCCATCCGACAGCCGATGACAGAGCAAGAAAGATAAGGTTGCGTGCTAGGTCAACGTCTTTGCCTTTGATGCGCTCAGCAACCCGCTGGACGATATGCTCGATGAGGTCGATCGAAGCAATCTCCTCTTTTGAAACAATATCGCTGTCCTCTTCGAGTGCTCGCCATGCGAGTAGCTTGGTTTGGCCTGTTTGTGACATGAGACGAAACAGTTCAACAAAGACAATCTCCGGTGCAGCATCTGAATTGAGAATACTGGACATATCGCTGATCAGCTCTTCGGAAAGCTTTGCTAAAAGTGCGCGGCGCATGCCTTCGGCGCTTCCGAAGTGATGCAACAGGGTGCCATGTTTAATGCCGCTATCGTCGGCAACATCCTTAATGTTTAATCCTCGCAGTCCATGTTCTTCCAAGCGTTTCCCGGCTGCCGCGAGTATGAGCGCGCGAGCCTCTTCTGGATTTCTTCGAATACGTGGTTTAGTGATCATAAGGTGTCAAAGCGGTGTTGGGGTTCGACGATACCCATGCCTCATTGCCAGCGCAACCGACGAAGAGACGTTGGGGTTAAATTTAACCTTCAGACGCTATTGACATAGATGTTTATAGGTTTACTATTGACACCATTGTTAATAAGAGGTGTTTCAATTGACTAATCGCATTCAACCACGTGTTGCCTTTAAAGCCATTAAGGCGCTGATTCAGGATCCTGATCAGACTGAGCAGGTTTTCATCTTCGTTGATGCTATGGCTGGTGATGCGACTGAAAAATGTACTCGCCGCCTTGAAAGTACGGCTGCAGGTCAGCGTATCTTTGCAACAAATGCGACCCTGCTAGATACGTTGGTGCAACGTGAAAAATTAGAGGCAATGGCTGAAGGCAGCCTAGGACGCGCCTATCTTGATTTTCTCGACTCGGGCAACCTGACGCCAGATGGCCTTTTAGACGCAAGTGACTCGGCAGATATGTCTGTGAGTGCAGACAAAAACACTCAACGGTTAGCCATTCGCCTGCGAGATCAGCATGATTTGTGGCACGTCACGACTGACTATAGGCGCGATGTTGCGGGTGAAGCATCGTTGCTCGCGTTTACCTATGCTCAAACCAAAAACCGTGGTTTGGGCTTGATATCGATTATTGGCGGGCTAAAGCTTGCTAAGCATTATGGTTTCTCAATATTTAAGTCTCTTTGGGAAGGGTATCGACTCGGCAAACGAGCTGCCTGGTTGCCACAACAGGAGTGGGAAACATTGTTACTACTGCCGCTTGATCAGGTCAGAGATATACTCAACATTGGTAGACCCCTAGTCTACGCGCAGTTAAGCGCAACAGCAGAAGAGAGCCATATCGAAGAAGTCGCGGCTTAGCGATTGAATAAGCCCTGGTTTGCACCAACGCGCCCAGGGCTAAAAGGCGGCACTTCTTGTCAAGACCTCCGCGACACGCTTACCTAGAAATTCGGCCGTATTGATATCGGGCTCGGAAAAAACCTCTTCCTGTTGGCCCGTCTTGCTCTGCAAGCCGGCGCCTAAATAGAAGCCATGTACATTGACACCCTGAGAGAAGTTCCCGCCTGTACCAACCCATATCATGCCCATTTGCATGCTGAACACCAGTATCGTTTGTAGTGCATTGAGCTTGTCTCCCGCTGCTAGGGAAGAAACGGAGAAGCCGGCAGCGATCTTGTCTTTCCATGCTGAGGTGTACCAACGGGGCGCCATGGCATCCATGAAGGTTTTCATCTGGCCGGCTACAGAGCCCATGTAAGTGGGCGTTCCAAATATGATGGCGTCAGAGCTATCAAGCGCGGTTGCTATATCTTCGTTAACCCATCTACCTTCGATGATGTCTGCGCCAACAATTTCGAGAAGTTGCACGGACACGCCATCGACGGTTTGACAACCCTGCAATACCGCCTCGGCGGCGAGTTTTGTGTTACCGGTGCCGGAAAAATAAATAATCGTTATGATCTTCATCCTCAGTTCCTTTATTCATACGCATGAGTTGTGTGTCGTTCATCGCTTCGTTGGATCACGCGAGCTTCCATGTTCTGATGCAGTTTGAAAATCTTAGGTCTAATTATGATCTTGTTTTTATCCCAGTAGTTACTGCAAGCTGCTGCTATCTAAAACCCTTTGTTCTCGGACTGCTATGGACTTTTTATATTACCTGCCACATATCGACATGCGCTCGAAAGCGAAACCCGATTTTTCAACATTGTTCATAGAGCCGGACGTGCTCGCTAATCTTGTTAAGGATTTGGCGAAGCCATTTAAGAAACTTGCAGTGGACAAAATCGTAGCACCTGAATCAATGGGCTTTATTTTAGGATCTGCCATGGCGCTTAAGCTTAAAAAAGGCTTTGTGCCCGTTAGAAAAGGCGGCAAGTTGCCAACCGTCAAAAAGCATATTGTCAGTAGTAGCTTTACTGATTATACGAAACAGAAAAATACCTTTGAGATGAATGAAACGCTGATCAATGCGGGTGACAGGGTTCTTATCGTTGATGATTGGATTGAGACGGGTGGGCAAGTCAAAGGCATTATTAAACTCCTAGAAAAGCAAGGGGCAGAAATAATAGGTATTTCTGCTCTCGGCTTTAACCAAACAAAGCGTACCAAATCGATATCAGATAGTTATTTTGTCAAAGGTATATTGGAATATACCGATAACAGCGTGAGGGATTTGAACAAAAGGCTCGATGCGGATTTGTAGAAGCGCAGCAGTCGGGTTAAGTTAATTTAAGCTGACGGATTCAAATCGGATTATAATAATTTAAGCTGATGTGCTGAGAATTAGTTTAATCGCAAGCAGAGGGGTAGAAGATCATGGAAGTGAAAAATAGTGTAATGCCTAACGAATCACAAATGGCGGGTTTTTCTGAGGCTGGTCCGGACGGGCCTATCTATATGGTTAATCTGCTGAAATTTAAAGCCAAGGCGCAATATGATGATGGCCGTGACACTGATCTGACCGGTGAGCAGGCGTATGCGCTATATGGTGTCGCTGTGACAGCGTTGTTGAAAGAATTTGGTGGCGAAGCAATCTTTGGTGCGGACGTTGAGCGACTCATGCTCGGCGAAGTCGAAGAGCTTTGGGATAAAGTAGCTATTGCAATGTACCCTTCACGCAATGCAATGCTGCAGATGATGATGTCGCCAACCATGCAAGAGATTGGGCAACATCGGGCGGCGGGACTCGCTGGCCAACTCAATATAGAAACGGTTATCCCTACTCATTCAAAAATGCTGGGCTCAAAGTATGATTAAGAATTTATTTGACTTAAGTGGCCGGGTTGCAGTGATAACCGGCGGTAATGGTGGCATCGGTTTGGGCATGGCCGAAGGCTTAGCGTCGCAGGGTTGTGAGGTGAGCATTTGGGGCACTAATGACGATAAAAATGCGGCTGCGCTTGAAACGTTGCAGGCATACGGACCCAAGGTGTCAGCGCTTAATTGCAATGTTGCGGATGAAACGGCGGTTCAAGTCGCCTTTGCCGAGACGCTAAAGACCCATAGTCGGGTTGATGGCTGTTTCGCCAATGCCGGTATTGGCGGCTCAGGCACCCGATTTGATGAGACCAGTGCCGAGGAATGGCATCGGGTGATTGATGTGAATCTAAACGGCGTCTTCTATACTTTCAAGCATGCCGCCAGACATATGAGAGAACGTTCAGAGGGTGGTGATAGTTTTGGGCGACTGATCGGCACGGCAAGCTTAGCGGCGATTTCGGGCCAAGCCAGAGGTCAACACTACGCCGCGACCAAGGGTGGCCTAATCTCTATGGTTAAAGCGCTTGCGGTAGAATATGCGCGATACGGTGTCACTGCTCATACAATTTTACCTGGATGGATTGAAACGGCGATGACGGAAAACAGTTTTGGCTGGGATACTTTTGTTGAAAAAGTTAAACCCCGTGTACCGATGCGTCGTTGGGGCGAACCAGAGGACTTTGCCGCTGTGGCTGTTTATATCATGAGTCAAGGCAGTGGCTATCACACCGCCGAGACATTTCTTGTTGATGGTGGTTACGCAAACTTTTAGCCGACGCAACGCCCGTTAAAAACATACACGATATCGTCAGGCGGCGGCGTTAGTTTAGCCAAAGTCTGGCGTGTTGGGTGTCTGAGTCATTTGCGCCGGCATGCGTCCAGAGTTTTTGGTGATGTTTTGTATCAGGCATTGGACTAACTCAGCTTGACATAGTTTCAACGTGTTTTTTGATGCATAGGCGATATCATTGCCTCGCCTTTGCTATATCGTTAGTCAGCGTTTTGCCTGCCATAAAATAGTGGAAAGCACACCAGATGTTAACCAGTGAAAAGATCATCAAAGAGTAGCGCAGTGATTCCTTACCATATTCATCCGAGAGTATGTCGCTGAGAATGCCGACACCCTGTGGGCCAAGACCCAGGCCAATAATGTTGAGCAAGAACAGGCAGATCGCGGCGGCGACTGCACGCATTTCAGGTCTAACTAAAGACTGGACCATTGCGAAGGTTGGCGCGAGATAAAATCCACCAAGAAACGCAGGCACCAGATAGATAACCAATGCGGACGTAAAATCACTCATCAGAAAGAACATAACGATAAAGGGAACAAGGGCTAATTTCGCGATCGCAACAATCCAAGTGAACCAGCGAGGATCGCGTTTACCCAATATGTCGGCGAATTTTCCTGCTAGGAACGTTCCCGTACCGCCAACAACACCTGACATGAGCGCCAGCGTAAAGCCGACCTCGGTTTGGGACAGCCCATGCGATCTGACAAAGAAAGCGGGCAACCAAAGCACCATGCCATAGCCAACGAAACCAGCCAATGCGCTACCGAAGACGACATGGCGAGCTGACGGCGTAGACCACATGTACTTAGCGACATCTCTAAAGGGCGGTGCGACGGCGACAGATTTGGTGTTGTCAGATGCGCCTCGAATTGGTTCACTCACTGTGAATCGAACGATGAGTGCGATGAGTAATCCCGGCACCCCGACAATAATAAATGTTGTACGCCAACCGTAGTTTTCACTTAACCAGCCGCCGGCTAGGTAGGCTATGAGTAAGCCGATATTGACGCCCATGGCATAGATACCCATCGCAGTGCCGCGTTCTTTCAGCGGAAACATGTCGGAGATCATGGAGTGCGACGGTGGGCTTGAACCCGCTTCACCGATGCCAACGCCGATGCGTGCCAGCGCAAGCTGAGCAAATGACTGTGCAAACCCGCAGAGTACGGTCATGAAGCTCCAGATCGTCACTGCCCAAGTAATGATATTTCGCCGATTACCACGGTCTGCTAGCATCGCGATAGGCATGCCTAATGTTGCATAGAATAGTGCAAAGGTAAGTCCAATCAGGAAACCCATCTGGGTATCACTGGCACCCAAATCATTCTTGATTGGCTCCAATAAGATACCCATGATTTGACGGTCAACATGGCTGGAGGTAAAGACGAGTACAAGCACCGCGAGTGCGTACCAACGGTTCTTCAGAGGTTCAATGCTGATTTGATTGGTTTCTGTCGAGTCGTTACTTTCTGATTTATCCATCTCTGACACAATTAACCCTTTCTTATTTTTATTGTTTGATCGCAGTGTGGTGAGCGTTGAATTCAGCTTTCTGTCAGAGCGCTACACGCGCTTCAACAGTAGCTACTTTTTGCCAAAATTCGCCAGACGGTCTTTCATATCCGGCCCAGCACCAGGGCTGTTTGCTCGCTCCCAAGCGAGTCCGTCTGTGAGATGCAGGTCGAGTCCTTGGTTCACTAAAGACTTGTCTGCTTTCAATGTATGCCAAGAGTTTGCAACGATTTGCTGCGCCAAACTGATCGTGTGTGGGATAAGATCTTCATCAGCAACGCATTCATTCGCCAGACCCAACGCGACACTTTCTAGGCCAGAAACAATACGACCGGTGAACATCATTTCCTTAGCCTTTAATGGGCCGATGCGTCGCGGTAGACGTTGTGACATGCCCCAAGTAGGTGTCATACCCCACTTGCCATGCGTATCTGCAAACTTAGCTGAGTCAGAGGCTATAAGAAGGTCGCAGGCGAGCGCCAATTCCAGTGAGCCTGTATAACAGTGCCCCTGCACGGATGCGATGACGGGTTGCGGCATGTTGGCAATAAGGTCGAGGGTTTCGGCCTGATAGTGTTTAGAGGGCGCGACATCGCCTGATGTTATTGCATTGAGGTCATTGCCGGCAGAAAAAGACCGTCCTTTGCCTCTTAGAATCACACAACCAATCTCATCTGAACCGGCGATGTTTTCTATGTGAGCGCGTAGTTCAACGAACAAGCTTGGGCTCAAGGAATTGAGTGCCTTTGGCCGGTTCAATGTAAGAATAGCGATACCGTTGTCATCTTCTCTTTCGACCAATGCTTCAGTCATAATTCACTCCTAGTGTCGATTTACAACGACGGTTGTTGGTGTTGGCGAATGTTCGACCATTCTGCGTCAGGTATGCGCGTCCTGTCTAGACACCTCGGCGAGGCTACATCGTCGAAATCGGCCGAATCGATATGACCTTTGCTTCACAAGGGGACAGAGCATGATGGGGAATTGACGCTGAGTGATAGCGCTAGGCGCGGTTCGCAAATTCCGTAGGCTGATATTGGTGCTTTGCGAATTGACTCGGCCTAGTCTCAGTGCAAATATCCAGCCTTTATGTTTGCCTCACGTAACCATGTCGCTGTTGGAGCTCGAATGACCGTCACCGCAATTGATAAAGAAGCCATCCGTCAAAAATATGCCGAGGAAAGGAGCAAACGCTTGCGATCTGATGGCAATGCGCAGTATTTGCAAGTTAAGGGTCAACTGGCTCATTACCTTGCTGACCCCTATACAGCGTTGCAGGAGCGTGCAGCGCTGACCGATCATGTCACAGTCGCGTTTATTGGTGGCGGCTTTGCCGGCTTGGTGACCGGTGCTCGATTGGTCGAGCAAGGCATCACGGATGTCAGAATTATCGAGAAAGGCGGCGATTTCGGTGGTACCTGGTACTGGAACCGTTATCCCGGCGCGCAATGTGATACAGCTTCATTTATCTACATGCCGTTGTTAGAAGAGACAGGGCACATGCCGACGGAAAAGTATGCGCACGCGCCAGAGATACTTGAGCAATGCCAGAGAATCGGCAAACAATACAAGCTCTATGACAATGCGCTGTTCCATACGGAGGTTGAAGACCTTAGTTGGGATGAAGCCGAGTCACGTTGGTTGATCAAAACCAATCGAGGTGATGCATTCACAGCCTCGTTCCTCGCCATGGGAACGGGTCCGCTGCACGTGCCGAAACTGCCTGGCATTGCCGGTATTGAATCGTTCAAAGGACATTCCTTCCATACCAGCCGCTGGGACTATGAATACACTGGCGGTGATCCGCGGGGTGCGCCGATGGAGAAGCTTGCTGACAAACGCGTCGGCATTATTGGCACTGGCGCAACATCTGTTCAATGTGTGCCGCATCTTGCCAAGGCTTGTAAATCGCTGTTTGTATTCCAACGAACGCCTTCTTCAATCGATGTCAGAGCGAACAAACCAACCGATACAGATTGGTTTAATGAGATGGCGACGCCGGGTTGGCAGCAGCGCTGGCTGGAAAACTTCACCTTAAATCAAACGGGCGCAATGGCTAGCGAGGACTTGGTGATGGACGGTTGGACCGACTTGTCCCGCAGAATTCGCGCTAAGGTGATGAGCCTATCGCCTGAGAATATGACTGCCGAGAAAATCATGGAGGCTGTTGAGGATTCTGACTTCGAGAAGATGGAGCAGATTCGCGCTCGCGTCGATACGCTAGTGGAAGATCCGAAAACGGCTGACAAGCTT
Source organism: uncultured OM182 clade bacterium (assembly GCA_905182025.1). Classification (GTDB taxonomy): domain Bacteria; phylum Pseudomonadota; class Gammaproteobacteria; order Pseudomonadales; family Azotimanducaceae; genus JAHRVQ01. The sequence goes on from CAJJAA010000011.1 coordinate 43,493, forward strand.
AAGGCATGGTATCGACAACTCTGTAAGCGACCCTGTTTCCATGATCAATATTTACAGGCGTTCAATACCCCCGGTACGGTGCTCGTTGATACTGACGGAAAAGGTGTGCAGCAAATTACCGAAAAAGGCGTCATTGTTGATGGGCAAGAGTACGAGCTTGATTGTTTGATCTATGCGTCAGGCTTCGAAGTTGGTACCGAATACAAGCGGCGTGCCGGCTTTGACATGGTCGGTCGGGA
>CAJJAA010000012.1 GCA_905182025.1 uncultured OM182 clade bacterium
TACCAATGTTGGTTAGGCTGATTTTGAGGGCGCCATCCGAAGTGCGCGCCGCCTGCCAGCGCAGTGCGGGTTGAGCGGCGACCTCGGGCAATACAAACACAGGCAGACTAACGCGCATTAGCATCTTTGCCCCATTAAAATCGGGACTGGGCGGCGGCGGCAACTCTTGCAGAAAGATGCGATAGGTCAGCTCGCGCCGCGCATCGGGCGCGCGCCGCAGTCCAGCCCGGATCAACTGCGAGCCGCCGGGCGGAACGGTGAAAATGGGTGGGTTGGCCAGCACCTCGCGGGTGGCTGTGAAAACATCCTCACCGTCTTGCTGAGACCAGCTCATCACCTCCAGTTGCACCGACATTGGCTCCGTACCAGTGTTGCGCACGGTGATTGTTTCTATCTTCTGGTTGGCGGATAAAGTTGCACGCACCGGGCTCACCCCAATGGAGGCGGCGCTAACCACGTTGACTCCGGCTACCAAAAGAAATAGCCCGTAAGCGGCCTGTATCATTACTCGTTTCAGCATTAGTAATTGACTCCTATAGTGACTGTGTCAGTATAACTTCCTGCCGCAGCATCTTTTTGATTTTTAAAAACTTTACCATAAACAGTCATATCCTGAGAGGCACCAGTACCAGTCACACTCGCGACTGAACTCATTCGAAACCGATCGTAATTCCATACAAATGTATGACCAGCGTCAGCATAAATCTCATACTTCAGATAACTATTACTTCCTTCATTTTTCATATGCCGAATAGGCTGACGGAGATCCAGCGTCCGTGATGTCCTCCACCCATGGTTATAACGCGATTGAACCGGTAGTGCAGGTCGTTGATATCGTGGCTGTCTCCGTAAGGTCTTGTGATGCGTGGGCGACAATACCATCATACGTGCCGAAGCTTAAGTCTGTGGTACTTATGGTGCAAGACGCGTTGATGCTAGCTGAAACAGTCAAGTTTGCTGTTGCGTCAGCGTAGGCAGGTATGGTAAGAGCAGTCAGGCCGAGTACCGTGGCCAGCACGATCGCCAGGTTAAGTGGTCTTTGGCCTATTTTTGTGTTCATGCTACTACCTTTGTTCGCTAAAACTATAAGAATACAGGCCGCAAGCTGGCTTTAATCATTGCGCGCACGAGCATTAGAAACGGAGTGTTACGTTGATTGTATCGGTGTAACTTCCTGCTGATGCATTCGTTTGATTTTTGTGAACTTCACCGTAAACAGTCAAATCCTGGGAAATACCGCTACCTGTCACGTGGCCGACGGTTTTCACATCTACTGGATTATCAGTCCATACGTATCCCCAGCTATAACTTGCGTTAGTGTAAATGTTGTACCTCAAGAAACTAGTTTCTCCTGCATTGGCCATTCGGCGATAACATTTCGAACTCATACAAAATGTGGGATGGAGACCCCCACTCATGGTTACAACGCCGTTGCACCTGATGTGCAGGTCGTTGATACCGTGGCAGAGCCCGTAAGGCCTTCTGTTGCGTTTGCGACAATAGGATCATAGGCGCCAAAGTTTAAGTCTGTTACATTCATGGTGCAAGACGCGTTGATGCTCGGCTGACACAGTCCAGTTTGCTGCTGTGTCGTCAGCGTAGGCAGGCACGGTAAGGCAGCAGGCGCTAAGCAGCCATGGTCGATACGATCGCACAGGTTAAGTGATCTTTGGCCTATTTTTGTGTTCACACTACTACCCTTTTTTACTCATACTATAAGAATGCAGGCCGCAAGCGGCCTGCATCAATATTCGTATTGCGATTAGTAATTGATTGCCACAACTAATGTGTCAGTATAACTTCCTACAATAGCGTCAGTTTGCGCCTGTGGACCGAACCGTAAACAGTTAAAGTCTCAGCACTACCGGTACCAGTATAGGTGACACCAGTAGCGTTTTCCCATACTACTGATCCTCCAGAATCACTAAAACACTATAGTTAGGAAATTAGTACGATCTGTAGCGTGCTACCATTCGGCGACGTGGAGTAGCATCGTTCGAGTCGCATCGTGTAATCCTTGACCCATTTTTATATTGCCGGCGCACCACAGTGCAAGTCGAATTACTCGACGCCAGTAGCTAAGGTGGTCGATGCGTTGGCGCCAACAGCATCATACTGCGAGAAGGCTAACGTTGAGGTACTTATGGTGCAGGCCGTGCCGATACTAGCTGAAACACTCATGGTATTGCATCTAGGCAGCGTAGGCAGGGGCGGTAATACCAGCAGTGCCAAGTAGCATAGCTGATACGATCGCAAGTTTAAGTTTGCTTTGATTGAGTTTAGTTTTCATACTTTTTTCCTTTTGTTAATAAAGTGCAGTTTTCTGCAAAACATAGTTAGTGACGTCATCATCGAACTGATCTGAATCGGTGCGAAGCTGATAATAAATCCTCTCGTCTTATAAAGTCAACAGATTTTATTGCTCATTAAATTTATCAACTAACAAAATTTGTTGATATATTAAAATTGTTATTAAGTTAAAATTGTCGATCCGTTAAATCTGCAAAATGGGCTGCCATCAAACATCACATAAAAAACGATAAAAAATCAGATAAAAGCGACTAGAAGCCATAAAAAAAACAGATTGACGTGGTTCAAAGAATGCCGATCAATGTTTTTATCCATCGCCCAAATAACTATGCGCAGCGAAAAAAGGTCTATTACTGTAGCCACAGACAAAAACGCTTCGTAAGTTCGCACATAAGTAATGTCACTCAACCAGGGTAGGTTCGGCATATCAGGACCAAAGTTACGATCTAGAATATTGCCAGCAATGCTATCTAGCTTGCCTCTCTTCATATGGCGCAGCTTGTAGCCTATTTTGGCCCTAATCTTGTTTTCTCGTATAAACCTAGCCACACGATGAACGCTACAGGCCTCGCCCGCATCACTAAGATCTGTGTGAATCCAAGGGCTCCCATAAGATGTGTCGCAAGGTCGACCATCCGCCTTGCGCCGCAGGACTGACAGAAACCCCGCCGCTTAAAGCTAAAGGCGACAAGCTTCTCGTGATGGCAGGTATCACAGCGAACCCGCAGAAAGCTATGCTCCAGGCGGCCACACTTCAGATAGTCATCGAAGTCACGAACCGCGTAGCCCGGTCGTTGTTTGCCCCGCGCGGATAGCATGGCCTTGAAATCAGGCCAGTGACGCTCCACCGCCGGTATAGCAGTGTCGTTTCTGCACAGCGGCGTTTGTATCGAAACTGCCGGTCGGCCAGAACATGTCCTGATTGTTGAGTAGAGGCACTGCGCGAGCTCATTGAGAAAGTGTCGCTAGTGAGTTGACGGGGCACCTATTGTGTCGTGGTCGATTTTGCCTACCGCACACGCCAGCTTGACTGGGTGGCTTCAGATCGACGAATACATTTGAACAGCTGTTTTGCGCTGCCGCTGAAAATGATAGACTTTTGCTCAAATTACCAGCGGCAAGTTCGGGGCGTTGGGTAAAATGGTGGGCCCAGTAGGGCTTGAACCGACGACCGATCGATTATGAGTCCAGCGCTCTAACCAGCCGAATTTTATGGTCTACAACTAATATGTAAATGCGTGTAAAAATGCATTCGCTGTCTTATTAGACACAACGGGGACTGCATTCCATGACCCGTAAATTATTGACTAACATTAAGGAGCTTGTGAGCAATCTAATCGGCGTGCAGAAAACTGCATTTTTTAATAAAAGGAACGAGTTATAAAATCGAGATTCAACCAAAGCACGCTTAAACTCGCGACCCTATCGGCCATAGCACTCGGCTTCGCTGCTTTTAGCGACTCTACCTACGCTGACACAGCGACTTCAACCATGAACGTTAGCGTATCGGTTGGGCATTCCTGCACTATCGACTCCAATCCAATGGCTTTCGGAGCCTATAATGGTTTTGTCGCCAATGCATCGGCCGACCTTGAAACCACGGCCACGGTAGTTACGACCTGCACCTCAGGCGCAGCGGCCCTGATCACTATGAACGCTGGTGCTTCCGCCGGTTCGGGTTCGGCCGCTGCGCCAGTTCGCCGAATGACTGCTGGAGCGGGAAAGTATCTGGTCTATCAAGTTTATTCAGATGACGCTCGCGGCACGGTATGGGGAAATACCGCTTCTACAGGTGTGGCGCTTACCGGAACTGGCGTCTCTCAAACCCTTACTGCCTATGGTAGCGTACCGTCAGCGCAACCGGCGGCCCAAGGGGCTTACAGTGACCAGGTCACTGTCACAGTTACTTACTGATGCTGACTCGAGTACTCAGGCTGTGGTTATAAAAATGCTGCTGAGTAAGATATTCCTGTTCGCGTACGAGGCTTAATAGGGCTCGGTGTACGGCGCTCGTCTTTCAGCACGGTGATCGATTTGCTACGCCCGCGACGCTTATCCCAGCAGGCGAACGGTTCACTTAGCCCGCGTTGCAACCAAGTAACCTAATGACTTTCGTGATGGTGATATGACTTATTGGCTGTTGAGGCTGCTTATTTCTTCACACAGCCTGACGTGATACTCGGGGCTAGCATCAGACGCGTACGCCAAAAATATGTTCTGTAAAACCTGCCGGCGCATTTGATTCAAGTCAATGTAGCCGCTAGCCCAATCAAGCCGCCCAAGCCGGTTGCTGTTGTGAACTGTTTCCCTAATTACGCTGGGTTCGATATTTCCAAGTAGCAACCCGCTCTCGTACCACTCTTTCCTCGGTCTTGCCACTTGCTGTGCTTGCTGATGGAGTCCATTCGGCAATTTAGGATGAAACAGTCCTAATTGCTCTGCCGACATAAGTGCGACGCGAAAAAAATCCGTATTTTTCTCGAATTCAGTAATGATATTACCGATAAAAAACTTTGCGTTTTCAATAGGGTCGATAGGGGGGGATTTAACGGCCAAGCCACCCATATGTTGAATTAAATTCGAAACCAACTCTTTAATGATGTCATTTTTTTTCCCAAATAGGTTGTGAATCGTTGGTGTTGATACCCTCGCTTCTCTGGCAAGCCGGTTTATCGTAAAGCCCTCTATCCCATCTGACGCGATTAGGCGCACGGCAAGGTCAAGAATTCGTTGCCGGCGCAACTTTTTATTAGCTTGGCGAGCGATGTTTCCACGAGCTATGCCTGAGTTTTCCATGATGACCTCTGTGTCGCGCCCTGTTCTAAGCTTTAGCGGCTTTAGAACGGTACAAGGCTACTCTCTTCGTTTTTTCGACGGGCGAACGTTTCTTCTGCCTGCGTTCTCTTGCAATCAAACTTTACGGTTAAACAGATTTAATGACGGATAAAAACTATGTTACCGTAAAATCTGATAATTTTCCTTATTTACCCTATAAATAACTAAATTTACTTAATAGTAAAAACTGGATGGTCAAATTAGCGTGAGTCATAGAGAATCAATCAGCATAAGACATGCGAATCGTTAGTATATTGAACTGATGCTGTGACAACAACCTAAGTTAAACTGTTAGTAATTAAAGATATGTATAAAAAGAGGTTTCGCCATGAGTGACATGCCACTATTTTTTCCACAAACTATTTATAGCAATAAAAAGGGCCCCGTACCCAGGGTCATGATTGCACCGCAACGCTATATCCAAGGCGCAGGCGTTCTGGCAAACACAGGTAAATATTTGCAGCTTCTCGGCGCGAAGCAAGTCGGTATATTGGCTTCAACTCGAGGCCTAAATGCTGACGCGAAAACCGTCATTAAAAGCCTCCGTGAACAAGGAATTGAAGTACATACCGCCGCCTTTGACGGCGAGTGTTCATTGCAAGAAATTGACACGCAAGTTGATGCGTTCTCAGACAAATTTGTTGACTGTTTAATTGCGATAGGCGGCGGTAAATGTGTCGATGCAGGAAAATGTATCGCCTACCGACTCGGCATCGAAGTTGTCATCATTCCCACCCTTGCATCCAACGATGCGCCCACATCTGCAGTATCGGTTTTATACACACCGCAAGGCGTATCCAGTGGTGCCGAATTCTTTCCACAGAACCCCGCTATGGTCATTGTTGATACTCAAGTTGTTGCCAATGCATCACCGCGCTATCTTGTGGCGGGCATGGGAGACGCAATGGCAACCTGGTACGAGGCACGGGTTTGCCTAAAAAACCCAAACGCAACCACCATCATGGGCACGCGCCCTACCCTTGCTGCAAACGCCATCAGTACCATCTGCGCTGAGACCTTATACGACGTGGGTGAAGCAGCCCTGGAGTCCGTCAAGGCGAATCGTGTTGACGAAGCATTAGAAAAAATCGTTGAAGCCAATACGCTACTCAGTGGATTGGGCTTTGAAAGTGGTGGACTTGCCGTCGCCCATGCCGTTGCACAAAGTTACACGAACCTACCCGTTGTACACGCCAACTACCTACACGGCGAGATGGTTGCCATGGGTGTTCTAACGCAGTTAATGATTGAAGGTGACGTTAACGAAGCCAACAAGGCCGCAGAATTTTTCGCAAAAGTTGGCTTGCCGATTCACCTTGGGCAACTCTCAGTTGAGGTCACAGACTTGGAATCACTCAACTTGCTCGCGAAAGAAACATCGGCATATGCAACCGTTTCGAATATGCCGATGGCGATCACCGAAGCCGTGGCGCTGGCAGGTGTTATCGCTGCGCACGAACTCGGTTTACACGTTGAGGATAAGATCGGTAATGCTGCATACATGAGCCTACGGGCTTAGCACAGATACCCAACTCGACCCCTGTAAATTTTCGATGACATTAGCTCAACCAGGCTATTTCAGCCCATTGGCGTCGCGGCCCAACATCGAAGCGAATCGTTCGCACGCTCGCACTGATGCCGAGGCTGTTTTAAACTTCGCCCATGTCTGAACACACTTTTGGGCTAACGGAACTTGGGGAAACGGAATAATTCTCTCTAGTTTGCACGTGCCTAAATCGAAATCGATAGCAATCGGTAGCAATCGATAACGAGGAGATAACCTGTATTATCAGCACCCAACAACTGATCTATTTTTATCAATCATTCGACCTAGTAGAGACAAACGATGACAAAGCAAGCGACAAAACTCGGCTGGGGCCATATCAATATCAATGTGACCAACCTTGAGGATTCTATCAACTTCTACAGAAAACTGGGCTTCGAGTCTTTTATCCCCGCCATACCTTACCTAGGCTTAACGGCAGAACCCAACCCAAACACCCTGGACGCTGGCAGTCGCATTGCACTCGGTTTACCTAACAACTCGACCGGCAGGGCCTGTATTATGCAACTGGACAAAGGCTTTCCAAAAATAGATCTGACCGAATTGACAGGCCTATCTCAAGCCAAACCTCTAGCTAATGTAGACCTTGGACTGGTGAGAATTTGTCTTGTATCTGCAGATCTGGCACGGGACTACGAGCAACTTACTCACCAAGGTATTGAATTTCTCAGTCCACCCCAGACCGCAAAGGACGGTCTGGCTGAAATCGCAACCTGCTTAGATCCTGATGGCACATTGATTGAATTGTTACAGGTACATTTGGAAAAATGGCCGAGACTTGAAAAAAGCTAACAACAATTCCCGATCAAATTGGCGGACACGATCCACAAAAAACCGTTTCGCATATGAGGCATGGGCAATTCTCTTTACCGCTCGGTAACGCCATCGCAGTTAGATTGCTTTGGGTTCGACTCGACCCATTAGCGCCTCTAAAGTACTTACTAGCTCCATGCCTAGACTTAAATGCCCGTGCTGCGGAAATATTTTGAGCTGAGCATCGGGGAGTAAACTTACCGTATGGTGAGCATGTGTAATCGGTACAATCCAATCTTGCTCGCCGTGAATGACCGTGACGGGACAGACAACTGCATTGATATCAAAGCTAGACCAACCATTTTTCGGACCATCTGCAATTCTGTCATCCGCGTATCCCAACACACCCTGACGGAAGGGTTCGTTATTCGGATCATTCGCGCCATAGTCGGGTTGCATGACAAATGCTAAATCGGCAGGACTCAGCATCGGTTCCGCATCAGGATCTACCTCGAGCATCTTCTCGCCCTGCTCGCCAAACTGATCTATCGCTAAGGCAATACTTTCATCTCGATTTACGGCATCCCAAATGCTTTCAGCACCCTTCATTCTGGCTTCTTCGACGCGACAGGCCCAACTCATATCGGACATGCCGCAGCCTACTAATACTGCCATCACTCTTGTGGGAGCGACTGACGCGGTCGCGAGCGCATAACTACCACCGGTTGATAAACCAACGGTCATAAATTTATGCAGACCTAAGTGATCGGCAATCGCAAGCGCATCCGCAGTCCAATCGCAAATGCTACGACCAGGATTAACTGTCGAGTCGCCATAACCGGGCCGGTCTATGCCGATAAGCCGAAACCCGGCCGCTATCGCCTGTGGCGCGACCGATTTCAATTCAACTCGTGAACCAGGTCCGCCGTGACAACACAGCACGGCAATATCATCGGGTTTACCGAAATCGGCAAAACTTAGGGTGCGTCCATCTTCAGTTTGTATCTTGTGATCAGTCACTGTTGCTTGCCTTGTTATTTTTCACGAAAACCTCAAAATATTGTTACTCAACTATCCTGCCATAAATTTCTACATCTGTATCAGTCTCAACACAGCAAGTAGGCTGACCGCATCAATAAAAGGACACGCCTTGGTCACCTCCAAAGCAGTTCCCGCCAACGGCGCTTGAATAATCCTGTGGCCCGACTTACACACTGGGCTACCAACGGATACGACTCGATTAGGACTCATTGTGACCGCCGCTTAAAACTGCTTTATCTTAGTAATCGCCGCTTCGCGAAACCCCTGAGACAAGCGTTGTACGCGGCCAATTGCTTTTAACCTGACCCGACGTTACCTGCTTCATTATCACCAAGGTAGATGATACAAAACCGGCTGATCCTTGCGTCTTCTATTGCATACTACTGACGCTCTTGTTATGAATGATCAAAGATCTATTTGCAATAGATAAAACGATTTCGAATTTGCTAAGGTGAATCATGTCTTCAAATACTGTTACTTCAAGCTCTCTTTCTTCAAACACGATGTTTCTCATGGTCGCCAGCAACAACCGCACACTCATTTATGATGCAGCAAAGAACATGGGGGGAACGGTGTTCGAGGAAACGCGAACAGACCCTGCCGTCATGGAAAAACTACCTTGCCAAATATTGTTCAAAACCGTAACGGATAATCTTCAGACCCTAAAAGAATTGGCGGATGTTGGTCTGTATTTGGTTTGTGAACGAAACATCAAGGCACGCTCAAATCGACATAAAATTCATCCCCATACTCGCCACGAAAATAACGACACATCGCAAATTCTAGAAGGCGTGATTGGCGTATTTCCGATGGTCTCAAACCCCGCCTTGGGCCATGTTGAAAGTGACGCCCATTGGCGAGATGTACATGCGCCGCTCGCATTAAAGTCACATACAGCCATGAGCCACTATCGTCAGTTGAGCGTCGTGCATTGCTTTAGCGGACCTGCTTGGGATGGGATCGCGCTTTGTGGTTTCGATACGCTGCAAGACCTACACGAAAATTTCTTCGATTCAGATGACGCCAAACGCGCAATCGGCAAAGACGTCGCCCACATGGCGGACACCAAACGGTCACCGCGTCGGTTGATCGTCAGTGAAACGACCTACAAGCTCTAGCTTACCTTGAGGTGAACTAACGGTAGCTGCCGACTACGCGCTAACTGAGCAGCCTGACCGGCGCTGCTTGCTATCACTAAATTAGTCTCATGAAAATACAACTAAACAAAAAAGAGAATTAAAATGGATCCGATAACGATCACCGAGGCACAACAGGATTATCTCAACAATCATAAATGGGCAGTGCTCGCGACAGGAAGAACAGATGGTTCTCCGCAAGTTTCACAGATTGGTTATGCCTGGAATGGCAAGGACTTCGCTATTTCCGTTAAAAGTTACACGGCAAAATGGAAAAATGCCTTACGCCAGCCCAAAGTCGCCCTGTTGATTCACGACGGCCGCAAGCAACTCATTGTTTACGGCGAGGTGCAATGTGTTGATCAAGATCCGCAACGGGCTGAGCTAACGGAACGTGTCTTTCAAGTTTTGACTGACGACCCCAACTTCAAGAGCGACGAGGCATTCATCAAAATGATGGATGATGAACAACGGACAATTTTTCGCATTACACCAACCAAAATACTGATGAATGAATAGTCTAGGCATACCCACATAAGCCACGACCACGACCGTCCTGCGCAGCCAAACATCTTACTGACCGTCACGGATCAACACCGCGCTGACCCTACCGGCTTTGGCGGCAACGCTATTGTCAAAACGCTCACAACCTCATTTATTTGCCATACCCAAAGCCCATTGCGAGGTTGTCGATACATGGCACGTTTCCGGTTTGAAGGGCACCAGCAGCAAGGACATAAAAGCTGAGGCGTCATTCACCTATGCCGATTGTGGCGTCCATTCGATAAATTCCGTCGCGCCCGATGGCGCGCTTGCTGTGTTGGTGATTGCAGCACCCATTCTCGGTGATGCAGAAGCAGCAATTCAACGCTTTAAAGAACGACTGTCGACGCAAGTCACCGCCGTCCATGCCACACGCCTCGTATTGGAACGCGCAGCGAACGCGATCGATATCGCGTTAGAAGCATCCGCCGAACCCGACGCTCAGACACAAATTCGCATTGTGAGAGATGCCGCATGGGCTGCACAGCCGTGCCATCAGGCTGTCAACACAGCCTTTTCAATACGTGGCGGTAGTGCGTCACTTATTGATGAACCGCTTCAACGTAGTTGGCGGGACGTCAATGCTGGAGCTAATCACGCCCGCCTGAATTGGGAAGATTTTACCAAAATGTGGGGATCATACCGAATACGCCAATACGCTACCTAACATGCCATCAAGCTTGTCACCAAAGTGGGACAAACAAGCACAGGATTACCGCGCGAACCGATACAGTTTTACGCATCGGATTTTGATATTGTATTTTATTAAACACCGTACCCACACAATTTAGGACAAAACAAATGAGCCATCTGTTGTTTGAAAAGCGTGACCACATCGCCACACTCACCTTTAATCAACCTGACAAGCGTAATGCTTACAGCCCCGAGATGGCCATTAAACTCACAGAATACTTACGTCAGTGTGACAAGGATCCCGATGTTAGAGTTGTCATCATCACCGGTGCCGGTGATGCTTTTTGTGTCGGTCTCGATCTCAATGACGTTCGCGAGCGAGGTGAAAATTCAACACCCGTTGATACCGATGGGCAGCCGACCCAACGGGTATTGCGAACCTACCCATTTCAAATATCCAAACCGGTCATCTGCGCAATCAATGGCGCAGCAGGCGGATTTGGCGCCGCTTATCCTTTGACCTGTGATATTCGCCTTGCCGCGGATGATGCGAAAATAGCTTTTTCGTTCGTCAAATGGGGTTTAATTCCAGAGATGGGCACAACGTGGATTTTGCCCAAACTGATTGGGCTTGAGAAAACCGCCGACCTACTTTTAACGGGACGTAAAGTCTCAGGCAAAGAAGCCGCAGAAATGGGCTTGGTGCTACGTTGCGTACCCAAAGCATCGTTGATGGATGAGGCAAGAAAACTCGCCGGCGAGATCGCTACAGGCTCTTCACCCACGGCCGTGTCAATTGTGAAACGGATGACCTGGGGCCGGATGATGGATGAAGGTGAATTTTATCGGGCTATCTATGAAGACGATGATGCCATTGGCTGGGCGATTAAAGGACCCGACGCCGCCGAAGGTAACGCCGCGTTCTTTGAGAAACGACCCGCAAATTGGGTTAAAGTCGATCCGGATGCACTACCTGATTTCGGGCGACGCAATGCTAATCCTTTTGGCATTGGCTAGGCTTGATACCTCCCCCACAAAGTGTTCGACGCAATCAAACATTTTGCGGGGCAAAAACTAAACAGATACAAACAAAATGGTTGATATGAATAAACGCTCTTTACTCGTCATGCTCATCGCTTACGCCCTACTATCCTCTTGCACAAATACAGGGTCAGACAACACCGACAATGATATTGTCATTACCAATGTCACCATCATTGATGCCAAGCAAGGTCCTGTAAAAAATGTCACCGTTGTGGTCAGGGGCGATAAAATTATCAGTGTTTCCTCTGATGCTACTCCTGAATCAACAACGACGACGGCCAACATCATTGATGGTACTGGCAAGTACTTGATACCTGGTTTGTGGGACATGCATGTTCATCTCACCTACGACGACCGATTTACCGATCTCATGCCTCAATCGTTTTTATCCTGGGGCGTCACAAGCGTTCGTGATACCGGTGGCATGATGCAGGATATGTTACCCGTGATTGCGCGAATGCGAGCAATCGATGCCGTTTCACCTCGCGTATATTTCGCCGGTCCGTTACTGGATGGTCAACATGTTGTCTATGACGGAAATGCACGACCGTTGATTGGCACCCAGAACTCTGATGTCGAACAAGCGAGAGAGAACGTTCGGCGTCTTAAGAACAGCGGTGCAGATTTCATCAAAATCTACGAGCTGGTCAACCCAGAAGTCTTTTTAGCCATGGTCGATGAGGCAGATAAACTCTCGATGCCCATCGCCTCTCACGTGCCCTTGCACCTGCTGGCATCAACCGTTGGAAATCAAGTGGGTTCGATGGAACATCTTCGCAATATCGAGTTAGATTGCGCATCGAACGCTGAAGCGTTGCTGGTAACCCGGCAAGAAAAACTCACGGCAGCAAACATTGAATCGGGACATGCACTTCGATCCTCACTACACCAACTACAACGTTTAGATGCTGTCGCCGCACTCGATGAAGAACGCTGCGCCATGGTATTGGCAAATTTGACGCAGACAATACAAGTACCAACCTTAAGGCTGAACGCGATTGCACTGGCTCCTCCCTATGAACAGATAGATTGGAATGACGCAATCAGCGCAATGCTGCCGGAGGTTCAAAAAGATTGGAACAAACCCAATGAATTTATTCCGAAGGAATACGCCAAGCGAGACTTACGTTTCGCTCAATACTCACTTTCGATGGTGAAACGCATGTTAGATGCAGGCGTGCCGATTGGCGCTGGCACTGACACACCGATTGCCTTGGCGATACCCGGCTACAGTTTACATCGCGAACTTGAAATGTTGGTTCGAGCAGGCCTAACACCCTTGCAGGCAATAGAAGCGGCAACGGTCCGACCGGCTCAATTTCTTGGTATTGAAGATCAGATGGGCACAATCGAAGTTGGCAAACGGGCGGATCTGGTTTTGCTATCGCAGAATCCTCTGGACGATATTCGTAACACGCGGCGAATCGACAGGGTTATCTCGAAGGGGAAAGTTATTCCGCGGTAAGTTATTGATACCTTATTGATGTCTTATTAATAGTTGTTCGATAGGCTATCTAATGCGATAGCCGACGGCACACGACTTTGTCAGCAAGAAAAGCCAAAATTGTGACAATGTGAAATTAAAATAATATTTTTTCCTATCCCTGAGTAAGCGATAAACCATTGCCATCCGGATCTCGAAACCACGCGACTTTCGCACCGGAGGGCGAATGCCAGACGCCCTGTTCATCCTGCGCCATACCGGCGAAGACTTGAAAATCGATGCCCTTAGCAACAAGACCGTCTACAGCAGATTTGATATCTACAACATTCCAGCCTAGCGCAGTGTATGGCGCGGGGTTCATCGTCTTAACTTTCGCAAGGCGTAAAATTCTGTCGTCTGTTTTAAACACCAGTGCAAATGGATCGTCACTCATAAACGTCAATCCCAACACGTCTTCATAGAACGTCCGACTTCGATCAGCATCGGTTATTGCTAAAAATAAGACGACTTGGGCTAATTTCAGCATGCGGTATCTCCTGCTTATGAACGAGCATGTCAGCCGCAGCTTAATGTCAGGCTCGGCCTGCTTTCCCCAGTGTCGCATGAATTGTTATCAATACAAGCGTTGTAGAAGCAGTTTCGAGACAAAGCGCATGCAAAAAAAAACGAACCATTGCTCCGGTTCGTTTTCCTTATAGCGACAATAAAATCTGTCGCTGACAACACTGAATTTAGCTATAGCTTAAGAGTTCATCCCGGCTACCACCCTTTTCACCCAACACATGCTGCAGATATTCCGCATAGGATTCCATCCACATGCCTGAACTCCGCTCACGGTTTTCAGCGACGTCAGTCTTGGTCGTCTTCATATACCAATTATTACAACGCAACCAAACCTTACCGTCAGAGGACGCCTCGCACATATCGGTCCAATGCGTCACGGCTTCGCTCGTCGGTTCAACGGCAATACTGCCTTTGGATTTCATATCGGAAACCAAGTCAGCGATATATTTCGATTGTTCTTCGCAAAGCAAGGTCACATTAGTAACCGGGTTCAAACTTTGCGGACCGATCATCATATAAAAGTTCGGCATCTCATCTACATGGATACCCCACAGTGAATGCGGGTGTACCATCTGGAATTTATTTGCTTCGTTAGCACCAAATTTTTCAGCAAGACTAACCCCATCACGACCAAATATCGGAAAGGGAATAAAGTTGCTGTCAAAACCCGTTGCATAAATAATGACATCAAAGTCGTAAGTATCACCGCTGGCGGTTTCAAGACCGGTTTCATTAACAGCGACAACACCGCCATTATCATGCACAAGGGTCACATTCGGCTTGTTGTAGGTTGTGTAGTAGTCATCAATGAACAGCGCGCGCTTGCAGAAAAACGGATAATCCGGTGTCAGCAGTTTCAATAACTCTGGGTCCTTCACATCGCGTTTAATGGCTGCACGTAGTTCGTCGCAGATCGCGTCATTCTGGGCAACATCGTGCAATGCCTCAAACGTGAAGCCCGTATCTTCGGTTGACTCGCCCTCTCTCCAAGCGACACGGCGCAGTTCTTCACTGTAACCACCGGCTTTGAATTTTTCAGTAATGTCATCGGGGGTTGGTTCGTCATCACGGGGCAAACACCAAGTTGGTGTTCGTTGGAAAACCGTAAGCTGCTCTACATCATCGGCGATTGAAGTGATCACCTGCGCCGCGGAAGCACCTGTGCCTACTACGGCAACCTTCTTACCTTTTAATGATGCGCTTTTGTCCCACTGAGCCGTGTGGAAACTTTCGCCCTTGAACTTGTCCATGCCGGAAATTTCAGGCATCCGGGGGCTGGAAAGCGGTCCATTTGCAGACACAACATGCTGGGCTGTAACGGTTTGCGCATCACCGCCGGTCGCTGTATCAACCGTGGTGACTGTCCACGCTTTTTCTCCGTCGCCAATATGTCTGAGTTCAGTAACTTTTCGGTTAAAATGGATCTTGTCTCTGACCCCAATAAAATCGGTGAGCATTTCAGCATAGCCTGCAATTTCGATCTGGCTGACATATTTTTTTGACGGAATAAAGCCCGTCTTATCTAGAAAAGGCAGATAGGTATAAGCCGGTACATCACATGCAGCGCCGGGATAAGAACCCACACCACCATTACTCCAAACACCGCCAACGGAAGGCGTCATCTCAAAAACACAAAAGTCTTCAATGCCCGCGTCTTTTAAATAGCTCGTACAAAGCAAGCCAGAAAAGCCACTACCGACAATGGCAACTTCAACATGGGGAGTATCTTTGTTAATGGGTTGTACAGACATCTACCTATCCTTTGCGTTTTATTTTGTTTTTCTGAGTCGTCGAACCAAACTCATTGTTTTTATGCTTTTTAATGGAATGGATACTAACCCTTATGGTAATTGAAAATCTTGACTCTCACTGATGGTTCTCGCGCCCTATAGCTGGCATTGATAATTAGGCGGCAACGGATCTCAACGAAAAGCAAAAAAAACTAGCATTAACACATTTAAATCAATAACTTATTGATGAAACCTTAGGCATATTCATTCTCAACGCGCGTCAACCAATAGTCCGCATCAAAACTGTCATCACCGAGCAGATAGCGCCAGAAAAGCACACGATTGATATATTCAAGTCGTCCGGTGTCATATTCAAACCAAGGTTCGGGCGTCGTAAGCATTTCATGAATAGGATTCGTTTTACCCTTCAGGCCCGTCCAGAAAATCGGTCGTTGTTCATGGTGGTCATTACCCAGATCTGACGTATCCCAGAGGCGTTCTTGACGCTCGGTTGGACACATCCGAATCTTAAACATGTACCGCACCTTGTTCGACAGATTGAGTCCGCCCCCATGCCAAATGCCCATATGCATAAACAAGAGGGTTCCCGCTTTACAAGTAACAAACTGCTGACCTTTGATATTCTGATAACGACCAATCGCCGCTTCACTGACAATACGTAAATGACTGCCCGGAAGATAACGGGTGCCACCCATTTTTGCGGTGACTGCGTGAGGGAAATACATTATCTGAACGTCGAAGGCCTGCCTTGGATCGATGGTCGAATCCTGGTGCCAATGCTGCGACGCCTGAGGTCGACTACTGGCTTCATAAAAACTCGGCGGAAACGTCATATGCAGAAAATGATGATCAAAGCTGGGCGCATCACCGACCAAACTCTTTACCGCGCCTGCAACTTTCGGTAACGCCAGCATTTTGGTTATCGCATTTTCATCCGGATAGGCCTCAGACAAAGGCACACCGGCGTTCACCACGGGGATCGCACTGGTTCCCATGACCTTACCGTAGTAGCTCATTGGATCACTGATTTCTGACTCAGGTACCTTACCGATATCATTCAGAAACTGATCGTTAATGCGTTTAGGTACCACCCCTTCCATCATAAGGAAACCGCGGGAGGCGAATTGCGCCATTTGCTCTGAACTGAGTAACGCTGGCTTGGGCATATTACAGGCCCTCCATTTGAACTACCTGTTCTATCATCTTTTCAAAAAAGAACTCGTACTTGAGATAGTCAGTTCTAAACTCATCCCCCGACACGTGACTTATAAGAGGACTAGCTTGGATAAGACGCCAACCATCAAGCAGCGCATCGAGCCCTGTCCGATAAGGTGGATCATTTTGATCCCCCGCCATATGAACCGTTTTGCCTGTGCCGTCATAAAAGGACCAAGCTATAACCCCCGTATCCAATGCCGAGTTAGCGGTATAAAGCACCATTACTTGTTGACGGACCGATAACTGATTTAATTTAGCTGTCATATACCCTACCAATACCGCGATCGCTTAGCATCATATCGCATTTTTGATGTGCTATTCTCGATTGCATCTACAAATGCTTGTGCATAAATATAAAACACGCAGAGACTTGCTATGACGATCAAAACAAACTTAAAAGATTCCATCCTCACGGTCACATTGAATCGTCCGGATTCCCTCAATGCTTTTAATCCACAGCTGATGGATGACCTGACAGATGCCTTTTTAGACGCAGCCACCAACAGCGAAGTTAAGGTGCTCATACTGACGGGAGAAGGTCGTGCATTTTCAGCTGGCGCAGACCTTGCGGCAATGGGACGTCCTTCCGACCCTCCTAAGCATGGGCTGGCCGGCATGCTCGATGCCATTGTTGATTTCCCCAAGCCTTTTTTACTCGCTGTGAATGGCATTGGCGTTGGTATTGGCGCTACCCTTTGCGGTCTCGCTGACTTGACATACATTGCCGAGACCGCGCGACTTCGATGCCCTTTTTCAGCCCTAGGCTTAACCGCAGAGGCTGGTAGCACACATAGCTTTCCTCAACTCATGGGCAGACAAAAAGCCAACTGGTTCCTGTTGTCTGCTGAGTGGATGACGGCCGCTGAATGCGTACAAAGTGGCCTTGCGCTTGAAATGCTGCCCGGCGATGAACTGCTTATCCGCGTCAACGAACAGGCCGCCAAACTCGCCGCCCTACCCAGTTCTTCCGTCATGAAAACAAAAGCTTTGATGACGGGACCGCACAAAGAACAACTCAAAGCCCATATCATCAAGGAAAACGAAGGCTTGGCTGAACTCACTGGTGCACCAGCGAACAGAGAAGCAATCACAGCTTTTCTTGAAAAGCGCGAACCTAATTTCGCAGGCATGGAATAGAAATGCCGCAATCCAACAAGACAGTTAAGTTCTATTGGGACATTGGTAGTACAAATTCGTATTTCGCATTACGACTGCTCGTGCCTTTAACCGAAAAGTACGACGCTAAAATTGACTATCATCCGTTTAATTTGGGGCATGTTTTTAAATCTAACAACTACGTTCTAATGGATGAACCTAAAGCCAAAATGCGTAATCGTCTAGCGGACTTGAATCGTTGGCGCGATCGCTACAAGTTACCTTTCTCCATGCCGAAGAACTTTCCAATCAAAACGAGTCGCGCTTTAAAGGGCGCCATCGCCATGCGGCACTGGGGGTTGGAGCCTGAATACATCAATGCGATTTTCACGGCTTACTGGGAAAACAATGAGGACTCTATTGGGGAGTACGATACGTTGGCAGGCATCGCGCTAGATCTCGGCGTCAGACCAACGGAGTTTATTGAGCGATGCGAAATGGCAGAGACTCGACAAGCACTCATTGATTCAACAACCGAGGCACAGCAAGCCGGCGTTTTCGGCGCGCCAACGATGGTGGTCGATGAGGAAATCTATTGGGGTAAAGATCGAATGGACTTTATCGAGACGCATTTACAAACAGACTAGCCACACGCTCTCACGACAATATGTGAACAGTCGAGACCCAAGGCAGCGCCAGGCGCCACTTAAGCTGGCGCGACGAATTTCATCGAGACTGAATTCACGCAGTGTCTGGTGCTTTTGGGTGTAATGCCTTCACCCTCAAACACATGCCCTAAATGTCCATCGCAGTTCACACAAAGAATTTCCACGCGTTGACCATCAGCGTCCGTCTTTCTGCGCACAGCACCTGCAATTTCGTCATCAAAGGCCGGCCAACCGCAATGCGCTTGAAACTTATCCTCCGAACGATATAAGGGGGCTTCACATTGTCGGCAGACATAGACCCCGTTTTCGAAAAAATCGTCGTACTGACCCGTAAAGGGACGCTCCGTTCCCTTATGAAGAATCACCTGTTGTTCTTCCATCGTCAGTTCGTTGTATTGCTTTGTCATCGGGTTACCAATTGTATTATTTAATAAATCGTTGAAAAAATTATCATTAATGTTGTCAGCTTAAAAAGCTCACAAATCGTCATTCACCAAGTGCGGCCTTTTGGCAGTATATCAAGGTAGGCCATCGAGCCATTCATTGGCTCTACACCACGGTTATAACAACTGTACGTATGAAATACCTCACCAGCCTCATTCTTGTAGAAAACACTAATGCCATGATTCTCACCACGGTCAAAGTGCACGTCTTCGGTACCGGTTGATTTCGTCTCAACGCCTGTGTCAGCTGAACCATAATAATCATGATTAAAATCGGTGTCGACAGCCGATACCCAAGTGAAGTTCCAACCTCGTTTTGCTTGTTCCATGCCTACGCGCCCCTGGCTCGCACTCGATACCGCCAGTATCGTCGCATCGGCATTTTTAAATTGAGACACCGTACCGTTTAAAGCTTCTGCCCATTTCGTGCAACCCAAGCAGGGTCTATCCCACTCTTCACCAAACATAAGGTGATAGACAATGAGCTGGCTATGGTCACCAAATAAGTCAGCCAGACTCACTTCAGCCTCGCCCAATTCAAAGCGGTAGTTCTTACCCACCTTTACCCAGGGCAATTGCCGTCGCAATTCGCTCAGGCGATCTCGTTCTTTCGTATGGGCTTTTTCCAATGTGAGTAACTCTGCCCGTTGACGAATCCATTCTTCGCGATCAACAGTATTGTTCTGCATGGCCATCACACCTCGTTTTTCTATATGCCCCTAGCATACGACGAGTGATTGCGAGGAGACAATGATTATGGTCTAGTCGCTGTCAACAATTGTTTATTCATAACATGCCATCAATTGCACGCCATCAAAGAGACGTCGGGACCCAAACAACTATGGTACAAAAAAAACAAGGCAAGAAAAAAGGGAAGAGAAATCACGCTGATGATGAAATACCCCTGTTACCCGACACCAACCAAATTAAGGAAATTCGGCTCAAATGGCTGCATAACGGTAAGTCTCGACCTGATTTTGCTATTGAGCCAAGCCAGGGGCAGGAATCTGTCTGGGACTTCCCACGCCCGCCGATAATCCAACCGGTACGATCGGAGTTAAAAGTTATGCGTGGCGATGTCTTATTGGCTAAAACGAGCCGAGGCGTTCGCGTAATTGAAACCGCAGGTGCACCAACCTATTATTTCCCTCCCGAAGACGTAAAAACCGCTAAGTTCGCCCTGGGTGAACAAGGCAGTCTGTGCGAATGGAAGGGTTATTCTCAACCGCTGCTGTTTAATGAAGACGAAGTCGGTTGGCGTTATGTCAGAATGTTCCAAGCCTTTTCAACATTGTATCTTTGGCCTGCTTTTTATCCGTCAATGGTCGATTGCTTTATTGACGATAAGAAGGTGGATGCGCAGCCCGGCGGTTACTATGGCGGCTGGGTTACCGATACCCTGACAGGTCCCATCAAAGGAAGCCCAGGCAGTCAGGGTTGGTAACGATCGATAGTTAACAAACGACTAAAAACAAACCTGGCGGCATTTAGTCGAGTGATTTACCGAGCAACTTTGCCTCTTGCTCGTATTTAGCATAGGACGCTTTCAAGGTAGCGGAGTTCAACAAGCATTCTGCAACCAGTTTGCCGGAGGCTTCCTCAAAAACGGATGTCATTACCCAATTCGACTCGACCCGTCGACTCTCACTTAACTCAACGATCTCTCTTTCTAATCGATAGGGTTCGTTGACAAACAAAGGGCCATCAATCAATTTAATTTCCTGGTCAGCGTATAGGCCTACTGCAGGACCTTTGACAGGAAACTTCGCAGCGCGATTGCTGTAGTTTGTCAGCACGCTGAGCATTTCCATTGGAATAATCGCTCGTCCCCAGGGCGATTGATTGCCACCTTGCGACGTATACCAGGGTGAAAGCTCGGTGATACCCGCAAGTTTGTTATTTAAACTAAACGGATACAAATCACCCATGTTTTGATCGAAATCCATAATGACTTGTTCCGGTGCTGCACCTTTCATACCCACCGATAGATCAGACAAGATAACCAACTGATCTGGTGCTCGAAGTTTTGCGCGACGACGGTCCAACTCCGTCTCCGGATGCTCAGACCCTACACTTGCTGTGCCTTGTAATACGGGCGTGCCATCACGCTTCTCGGCCCAGATGTTGGTAATCTGCGAACCCGGTAATGGTACTTCAGCGAAGGCACGCACCTCTTCACCCTCAATGACCATATTCAGATAATGGGCGCTAATACAGCCTTTCTCAAACCATACTTGTCCCCAAATTTCCTCAAGCAGCGGTGCGAATTGACTAAAATGAGTTGGCCCTTCAATCGGCGCACCTGAAAAACCCAAGTCTTCTGCCATCTTGTCGTCATGAATCGACATATGCCCGTCATAGGTTTGATCCCCCAGCATTTGTCGTGGATGCCGCCAGTCGCCGCAGATTACCCGCTTAGTATCAAATGCTGTCACGATCATGTCCTTGTCTTGTTAAAAGAGTTGATTTAAGTGAAACAGACTCTATGCCGCATCTGTTTTGGCTTCAAGCATCTATGCGTCAATTTATTTCTCAATTGATGAGGATTTGTTAGTCTCATTCAACAGCTCAATAAATGAAGTCATGACCCATTACTATTTTCGCACCCTTATCAAACAAGAGCAGACAACATGACCCAAGCATTTGAAGGCATAAAAATTCTTGATTTCACCCAGGTACTAGCCGGGCCGTTTTCTGTGATGCAGTTGGCTTTGCTTGGCGCAGAAGTCATTAAGGTGGAACAGCCCACTACAGGTGATCAAACCCGTGGCTTGATGAATGTCGGTGAAGACATTGGGCTGTCACCCTCCTTTATGGGCATGAATCTGAATAAGCGCAGCCTCACCTTAAACCTCAAGTCTGCGGATGCGATCAGCATTATCAAGCAGCTCATCGTCGATACCGACGTGATGGTTGAAAACTTCAAAGCAGGTACGATGGAACGACTCGGACTTGGCTATGAAGAGTTGAAGAAAATAAAGCCAGATCTTATCTACTGTTCCGTTACAGGTTATGGCCAGAACGGACCCAAGGCTGGTGAAGCGGCTTACGATGGTGCGATTCAAGCATCCTCGGGCATGATGTCACAGACCGGACACGCCGAAACAGGGCCTACCCGAACAGGTTTTATGCCGGTTGATATGGGTACGGCTCTCAACACGGCATTCTCAATTTCAACAGCCTTGTATCGTAAATTGGCGACCGGCGAAGGTCAGCGAATTGATGTTGCTATGCTCGATACAGCTCTTGTGATGCAGGCCGCCCAATACAGTAATTACCTCAATCAAGGCACATTGATAGGCCTGCAAGGTAATGCATCACCGACTCATCAACCAACAGCCAATGTATTCAAAAGTTGTGACGGACATGTGCAGGTCACCGCCTTGAGTCAAATTCAAGTCGAAACCCTGTTCGAAATTTTGAACTTGAGTCACCTGTTAGATGAAAAACAATATGCGACCCCCGATGCAAGACTCGATAACCAAAACGTCCATGATGTGATCGCACCGTTGTTTGCAACACAGACAACCCGACACTGGATGGAAACCCTGTCAACACAAGGTATACCCGTTGCGGAGATCAGAGCGTTGCCTGAAGTGGTCGAAGACGAACAGTTAAAAGTACGCGACGTGTTTGCCAACTTCCCATCTCCGGCTGACAACAGTACCCCGACGCAAGTCGTCAAGGCAGGCTATATGATGAATGCTGACGGCCCTACCCTTCGAACACCTCCGCCCTTGTTAGGGCAACATACGACGGAGATACTGATGGAGTTGGGAATGACGACATCGGACATCGAAGCATTGAAACAGGCAGGTACTATTTAGAGCCACTAGATTAAAACTCCCGAGCTTAAGAGCCAATAGTTTGCCTAACTCAACCCATCGACGGCACGCGCTTAAACCAAGGTGCCGCTTGTTCCAGCTGTGCACCAATCTGCAATAACAGTAACTCATTGCCAAAAGAGGCTGCTAACTGCATTCCTACCGGCAAGCCATTTTTGGATTCGTGCAGGGGCAGTGAAATCGCCGGGTTACCGGTCCCATTGTATAAATGTGTAAAGCCCCAGAAACTTTGTATATGCGCCGTATAGGTTTCCTGATCACCGTCATGGGTGTTCATATAACCTAGCGGTACCGGCGGTTGGAGTAGGGTTGGGCTTAAGATCAAATCGTACTCAAGAAACCGTGATTCAATATAACGACTGGTTTGATGAATGATTGCCGTTGCCTTGGCGTAGTCGGACGCCCTAAAGGTTTCACCCAACTCTTTCGCGCCTAGAGTGACCGACTCGATATGCTCAAGACCGACGTCATTCAATCCCAAATAGTCAGCTCTGGCCTGAACAGTATTGGCGACATTGGCAACAACCAACAGATAGGTCGAAGTCGAAAACATCTCACGGTCAAAGTCCAAATCAATATCAACAACTTCGTGACCTAAGGACTCCAATAATTTCACTGTGTGTTGTACCCCAAGCAAACATTCTTCATGAATCTCTGTCGCTCCGGACGCTGGCTTTAGGTCAACGCCAACTCTTAGTTTTCTTGGTTTTTTAGTATGCTCATCAAAGTAAGAGCCATTGAAATGTGGCGCGTGATAAGGATCACCTTGAGCTGGCCCATGCGTGACATCCAACAGCATCGCTGTGTCGCGTATCGAGCGAGACACAACATTATTGCTGGCCATGCTGCCCCAACCTTCGCCGACATCAGGACCAGCCGGCGTTCTTCCTCTTGTCGGTTTTAACCCAACAAGACCACAGCAAGACGCAGGGATACGAATGGATCCACCACCATCAGTTGCATGTGCTGCAGGCAGAATACCTGCCGCAACAGATGCTGCTGCGCCGCCACTTGAACCACCCGTTGTTCGCTGAAGATCCCAAGGGTTCCTGCAAGCACCGAGTTTCACAGATTCGGTTGTCGCTGCCAGGCCAACCTCTGGGGTATTCGTCTTACCCATTATGATCAGACCGGCTTTACGATAACGACTGACAATCTCGCCGTCGTGGTCAGGTACGAACCCATCCCAGAGGCGACTGCCCATACTGCTGGGCACATCCTTCACCATGTTTAAATCTTTTATTAGAAACGGAACGCCAGACAGCGGACCGGCGACAGGCTTCAATGCCTGTTCTCTGGCGGCATCGTACATATCAGTAACAATCGCATTTAAGGTTGGATTATGTTCCTCCGCAATTGATATCGCAGTATCAACGACCTCACTGGCGGATGCCTCACCGCGTGATATCAGTTCAGCCAAACCCACTGCGTCATAGTCTCGGTAGTTACCAATAGGAGTGTTTGTCATTTTCGCCTGCCTTAAAGAGAATCTACTCACCAACCAAGCTATAGAAAATTGTCCTCAAATGCCAATTTGAACGACCTAGTCGCTGATCGGTTAGACACGTCACAGCAATGGCAAAATTACGATTAATAGCAACTACATCGTAAAATCGTTACGGCACCCGGCAGAGTGAAAATGAACATCTATCAGGTTAATCGGATACTAGGCGACCCTAACTCTCACCACCTTCATCGTCTCAAACGGCAGACCGGCGACTTTTTCAGTGACAGGGTAGTAAGTGAGGTTGACGCGAGCACCCACAAGGCTTTTATATTGTTTGCGACGCTTGTATTTGAACGGCACGTCATAGCCATCAAGCATCAGCGCGTTAATGAACCATTCGCCTGACGAACGCTGCTTGTGGGACACAACTTTTTTGTCTTCGAGATGATTAAGTTGCTGATTTTTTTTCAGCAGTTTGCTGGCATCACTTTTTATCATTTGGCGCTAAATCCATCTGTCCTATCCAGATTACGAGCAATCGCTGCTCGCTCGCCCAATTCGTAGAATTTCTCTATACTGCCTCACATCATCTTGAAAGCAAACAATCACAGCTTTAAGACAACGACTATTTTAAACCGTACAAGATGCTAATTTGCGCATCTACCAGGGAGATTGCCACGTGAAAGACGAAACAAAACTAGTCCATTCAGGTTACAAAACGGATCCGACCACACATGCGGTCGCAACGCCTATCTACCAAACCGTCGCATATGAATTCGATAATGCGCAACACGGCGCAGATCTGTTTAATCTAGCGGTACCAGGCAATATTTATACTCGTATCATGAATCCAACAACGGATGTGCTTGAGCAACGGGTCGCAGACTTAGAAGGCGGCGTCGGCGCACTGGCACTGAGTGCAGGCAGCGCCGCAATTACCTATGCTATTCAGAATATCACTGAAATGGGCACCAACATCGTTGCAACGCCTCAGCTTTATGGCGGCACTTATACGCTGTTCGCTCACATGTTGCCCAAGCAAGGGGTTGATGTGAAGTTTGCTGAAGACGATTCAGCCGAGAGCATTGCCAAGCTTATTGATGAAAACACTCGGGCAGTTTTTTGTGAAACCATTGGTAATCCAGCGGGCAACATTGTCGACATTGAAGCAATTGCAAAAGTTGCCCATGAAAAAGGCGTTCCGCTGATTGTCGACAACACAGTGGCAACACCTATGCTGATCAAGCCCTTTGAGTATGGTGCCGATATCGTCGTCCACTCGTTGACTAAATACATGGGTGGCCACGGCAACTCATTAGGCGGCATTATTGTTGATTCGGGAAACTTCCCCTGGGCAGATTATCCTGAAAAGTTCAGCATGATGACGACACCCGAACCCTCGTATCATGGCGTGGTTTATACCGAAGCCATGGGACCTGCTGCGTATATTGCCCGCGCCAGAACCGTACCGCTGCGTAATTCAGGTGCGGCGATCTCACCCTTCAACGCTTTCTTAATTCTGCAAGGTCTTGAAACACTGGCACTGCGTATGGAAAGACATTGCTCAAACGCGGTGGCCGTGGCGACGTATCTTGAAAGTCATGACCTGGTCAGCAAAGTCAGCTACGCAGGACTTGAGACTGATAAGTACCATGAACTCGCACAAAAATACTGTAATGGAACCCCCGCCTCCCTACTGACGTTCGAAGTCAAAGGTGGCTTTGATGCGGCAGTGAAATTCTATGACGCACTGGCGTTGTTTAAACGTTTGGTCAATATTGGTGATGCGAAATCACTGGCTTGTCATCCGGCATCAACCACACATCGACAGATGTCCTCAGAAGAGCAAGCCAAGGCTGGCGTCACTGAAGGCATGGTTCGGTTATGCGTAGGTATCGAGCATATCGACGATATCATTGCCGACCTTGAACAATCACTGCAGGCAGCGGGTTAATTGGCAGAGTCCTCCTCAGCGCAGGAAGGTGACAATGCAACGCCGGTAAACCCCAAGGACTTTACCCGGGGTCCTGTCTCAAGCCATCTAACCCGATTAACGGGTTATATGGTGTTGGGACTCATTTCGGTTATGGGCGCCAATCTGGTTGAAGCAATCTATATCGCCAGGGTGAGCACGCAGGCATTGGCAGCCTTGAGCTTCACATTCCCCTTGGTCATGGTGTTCCAAGGCATTGCGATGGGGTTAGGCATTGGCGCCTCCTCGGTTGTCGCCCGGACAATGGGTCTGGGTAATCTCGATAAAGCCAAACAGCTCATCACCCATAGCTTTGTGCTGGTGATGCTGCTGACCTTTGTCATCTGCATACTGGCCTACTTTTACATCGAATACGTGTTCGTACTGTTAGGTGCACAAGACGACATACTGCTTTTGACCATTGATTACATGCAGACATGGATATTCGGCCTGCCCTTCTTTACCGTTGCCATGGTTGGCTCTACCTTGATGCGCGCTGCGGGCGACGCGGTGACACCGGGCTACCTGATGACCATTGGTTCGATACTACAAGTGCTGATCGCCCCCGTACTTATATTTGGGCTTTTTGGTGTACAGGAAATGGGACTGCATGGCGCCGCAATCGCATTCATTCTGGCTCGCTCTGTGAGCTTCCTAATGTATACCTATGTCATCGTTTTCAGGGACAAACTTATCAATCCAGATATGTCCGGATTTTTGAATTCCAGCAGAGAAATAATGCACGTCGGCTTACCCGCCATTGCCAGCAACTTAATCAGCCCCATTGCGATGAGTGTAATCACAAGGTTACTCGCCGGCCATGGCGCCGCCGTTGTTGCTGGTTTTGGCGTCGCTTCTCGGGTCGAATCGATGATCGCCATGGTGTTGTTTGCACAGTCGATGAGCATCGCGCCCTTTATTGGCCAGAACTGGGGCGCGGGTCTATTTACGCGCGTCAAACAATCCCTTAGGTTTGCCAACATTTTGGCGATGTGCTGGGGTGCTGTCGCCTATGTATTTTTGTTCTTCTCTGCGGCCTTTCTGGTTTCACTCATGAACGATGATCCCGAAGTCGTTCTCGCGGCAACCACGTATTTACTCATCAGCCCTCTCGTGATGGGGTTCATGGGCGTGGTATCGAACTCAACCTCCGCCTTCAATGCGTTAGGTAAACCCATGCCTTCTTTGGTGATAAGCATCCTGCAATCTCTCGTGCTGAACATCCCCTTAGTGATACTGGGTAACTACCTATTCGGCTACGAAGGTATTTTTATCGCATGGGCATTCACCATGGTACTGATGGCCATACTGAGTCGGGTTTGGGTAGGACGAACAATAGAGGATGGTATAAGGATCAGATTGGCTGAATAGCCAAATCTTATGCTACAGGGTCTTAGACAGAAGTTGAATTAGCCCTGCAAAGCGCTGGGCTAATTCTTCTCCTCGGCAGGATTTTTTTCTACCGCGCTTCACTGACAACATTGCCGTCGCAAGCTAGCTAAGCTTCATACCCGCCAGACTACCCTCTTCTCGCCAGGCATCCATTTCTTCAAAGAACTTCACTGGACCCGCACCATAGGCACCGTTCTGTACACTTTTAGGATTCGGCTTACCTTCGTTGTTGTAATAACCCGGTGTGCAAGACGCTTGAAAGCTCTCGCTGAAACGAGAAAGACCAATAATCTTCTCGACCCATTCATCCTCAGCTTCTTTGGTAGCTTCGACAACGTCAACATTTGATTGCTTGCAGTAGTCAAGAATATAAGCGATCTGCTTAGCCTGCTCGTTCATCGCATGGGGGAAGTTAACGGTGAATCCCGCCTGTGATGTATGAATAATGAAACAGTTTGGAAATCCGTTTGTGTGAATACCATGCAAACTACGGACACCGTCTTGCCACTTATCTTTCAAACTTTGGCCCTCTCGACCAATGACGTCGTAACCGGATCGACGCGTGTACTCCGTACCCACTTCAAAACCTGTGGCAAACACGATGCAATCCAATTCGTACTCAACGCCATTAGCCACAATGCCTTTTTCGGTAATGCGATCTATGCCTTTACCCTGCGTATCAATCAAACTAACGCCGGGCAGGTTAAAGGTTTCCAGATATTCGTCGTTAAAACAGGGACGCTTACAGAACTGCCGATAGTATGGCTTCAATGATTCAGCGGTATCCGGATCATCAACCAACGTTTGTGCCCGGTCGCGAACCTGCTCCATCTTTTGAAAGTCAGCAATCTCCATTTTGTCAGCAATCTCTTGCATAGAAAGCGGCTTATCAGATTTAAAATTCACCATCGATGCTAGATTACGGATGATCTCGGTCCAACCATCATTAACCAAATCGACGTCAGCATAGCCGCCAGATACTAGTGTATTGAAGTTATCCATACGCTCTTTCTGCCAGCCTGGCTTAAGGTTCTGCGCCCACTCGGGGTCAGTTGGATGATTGGCTCGAACATCGACCGATGAGGGTGTTCGTTGGAACACAAACAATTCATCTGCACCGCGGCCAAGGTGCGGGACACACTGAATAGCGGTTGCGCCGGTACCAATAATGCCGACTTTCTTGCCTTTCAATCCGGTCAAATCACCCTGCGGTCCACCACCCGTGTAGTTGTAATCCCAGCGGCTGGTATGGAACGTGTGCCCCTTAAAGGTTTCGATGCCTTCAATACCCGGTAACTTAGGCCGATTCAAAGGACCATTCGACATCACAACATACTTCGCTAGCATGCGATCATTTCTATTGGTGGTAACGATCCAACGATTGATGCTCTCGTCCCATTGCGCGCCGCTCACTTCAGTTTGAAAGCAGGCGTCTCGATACAATTCAAATTTCTCACCGATCGCGCGACTATGGGCCAGAATCTCTGGCGCGTGTGTGTATTTTTCTCTCGGCACAAAATTCAATTCTTCGCATAACGGCAGATAGACATAGGATTCAACATCACAGGCCGCACCCGGATATCGATTCCAGTACCAGGTACCACCGAAGTCGCCGCCCTTCTCAATCATGCGGATCTTGTCTACACCGGCTTCGCGCAGTCTCGCGCCTACAAGCAATCCGCCAAAGCCACCACCAACCACAATGACATCAACCTCGTCCTCAAGCGGTTCGCGCTCGATCTTTGATTCTATATAAGGGTCGTCTACGTAATGGGAGAAGTCACCAACAACTTCCTGATATTGCTCATTCGCATCACCACGCAGGCGCTTGTCTCGCTCTGTGCGATACTTTTCACGTAGCGCGTTTGGATCGAAGCCAAGGTCATTCATAGCATTGCTTGCCATTTGTTTTCTCCAATTACGAAAATATATTTGCGCCAGAGCCTAAAGACTCTGCAAGATAACTTGATATCTATTAAACGCAGGCAAGCAGCAACATGCCAGAGGCATAATTGCTGCGAATAATGATAAATAATGTGGCTGTTAGCTGGTTCGATGCGCTCGTTTGAAATAGCCCTGGCTATCTGCCCTATCGGTAAAAAATCAGCGCTGATTGCTCAGCGCAAAACCTTCGTAACCGTTTGCGGCCACTTCGTTACATTTCTCAACATAGGGTGGGAAACCGAAGTAAGGCATAAAGACTCTTGGCTTGCCCGGTACATTGGCACCGAGATACCACGAGTTACATCCTGGATAGAGGGTCTGATCGGCAACTTCATTGACATGGCCAACCCAGTTTTCTTCAGCAGCTGGCGTCGCCTCAATGGCACCGAGGTTTTTGTCACGCATATAAGTGATACATTCGGTGATCCACTCGACGTGTTGTTCGATAGAGACCATCATATTGGTAAGTACTGAGGGCGAACCCGGACCACTGACGGTGAATAGATTTGGGAAACCTGAAGTACCCAAACCCAAAAAGGTTTTAG
>CAJJAA010000013.1 GCA_905182025.1 uncultured OM182 clade bacterium
CGTTCATCCTGACGTAAATTCAGCAACCAGCACATCAAGACGAATACAAGTATCAAGGCCCAAAATGATTGCCGATGAAGCACCGCATACCAAACAAATTGATGCTAAATCGTCCGATCAGAATCAATCCATAGCGCCATTGAAGAACAAATCGAACAACACATTGAACGCCGACGCTCATACCGGCGTACTACTTGTCAGGACTAAAGGCCGTTACACTGAATTGCTCGAGGTTAGTGGCTTGCAATATATCAAATGTAATGATGACTACCTTGTGATCGCAAAAAACAATCATGCGCAGACCAAACCGGATTGGTATTTGAACTTGAGAGAGGAACCTATCGTTCAGATCGAAATAGGTGAAATCAAATATTACGCCAAGGCTGAGACTGTGACCGAGGCTGAACGACTTGGTTTAGCTAAGCACACAAACAAACTCGATAGGAACCCTACCCGAACAATACCTCGTGACACCGCAGTCGTGTTACTTAAGCCGCTTTTTTAATTTGGCTCTGCCATAACGGTTGCTAAATCAATCGAGACGACGACTATCGTTTAACGCCAAGCGCGATTCAGCCACTGGCGCATCTATTCGCCTCCGATTCTTGCACGAACTCAATGATCTGCTCGGCAGCAATATTCTCAACAGGTTACTTCCGCTATACTCAGTCAATTCTCTTAGGTGGATTATCATTTTGAAATCACCGGTCCAAGAACCTGGTGCGGCCATTCCAACGGCCAATCATGACAAAAGTACATTCGCTTCTCTAAAAGTCTCGGACTATCGTTATCTCTGGATCGGCATGCTCGGTTCAGCTTTTGCAATGAATATGCAACTCGTTGCACAAGGTTGGCTTGTTTATGAGATGACATCATCGGCGATGAATCTTACCTACGTCACCCTCGCATTTATGCTGCCGCAAATTATCTTTTCACCGATTGGTGGCGTGCTCGCTGATAGGATCAACAAGAAACCCATTATTACTTGGGCCCCCTTGGCTAACGGCATCGCGACACTCGCCATGGCCTATGTGGTCTTCAACGACCACGTCACGTTCGAGCATTTTATTGTTGTTGGCTTTTTTAACGGCACCGCCTTGGCAATATCAATTCCTGCAAGAACCGCACTCATCCCAGAAATCGTCGGCGAAAAACTCATGTTTAACGCCATGGCTTTCAATACAGCATCTTGGAATTTATCTCGAATTCTTGGACCCGCCCTCGCCGGCTTCATGATTGCCATATTCGCAGAAGGTGATACCACATCCTCCTACGGCGTCGGACTTGTCTATATTGTCTTATCCGTTCTCTATATGACCTCAGCGGTGACAGTCGCCTTCATCAAGCATGACTGTGAACCCAACAGAACTAACAACAATGGACCCATGACCGATCTCATAGAAGGCATGAATTACGTAAAAGGCTCCCCCATCGTTGGAGGTCTCATATTACTGTCTATCTATCCGTTTTTATTCGGCATTTCTATCAATACATTTCTACCTGCATTTAACACCGACGTACTAAACGGTGGACCTGACGACCTTGGATTTTTGATGACTGCAATGGGCGTCGGCGCTATAGGCGGTTCTTTAGTGCTAGCACGCCTCGTGTCACTTAAGCACAAAGGAAACTGGACACTCTTTACCAGCCTCTGCTGGGGCGCAGCTGTCGCTATCTTCGCGACCACAGAAAGCATTCTTTGGTCGACCATAACGATAGGGTGCATTGGCTTTCTATCAGCCATCAACATGTCAATGAACCGAAGCCTCGTGCAACTTCAGGTAGAGCAGAGCATGCGCGGACGGGTGATGAGCATTGATATGATGTCTCACGGTCTCATGCCCATCGGAATCATACCCATCGGCTACATCGTTGATAACTATAGTATTCAGGCAGGGCTTGTCACAAGCGGTGTTATGTTGATGTTACTGACAATTATATCTGCGTTCTTAATGCCGAGCATACGTGGGATTGACACGGGTTACTCGTGATAAATCGACTTAGCACTGAGCTTCGTTAATCACCGATACTGTGATGTGATGTGATGTGATGTGATGTGCATTGTATATGTGTACATTAAGAGGGACCTAGTTTTTGACACGACAGCATTACGTGCACCTAAAACCAAACGATCCCTATCAGTGTCCCAAACGATTCTATCAAATTAATCTAATCACTAGTCTGTGAAGACTGGCATCGCGCCCATTTCCCAAAGCATTACCGTGGCTCCGAGCAGTGCGGCACACATGACGAGCCCGACCGCAACCAAAGCGCTCGCAAACAAAAAACCGCGTTCCTTAGGGATCTGCATCGCGATCGGTACACCGACAAGCATTCCCACCAGACCCCAGACAACGGTCATAATGGAAAATTGTCGGATGACTTTGTAGTTGTAATCCTGTTCAGAAACCACAACACCTCCTATGTTGTGCCGAGGACGCGACGACTGATGAGTGAAATATACGTAAGAAAAAAGAAATATAGGCTTGAGAAGATACCCTGTCACGAGCTTTTCGCCTGACTCTTGACTCACATCAAGAAGAAATTTCAATAACGTCTTTTAGCATCCATAACCGTTCAAAAAAGCTTACGCCAGCGTCAGTTTTGTCAGGTAAACTTGGTTTTTATACCAACATCATTTATTTCTTTGGGTCAGTGTTTTAATGCGATCAATCTTGATCTACTTCTTACAAATTTGTTTACTGAAGGTCGGTCCAGAAAGAGTGCCTTCGAATGCCAAGGTTGTCGCGTCGATTTTTGGGCTCTATTTCCTAATCGCCATGGCATCGCTAATATTTACCCGCCCTGACATCGCCCTTGCGATGAAAGCGCTAATCATCATTATCGGTTTCGCACTCGAGGCGGGTCTTATTTACGCATTACTGCTATTCAAGTCCATGTCACACCGATATCTCAGCACAATAGGTGCGTTATTAGGAACAAATGCACTTTTACTTATCAGCCTCATGCCACTGGAACTTATGGCGTATAGCCTTGAGGAAGGTTTACTCACCGACATATTCATTACGCTGGAGAACATCATCTTCTTCTGGTGGCTCTTAATCGTCGGTTTCTTACTACACCGCTCAGCGGGCATTAGTATCCTTCAAGGAACAATGATTGCGTTCTTGATTGAACTTGTCGTCGTTATCATCACCAACCCACTCATTAGTTAGGACTTCGAATTGCAACTACATATCTTAGGTATATGCGGCACGCTGATGGGCAGCATCGCTCTGTTAGCAAAAGAGCTTGGCCATACCGTCACCGGTTCAGACGAAAACGTGTATCCACCGATGAGTGATCAGCTTAGCGGTGCAGGCATCAACATTTCATCACCCTATTCAGCGGACAACATACCTGATGACGTCGATCTGGTGATGATTGGCAATGCCAACTTGCCGCGAGGGAATCCCGCCGTCGAGTACGTCCTTGAAAAAAATATTCCCTACACCTCTGGCGCCGAATGGTTGGGTCGATATCTGTTACACGACAAATGGGTTATTGCCGTCGCAGGTACCCATGGTAAAACGACCACAACGAGTATGACGGCATGGATACTTGAATATGCGGGTTTAAAACCGGGTTTTTTGGTTGGTGGTGTACCTGCGAATTTCGGCTATTCAGCTCGATTAGGCGAGACTGATTTTTTCGTTATCGAGGCTGATGAATATGACACATCCTATTTTGATCGACGCTCAAAATTTCTCCACTACCATCCCAGAACAGCCATCTTCAATAATCTCGAATATGACCATGCGGATATCTTTCCTGATCTCGCAGCTATTCAAAACCAGTTCCACCTACTCGTTCGAACAATTCCCGGTGAGGGGTTAATCATCCATCCATCAAACGACAACAACGTTGCCGAGGTGCTCTTAAAAGGCTGTTGGTCTAAGACCCTTTCCTTTGGTCCTGATATTAGCTCAAAGCTTTCGGGCACAGCCATATCAGAGGATCATTCTCACTTCAGTATCAGTCTAAACGGTCCAGATCAAAACAAGATCGTTGGTGAAATCAATTGGCCTATGACCGGTCTGCACAATATGAACAATGCCTTGGCTGCGATTGCCGCAGCAAGGCACGTTGGCATAAGCCCAGCGATTGCCTGCGAGGCACTCTCGAAATTCACCGGCGTCAAACGACGCATGGAAGTCATCTACGAATCGGCGGAGATGACCGTCTACGACGATTTCGCTCACCACCCAACGGCGATCGAAACCACCTTAGAAGGTCTACGTAAGCAGGTGGGTAAGGATGCAATATTGGCAATTGTCGAGCCCGGTTCACACACGATGAAACTGGGCATTCACGCTGACACGCTTGCTGACTCAGTGTGGCACGCAGACGAAGTGATTTGGTTCAAACCGGCGAACATCAAATGGGATATTGACAAAATTGTAGATGCTTCATCTAACGGCCCCAAAATGTCAGTCATCAATTCCCACGATGTGCTACTCGATGAAATCATTGCACGCGCAAAGTCTAAGGAGATCCAACACGTGGTCATTATGAGCAACAGTGGCTTCGGCGGACTACATCGGCGACTCGTTGAGACGTTAGAGTCAAGTCACTAGTCAAAAACGATGCCAATTAAAATAGCTCAAATACTCGCCAAGCAGGGTTATTGAAATGCTCGAAACAGATTTGTCTGCGCCGGTTAAATCTTATCTTGAAGGTCACGGCTATCAGGTTAACTGCGAGGTCAAAAACTGCGACATCGTAGCAACGAAGGACGACGACGTTATTGTCGTTGAGCTCAAGACTAGCATCAATTTAACATTGATAGTTCAAGCAACCAATCGTCAAACTCTTTCAGATTCTGTCTACGTAGCTGTGCCAGCGCCAAATAAAAAATCTCACCATTGGCGCGGCGTAATTACGGTACTAAAACGTTTGGAGCTAGGCCTATTGCTGGTTGAAACTAACCCCATGGGCATGACTGTGAGCAAACAATTTGACCCGATGCCCTATCAAGGTAAAAAGAACTCGAGACGCCGCCGCGCGCTGCTGACCGAAGTAGCTGAAAGAAGCGGCGATTACAATATTGGCGGTAGTACTAAAACGATGCTAATGACTGCCTACCGCGAGAACGCGATTTTGATCGCATACTGCCTCTCACAACTGGGGCCGACGAGTCCAAAGCAGCTAAGGCAGCATGGCACTGGTGAGAAGACAACCGGCATACTCAGCAACAATCACTACGATTGGTTTCAACGTGTTGAAAAAGGTGTTTATAAATTAACCGATAAAGGCGAAGTTGAGTCTAAATCGTTCAAAGTGATCTACAAAAAAGCCATAACGCACTTCAAAAATGGCCAACAATGATAAAACTCTTGAACGTGATTTAACAGGAACATACTATGGTAATCATTCAGCGGGCCAATAAACCATGGATGATTCGGATCAACAATCGACAGTACAAGATCGGGCCTTGCCGCCAGGCAAAGTCTCCTGCAGAAACCTCGGCTGGTGCGTCGATATTTGTCGCGAGCAAAAGCTAGACCTCAACAGTCTTTTACGAAACCTACCATTTAAGAAAGAACACCTCGAAGATCCCGGCAACTTCATCGATTGGCATAGCTTCAGAACATTGTCCGACCGGTTTCTTCATCACTTCGCCGAGCATGAAATCAGAACCGCTGGCCGTCACTCCTGGCAACATAACACCATGGCCGTCTACAAACTAATGGGTAGCTTAAACCATTCCCTGATTGCGCATTATACGCTTGGTTTTGGGCCCCAAGGATTCATTGCAAAGCTCTTTCCCTGCGAATTGGCAATAAAGAAAATTACAGACAAACATTTAGAAATTAGCCTCGTCATGAAAGACAATCTGCCTCCTTGCCGATCCTTTCATATGTTCCTTGCTGGGCAAATGGCGGGGCTAACAGAAGTCTATGACTATGAACCCGCTGAAGTTGATATCTATCAAACAAACCAGGGTGCCAAATTCAACGTCACTTACAGCCATGTATCACCAACGCTTCATAAGGCAAAAAAAATCATTCGAAGTCTTTCAACAGTCAATATGTCCGCCCATGAACTGCGTAATTTGAATGATGCATTGATCGAAAAATGTCGCCAATTACAAAATCAGTCCGATAATGCTCACCGAGTAAATGTAATCAAGCAGCAACTCGAACAAAAATATCAATTGATTGTTAATCATCTCTCGGAAGTGGTTTGGACAGCGGATTTTGACTTGAATTTAGATTTTGTAAGCCCTTCAATTCTAAGCCTGTCGGGCTACAGCGACACGCAAGCGAAGAAAATCTCGCTCAAGGGGCTGCTCAGCCCACAATCTTATACCGACATGAAAGCATTGGTCTCAACAATCGTTGCTGACCAACGCAGATTGACGCTGCCGGTAACGTTCCAAGAACAGATACGTCACAAGAATGGTTCGACACTATGGATAGATGGAGAACTCAATCTATTTTTAGGCGATGATTTAAAACCACAGTTTATCGTCGGGGTAGTACGCGCCACGCCCCGCCGCGTCGCCCGCGCACAGTCCGATAATGTTTTCAGTACGACAGCAACACTTAAAATTGATAGACGCAGCGCAACTCAGCATACGAACAAAGCTTCAATCAACAAAACGAGTGACCAATTTAAAAAAACGCAAAAGCTCGAAACCCTCGGCCAATTAGTTGGCGGTATCTCCCACGACTTCAACAACATGCTTTCGGGAATACTCAGCTACAGTGATATAGCACTCGACTCAACAGAGTTGCCAGATAGCACCAAGCGCTATTTAAGAGAAATTGAGTCGACATCTCAAAAAGCGTTGAGACTAACAAGCCAACTTATGGCCTTTTTAGGAGACAAAGAAATTAAATTCGAGACAGTCGATATAACCGTCGTCGTCGAAGAAATGCAATCATTGATCCAGATCAGCCTTTCCAGCAGTATCACCATTCGCTTCAATTACACACAAGCGATGACGCTCATCCATGCTGACAGAGTTCAAATTGAACAAATGATTTTGAATCTGGCTATCAACGCGAGAGATGCCATGTCCGATGGCGGGATTTTAACTATTAGTCTCTACGTTCGAGAGACAGCCAGCAGGGGTACAGATAACCTTCTAGTACGAAGAACAACCGCTCAACGGGTGTACCTTTGCGTGGAAGATACGGGTTCAGGTATGACGACTGAAATTCAGGAAAACATGTTCACACCCTACTACACCACTAAACCGAAAGGTTTGGGCACAGGCTTGGGCATGTATCAGGTATTAGAAACAGTGAAATCTCACCAAGCCTCAATCAACATCGAAAGCCAACTTCGCGTCGGCACCAAAATCGAAATCGATTTCCCATCATCTGAATAAAACCTGCTTACGATTTCTCCGATGGTAATACTACGGACTAAGCACACCTATAGCAGTACGCCTAAAGCAGGCATACTAGACAGACGGGACATCTAACGTGCCACTTAACTCGCCTTGTGCATTATCTTCAAGCACCTGCACTGCAATTTTCTTATAAACGTTCCGCACCAAATCAACCGCAGGAGGTACTCTCTTTGCATCTTTTATCGCAATGCAACTGTTCATCACGGTCGGCCAATTCTGAACTTTCAGAACATGTCATTCACCCACTTCAAGCTCATGTCTCAGATCTTCCTTCAACCCTATGGGGAAACTGCGCGATATAAGAACACCGATACAATATTACTACCTGCGTGGATTCATCGTCCGGCCACTACACTTTGACTCTGGCTGAATTACCACTGTATTCACCATCTGTTTCCGAAGGTGCCGTTATACCATTATAAAAAGTTGTTCAATGAGATTGAACCGGGTATGGCGGAGCGAGGCGCGCCTATCATTCGAATGTAGCCTGTAAGAGATAAGCTATTAGGTCATGGGTGGGGGATTAGACAAGACTGACTAAATTAAGCACCACGTCTAGGTCTTTGAATTCTCATTGGATTGTCTCTTCACAAATTGCTGCACGCACTTACGAACCTCTCGCGTGTGCAGCAGCCCGATCAAATTGTTACCGATCTTTATGCCTTCACTCCCCAATTTTGCCGCTTGTTTGACCGGCAGTGACGAGAATTCTTTAAAAAACAAGCTGACTTCTTGCTCTGCAAGTGCCCGACTCATATCGACATAACGTTTCAAAAACTGCAGGTCATAACCCGCACCTTGATCATAGCCCATCGACAAAATTTGCCGCCAATGCTCCAAAACTTTGATATCAATCGCATCCAGGCTTTCACCCGCATCGTCGTTAATAATCGCAATGATCTTCAGCTCATGCATTTCGCGCAGTGCAGGCTCGGAAAAACCAAGTGTTGCCTTGACGTCCTTCAGCAACTTTTTCGCATTGCCTCGTTCATCCGATAACATGACCGAAAATGCCAATTCAAACTCCGTCAGGTTGCCCGCTGTGGAGAGCTGCGCGAAAGATGTCGTATTGAGAATATTTTTGATAACACCTAACGGAAGAAATTTCTCTTCTTGAAGCTTACGAATCATCTTGATCCGCAACACATGCTCCTCGCTGTAATGGGCAACGTTTTTCTTCGGTTTGTCCGGCGGCGGAAGAATGCCTTGCTTAATATAGAATCGAACCGCTTCCCGTCCAACGCCAGTAAGCGATTCAAGCTCTTTCATTTTTAACTTATTCGACATGCGCCTAAATTACTTGGCGTGCAACACGACAGGCATATCGATGATGCCGCGAACGAAATTAGATTTCGCACGCTCGACAGGTCCGACAATTTCAACCTTGCTAAAGCGGGCAAGAATCTCTTCCCAGACGATACGCAATTGCATTTCTGCTAAACGATTACCCATGCAACGATGCACACCAAAACCAAACGAAATGTGATTTCGGGCACGATCACGATCAATGATAAATTCATCCGGCCGATCTATTTTCGTTGAATCGCGATTTCCAGATACATACCACATGGCAACCTTGTCACCCTTCTTGAAGCTATGGCCTTTGAATATCGTGTCTCGCGTAACTGTCCTACGCATATGCATCAAGGGTGTTTGATAACGAATAATCTCAGATACCATGCTAGGAACAAGTGATGGGTCGGCTTTCAGCTTCTCATATTCAGCAGGGTTTTCATTTAGCATTAAAATTCCACCCGACATTGAATTTCGCGTCGTGTCGTTGCCACCAACGATAAGCAAAATGAGATTGCCTAGAAACTCCATTGGATCCATATCATCGAAGTGTTTTGAGTGTGCCATCAAGGTTATAAAATCATACTTGCCTTCAGGATCCTGCTTGGCGCGCTCATCCCAAAGTGCCGTAAACTCTGTCAGGCATTCAATCAGAGCCGCTTCTCTTTCTTCCTTGGTGACGCTGTCATCACCCGTAACATTACCGCCCGATGTCGCCATATCTGACCAAAAGGTAAGCTTGTGGCGCTGCTCGAAAGGAAAATCAAACAAGGTTGCGAGCATTTGCGTTGTCAGTTCAATAGAAACACGGTCTACCCAGTTGAACGGCTCGCCAATGGGTAACTCGTCCATGATCTTTGCGATACGTTCTCTAATAATCGGCTCCATCTTTGACAAGCTTTGAGGGCTTACAGCACCCGTGACAGCCTTTCGCTGACCATCGTGCTTCGGTGGGTCCGAGGCAATAAATTGCTCTACAGTGAAATCGGCATCTTGATCACCGAGTACAATGGTCGGAAAAGAAGAAAATGTTTCATGGTCTTTCTCAACATCCATGATGTCATCGTACTTTGTGATGGACCAAAAGGCGCCAAAATCACTGTCTTTGCAGTAGTGAATGGGGGCTTCATTTCTTAGCCTTTCGAAGTACGGCCATTGAGCGTCGTACTTGTAAAGTAGCGGGTTCGAGACATCAATATCTTCGAGTGGAATCGTATAGGGGTCAGGAATATCAAATGCTTCACTCATAAGGGATGCTCCAATTGGGTTACTTTTTGTTGTTATTAGTGTGGCGTCAGGCGCCTTACTGCTATGACAAGCATTTTTAAGCAGACATTCGTTATACCAAGATTGAAGTCTTTCCCAAAAGCCACTGACTGCTCGAGCAACAATGAAAACACGTATTACGTAGTTTTACTACGTACTATTACGTCTAAACCGACCACGCCTTAGAACCAATAACCACCCGGCCAATGTCGAACCTAATTGGCGACGCCACCCTACCCAAATACAGCGAAGCTACCTGTCGCTTTAGCAACCAACTTGTCGCCACTATAGATCTCACTCTCCATCATCGCGACCCGCCGCCCCTTCTTAAGAACCTCCGTTTCACAACGCAAATTCTCAGAACCAACGGCATGAAAGTAGGTGATTTTTATTTCGATAGTCGCACAAAATTCACCTTCGTTAACCGCGGACATCAGAGCTGCACCCATGCCGGTGTCTGCTAGCGAGTATATCGCGCCACCATGGACCACCTTATTTGGGTTCAACAACTTCTCGGAGAACGGCAATGTACAGCGACTCTTGCCATCACCCTTGCTTTCAACGACAAAACCCAATAAGTCAGCATAGGGATGTTCGAGTTCAAACGTTGGCATTTCAGTCATGGGGTATTTCTCTGACGCATATTGTGATTCAACAAGATTGGCGATTTAAGACATCACTGTCACAAACCGGTGACTTAGAACATTTATTTTCCGCTCGCTATTCGCACAACACTCTTGCGGACAACCATTTATGAATGACGTCGGCAATTATGCCGCGCGCCGCAGGCGGCTCAAGTAAGTAGTGATCCCCTGAAACAAGATTGATTTCTTTGTCCGCACTACCTAACACATCAAAAATAGCCTTCGCATCTGAAGGGAAAACCCCACAGTCACCAAGAGACTGTATCACCAGCGAGGGGACGTCAATTCTTGCCAGATGGTCAGCGCCACGACACTGAGAGTATTGTAGACTCCACATCGACAGCCAGGATCGTAATGAACTGCAATTGCCAATACCGCGAGCATCAAAGTTTGCTCGCTTAGCATTTCCCGCATAACAAACACCGATTGGTCTTTGTGAAGGATCAATTGATGCATCCATTAATCGAAGATCTGCCCAGACCCTTTGCATTGTGAATACGCGTTCACTAACCCCACTGGCGGCGACGCGCTTTAGCTCCTCGAGTACCCATGCGGTAATTCGATTATTCCGAGCCACCTGTGCAGCACGATATTTCGCAATGAAAGCCTCAGAATATGGGGGTCCGTTTTCAGGATT
The DNA here is from genome assembly GCA_905182025.1 of uncultured OM182 clade bacterium. Classification (GTDB taxonomy): domain Bacteria; phylum Pseudomonadota; class Gammaproteobacteria; order Pseudomonadales; family Azotimanducaceae; genus JAHRVQ01. The sequence goes on from CAJJAA010000013.1 coordinate 11,204, forward strand.
ATACATGTTGAGTGACTGATCAATCGCCAATGGATCAAACTCATCAGTCACTGATGGGTCCATCCAATCCGTCAACACTTCCGGGCGACCGAGATGCGCATTGAGCGAAACATAAAAATCTGCAGCGGGTAATTTATCGAACCCATCAGGAAGGGACATGCCTTGCAGCGCTGTAATATTGGGACATGTCGCCTGGGACTGATAAGCACCCATCAATGAGCCGCCGCCAGAGTTGCCCAGTATCACAATCGTCTCCACGCCAGCCTCGTCACGCAACCAATTCACGCCGGCAGCAATATCGACAAGCGCATGCTCGAGAATAAACCAAGGCTCGTTGCCTCTAAACCGTGTATTCCAGCCTAAGAACCCATAGCCAAGTTTGGCCAAATAGGGTCCCAGATAATGCTCACTAAAATCGACATTGTAGTGCGTCGCAATGAACGCGACTTTAACAGGTCCATTTTCCGGTCGATGGTACAAACCCTGGCAGGGTGCAAAACCAACTGGATTGCGCCGGCCCGTTGCCGACTCCAAAGACACAAATTCTCGAACAAAACCGCCTAATGACGGATCCTCGGTGGGATATTCATTCTCCATTTTATTACTCACACAACTGTCATCGTTAATATTCGCAACTATTGCGCAGCAGCAGGCAACTTAGTCAGCAGCTCTTTTGCCAGCTTAGGGTTCTGTTCAAACCCTGGCGTGTCTAAGCAAAACTCTATTAGGATGCCATTGGGGTCCGTGTAATAAACCGAATGGCACCAATCATGATCGACTTCCATCGTCGGTTCGACACCCTGCTTGGTCATGATTGACTTAACAGCCTCGTAACGTGCGGCATCTGCGGCAAAGGCGACATGATTAACCCAAACCGGTAACGCTAAGCCTGTTGATATGTCAGTCCGGTAATCTTCAGGTTCGCCGACGCCTTTTAGGTAAAAGAAGGCAAGGCTGCTGCCATCACCTAGGTCAAAGAATATGTGTTTGATAAAGTTGGTTTCCACACCCTGCACTTCAGTGTGGACCAGCGGGAACCCTAAACGCTCGTAGAACGCCACCGTTGCTTCAAGATCTTTACAAGCAAAGGCGACATGATGAAATCCAGTGTTTCTCATAATTCCGGTCTCCTATTGTTTTCTTTGAGTCGCATCATCGAAATCGAACCACAACAACGCGATAACATCGATTGTATACCCCACCACTGTATCAACATTTTACTCACGGGTACCAATACTGAGTAAAACTCGCATCGGCCAATATCTCGAGGGCTTTATTGATTGCCACTGCATTTCTATACGGTTAGACCAAGACCGCCCTGATGACATACAATAGCGGGTCTTTTTAGCTTGTAAATAACCCTGCAAATTAGCTGTATCAATCGATGAAAATTAAAACTCTATGAATACCAAAACCCTATGAATATCAAAAAGGTTCTAGACCAATCAATTACTCGTGCGCTGCAACTTGCAGGCGCCTCGGACAGTAGTGCTGTGATTAAACAGTCGCAGAAAGCCGAGTTCGGTCAGTATCAGGCCAACGGCGTCATGGGCGCCGCCAAAAAGCTAAAAATGAACCCAAGGGAGTTGGCGGCGCAGGTGATTGAAGCCCTCGACCTCCCTCTCGCTGAAAAGGTTGAAATAGCTGGCCCTGGCTTTATTAACATCCATCTTGATGCACAAGCGGTTGCTGCGGCGTTAAGCAAACTACACACAGATTCGATGCTGGGTATTGAGGCACCGCCGCGCCAGTCCTACGTCATCGACTACTCAGCGCCGAACCTCGCTAAAGAAATGCACATCGGTCATTTGAGAAGCACAACCATGGGCGATGCAGCGGCTCGTATCCTCGATTTTCTTGGCCACGATGTCACGCGTGCTAATCATGTCGGCGATTGGGGAGCACAGTTTGGTAGTCTGCTTGCTTACATGGATCAATTGGAGCAGTCGGGAGAAATATTATCGACTGAGTTAAAAGATTTGGAAGTCTTTTATAAGAAAGCCAGCGCCTTGTTTAAGTCAGATGAAGAATTTGCGATACGTGCAAGAGCATACGTCGTTCGACTGCAAAGCGGCGATGATCGTTGTTTGGAACTGTGGCAACAATTTATCTCTGAATCGATCAATCACTGCCAAGGTGTTTATGACAAGCTAAACATTACCTTGACGCGCCAGGACATTAAGGCAGAGAGCAGCTACAACGATGACCTTGCCGTTGTCGTGTCAGAATTGAAAGACAAAGGCCTGCTGGAAATTTCAGACGGTGCCAAGTGTGTTTTTCTCGAAGAGTTCAAAGGCAAAGACGACAAGCCATTACCTGCGATCGTCCAGAAATCAGACGGTGGCTACCCCTACCTGGCAAGCGATATTGCCGCGTTGCGGTACCGAAGCCAGACACTAAACGCAGACAACGCGCTGTATTTCATCGACGCAAGACAGAGGTTACACATGCGTCAACTGTTCGCCGTTTCGAAGGCAGCTGGATACCTCACGCAGAGCAAAGTATTTAAGCATCTTCCTTTCGGCGTCATCTTGAAAGACGATGGCACCCCCTTTAAGACGAGAGACGGTGCAGACGTAAAGCTAATCGATGTGATCGACGAGGCGATTGAGCGAGCGTTCCGGCTTGTCACATCGAAGAACCCTGATTTAGACGAGACCATCAGGCGAAACATCAGCGAGGTTGTTGGTGTGGGCGCAATAAAATATGCAGAGCTGTCAAAAAATCGAACCACGGACTATATTTTTGATTGGGACACCATGCTGTCCTTCGAAGGTAATACGGCACCTTACCTTCAGTATGCCTATACAAGAATACGCAGTATTTTTCGCCGCGCAGAGATAGATAGTACAAGCCTCGATAGCAAAATTGTGTTGCAGCACCCGGTTGAATTTGCGCTGGCGGTGAAACTCCTACAATTTCCTGAGGCAATTGATTCCGTTACTGATGACTTTCAGGCGAATGTCCTGTGCAATTACTTGTTTGAAGTATCCGGGCAATTCATGTCTTTTTACGAAGCCTGCCCGATTCTGAATCAAGATGACGAGATCAAGAACAGTCGTCTAATGATCGCTGACATCACGTCAAAAATACTCAAACAAGGACTTGAACTGTTAGGCATTCAAACTGTCGAGAAAATGTAATGGCGATACATCTGGTAGCAGCCCAAACGGAAAATCGTGTTATCGGCCGTGGCACTGAAATTCCGTGGCGTGTTAAGGGAGAACAAAAGCTATTCAAACAGATAACCATGGGTGGCACGCTAATAATGGGTCGCATCACCTATGACAGTATTGGTCGGCCGCTGCCGGGTCGCACCACCATCATTGTTACCTCGAACCCAAATTACTCAAAGACCGACTGCTTAATCGCTCACAGTATGCAAGAGGCTCTCAGCCTTGCCGCCACCGAAAATAAAGAAATCTATATTGTTGGCGGCGGTGAAATCTACAAACAATCAATGGATAACGCGGACGTCATTCACTTGACGACTATACACACTGAAGTCGAAGGCGACGTTTTCTTTCCAGCGCTTCAGCAAAGTGACTTCGAGCTTGAGGAAGAAAAGCACTTCGAATCCAATATAAATTATACCTACAGGCGCTATATCAGAATCGAGGCAGACTAATTCAGACTACTATTTTTAGGCTATTTGTTTAAGCTACCTGTCTAAGCTACCTATCCAAACTATCTATTTAGGATAGGCATAACAAAAACGTTAGATTAAGCGAGCTTCTGGAAAATATGATGAAATTCAATAATCGCGTCACGGAAATGTTAGGTGTTGAACTGCCCATCGTCCAAGCCCCGATGGGATGGATTGCACGATCAGTTTTGGCCTCAGCCGTATCGAATGCAGGCGGTATGGGCATCATCGAAACATCATCAGGTGAGTTGGACGTCATCAAAGAAGAAATCAAAAAAATGAAGGGTCTCACTGACAAACCTTTCGGCGTAAACATTGCCCAGGCTTTCGTTCGCGACCCAAACATTGCACAGTTTGTTATCGATCAAGGTGTCACATTTGTTACAACATCAGCGGGTTCACCGACCAAGTACACAGGTCAGTTGAAGGAAGCTGGATTGACCGTTTTTCATGTTGTTCCAACGCTAAAAGCCGCATTGAAAGCCGTTAAGGCAGGTGTCGACGGTTTAATCGTCGAAGGCGGCGAAGGTGGTGGGTTCAAGAACCCCAATGATGTTGCAACGATGGTGTTGCTGCCTCTAATTCGATCCAAGGTGGATGTACCCATCATCGCAGCCGGTGGCATGGTTGATGGACCGACAATGGCTGCGGCTTTCGCCCTCGGTGCTGAAGGTGTACAAATGGGAACGCGCATGGTGTCCGCACTCGAATCACCCGTACATGACAACTGGAAAAATGCCATTGTTGACGCTGAAGAAACCGGCACAGTGTTTCTTAACCGCTTTCACTCACCCGCCCTGCGCGCACTGCGAACTGAAAAAACCACAGCACTCGAGAAGCAAATTGATGAAAACATCATGCCGAAGTTTGGCAATGCACAGAATCTTTACTTCGGTGGCGATATGGAATCAGCGATCCCGCTGTCGGGACAGGTGAGCGGCCGCATCGAGTCAATTAAACCTGTTGCTGAAATTCTTGATGAAACCCGCCAAGGCTTCTTTGACACGATTGGCCGTCTGGCAAAATCCTATAATTAATGCTGTGCATCGAGCGACGACCAATAGCATAGTGGCCCTGTATCTATCATGACCGAACCCGTTATGTCTGAACCTTCAGAAATCAGTACCAACTTTAGCTATCATCCCCTAAAGAATCACGGGGTCAACATCCATAGGGACAATCGTTCCGTTGCTCATCTAAAGGGGCAAGGCGCCATTCGCTTCCTGAAAAGAGTAGAGGGTAAACGACATGACCTGCGGCAATTAGAAATGGCAAAGGCAGCAGGCAACTTTAAGCGCGGCAATGAAAAACTGATTGCGACTAAGTCTAAGGCTCTTCATCAACGGCGACGAAAACACTGATGTTTAAGTTCTGTTTTACAAACCTTCTGGCAATAGTTTTACTCGCTTCACCGCTCGCGAATTCAGCCGCGCAGACGAGTGCGACCCGCTCCTCATTTGAAGAAGCGGCCAAACTCTACCAGCAAGATAAGTTCGCCGCCGCGCTACCCCTTTTTAAAACTCTGGCCGCATCAGGTGACCCTAAAGCCCAGACAGTTTTAGCGTTAATGTACAAAGATGGCGAAGGCACGAGCCCGAACCCGAAACAAGCACTGCAGTGGTACAAGGTCGCTGCAGATCAAGATTACCCACCTGCGCAATTTTATCTCGGTAACATGTATGACCTTGGCATAGGCACTGAGAAAGAACCTGAACTGGCAAATTATTGGATCGAAAGATCGGCAGCCCTAGGTTTTCACCGAGCCATCGATAAGATCGATCAGCGTGTTACGTTAGAGACAGAAAAGGACGGCCCCAAAGAAGTTGTGTGGTCTAACAACTGGAATTTTCGGTTACCCAACGAGTATCGTGTGGTGAGCGCTGTTGAAGCCGAGGAGGGAAAGTTCCGTGCCCAGATCGGTGCTATGCGCTCTTATGACACGGCGAATAGACTTTGGTCGATGCTGACCAAAAATCACCCACTACAATTTCAGCATCTCGTTCCCTACCTTACACTTTATGCAGTAAATGAAGACATCAAGGTTTACCGCATACAAACCGGCGACTTCATCTCTCAAGCTGCAGCAGAGGACTTCTGCATATTCCTCCTTAAACAGAAGGTTCAGGCTGGCTGCGTTGTCAAATATCACAGCAACTAGCGGATCTTATCTGCGGCATAGTCGACATAATCCGCAGCCTAACCAATTCAACATCGCACGGTAATCGCCCACCTACTGGCAAACGATACATTTTCGTTAGCAGTATAGACCCAACAATTCAACATGACCGCGGCAAATTAAATAAAAAACAAAGAGATATCGGCAATCGGTTTGACCTACTCTCATGCCCATAGCATAGTGTCACCTCAATAGGAGTGAACGATGCGATTAACGGAAACTGACGCCTCATTTATTTATATGGAATCTGCTAGCGGGCCGATGCATATATCGTCAATCTACGTGCTCAATGGCGAGGTTCCTTTTGAGCGAATCTATCAACGTTTTAACGACGTTTTGCATCTGATTCCGAGTTATCGTCGCAAGCTTATGCACGTGCCGATGAGCCTCGCGCACCCTGTATGGGTCGACGACACACACTTTGATCTTGCGAATCATGTTATTGAACATCGACTAGCAGAAGGTACATCACTCGAAGACGCAGTAGACGCTGCGGTAAAGCTTAATGAGCCAATGCTTGATCGTAGCCGACCGCTTTGGAAAATGGTCGCCATATCGGGGGTTGAAGGAAAAACTTTGCTGCTACAGATGACTCATCACGCGATGATTGACGGCGCATCCGGCATCGACCTGACAACTATCCTGTACGATCTAAGCCCAGACTCATCTCCACCTACACCACCAACGAACGAATGGCAGCCAGAACCAGAACCAAATGCAGCAACACTGATCAACGAAGCAATCCAAGAAAACCTTTTACAGCTTGGCAACGCAAGTCCCGTTGACGCGTTTAAGAAGGGCCAGGCCCAGTTTGAACAATTACGCAAAGCCACAGAGGTAATGACACGCTTCGTCAGCAATCCCGCCATCACAGCACCTTTTAATGCCGGGTTTGTTGGACCAAAACGCAAAGTTAAGTGGCTCAAGAAGCCTTTTTCTGAGATTAGAGAAATTCGACGCCATCTAGGCGGAACGATTAATGATGTGGTGCTGGCGATCGTTTCCGAGGGCGTCGCCCGTTACCTAGATGATCACAAAGAGAAAACCAAAGAGAAATATATTCGTATCATGTGTCCAGTTAGCGTACGTACGGAGGATCAAAAGGGCGCCTTGGGTAACCAAGTCTCGGCCATCTTTCCCTACTTGCCTGCATGGCCTATGCGCAGCGTCGATCGACTCAACATCGTTGTCGAGGAAACCAATCGAATAAAAAATAGTGGTGAAGCCCAAGCACTGACGGTCATGCAAGAGACCATGCCCAAACTTCCTCCGTTAGGCATGGCAGCTACTCAACTCGTTGGCACCGCCTTTGACCCAACAGCACTTGCCGCACGGGTGCCGCTACCGATCATGCCAAATATGGGTTACCGCCCACCCAATCCAAATTATAACTTCACCTGCACTAATGTTCCCGGCGTTCAAGTACCACAATATATGTGTGGAGCAGAAGTAACCGATACCATTGGACTGTTAGTATTAAACGGTACGGTTGGTCTTAGTCTCACTATCTTAAGTTACAACAAACAGCTCTTTTTCAGTTTTATTTGTGAGCCGAGACTCTTACCGGACCTAGATGTTCTAATCGAGCATGCAGATGCGGTTTACAACGAACTCTATGATGCAGCCATGGCAGACAACTAGAGCCTATAACAACTCTGACTGGCAACTGCCTACAGGGGCAGGACTACATCTTATTCATCCCATCCTTTGGAGCAACAATGTCCGACATTAACTTAAACGAACGATATCCCAAAGCTGTCACTTTACCTGACGGAGCAACAGTCGAAATTCGCCTGATGAATGCAACAGATCGCGACGCGATGCTCTCGTTTGCGAGGTCTTTACCTCAAGAAGATCTACTTTTCCTACGACTGGATCTGACAGAACCTTCGGTTATCGATGATTGGGTTCACAACATTGAAACAGGGCATTCCACATCCATTATTGCCTATGACGACACGGGCGTCATAGGTTATGCCACAGTGCATCGAAATCCCACACCTTGGACGCGCCGAATGGGTGAACTACGCGTAAACGTTAGTCAGAGCTACCGTGCACGAGGTCTGGGTAAGAATCTAACTTCCGAGATATTCGATATCGCTCGTGGCATTGGCGTCAAGAAACTGATGGCGAATATGACTGCCGATCAACATGGTGCACAAGCAGCTTTTAGGCGCTTAGGCTTCGTACCTGAAGCGATGTTGGCGGACTATGTAGAAGACAGGAATGGAGTATCTCGCGATCTTGTCATCATGTCATATGATATCGAAGGCCACTTAAATCAAGTTGCTGACATCGTCAAAATCTAGCACGCATTCGAATTCATCAGACGCTGCAATCAAACTATTTCTTTCTAACACCTGATTCAGCGTCGGGTTCAAATACGCCCAACTCAATAAACCCATCCTTGTTTGGCATCTCCACCGCTACCAAGGTGATTGCATCAAGCCGTGCTTGCTCGCTCACAATGCCATTTAGAAATAGGACATATGCAGTCACTGCATAAACCTCATTCGCGCTGAGTGTTTTTGCTTGGCCATAGGGCATGGCTCTCGCAATGTAATCAAACAGCGTTGTTGCGTAAGGCCAATAACTACCAACAGTGACCGTTGGCTGTACCAACGATAGGCTACCGATACCACCGACTAAGTGATTGCCCTGCATCTTGCCTTCAACGCCGTGACAGGCAGCACACTTGGCCTCATAAACACTTTTCCCCTCGGCTACTGAGCCAACGCCATTAGGTAACCCAGAACCATCAGGGGAAACAATAGAGCTAACATAATCGAAGACGGGCTCACCCAACCTTGGAGCAAGAGAATCACCCAACGCATTCTCGCTTGCAATCAACACAGTAGATTCACTGATCAGCAACAGAACAAAAAACAGGTACTGACAACGCTTGAAGATCAATTTGGCAAACCTAGACATAGACATTCTTCACCATGCCGTCTGACGACACCTGCCAGCTTTGTATGCCGTTATAATGATAGAAACTCCCGGCAGAATAGCGCTGCAACGCAACATCTCGAGTTGGTTGTACATTACCCTTTTGATCAATCGCCCGGCTTTGCAGCACACTGGGCTGCCCCGTCCATTGCCAGGGAATACGAAAGCGCGTCAAGGCATTCGGCTGATTGTCAGACTGCAGCAACGCTGTTGCCCAACTCTTACCACCATCCGCACTGACCTCAACGGTTCTTATGGCACTCGCGCCGGACCATGCCATACCGGAAATCTCATATACGCCTTTTCTATTCAACTGCATCGTGCCAGAGGGCGATGTAATCACTGATTTCACCTCCATCTCTAAGGAGAACATTTCTGCCGTGCCATCTTTAAGTAAGTCCGTGTACTTGCTAGTCTCCTCTCGCGAATAAGCAGGTGTTTTTTGCGCCTTAAGCGCGGATAACCATTTCACACTGATATTACCTTCACAACCCGGCACAAAAAGGCGCATAGGATAGCCTTGCGCAGGTCGCAATGGCTCACCGTTTTGGAACAACGCGACCATTGCACCATCAAGCATACGATGCAGCGGTATGCTGCGGGTATGCCCCGAGGCATCCGCGCCTTCAGCAATGATCCAGTTCGCGTCTTTTTCTAAACCGGCTTCGTCCAAAAGATAATGTAAAGGCACCCCGGTCCATTCTGCACCGGAAATCAATCCATTAAGGGAACCGGCGGTTAAATTCTGCGCAGTTGGGAAGGTATTGCGATAGCTGTTGCCTGAGCATTCCAAAAAATATTTATGAGACTCCATTGGATAAGCCAACAGACTTTCATAGCTAAACCTTAGTGACGTCTTCACATCCCCATACAGCGTAAGAAAATGCTTGGCCGGATCAATGTTCGGTATACCTGCGTGGTGTCGCTCGAAATGAAGGCTGTTCGGCGTGATCGTTCCGTTGAGTGACTGCAGTGGAGTTGATGAAGATCCCGCTGCTGGCCCGAAGGGGTGGCCAATGGTCTGTTCGCGCCGAAGATCGGCAAACTTTGAAGGCGACCCATAGGTACTTTGTGGCGCGCCTGGCACACTACGCCAATCAGCTTTCGCGGGCAGTAAAAAACCGCCTGCTAACCCTAAAGCGGACGCCTTCAATAATGAACGTCGGTGCAGTAAACCGTTGCCCGCCGCATGCTGTGTTTCATTATTATTGCTCTTATTGGACACGGCTTGGCTCCTTCGCTTGCTGATAAATAGGTTGGTTTGTTGATAGTGCCCGTTACCCACTCACCATATCATACCGGCAATATTTTAAGACCACGGCGATTTGACCCTATAGCGTTACAGAGCGCTTGCGTTACCCCATGCATCGCAAGCGATCAACGGGAAGACAACAACTAGGGCCGCAATCCCATTGCTGGTAGACTTGTCAGACTGAACAGGTCAAATTAAAGACTGCTACTTTAAAGAGATGTGACACCATGGATATGACATTCCCCCCAGATACCGATGCGTTTCGTGATGAGGTGCGGGCTTTCTTCGCAAACGATTACCCTAAGAATTTGCTAGAAAAAACAGCGCGTGGCGAACCACTCAGCAAACAAGACTATCAACAATCCGAGCAAGCACTGTCCGAAAAAGGCTGGTTGTGCGTGAACTGGCCCGATGAAAACGGTGGTCCCGGTTGGGATGTCACGAAGAAGTTTATCTACGATCAAGAGTTGGAAGGCGTCGGCGCAATCAGCCCTGTGCCGATGGGTGTGATCTATGTCGGACCAGTGATTGTTGCTTTCGGCACCGACGAACAAAAAGCCCGATGGTTGCCCGGGATTCAGCAAAGTACAACTTTTTGGGCGCAAGGCTATTCCGAGCCGGGTTCTGGATCGGACCTTGCCTCGCTGCAGTGTAAGGCAGAACGAGACGGCGATGACTATATCGTCACTGGCACAAAAATTTGGACCAGCCTTGCACAGCATGCTGATTGGATCTTTGCATTGGTACGCACAAGTCATGAAGACGTCAAGCAGCAAGGCATCACGTTTCTTTGTGCGCCAATGGACAGCCCTGGCATCGAAGTTCACCCAATCATCACCATCGATGGACGGCATTCTCTCAACAGAGTCACATTCGATAACGTCCGCGTACCTGTACACAACCGAATTGGTGACGAAGGCCAAGGCTGGAAATACGCTAACTTTTTGCTAGGTAACGAACGAACGTCTTATGCGCACGTTGCGGGCAAACGCATGCAGATGGCAGCCATCGAGCAGTTTTTGGAAAGCATCGACGAGCAAGAATATCATGCACGGTTTAATGAACTCTCTGTGCGCCTAGACAGTTTGGATATTACGGTGCTGCGTGTACTGGCGACGCTCGCAAATGGCGCGTCGCCGGGTAATGAATCCTCCATCTTAAAAATTATGGCGACCGAACTGGCACAAGATATAACAGAACTCGGTATGGTCGTTAGACAGTACGCAGGTATTGCTAGTTTTAGCGAGCAAATGCCTGATCCAGCAGCAGCAAAGGCAACCGTGGACTATTTAGGCACGCGATCTCAGTCAATTTACGGTGGCTCTAACGAAATTCAGAAAAACATCATTGCCAAGCGGGTGCTTGGCCTGTAGTTCTGCCGTCGAAAAATTTTGTTCTGGGCAAAGTCGTCTACTTCAAAAACGTTGCCATCACTGCTTGTTAGGGTAACAAGCAGTGATGCAATTGCTATCGCCCTAGATCAAACCCTTCGTGTTCGTAACCGAGCTTGTCATCCAGCACGCGGTATTGTTCACCTTCATGTTTACGTACCTCAGCACGTCCGACCACCATGTGATGAACTTCATCCGGTCCGTCGGCAATCCGCAGCGATCGCTGCGACACCCACATGCCTGCCAGCGGCGTCCATTGAGTCACGCCGGTCGCGCCGTGCATCTGAATTGCTTCATCGATAATGTGACCAATCTTTTTCGGTACATTGGCTTTGATGGCGCTGACGTAGATACGCGCTTCTTTGTTACCCATGACATCCATCGCCTTGGCCGCTTGTAACACCATCAGTCGGCACGCATCAATTTCGTAGCGGGCTTTTGCGACCACTTCGATGTTCTTGCCAAGTTGAATGATGGGTTTTCCAAATGCTGTACGTGAAGATGCTCGCTGGATCATCAATTCCAGCGCCCGCTCTCCCGCACCGATCGAGCGCATGCAATGGTGGATACGTCCTGGCCCCAGACGAACTTGAGAAATCTCGAAACCACGCCCTTCGCCCAACAGGATATTGTCTTTTGGCACACGGCAATCACGGAATCGCACGTGCATATGCCCATGGGGTGCTTGCGTTTCGCCAAACACTCTCATGGCACCGAGTATCTTCACGCCCGGCGCGTCGATGGGCACGAGGATCATCGACTGTTTTTTGCTCGGCGCAGCGTCCGGACTGGTCTGCACCATGGTAATCATCACCTTGCAGCGGGGGTCACCCGCACCTGAAGTGAAGTACTTCTCGCCGTTAATGACCCACTCATCTCCATCGAGCACCGCTTGAGTTGAAATATTTTTAGCATCCGATGAGGGATGCCCAGGCTCTGTCATTGCATAGGCAGATCGAATCTCGCCACGCAGCAACGGCTCAAGCCACCGCTCTTTTTGTGCCGTTGTTCCCACCCGTTCAAGCACTTCCATATTGCCTGTGTCGGGTGCCGAACAGTTAAGCGTTTCCGAGGCCAAAGGATACTTACCTAACTCGTTAGCGATATAGGCATAGTCAAGGTTACTCAAACCTTCGCCAGTATCAGCATCGGGTAAAAAGAAGTTCCAGAGCCCAGACTCTTTAGCTTTTTGCTTTGCGCCTTCAAGAAGCTCTAACTGACCGGGCGCGAACTCCCATTCATGCTCACGTTCTTCACCAAGCCGGTCATACTCTTCGACAATGGGAATAACGTTTCGTTGGATGTGATCCTTAACGGCATCCAACAAAGGTCGCGCTTTGTCGGACATGGTCAGATCAAATAAATCAGGGTTAACGGACATAGTTTTTCTCCTGGCTCTATCACTTTTTATTGTTATTCAGGGCTTTTTAGCCCCGTTGATTGCTACATTGATGACTACATTAATTCTTACACCGCCACCTTCACCGGGCGTTTTCCATTAGGTCCATACAGATTGACCTGCAAACTTGAGATGGCATGCACTAGCGCGTTCGGCGCGATTTTCTGCTTTCCTGTCCAGTGTATGTTCGGGAAGCGATCAAAAATACGCTCGAATGCCATGCGCAATTGGAGCTTCGCAACGCGGGAACCCAAACACTTATGTACCCCATGGCCAAAGGCGATGTGCTTTTCGACATTGTCCCTGTGCATGTTGAACGTATCCGGGTCAGGGAAAATACTGGGATCACGATTCGCTGCGCCATACCAAAGTACAACCTTCTCGTCTTTGGCGATAGCCTGACCATTTAGAACGGTATCCTCGGTAGCTGTTCGACGCATGTGCATCACAGGCGACACCATGCGCAGCGCTTCTTCAGACATCTGTGGAATCAGCGAGGGGTCATCAAGCACCATTGCGCGTTGATCTTGAAATTCTGTCATCAGACGAATCGTGCCTGACAGTGAATTTCTAGAAGTGTCGTTGCCGGCAAAAATAATCAAAAGCCAAGAGCCATCAAGAAATTCCTGCGACAACAACTCACCCTCCAACTGCGATTGGGCGATGACGGTTAACAGATCGTCGCGCGGGTTCAGACGCCTGTCTGCCATGACCTGTTGACCATAGGCAAACATATCATTCATCACCTTATTGAATCGAAACGGAAAAAGCGGCTCAGAGAAAAACGTTTGCCAAGGGTTCGCTAAGAACTGACTCGCCAGCTCCAAATGATGCATCCAGACTTTCACTTTAGGTCGATCCTGCTCGTCAATGCCAAGCATCTCGCAAAGTGTGAACATTGGGAGCTCCTCCGAAAACATCTTCACAAAATCGACAACAGGTCCCTTCTCTTCCATCTCATCGAGCATCGAATCGATCTTGCCGCCCACTTTGTTTCGAAGTGTTTCCACATAGGCAGGAAAAAAGAACTGGCTTTGCTGCATCCGCATATCGCGATGCAGGGGTTCATCCAAATTGATCAAAGAGTTAAAGGCCGCGAGCATCAATTTTTCTGGACGCCACTGTTTTCGCTCTGGCACGCCCATATTGATACTGCCGCGTTGTGACGAAAAGACGCTGTGAGCAAGTTCAGCCGCCTTGATGTCATCGTATCTTGTGACTGACCAAAAGCCAGAGAGCCCCTTGTCCGTGTTGGTCCACATCACCGGGGATTCTTCACGCATGGTCTTGTAACGGTCGAACGGGTGACCGCTAGTCCACGAGGAAGGATCAGCAAAATTGTAGCCATCAAAGGTTGGATAGATGGCAGGACTTATCGGAGACTGCTGCCCCGAATCGATTAATATGTTGTCGCTGATGAGATTCAAACTACTACTCCAGACTGTCAGAGCGCTAATATCATTGAATCTGATCCATCATGCAAGGTGGTGCGCCTGGCTGGCGTTATTGGTTAACACGCCAGTGGCTGAGAAGACGCCAGTAATCATGCATAGCCATGAAGGTAGGAAATTGCAGTTTTCGGCCACTAACGGACATAGGTTAACTTTCGTGCCAACCTCTCCGACAGATTGAATCCCTTAACTAGGCCATCAAATCGTCAAAAAACTTCTTCACTACATATAGCACGTGGATTATCGAGCTCATCAAGTCACTGCGTTTGTTATCTAAATAGCCTTGGTAGTCTTGTATGTACTCCGGATTACCCGGCACAACAATATGGTTGTTCGCATAACCGCGGCCCATTGTGTGGATGTCGCCCATCATGATGGCTGGATTCAAAACGTTATCAGCGGCAATGTAGTTGTAGCGAGCGAGCGTCTGAGGACGCGTGATGGCGTCGTCGTAGGCTTGCTGTAAAGTCGCTTTAACGCTCTCATCGCCATTTCGATAAAGGTTTGATATCGCCCAAGCAAAGTGCCAAACGGCGTGATTCCAGTCCACAACTGTAAAGGGTTCGGAATCGTACAAATCTTCAATATGTTGGAAGTAGAGCAGTGAGATCGTTGTTGCGATTTCAGCATTAATTTTTTGGTCGCGAAGTACCCAGATCGTTAACTCTGAGGTGGATTTGTTTTCGGCTAATTCGGCTGCAGCAATTTTTAGCGTGGTATTGAAATCAATACCATCTATCAACACCGCACTTTGATCGTTGATATGCACATAGGGCAGCGACACTTCGACACACATTGGGTTTTCTGCGCCGGGCGTAGCGGCACGATCTACTCCATATATAAAATCGTCGCTGAGAACCGTATAACACCATTTATCCGTTTCATCATTGGCTGTCGCATTCAACGAGTTTGGTTCTAACTGCCATCCTCTCGACGGAGAGGCAGGACCAGGTTGGTATTGCTTGTAGCTGACTTCATCAATAACCCGCTCAGAGCAGGTGAGGATCACTTGGTCGGTGTGATTGTCGAGATGGAAGCTTTCAGCTGAATATAGCAATGCCGGTTTGCTTAAAGCGGGAGGTGTATTGTTCTCATCGCTGATGCCACTCGCGAGTATTGCGTATTTGCCAGCAGGAATCGTAAGCGCCTGCTCTATCAACACCTTATCGTTATTGGTATCAGTAAGACTACAGCCCTTCAGGTCGATGTCGGTGTCGGTGACGTTAAGAAGCTCGATCCAATCCACATCCTTATCACTAACGTTGGGCATCAGTTCGGTGATTACTATGCTGCCTATGGCTATATCTTCTGATAAGCCCAGTTTACCGGCAGCATTATCAGTGGCCGCCAGAAACAAAAAGATCAGACTGGCATGCAGCAATAGACGCCCATTGGTAGCGGTCATGGGGCCCTCTTTGAAACGTTGCAGCCACTATTCAAGACATTTCCCCGATCATCGATTCCACAATTCACCAAGTATAACAGCAGACAGAAGCGACCGCTCGGATCGACTCCGGACATTAACGAGCCGCATAACAACTTATTCTAGTGCAACAGCCGAATATCCTTTCGCCGTATATCAATGCCAGGCTCATCCCGAGCAATTCCTATTTTCATTTGACCCAAAACTTTAAGGCACTTTAATACCAACATTTCTCGGTAAGCGTTGAAGAATCAGAATTCATATACAAGTGCGCATAACATTCGAACACTATTCAACCAACCAAAAACTAAAAAATATCAACAAAGTCCCTCGCCGCCTGCACAACAGCTTTTGAACATTGAGCCGGTGTATCACCACCTTCAAACATATCCTTACAAGCGCCATCAAATAACTCTGATCGAAATACCCTCATCCAAACATAGAGAACAGAAAAGACAAGGGGGTCATCACCTTCGAAACTTGCAGCGACAACTTTGTTGTCTTTAACGCTCAGATAAAAAGTATCGGTTGCGGTGTAGTCTAGCGTCTCACCGAAGTCATCAAATACGGTAATCGCGCACAGTATTGTGGCTTCTTCGTTGACCACACAGGGACGTCGTTTTTTGATTCGATAGTTAGCAGCTTGCGCCCAGGCTTGATAGTACAGTACGCGATCAGCATCATCGCCGGGTGTTAACAATTTCGTTAACGCTGGTTGATCAAAGCTGTAGAAGGCATCCAGCATTTTCTCCGCTGCTAGCAGGTTAGTATCCTCGGCCTTCACCATTTGGCTAACCATTAGCATCGAAACACAAAAGATAGTCCAAAGTGTTCTGCTTTCAATTTTCAGATAAGTCATCCAATATGTTGATGTCATCATTCACCGAGCCTGTCTTGCGTCTTATGAAGAACACTGCCTTTTTTGATATCATCAAGTATGCCCTACATCCTTTAATCCTGCTTTGCGTGCTTACGCTCTGGTCACTTTTCCCTGAAACACCCGCCCTGTATCTGCTGGTCATGCTAGGTGTGCAACTGGTACTGGGTACACTTGAATACTCGATACCCGCAAGGCCTGACTGGGTGGTGCACGCAAAAGAGAAAATCGCTGGCGTCGCAATGGTCATTGTTCTTTTGATGATATCTATTGCGGTCACCCTTCTTTACCACACTGGCCTGTCAGCGTCGCTTGCTGAACTACGCGGCAGTCTACATTTAGATTTCTGGCCGCACCAATGGCCTTTGCTGGTACAACTGCTTATGGCGTTTATTCTAAGTGAATTCTTTTGGTATGGCATACACCGCGCTGAACATCGCTGGCATCCCGTATGGCGATTATCTGGCCATGGCGCACATCATTCATTCAAACGATTGAACGCCCTCAACTTTGGTTTGAATCACCCGTTAGAGCTATTCTTTTTGGCGATACCACCCGCCATTGTAGAACTGTTGTTTGGTGTGGGTTCGCCCGCTGCTGGTGCGGCAATATTGATGGTGACCCAAGCATCTATCGTGCATGCCAACTTAGACTTAAGTACAAAGGGCGTCGGACTGTTTTTTACAACGAATCGTTATCACATCCGCCATCACTCTATCGTTATGGAGGAAAGCAACACGAACTACGGCTGCGCAACCATATTGTGGGACAGGGTTTTTGGTACGTTCGTCGACAGTGATACAACCGAGTGCGGCATCGGGCCTACAGAGCCTTCTTTGACACAGAAATTAATGATGCCAGTGCGCGAGCCAGCGGATACGTCAGTGGCACCTTCTTAACATATTAGTCTACTGACGCTGACCTGGCGCAACGGTCGAACGTTCTTCTTTCACCAAGAACAACATTATCGCTCCGATCACCATGAGTAGGATCAGCGACGCAAATCCAGCACGCTGTGACTGGAATATTGCTGTGGTTGTACCGACCAATAATGGCGCTAAGAACGCCGTCACCGTGCCACTCAAACTGTACAGCGCAAAAAACTGTGTGGCCATTTCAGGTGGCGATATTTTGGCCATCAACGTGCGAGATGCAGAAAGCCCCGTCACAAAAAATAGTGCAAACACTTGGAACATGAGGAAATAGATCACTTCGGCCACTGTACTGAAATACGGTGATGACCAAACGGGCTCGGTGCTCACCGACACAACAAAGAAAATGGTATCGGGCTGCATGGATACAAGGCCAATCAGTATCAGCGTTGTCATGCCAATGGCGATCTTCAACGTCTTGATGGAACCTAACTTGTCATCCACAAGGCCACCAAGGTAGGCACCAATCATGGCTGAGGTGCTGGTGAAAATACCTAGCAGCAACAGCGCAATGGTATCCCACCCAAATGTGCCTGAGGCGTAAACACCGTTGAACACCAGCACGCCTGCCATGCCGTCGTTAAAAAACATGCGCGACAACAAATAGATCGCAATATTGGAGTAATGCTTTAGCTGCTTAATGGTGTTGACGACATCTTTAAGACCCTGCTGAACACTCGCAAACACAGGATTGCCTGAGGCCTTGCCATCGGGTGTAAAAAGAAACAGAGGAATACTTGCGATTAGTAACCAAAGCCCGCCGAGCGGACCCACAATACGATCATGCTCGTGCAAATCTTTGTCGATTCCAAACAACGGTGCACTTGGCAAAAAGCTCCAATCCAATGTGCCGGGTAGCGCAAAGGCAAACAGCACAAAAATCAATAAACCAATCGCACACATATTGCCTAACGAGAATGCCATGCCAGATATAATCCCTGCCTTATCAATCGGAGAAACGGCCGGCAACATGGCATTGTGAAACACTTCGGCGTAACCAAAGGCAATCAGCAAAATCAGTAACAGAAAAAAACCCAAGCCTAAGCCAACGCCTTGACCACCGGGCAATATCCACCAAAGGGAAACGGCGATCACTGCCATCAACAAATGACTACCTAAGATCCAGGGTTTACGCTTGCCAATCTTATCGGCAATGGCACCCAAGAAAGGAATTGTCAGCGCCATAAACACGCCTGCACCAGCATTTAGATAGCCAATGAGCGCTTGACCACGAACCGGGTCACCGACAACAACATTGCTAAAGTAGGGGAAGAAAATATAGATGATCACCATAATATACAGCGGATCTCTGGCCGCCTGGCCAAAGGTCCAACTGTAATAGCCAAGGGGTGAGGCTGCTGGCGTGCCTGCTAAAGAAATTGGTCTATTAGTTTCATTCAAATGAACAACCCACCGATTTTTGGCAACAACATTTTTGATACACGCTTGAGATGCAGATGGAACATCCACATCTCAAGTTAAATCATCGAGCTGTGTACCCGCCATCGACCGGCAGCGTAATGCCATTGATAAAACTTGCATCGGCACTTGCCAAGAAAGTTGCTACCGAGGCTATTTCTTCAGGTTGACCCAATCGACCCATTGGATGCAGATCAACCAGAAAATCTTCACCCGCCTGCTCGGCGCGAAATTCTGCCGTCATGGGTGTGACGATAAACCCCGGTGCAATCGCATTAACTCGCACACCTTGGCTACCGTAGTTGATCGCAAATTGTTTCGTTAAACCGACAACACCGTGTTTTGCCGCAACATAAGCGCCAATACCGGCTTCGGCGTCAGGGTCTTCTTCTACCTCTGCCTCGGGATCTAACGGCGGCGTCATGAGCCCAATCATACCGGCGATCGACGCGGTGTTAATAATCACACCGCCGCCTCTTTCCGCAAGAATAGGCGCACCAATCGATAAGCCGTGAAATACGCCGGTTAGGTTCACTGCGATCGTTTGATCCCAACCGAAACCACCGCCAACACCGGCATTATTAAACAACACGTGAAAATCACCCAGATTAGAAATGGTGCGTTTGATTGCTTCGCGCATCTCCGTCGCACTGGTCACATCCAGCCCCATACCATCCGCTTTACCACCGGCTTCGCTAATCAGCGCAACAGTGCCTTCGGCGGCCTGAGAATCAATGTCACTGCACATCACGGAGGCGCCTGCTTGCGCCATATGTATCGCGCTGGCTCGGCCTATGCCACTACCTGCACCTGTGATTAATGCGACTTTACCTTTAAGTTTCGACACGCTTTTCTCCATTATTATTATTTGAGTACACTTTTGTTCATCATTATCGCCGGAGATGTGAAAATCTAATCTACTTGCGAAATCCTATTCTTAGAAAAATTCTTATTCCTACCGTATCTATATCACACAACATATTTTCAGTAAGTCTTTTTCTTCACAATAAAGCCATCGCCTACCGTATGAGGATTGAGCTCAATCAGAAATTCTCTGCAAACCTGCAGCTTATAACCATACACAAGTTCTAATCAGTCAGTGTTTGTAAATGCACCTCTAACGCATAGGAATATCAACTAAAATTTTGAGACACGAGACAGACACATGATTGGTAATATCACACTTGGAACTGACGATTTCAAAAGGGCTGGCGACTTTTATGATGCGCTACTGGCTAAAATAGGTGCCAAACGAGTCATGACAGACGAACGCATGCTCGACTGGGGTGCCAGCAATCATGAACCATTACAGCAAACATGACTTCATCATCTTCGTACAACATTGCCATTCGAGCTACGAGCCAATGATGAAAAGAAATTCTAGCTGGCAGATTTCGAAAAAATTGGACAGCCGCGAAGGCGATCAATTCGTTCAGAAAACCGCTTCTGATGCTTTTACAATACTCATCTAGAACTGTTATCTGTTCACGCAGTCGAAAACATTACCATCACTGGACTGCAAACTGAATATTGCATTGGCACAACCTGTCGCTCCGCTCTCAGTCACGGCTTTGGCGTCACCCTAGTGGCAAATGGTCGTACGACAGGTGATGCACACCAATCCGCCGTAACGATAATTGAACATCACAATCGAATGCTCGACAACTTCGCTCCCCCTACCTTGAAGATTCAGGTAAAAACATCGACGAGCTGTAAAAGAAACTATTTGGCAATACAAGATGGAGTCTAAAAGACAATAAGTTTACTATTAAGCCATGTGGAAAATGACCTTAAAACAACGACGACAACACGGCGAGCTCGTGGCGCGCTTAGACGTGCTCAAAAAGAGCCCCTACTCTAGTGTGCCCGCCGGCTATAGCTTCGGTGAAGACGCGGAAGAAGACAAAAAATACGAAGATGCCCTCGCGAATCTCGCAACCGTGCTAGAAGAAATGCACGATCTCGATCAGAAGGTCAGTGAACAAGGCTAGCACCGATAAAAACGAGGCTCCTATGACAACCGAGACGTCAACACCGACAACGACAGACAATAACAAACCCTTTATTCCGTCAATCAGCTGCAACGCATCGCAAGACACCCTATCTGAACTGCTTTTAGAACACGGCGCGATCGTCGTCACAGGCATTTGCTCCGATACTGAACGCAACAACCTTGTCGCTGAGCTCGAGCCTTTTCTAGCAAAAACGACCCTACAAACCAATGATGACCCTGATGAGTTTTACCCAGCGAATACCAAACGCGCTGCAGCGCTGGTTCGTAAATCTGAAACGGTGCATAAAATGATTACCAACCCAAGCCTAATGGGCATTTGTAATAACATTTTGCTGCCGAACTGCGAGCGATTCCAACTGCATGTTTCGTCAGCCCTGGTAATCGGTCCTGGCGCTCGCAAACAGATCCTCCATCGAGAAGATGATCCCTTTGAATTCTTCGAAGTGCCTCGACCCAACATGGTCGTCGCCAGCATGTGGGCAATGACAGACTTCACCATTGCTAACGGTGCAACACTGATCGTGCCAGGCAGCCATCTCTGGGAAGCCGGCCGAGAGGCACAGGCGCAAGAAATCACATCAGCACAAATGAAGGCAGGCGATATGTTGGTTTGGCTAGGCGGGACCCTTCACGGCGCGGGTGAAAACACCTCGAATGAGTGGCGCTATGGCATCTTCTTATCATATTCTCTTGGCTGGCTAAGACAGGAAGAAAATCAATATATCGACACACCCCTTGAGATAGCGTCGACACTGCCTAAACCATTGCGCGAACTGCTTGGCTACAAAATGCACCGAGGACTCGGCTTCTTCGATGTCAGCTAGCGTTTTCCAGCATAGGCGGCCAGATTTGATTACCCACACAATTAATTCGACGGGTTGAGCTGACCATTGCGTGAAAGCAGCGTACACTTGTTGAAACATCATGAATCTGTCTTCAGCGTTATATCATCTGTGAACTATTCAATTCTCTTAATCGTTATTGCATTACTCGCCGGCTGTGCCAGCGAGAAAATACATCCAGAAACGACGCTTATACCGGTTGAGGCACCGCAGCGACTCGCTGATTACTCTGGTCATTGGGAACTTGACTATAAACTGACCGAGAATCCCCACGATAAACTGCAATGGTTATACGAAGTTGCCCGCAGTCAGGTTGATCAGAACCGGCGTCGAGACCAAAACAACCAGCCCTCTCCACAGACTGTGCGCGCCATTAATGATCTAAATGGCGTCATCAACCTTGGTAGGTTCACCGAAAGCATGACACGTTCTACGCTTTTGGAAATCGACCATGCTGCCGACTACGTCATGGTAAAACGAGATGGCGACTACGCACTCACCTGCGACTTTATTAACTTGAGCCAAGACGCCTCGCCATTGGGGGAGGAACGTTGTGGCTATGATAGAGATGGCAGTCTTGTATTCTTGGTATCGCTGCCCGAAGGTCTGACGGTAAGAAACAGGCTGACGATGTCCAACGGTGGTAAGCGACTCAATGTTGCAACGACGTTTGTCACGAACAAATTAAAACAGCCTTTCACCTTGAACAAAGTCTATATGCCCTATGTCCCAGGGGGCGGCCAATTTAAATGCGAATATTCTCTAGAGAAAAAGAAAATCTGTTGGCTTGGCGACGAAGCCGCACCTAGTAGTGCAAGAGACTAGATAGTGACCGAGCTAACAAAAAAGGTATGCACAAAGCTATTTGCCAATGCGGCAAGACGCAATTGCCACATCACCTGCCAGATGGCGATAGTTATCCTATTATCAGCTGCATTAGGTGGCTGTAACACAAGCCAATCTAACAACGATCAATATGATTCAACCATTGAGCAAGAAAATCAGGCTAATTTGATCGATGTTGGTAATGTTGACTTGGTTGTCGATACATCTCCCCTTGCGCCGGCATTGAATGTGACGATTGCCTCATTCACTGCGTGGCCGGAAAACGCGGCCAGCACGAGTCAATTCAAACGGCATCTTCGAGACGCCGAGGCGGGTTATCTGCCAATTCTCTTAAAAAACGTACTCACCTCGAGCCAACAGTGGGGCGCCATTCGCGTTATTCCTGAAACCGACAACTCTGCAGAGGTGCAGATAAACGCCACCATCATTGAACTGTCCCCTATTGATATCTCACTTCATGTCGTCATTACTGATTCCAGGGGTAAAACGTGGATCGACAAAACCTATCGAGACACAGCGAGAGACCATCAATACATGCCGAATACGCTAGGCAATGAGGACCCCTATCTTGATTTATTCGAAGCGATTGCAAACGATATGCTCAAAGCGCGTGCCGCGCTTACTCGTCAAGCGTTAGGCAGTATCCTGGACATCTCAACGCTTAAATATGCGATTGCACTCTCGCCGGAATCCTTCACCGAGTTCTTAACTTATGATGAAAATGGTCATGCCGATTTAACCGGCTTGCCCGCGAAGAGTGACACCATGTACAAGCGAGTAAACAAAATTCGAGACAGCGAGTATAAATTTGTTGATGCCATGGACGAACAGTTCGATGCGCTGTTCGACAAGATGCAGAAGTCATATCCCTACTGGCGAGAATACAGCTATGAGCTAATTGTTTATAACGAACGTCTCGGTAAAGAGGAGAAAAAGAACCGACCAAGCTATCGTGGTTTAGGTGTCGTCGAAGATGTTTATAGCGACTATCGTGAATACAAGCTCAATGAAGATGCTTTACGAGAATTATCTCAATCGTTGGATACAGAGATTCGTCCCACCGTCGCTGAATACGAAGGTCAAGTAATCGAGCTAAGCGGCACATTCAGCAACCAATACAAACAATGGCGTCGAATACTACAAGATATCTATCGAGCCGAGCGCGCCGTTGACCCTTCCATTGACGGCGCCACATCAAATTAGTCTATCCGCAACACGTCAACTTTTTTCAGATTGATTTCACTATAGTTGTTAACCGTCGCTTTGTGTCAGAATGAAGACCCTCGACAACTCACATAGACCCTCATACCGAATTTGTCTTCCGAACCTGCAACCAGTCCAAATCGACCATCTGCGATGGATGATGAGGGTGTCGCAAAAGAAGTTAGCCTCTGCCCCAATTGCGGCACGAGTCTCAAGGGGCAGTTCTGTCATCAGTGCGGGCAAAACCAAAAAGGCTTCGACCGATTCTTTCTATCTCTGGTCTCTGAAGCCTTCGAAGACCTAATTTCCCATGACTCAAGAGCAATAAGAACGCTGTTCGCCCTGTTGCTGCGGCCAGGCTTTTTGACGCTGGAATACTTCAAAGGACGCAGGGCACACTATGTTCAGCCACTAAGGCTTTACTTCATCACAAGCCTAGTCTGCTTCTTCGCCATTTCGTTGCAAAATACACTGTCTCCAAGTTTCATTAATTTCGACGGGGCACAGGAAGAGCTTGTCATTGGCAATGATTTAGACAAGCCAACAGACACGGCAACGCCAGATAGCGACAGCAATGACCCAGCCGCAGGTGATGAACCTGCTCAAGAAAAAGCCATTGATACTTCAGCTAAGACGAGCGATTTCACATCAGAATTCAAATTCGGGTCATCGGACGAATCGCCTGAAAAAGATCAGAATGTAAAACTCGAAGGCTTACACTTCGATCTTTTAACGGAGGAACAGAATCAGACTCTCGTTACCTTTTATCGCGCACAACTTGAGAAAGCGACAAAATTAGCAACGGAGGACCCTGCGGAATTAGTCGATATGGCAATTGATTCAGCGCCCATCCTAGTCTTCTGTCTGCTACCAATCTTTGCCCTGCTTTTAAAACTTATCTATTTCAGAACCGGTAGGTACTACACCGAACATCTTGTGTTTGCTGTACATATTCATTGTTTTCTCTATACGATCAATCTTATCGACCTGACCGGCTTTCTCATCGGTGGTGCCGTCGCTGAAGGACTCGATACGCTAATTAGCTTTTGGATCGTCATCTACCTTTTTCTCGGGTTACGGAACACCTACGCCCAAGGCTGGATCAAAACGGCATTCAAGTTTCTAATTCTCACCATGTCGTACACAACCGCTTTCGTCTTCGCTGTCATATTTGCCGCGCTCGTCAATGTGACCATACTGTAGATTTTGATGATGCTGACAGATCGACACAACGAGCGACTAAAAAACCTAGGCATTACTGATGTTGATATCGATGCCTGTCGACTACCCGCCTATGAAGAGGCAACAGACCTTATCAATTGTGGCAAGGATCTGTTTGGTCGGCCATTGCGCATGACTGACATCACCTTGCAAAACTGGCAGCACATGTTCGCCTCCGCGAAGCAGAGCAACATTACCCTGCAAATTGTGTCGGCCTACCGTTCAATTGATTATCAATGTGATTTGATCCAGCGCAAGTTGGCCAGCGGTCGCTCTATTGACGATATTCTGCAGGTTAATGCGATACCCGGCTACAGTGAACACCACACCGGCCGAGCCTTGGACATAACAACACCTGGGGCTGAACCCTTAGAAGAATCGTTTGAGTTAACAGATGCTTTCGCTTGGCTCGTTGATCATGCTGCCGCGTTCAACTTCGCCATGTCTTATCCCAAAAGCAACAACCTTGGCATCGCTTATGAGCCCTGGCATTGGGCCTGTGCCAGCCGCTAAGCACGAAAATAAATCGTTACGAGCAGACGAGCATCAAGCAAGTTCTAATCAGGAATACTTCTTCATTTTCTCGGCAAGCAAACGCTTTTGCTCTGCCGTCATTTCTACCGCAGGATTTTTTACACCGGGCCGCTTTGCGAACACGTATTTTTCGCGAACCACCTGTCTAACACCAAAGCCTTGCTGCTTTAACTGTGGATAAAGATCATCAATCATCATCGGATTGCCGCACAAAAGCACATGATCTGTAGCCGGACTCATCTTTAATTCAGTCATATTATTTTGCACGTAACCAAACCTAACAGTTACATTAGTGTGCGAAATGATTGACGCGTCGCCCGATTCTATTCGGCTATAACATACTGTCAGATGAAAGTTTTTGTATTGCTCAGCGAACGCGCTTAAGAATTGACCATAGATAAACTCCTCCGCATCACGAGTGCCGTAAAAGAAATAAACGTCAACATCACCTTGTCGCAGTGAATCGCGAAGCGCATCTAACATCGGCATATAAGGTGCGATACCGACACTCGTAGCGACTAAAAATAATCGCTTAGGGAGTTTTTCAGGCAGGACCAATCGGCCAAAAGGACCGCTCACAGTTGCCTCAAAACCGGGCTCAGCATCAAACAGAAGTTTCGAGGCGCGCCCGCCATCAACGGTTGATATCACTAAGTCCAGGAACTCGCCATGCAGGCAGTCCGACTCAAAGTTGCATAGGCTATAACTTCGCTCAAACTCACCGGCCTGATCGGTGAAGACAAATCGAAAGAATTGCCCAGGCACAAACGATACAGGCTCACCGTCAACTCGGACGAACCTGAAATCCTTCGTGGACGAACTCAATGACCTTACCCGTTCAAGACGTACTTGGATCTGCACCTGCTAGCTCCATCAATTCAATGTCGTGATTATCGCACGATTTTACGCGCAGCAATGACTTGCCAATCGAACCTGCATTGCTGTCACAAAAAAGCACAACACCAAAGCCATATATCAAATAGGAATGACAGCTAAAGACATTTACGCAACACATTCTCGCTAAGGCAAAGCACCCCTATTTGTCATGATAGTATTGGCGGCAGCAATTTTCCTTACAGCACAGGCATATATATCCCGATGGAAGTTAACGTCAACGGTACAAACGAACGTCGTTTCGACAAAGTCAGAACAGCATTCGAAAATCTTTGGTCAGATATCGAAGTGGGCGCCGCACTGTGTGTATATGAACATGGTGTGCCGGTCATCGACCTATGGGGTGGTTTTCACGATCAGGACATGTCGTCGCCGTGGCAAGCTAACTCCCTCGTCAATGTCTATTCCACCACCAAGGGTATGGCCGCCATTGCCATCGCGATTTTGGTTGATGAACAAAAACTCGATTATGACGCGCCCGTCGCCGACTATTGGCCTGAGTTTGCTCAGGCAGGCAAGGCTGATGTCACTATCGCTCAACTACTTTCTCATCAAGCCGGTCTATGTGGTGTCGACACCAAGCTTGAAGTTGAGGACCTATACGATTGGGAAAAAATGATCCGACTACTCGAGCAACAAACGCCAATGTGGCCACTGGGAACCGGTGCAGGCTACCACGCAGTCACCTGGGGATATTTACCCGGCGAGCTAGTCCGCCGGGTCACCGGCATGACACTCGGTGAGTTTTTTAACCAAAGAGTCGCCGTGCCGCTTCAAGCTGATTGCTATATTGGACTACCGGAATCCGAGTTTGCGCGCTGCGCTAGCCTAATCGGACCAAACCGGGCTCGCAAAACATCTGTTGATCCTGGCCGGTCAGCCGCAGATAACCCAATCGAGCCAATTCAGAAGCCTAAGATGTCGGCGCTGTATGCTGCGTCCCTTTTAAACCCAAGCATTAGCCCTTTCAAACACGCCTGCAGTGATGTTTGGCGCAAGGCAGAAATTGCCGCTTCAAATGGCCACGCGAGCGCTCGAGGTATCTCAAAGATCTACGCTGCAATGGCTTTAGGAGGCGAACTTGATGGCACGAAAATTTTGTCACGGGCAACACTCGATAAAGCGAATGAGATTGAAGTCGAAGGTATTGAAGATAAAGTACTTGGTGGCAAGATCCGCCGCGCCCGCGGTTTTATCCTGAACACGGATCACGCCTACGGCCCCAACCTCAAAGCCTTTGGACATGCCGGTGCCGGTGGCTCACTGGGATTTGCTGACCCCGTAACGGGTATTGGGTTCGCCTATCTGATGAACCAGATGCAGTCAGATAACAGTCAATTACCAAGATCACAAAGACTCGTCAATGCACTCTATGATTGCCTGACATAGGGCAACCTTAATATTAGAAACCCGCCCCACTTTTTGCATTTATGTGACAAAATTATTGAACTAAACCCCACATTCGAACAATTAGGTAAATTTCGAAGGCTTAACACCGCAATTTCTACCTATACCATCAATACCCACAAAGCTTATCCAATTATTAGGTTATTTTTTACCACTATTCATCAATAATTGCGCAATAACTATAAGGTAGATGCCACCGCCTACAGAATCAGGTGTTTATTTGGCTAAATGAACCATAGGTTGTGAACACCTACCGACATCTGCCATAAAGTTAGCGAGCACTCACTACCAACCTAAGGTTTGTAAGGTCGCGGCCTCGCAATCCGTGGCGGAAGATGAGCTTCAAAAAAATTTCGACTATTCGACTACTTATTAGGTTGAATCGACTTTTCCCAACTGCGCATTTGTGGCACCATTCGACCCTGTTTCTCGGGGTCGCCACACCATTGGCGACTTTTCGTTTATGCGGATCAAAAATCTGCATCAGCTACTTTCGCTGGGGCTACCAGTATTCAGGGCCGACATCAAACGGCCGGAAAACAAGATTAAGCATGCGCGATTATTTTATTCGAAGACTACTCCTTATCCCGCCGACGCTATTGGGCGTCACCATTATTGTGTTTGCAATTACTCGCTTAGTACCCGGCGGCCCGCTTGAACGGGCCATCATGGAATCTCAGCAGTTTGATGCGGCCTCTGCCCAGTCCTCTCAGATGGCCGGCAACGGCATGGCGCTGTCTGAGGCGCAACTCAATAAACTCAAAGAGTACTATGGTTTTGACAAGCCTATTCTGCAGAGCTATGTCGATTGGGTAACCAAAGTGGTCCGCGGGGATTTAGGCGCATCTTATCGATACAATGAACCCGTCTGGGATGTCATACAAAGTCGTTTTCCGGTCTCTCTTTACTATGGCCTAGTGACGCTGATCATTACCTATAGTGTCTGCATTCCATTGGGAATCCTCAAAGCAATTCGGCATAAAACCGCCGTCGACAATATAACATCCATCTTCATATTCATCGGTTACGCGATACCGGGGTATGTACTTGGCGCGCTGTTATTACTCTATTTCTCGGTCCGACTGGAATGGTTCCCGATGGGCGGTTTTGTCAGTATTCGCTTCGATGACATGTCGATGTGGGGCAAAACGACTGACCTGATCAATCACTCTGTTCTACCGCTCATTTGTTATCTCGTCGGTAGCTTCGCGTTTACTACCTTGCTGCTGAAAAACCATCTCATGGACAATCTTGCCTCGGACTATATTCGAACGGCCATTGCCAAAGGCGTGTCCTTCAAAAAGTCTGTGACTAAACATGCGATGAGAAACTCATTGATTCCAATTGCGACAACCTTTGGTCAAAACGTTACGCTGCTGGTTTCTGGCTCCTTCTTGATCGAAACGGTCTTCGATATCAACGGTTTTGGTTTACTTGCTCTAAACGCAATTCTCGATCGAGATTATCCTGTCGTGATGGGCGTCGTTTTACTCTCAAGTGTTCTGTTACTCATTGGAAATATTATCTCCGACATTCTGGTTGCTCTTGTCGACCCGCGGGTTAGATTCCAGTAATGCTTAATTTGAACCCGCAAACACTCAAAAAAATCAGACGCTTTAAAGAAATTAAACGAGGCTACTTTAGCTTTCTTGCACTCGTCGCTCTATTGCTGCTCGTATTGATCGCTGAACTCTGGGTCAATAGCCGCGCTCTGGTTGTAAGTTATGAAGATAACCTCTACTTCCCCACTTACGGCGACTATCATCCAGGCACCGATTTTGGTTTTGACTACGACTATGAAGTCAGTTACCGCGACCTGCAGGCTCGCTTCGAAGCAGACGCCCTGACCGACAGCGAAGCGAACAACTGGGTCATTATGCCGCTGGTTCCTTACAATGCGTTTGAGAACCATTCCTCAATTGGCATCTACAAGCCTGAGCCACCGAGTCTCGAAAACAAACATTACTTAGGCACCGATACAACGAGTCGAGACATACTCGCAAGGTTGGTATATGGCACCCGTATTGCTCTACTGTTCGCCGTTGCCTATATGGTTGCCGTGTATTTTATTGGTATAGCCATTGGTTGTGCGATGGGTTATTTCGGCGGTGCGTTCGACCTACTTTTCCAGCGCTTAATCGAAATCTGGTCAAACATCCCATTCCTGTACATGGTTATCATTGTTTTCTCAGTCATCCCGTCGACGTTCAGTATCCCGACCCGAATTGCGATTCTGCTAATCGTCATGGTGCTATTCTCGTGGACCGGCATGACCTACTACATGAGAACAGAGACGTATAAGGAAAAGTCTCGAGATTACACAGCAGCCGCCAAAGTCATTGGCGCATCAAATTCTAGAATTATTTTTCGACACATATTACCCAACGTCATCTCAACACTGGTGACATTTATGCCCTTCACTATCGTCTCGGCCATTACGTCGATCACAGCTCTCGATTTTCTTGGTTTTGGGCTGCCTGCACCAACGCCTAGTTTAGGTGAGTTACTGAAGCAAGGCACCGCAAACCTTAGAACAGCTGAATGGATCGTAACGTCAGCTTTTCTCACCTTGGTTCTATTGTTAACCCTCGTTACCTTTGTCGGGGAAGCGGTCAGGGAATCGTTCGACCCTAAGAAACATACCGTCTACAAATAGGTATTCGTCCAATGAACACTATGGAAACGAAAAACAATATTATGACAATATCGAAATCGAAACGCAGCGTTAACCTATTCATGTTATTAGGTTTAATCGTAGCTTTTATTACTGGCTGTGGCGGCTCGAACGAAGCAGACAAAATAACGGCACCGGCGATTGATAACACACAGGAAGTGAAAGATTATTACGCATCAAAACCGGAATTTTTCCAATTCAAAACACTCGCTGATGTACCCGTCAATCTTGAGTGGCAGAACGGTATGCATCTACCCGAAATTGGCTCAAACCAAGCGAAAAAAGGTGGCACACAGTACAGTTCATTGAACGACTTTCCAAGAACCCTAAGAATAGTTGGGCCTGACTCGAACGGCTCATTCCGTCCTTATATTCTTGACTATACGATGCCGGGACTGGCTGATCGTCACCCTGACAAGTTCGATTTCTACCCAGGTCTTGCAGACAGCTGGGCGGTCGACAAAGAAAATAAAACGGTTTTTGTTAAGCTCGACCCTGACGCGCGCTGGTCCGACGGCGTGAAGATAACTGCAGACGACTACCTGTTTATGTTCTTCTTCTATCAGTCTTCATACATCGTTGCGCCCTGGTACAACAACTATGCTTCGACACAGTTTACCAATGTGACCAAGTATGATGACTATACAATTTCAGTATCTATCCCTGAAGCCAAACCTGACATGGACTATCGTGTTTTGTCCATCAGACCCATTCCCCATCATTTCTATAAAGAGTTGGGTGACGACTTCGTGGAACGCTATCAGTGGAGATTCCAACCCACAACGGGTCCTTATGTTATTAAGCAGAAAGATATAAACAAAGGCGTCTCTATCGCTTTGACGCACATAGATGACTGGTGGGCAAAGGACAAGAAGTTCTGGAAGAACCGCTACAATATGGACAAAATTCATCTATCGGTGATCCGCGACACGCCTAAGGTTTTCGAATCCTTCAAACGCGGTGACCTCGATCAATTTGGGCTTAACCTTGCAGAATACTGGTACGACAAACTACCTGACACCGACAAGGATGTGGCAAATGGCTACATTCATAAGTCAAAATTCTTCAATCAGGCACCCAGACCTACCTACGGCCTTTGGATAAATACTGCGCGAAACCATCTCAACAATGTTGATGTACGCATTGGCATTCACCACGCGAGTAATTGGGGAACGGTCATCGAGAAGTTTTTCCGAGGCGACTATGACCGCATGCAGACTTCATCGGATGGCTATGGTGAATTCTCGCACCCGACCTTGAAGAGTCGTCTTTTTAATATTGATAAGGCGCAGAAGAGTTTTGCCAAAGCCGGCTTCAAGAAGCGCGGACCGGATGGCATTTTGGTCAACGAAAACGGAGAGCGACTGTCGTTTACGCTCTCCACTGGCTACGAGAGTATGAAAGACGTGCTCACTATCTTAAAGGAAGAAGCTGCCAAGGCTGGATTGGACTTCCGGATTGAAGTCCTCGACGGCACCGCTGGCTGGAAAAAAGTTCAAGAGAAACAGCATGACATTCACTTCTCGGCTTTCGCGGTTTCACTAGAAATGTATCCGCGTTTTTGGGAAACCTACCATTCAGACAACGCCTATGACCAAGCATTCCTTGAGGATGGCACGGTCAATCCAGAACGTAGTCTGAAGACGCAAACAAACAACCTTGAGACCCTCGCACTGCTCGACATGGACAAAATGATTGACGCCTATCGTGCTTCAGATGACAAAGATGAAATGAAACAGTTGGCGTATGATATGACGGAGTTACATCATGACTACGCGTCTTTTGTGCCGGCATTTTTTCAACCTTTTTATCGCATTGGTCACTGGCGCTGGGTTCGTTATCCTGATGGGTTTAATCAGAAGCATTCTCGCTCCGCAGGAGAGTTTTACGTACATTGGATTGACGAAGACATTAGAGAACAGACCCTTAAAGCAAGGAAGTCAGGCGAGCCATTCGGCGCCGAAATCAATGTCTACGATCAGTTTCGTTAAGGTGGCCTAGAGCATTTAGATATGAGTGAAACAATACTCGAACTTAATAATTTGGTCACTGAGTTTGATACTGACGAGGGGCGAGTGCGCGCCTTGGACAACATCAACTTTAGCGCAAGTGCTGGCGAAACCCTGGGTATCGTTGGCGAATCAGGTTGCGGCAAAAGTGTCACTGCTTTGTCAATCATGCGCCTGCTGCCACAACCCATGGGCCAGATAGTTTCTGGCAGCATTAACTTTCAGGGCAGAGATCTAACGCAACTGCCTTTGACTGAAATGCAAAAGATCCGTGGCGCCCAGATTGGCATGGTTTTTCAGGAGCCCATGACGGCACTCAATCCGGTTCATACCATTGGAAAACAGCTCACGGAAGTACTCTTGCTGCACAAAGATATTTCAGCTCAAGAGTCGATTAGGCAATCAGTCGATATATTGGACAGAGTGGGTATTCCTTCGCCTGACATACGCATGACAGAGTACCCGCATCAACTCTCGGGCGGCATGCGACAGCGCGTTGTTATCGCCATGGCACTCGCCTGCAAACCGGCTCTATTGATTGCTGACGAACCGACGACCGCACTCGACGTCACCATCCAGGCGCAAATTCTTGAGCTAATCAAGGACCTGCAGGCTGAAATGGGCATGACCGTATTATTGATCACCCACGATCTTGGCGTGATCGCAGAAACCTGTGACGATGTCGTTGTTATGTATGCAGGCAAAGTTGCCGAAAAAGGTACTGTATTTGATTTGTTTGATCGGCCTAAGCATCCGTACACACAGGGACTGCTTGCATCTATTCCAACCCTTGAGACAGTGCCCAAGTCAAAGCTAAGCATTATCGAAGGCATGGTGCCGGGTTTATTGGATTTGCCAGAGGGTTGTCGCTTCCAAAACCGATGTCCGCACCAAAAAGACGAATGCCTTGCCGCAGCACCTGAGATGCAGATCGCAGAGCCAGGCCATGAAGTCAGCTGTGTTAGATGGAAAGCGTTGTGATGACAATGCACATCATCCTTTTGATCCTCAGCTACAAGCCACAATAGACGCAATGGATAGTGCGTTGGTGAGTATTATTAATGGACAGTAAATGAACGAGCCAATTCTCGAAGTATCAGGCCTTAAGATGCACTTTCCTGTGAAGGACGGCATCATGTTGCGTACCAGCAAATTTAATAAGGCTGTCGACGATGTGTCATTTCATATCATGCCAGGTGAAACCCTTGGATTAGTCGGTGAGTCCGGCTGCGGAAAATCAACCCTAGGAAGATGCATCGCCCGCCTCTATCAGCCCACTGCCGGCAGCATCAAATTTGAAGGTAACGAGATTACGGGCCTAGGTAGTCGAGCACTGATGCCTTATCGACAGCATATCCAAATGATTTTCCAAGACCCTATGGAATCATTGAATTCACGTCATACCATCGGTGATATTTTGGAAGAGCCGTTTATTATTCACAAAATCGGCGACAAGGTGTCACGCAAAAAACGCGTCAAAGAACTTTTAGAAATTGTTGGTCTACCCGCGCGTTCGGTCAGTCGTTACCCTTTTGAGTTCTCCGGTGGTCAACGTCAACGAATTTGTATTGCGCGATCAATCGCACTCAACCCAAAATTGATTATATGTGACGAACCTGTGTCCGCCCTTGATGTTTCAATTCAGAGCCAGATCTTAAATCTGATGAATGATCTGCAGCAGGAATTCAATTTATCGTATCTATTCATCGCTCATGATTTGGCGGTGGTTAAACACATCTCGGATCGAATCGCGATTATGTATCTCGGCAGGATTGTAGAGAGCGGCGAAGGCCAAGAAATTTACAAGAACCCACTACATCCCTACACAAGATCGTTGATGTCGGCCATTCCAGTACCTGACCCTCATCGCAAAATTAAACGGCAGATTATTAGCGGCGACGTGCCTTCACCAATAAATCCTCCGTCCGGATGCACTTTTCATCCAAGATGCCCGGAGGTGATCGATGAGTGCAAATATAAGGTTCCTAGCCTTGAAACGATTACACAGGGACACAAAGCATCCTGTCACTTGATCGCTAAGGCTTGACGGCGGAATCGAACTTGAATTGGATTTACTGTGGATTAAAAGAGAAGAATGGGTTGAGGAATCGATGAAATGCGCCCGTAAGCTTCAGTGGCGCTTCAAGCACACTTAGGCAAATGCATTCCTGGTTTTGCGAGGCCTGCGGACGATGAACTTCACCAGGATGGTGAACGATAAAATCGCCTTCAGCATAAATACCGTCTTCATCAGAGAAACTTCCTTTCAGAACAACGATAACTTCACGACCGTTGTGATCGTGTGATGGCGTACTGCCGCCCGCTTTAATTTTATGCAGCGCAAGTTCACAGCTGTTTTCACCGACAGGGATCGCAGCGGCGCGTAACGATGGAGAAAGGAACTTCCATTTTGGTTCGCTTGTCGGAATCAAATTTTGGATCATCGCAGGTAGCGATTTCAACTCGACACCGCGCTGTATTTCATTCGATTTAACCGGCTGCTGTGTAACAGCAACATCGACCTCGGTATCAATTTTCGAGAAAACCTCATCTAAAGCAGATGTCTGTAAGGCTTCTGGCGCAACTCCGCTTAGTAACGAACCGCCGATTTCCGTTAAACGCAGGTTCTCGTCTCTGCAGGAATCGCAAAAGTGCATGTGTGCTGAGATGGACACGCACATCGCTGGGCTCAATGAGCCGGAAGAATACTCGACCAATAGGTCACCATCTGGATGTAACTGGACGCTCATCTATACTTCCTCGGCTGCGAGTCGGACATTCATTCGTTTTAAGGCCAATCGGATTCGCGATTTTACGGTCCCCAGTGGTAGCGAAAGTTCTTCAGCTACCTCCGTATGAGACTTGCCCTCGTAGTATATTTTTGAAACCACCTCATGTTGCTCCCGTGGAAGCGACTTAAGATGTTCTAATATTGTCTGCTTGTTTCTGACTTGTATCAAAGACACCAGCGATGGGTTCTCGACGGATTGGTCATAAAAGTCATCTGCATCGAGCTGCACTTGTTTACGTGACTCACGGCGGTACAAGTCGATGCGGCTGTTCCTGGCTATCGTAAATATCCAAGTGCTGGCCGTTGATTTGGCGCGCTGGAAGCTTGTCGCTCTGCGCCAAACTTTTATCATCGTCTCCTGCGCCAGCTCTTCAGCTAATTCAGGGCCGATGTTAGACCCCTTCATAAGGAAGCCTTTGAGTAACGGAGCAAAATGTTCGAACAGCGTTGAGAAGGCTTGGCGATCTTTATCCGCGCCTACTTTCTCGAGCAACGCACTCCACTCGTCCGGACTGGGTTTCACCAGTGGTACCACCTTGTTAACGTGCTT
The DNA here is from genome assembly GCA_905182025.1 of uncultured OM182 clade bacterium. Classification (GTDB taxonomy): domain Bacteria; phylum Pseudomonadota; class Gammaproteobacteria; order Pseudomonadales; family Azotimanducaceae; genus JAHRVQ01. Next base: position 47,104 of record CAJJAA010000013.1, read on the forward strand.
AATATTGCTTGTGATCATACCGACTCTTCAATTCTAATAGCAAACACAGAGGTATACGGGGCATCTCGTATTTGGATCACCCCAGTCAACAACAAATTTAGGTCTTTTGTTCATGTCGACATCAGAATTAACGACGAATTTCGAAAACATTCGCACCAACATCGCGCGCCTGCAAGCAAACGTCGCAATGGTCATGCGTGGCAACCAAAAGCCAATTGAGTGGCTTCTGACGGCATTTTTCACCGGCGGACACGTACTTCTTGAAGATGTGCCCGGCACAGGCAAGACGACATTAGCAAAATCACTCGCCGGCTCAATTGCCGCTGACTTCAAACGCGTTCAGTTCACACCGGATCTGTTACCTACCGATATTCTGGGTGTTTCCATTTTCAATCAAAACACACAGGACTTTCGCTTTAGAAAGGGGCCTATTTTCACCCAAATATTGTTAGCTGATGAGATTAACCGTGCGTCACCAAGAACGCAATCTGCACTGCTTGAAGCGATGGGGGAGAATCAGGTTAGTGTTGAAGGTGATCGTTTTGCGCTAGATGACTTGTTCTTCGTGATTGCGACGCAAAACCCGATTGAATTCCATGGTACTTATCCATTGCCAGAGGCACAGATGGATCGCTTCGCAATGCGCTTTAGCTTGGGCTATGTCAGCGAAGCAGAGGAGCTGGAAATTTTGTCCAGTCAGGCGGTGTCACACCCGATTGATGTATTACAACCCTGCCTCAGCCTCGATGAGGTAAGAGCCATCAAGACCGCGGCAATCAACATCCGAATCACCGATGAACTACAACGTTATATCGTCCGGTTAGTTAGCGCGACCCGTCATCATCCTGATATTCAAATGGGAGCAAGCCCAAGAGCAACTATTGCGCTTATGAAGAGCGCTCAGGCGTTGGCGTTAATTAGGGGCATTGAGTTCGTTACACCGGATATTATTCAGGAACTCGCTTTACCCATCATAGCTCACCGATTGGCGCTCAATAGCGACAGTACCTTCAGCGGCTCCTCTGCTATGAACCTGCTTCAAACCATCATTGAAAATACGGCTGTGCCCGTGTGAAAAACTCCGCTCACAATTCACAACAAGCCGCCCGGTAATGTTTCGCGACAAGGTTTATCCCGCCTATGTTCGAGCGATGCGACCCAAATTACGACGCAAGCGACAGGGTACGGATCGAAGTCAGGCGCTTGTCCCACTTATCGTATTTTGCGCGGTATTGGGTTTAAACACCGACAAGTCGTTAGCTTATCAACTATTTGCCTTGCTGCTCTGCACGATCCTAATATCCAGGTTCTCCCTCAGATTCAGCAAACCCAACGTATCTGTACATCGCAAGCTGCCAAATTATGCAACAGCCCGGCAACCGTTCGAATATCAGATTGTTGTCGACAATACCGGCAATCGTACCGAAGCCGACCTTAGGCTAGTCGATATCCCCTTGGTTCAGCCGCCAACTCGGCAACAGTTTCGAACAGAGTCTGAACCTGAAGAGGCATCACGCAACGCCTACGACCAATTTATTGGTTTCCATCGGTTTATGTACTTACAACGTCGTAACACTGGCATAACCATCACAGCGGCTCATGTGCCCGACGTCGCGAGAAAATCCCATGTAGCAGTTCGAATGCAGGCCACAGCCTCGCGTCGAGGATTGATACAACTATCATCCACGCATGTACTGCATCCAGACCCACTGAATCTTTACGAAGGCATCACCCGGTTTGAGAATCCTGAGACAATAGTGATCTTACCGAAGCGCTATAGAATCAACGCCGACGTGTTTTTGTCGGGTGGTAGACATTTTCAACCCGGTGGCATTAGCGCCTCATGGTCAATTGGCGAATCAGATGAGTTCGTCTCTCTGCGGGACTATCGCGATGGAGATAGCATGAGAAAAATTCATTGGCCGAGCAGCGCGAAACAGAACAAACCTGTGGTTCGAGAGTTCCAGGACGAATACTTCGTCCGCCAAGCGTTAGTACTGGACAACACATGCGTTATCTCAGAACAACTTGAAGAAGCTATTTCTGTCGCCGCGAGCTTCCTGCTCGCTTTAAACAATAGCGACTCAATGTTGGATTTAATCTATCTATCGGATCAGGCTGAAATTTTGACGTCAGGCCGGGGCACCAGCGCAATCAATGAACAACTGGAAGCATTGGCAACCTTAAAACGATCGGATGAAAGCGTTAACAAGCTGTTAAGTGCCAGTTTAAAACATATCAAGAAGCTCAGCGGTTGTATCCTCATCTTGTCGGGATGGTCAGCCGCACAGCAAGCGTTTGCTGAGACGTTGGACCGCAGTGGCGTGCCGCTAAGAGTATTTGTCATCACCGATAATCAATCGCTAAAAGATATCCCGGCGCACTATGTGCCGCTGCCCGTCAACGCGATTCAGGAGGCACTTTCGGCGCTATCGTTCCCTTAGAAGGCTTTTAAATGAGTACTGAGGTCGCGCCAACAGACAAACCGATGAAATTGAGATACGTACAATTTGCGACGATGCTGTTTTGGGGCTTACAAACTGATTTGTTGCTTTGGGCAATCCCCATGGCAATTGTTTGGGAAGCGCGGTTCTTCATCAATCGGAGGTGGAGCCTGCAGCAGCGAGATTTTTATCAAATCGCCGACTTAACAACCGTATTTCTTGTTGGTCTATGTATCTTTTTATATGCAAATAGAACCGAATATCATTTCATCACAGCATTGGTTCAGTGGTTACCGATACTTTTTTATCCGCTGATACTGATACTCGGTTACAGCACAACCGACCGGATGAGTCTCGACGTTCTGTTTTATTCGCTGCGCAGACAAAAACAGCCGGTGACCCAAACCTGGGATATGGATTATTTTCTGTTCGGTTTATGTATCGTCGCAGCCGGCACAAACATGGATGGTGCTGCGTTCTATTTTCCCATTGCCGCAGGCCTTGTGGCATTGGCGTTGCTCCCGCTTCGATCCTCTCGCTACAAGATCAATGTCTGGGTACTTGCCGTCGGCTTGATGTTTCTCGCCGGTTTTATGACCCAAACAGCTATCCGGGGCACGCACCTTGAACTTAAAAAACGCGTTCAAATATGGATAGCAAACTGGGTTCAACAAAGAAGTAATCCACTAAAAACGCAAACGTCGATGGGTGCGGTCGGTAAATTAAAAATTTCTGATGAAATCTTGTTTCGCATTAATGTCCCTGATGGTGGCATCGCGCCACGGTTTTTACAGGAAGCCAGTTACGACCTGCCGTCTGGTAATAGCTGGGCCGTGATGAACTTAAAGTTTAATACCGTAGATCACGAGGATGACTTCAGGTGGCGGTTAATCGACGATAACCAACGTCACCCGCTGGATATCTATTTGGAATTTCGGCGACCGCAGGCCCTAATACCAATTCCGGCAGGCACACGTGTGATAAACGATCTGCCTGCGATCGACATCCAACGCAATAACTATGGCGCGGTGAAAGGCTCAGGCATGGTGCCGAGCCCTCGCTATCAGGTGGAATTTGGCTTCGACAATCAAATCAATGGACCACCTGATAAATCTGACACTTACGTACCCAAAGCCAAACAAGCGCTGCTATCTAATTTGATAGCGACAAACAATCTAAACGCCGAGGCTCCATTGAAAAGCCTGCACCAATTTTTCAGCGACTTTAGGTATAGCCTGTATCAGGATTTAACCGAACAAAACGACCCAATTGAACACTTCCTGCTTTCCAGTCAAAAAGGCCATTGCGAGTACTTCGCCAGTGCGACGGTACTACTGCTGAGGCAGATGGGCATACCCGCACGTTATGTCATCGGTTACGCAGTCCAGGAGTATGACCCGCTCGTTGGCATGTACATTGTACGCCAACGACATGCCCATTCATGGGCGATCGCATTTATTGATAACCGCTGGCAGGTCGTCGATACCACGCCGGCCATTTGGGCAGATACGGAATCAAGCCAATCATCCCTAATTCAACCGGCGTTGGATTTGTTAGCTAATCTAAACTTCATGTATTCCGTCTGGTGGAATGATCAGACGCTTACTGATTACGAAAACTACCTAATTCTGATAGGACTCATTCTTGGGCTCATTTTGGCTTATCGTATATTCACCAGTGAGCAGATTGATATAAAACCACCGCCTGCAGGCCAAACTGTTAACGACCCAGCGCTTTCAGGCAATGAATCACCTCTTTATCAACTCATTGATCGTTTAACGCAGGCGGGATTCAATCGAACCAAGGGTGAACTACTGAACGATTGGCTGAAGCGAATTGGCTACGAGCGATATATACCTATGTTAGCGACTCACCAGAGGTGGCGATTCGACCCTCTGGGTGTTTCAAACGAAGCGAAAGCGTTATTAGTCTCTCAGGTTGACGAGTCAATTGAACGACTCAACGTTGAGTTGGATGAAAAGACTGAAGCGGCACCCAAACTCAAGTTAGATAACGATCAGCACAAGCTAAGCTAGGCACAGGGCGCACCAAATTACGCGTCATTGATTCTTTAGGCATCTCGCACTAAAACTGCGCCAGCATCGGCCTCAAAGACATCGACCCCTTTAAAATCGGCTAGATCGAGCTTCCTCGCGCTAATACACGAGGCGCTGATGGTAAGTTGATCCTGTGTTCCTGCGCTAGTTCTTATGCTAATTCAGGGACTCGATCGCGTATTTCGTTTTTGCTTAGATCGTATCGTCCGGTTGATCGAGAAATTCACTCAGACCATAACCAACCCTTTCGCCGTCAAGCGTATACTGGGTCATACCTTCGCCAATATAGGTCATCTGTTCCGAGCGTCGATTGCGCAAAGGGATAAACCCCTGAACCTTTCCTTGGACGATATGTTTGTCACCATTTTCCAGTTTGACCTTAGCGGTGAAATCTTTGTGAAAACGGCTATCGGGCTCGAAGTTAACCGATAGATCAAGATCAGTAACCCGAATGAACTCATCGCCCTTATGGAACATGCCGCCCTTTCGGTCCCCGACGATCGATAAGACCATGCCAAGGTCATCACCATAATTACCGGTAATCCAACGATAGGAAGGAATGGACTGCCAGTACCTTGGACCCCATGAATGGTCCCGCAGACCATGACCGTTTATTAAAATGGGTGCTTCGCCCTCGATTTGAATGGTGCCGCTGACTTTCATATGTTGTTCATAGTGAGCGCGAGCAAAATCATTACCGTCATCAGGTTCACCGACATGGCCATATATTGGACCGACGCCGTCGTGCACGAGCTCTATCTTGAGTTTCCTAAAAGGATTCGACTTAAAGGCCTTACTCGGATCTTTCATATCTGTGGGATTGGCCATATACAAGGCTGAGCCTTCGTAGGTGGTCCGAATTTTCTCACCTGCAACGAGCACTTCAATTTTCGCCCCACCCGCATCCCAACCATCATTGTGAGAGATTTCAGGTTTTTTATAGTTGAAGAATGCCGAGCCATCGTCGTTATAAACGATCACCGTCATTTCCGCATAACCCTCATTGGCTCGATTTCCCATGCGAATGAAACCACCGCGATTGTGGGTCGTGTCAAAGAAGTTGAAGTAAACTGACTCGTTGAAATTCTCTTCAGGGCCAAGCGGATGTGTGTAATCGTCTTCCGGCTTAACATTACCAACGATCTTAACCATTTGAATATTCTCCTTGCGCTGACTCAGCGATAAGTAAAACGTTTATCAAAAACAGTGAACTTTATTAATCAGATTGTCTCCAAGACATGCTACATCATCCATTTCATCGAGTATAATGCCCTGATATTGCACTCGGACCATCATGCTCAAGCGGGTCATTACCAAAAGGACAGTCAGTTGAATATACAAGACAATATGTCATCGATTATGAAGATGGAATCCGACGCCATCGCGAGCGTTAAGGTCAATGATGAGTTTGAAAAAGCGGTTCTCTTTATTAAGAACCGCAGTGGCAAGGTCATCACGACGGGCATCGGCAAAGCCGGCTTCGTCGCTAACCGGTTTGCTGCAACCCTTTCTTCGACTGGCACGCCCGCTTTTTACATACATCCAGCAGAAGCCGGACATGGTGATCTTGGCATGTTGGGCGAAGGTGACGTCATTGTAGCTTTCTCAACCAGTGGTAAATCCATCGAAGTCGTTGAGATGTTACAAATGGCAGCAGAATTCGGCGTAGATCATGTCATCGGGGTCACATCTCACACTGATTCTCCGCTTCGAGACCTCAGTACCTTCACCTTGGATATGGGACCGGATATTGAAGAGGCCTGTCCGTTGAACTTAACGCCCAGCACATCGATTGCAGTTATGTCAGCAATTTGCGACGCCATCAGCCTGACACTACTTGAGCTGAACGAATTCAGTAAGCAGGAATACGGTAGACGCCACCACAAAGGTTATCTAGGCTCAGTCGCCAGAGCTTCACACAAATACGACAGTGAGGCGGATGATTGAATAATCCATCGCTCTTAGACCCTGCTTATGTTGCGCAACAGTATGTTCAGGAAGTAAAGACTGCAATCGGCAAAGACAATCTTAAGATTAACATTGTCGGCATCATTGCGAGTCAAGACAAACCCTCCCTCGCCTATGCCAATGCTACTAAGCAAAAATTCAATGACATCGGTATAAGCTACGATCTGAGATCGGTCGAACGTTTAGATCTCGAATCTATCATCACAGACTTGAACGATGATGACAGCGTTCATGGAATTTTCATTTACTTCCCAGTCTTCAATAACCGACAAGATGACTACCTTCGCAATTTGGTCGACTATAGAAAAGACATAGAAGCGGGCAGCAACTATTGGACTCGTAAGTTGTATAACAATGACCGCTTTGTAAACGTGGCAAAGTCTCACAAGGCATTGTTACCGTGCACGCCTTTAGCCATCGTAAAAATGCTAACGCATGTCGGTGTCTACAATCCGAACGAAGCAAGACCCATTCAGAATAAAGTCGTGACCATATTCAATCGTAGTGAAGTCATTGGCCGTCCGCTTGCGGTGATGATGTCCAATGATGGCGCAACGATTTACAGTTTCGATGAAAACGGACCACTGAAATTTGAAAATGCGCAACCGTCAGAAATCAAAATTACTCGAACGCAGGCATTGCGGCAGTCTGACATCGTCGTAACGGGCGTACCCAATAGTAAGTTTGAAAAAGTGAGTGCGTCTGAAATACAGCCAGGTACTGTTTGCATTAACTTCTCAAGCACGCCTAATTTCAACGACGACGTTAACACCCATACGGACATCTATATCCCTCGAGTTGGCCCGATGACAGTTGCCATGTGCATGAGGAATACGCTTCGGCTCTATATGAACTTTCATCAGGACAAAAATTGAATCAGCAAAGCCTCCAAAGCTATCTCGACAAACTTTCGAGCAGTGCCGCAACGCCCGGCGGCGGAGCTGTTGCAGCACTTACAGGCGCACAAGCGGCCGCACTGATCTCAATGGTCTGTAACCTCACAAAGAGCAAGACCAAGCGCGCCGCAAGCAACAGTGCAGACGATGATGCAAACGACAAACCAAACGATCAGGCAAAAGAAATACAGGCAATCAACAAGCGGGCAGAGCAAGCACGGGCACAGTTCGACCAGCTCGCTGACGATGATATCGAAGGCTTTACTGCGGTAATGACCGCATACAAAATGCCAAAGTCAAACCCGCAAGAGCGGTCTGATCAGCACACAACGTTACAAGACGCGTTAAAACACGCAGCACAAGCACCACTGCAGACAGCGACTTTAGCGAGCAGTCTTGCTCAAGACATTCAACGTCTCAGTGAAATTGGCAACAAAAACCTCATTACTGACGTCGGTATTGCCGCATTATTGATACCCGCAACCGTACAAGCAGCAAGAATGAACGTGCTAATCAACCTATCATCAATGCAGGATGAGCAGTTTATAAAAAATGCCCTGGCCGCTCTTGAATCGGCAACCAGCCAAGCTTCACCGCTGACTAAATTGGCCGACAGTATTTGTACGTCTCTTCTCAATTGATCGTCTCTACAGTGATCGCTCAAAACAAGTGTCCCGGCACCTCAATAAATTGCCTGAAGCTCATTGCAACAACGAGTACAAAATCCTACAACAACACCTATTTAATATTGCGAGGCATAGCCCTTGTGACACTGGTCAGCTTAATAAGCAGCTGCAGCCTCAAAATTCCCTACTTGAACTCAACCGAAAAAACAGAAAAGAGCACCAGTGCAGCCAGTCAATCTGAGTCAAACACATCACCGGCAAATCAAAAAAAACAAGCAGCGCCAAACTCAGCCTTAATGAAGAGGCAATTCGAAAACAAAATCGCCGACAAGGTTATCGATAACTACTTGATGTCTCGTACCGACCAGCGCCATGCAAGGAGTGAATTCCTGACTAGAGATGCTCTGCAACAAAATGCTGTTCACCTGACGATCGCAAATGAACAGCTCCAACGCCTCGACCAAAAACTTCTCAGGGAAAAAAATCGGAATAGGACACGCCAGTTAGCGGCCTTGCAAGCATCACGGCAAAGAGTTGCGAGCCATTGGGCGGAACTGAACCATCTCAATGAATTGGATGCTCTTTGGCCAAAGCTCATCTTTGAACCTCTATCAGAACGGGACTTAGCCGCTGAAGAAGACTATCTTTTGTCAACTAAGAGCAAACTGGTTGATCTGCAATTACGCATCACAGCGCAATATGCCGCCGGCCAGTTATATCCCGAACTACTCCTGACCGATTCAAAGAGTCGATTAAAAGCAGTTGTTAGATCGACAAGTAGAAGTCCGAATAAAGACAATCCCTACCTGTTGCGCTTTCAACAACAACTCTTATACGCATCCATCACAGATCAACAGAAGCAGCAGCGTTTTGAGGCCTTCACAGGTCGGTTCCATAAACTTATTCAACCCGCATTTAAAGCATTCCTAAGTTTTCTTGAGTCCTTGGACTCACAATCAAATATAGAAAAGCCTCTTCTGCTTACGGGTACTTTTGGCGCCGTTGATGCCAGCTTAAATAGAGAGCGCGTTAATCAACTTAAACTCAGCTTGGCCGACATCGATGAATCGATCGTCGAACTCGCGCCTAACATCAATATAAAAACACTTTACGCTGACCCAGCTTATTTATTAGCCGATAAACCAAAACCTAAACAAATGGCGCTAAACCTTTTGACCTTGTACGTTGCAGACATCGAGTTTGAACTTACCACCTGGTTTTACAGACGGCCAAGTGATGAGGTTTTGTTAGTCGCTGCCGACCAACTCAGTTCGGATATGATTCACTACGAAAATGGACAAGTCGCGTTCGACCTCGAAACAATGACGGCATTACCCGATTTTGAATATGAAAGCCTGGCCTATCAATTCGTCGTACCCGGTGCACACATGTTAGCCCCATGGACTGACCTTCATACGGGACAAAGCCCTATGGCTGATGCATTTACGTTGGCCTGGAATCAATACAGCCAAACACTACCGATTGCTAATCCGTCATTTTATGTTGAAGACCTTTCACGCATCGGACATCGGGTCAGATATAAACGTTTCCTCACCAAAGCACTAGTCGATTTGCAACTGCATACAGGTCAATGGAGTGTTGAGGAGGCCGAGCTATTCATGTCGAGTCAACTGCCCTACCGTGAGGCTTTTATAGAAGCGGAAATAATTTCGATACTTAAACACCCGGGGAAAAACTTCGAAGCCTGGCAGTTGGCAGAATCGATTGAAGCAACGGTGACCGAGGTTATTGTTACGGGGCAATTATCGTTAAAAGAAACCCATCAGACGCTACTCCGAAATAGTCCTATGGACCATAAGACACTCATGTTAGTACGACAATCGTTACTCAAAAGAAGTCAAAAAAACAGTACACAATAGGTTACTCACTCGATGAACATGACCATTTGTTCCTAACCGCTCTGCCGCCTCTATAGGTGGTTGCTATGGCCTCGGACAAGCACATCTCATAAAGGTGATAGTTACTCGAGGGGCGATAGCTGCAAATCTTTTCAGCCTCAGCTCGCAACTGTTCATCATCGATTCGCCTTAGCCGGCCGACCAATTGAAATTCACCACTGCTACCAGAGCTGTCCGACATGCCACAATGAAGACTAAACGCATTGTTATTTTCAAGATCTTTGATTTTTGATGAAGCCGGTTCGGCAAAAATAAAACAGCGATCATCGCCAACAATAGCGGTAACTGGATGTATACGGGGGTTACCTGACCGTCTTACGGTTGCTAAATAAGAAACCTTGCCGTCAATTCGTGCTTTACCAAACGCAGCAATCTCAGCGGCATCAGCCGCAAGTGTTCCCCAGGACATCTCTTGCACATCGTTCTCCTCAAGATAAAAGCAGCACTATTAAGGTTATTTCAATCAAGCCTCACGGGTAAAGTCTTTCTTACGATTGTTACCAAGTTGGCCGGTGGGTTAGTGGGTTGGCGGACGCTGCCATTATAATTGGCGGTTTCTATGCGCCAGTTCCCTCTATCGCAACTGGCCTGCGCTTATCTGGGCTTGTTTGGACTGCGCAAGAGCCTTGTATGACATAGAACGCCCTCACACATCACTTAGGATATGACATCTGCCCATATCCACCGACTTTAACGGGCACCTCATGAACAATCCCCAAACTGTCCGTGACCGTTAACGTAAACACCGTCCCTGCCTGAAGCGATTGCTTCAATCGCATCAACATCACGTGTTTACCTCCGGGCTGAAGCGACACTGTGCGATTCTTCGGCAACAAGAAAGGTGTAACCTCCCTCATCCGCATGACGCCATTAACTTCGATGCTCTGGTGGACTTCGCTGAGTTCCGCCACATCAGTCGAAATATCATCAATGCTGATTTCTTCCAGTGAGTGATTGCGAAAATCCATATATACAGCGCCCATTGGCGACCCCGGCGGCGTGGCTCTAGACCAAGCACGCGTAATCTCGATCGTTTTAGCGGCTGTTTGATCGGCGACCATCGAACTAACCGGCACTAAACTATCTGGATCAGGCATCGTTGTATCAGCACTCTCTGCCTCAGAACTACCCAGCGCTATCGGGCTCGTCGTCAAACCACTCAATGTGAAAACCAGTGCCAAAGTGGCTATAAAGACTCTCTTTCGCTCGAACATAAAGACTCCGTTTTTTGAGACACGCCTGTGAAACTTTGTCACCGCGTTGTCTTTAATCTTTCTTAAATTTTTCTTAAATCTGCCATTACGCCAAAACGCGTCTGCGGACATGAAAGCTATCTCAATACTGGATTGCGGCACGAAGGTTTTCGTTAAAGTGAGCGCTCATCCTGCGTTCAAAAGTACCCAGGAGATGCCAGCAAGTGATTATATCTGATTCTAACATCGAACCCGCCAGAACGATTGCACTTGCTTGATATTCTTCCTCGATACCCCGCTTGTGTTAGCGCTATTTCTACGCCGATCAATAAAAATTGGATTAGGATTTTGTTGGACCCAAAACGCAGCTCAGCACCATAAAAAAAATGGCCATTAGCGAGACTGGAATGCTGAAAACAATTAAGGCAAGGTATTGTCCTCGAACTCATCCGTGCCTGCGCTTAAATGACCGAATCAAATTTCTATAGCCGATGCCAGCAAAATTTCAGCAATTCTAATCCCTTTCTAAATCTACCCAATGGACGATCTTATAGTTACGCTGACTTGCACCACCAAAGTGGTCGAATCGCAAATTATCTCACCCAGCTTGGGATTCGCAAAGGCGATAGAGTAATTGTCCAAGTTGAAAAAAGTCCACAGAATCTGTTTTGGTATTTCGCTTGCATGCGCGCGGGGTTTATTTACATCCCCCTTAATACCGCCTACCTAGAGCATGAGATTGAATATTTTATCGCCAACGCATCACCCTCCTTCGCTCTGTGTGATCCGTCGCGACGCGCCATTTTTGAAAACCACGCGCGTTGTAAAATTGGCACGTTGGATGGTGAGGGAAATTTTCTAGATGACAATGCATTGGCAGACAGCTTCGGCCATGCAGATTTTGAGACAGGTAGTGCCGAAGATACAGACTATGGAGACTTTGAAGACACCTTCTTCGAAAATGAGGCCTGCGATGCATCAGACATCGCGGTAATACTCTACACGTCAGGTACGACGGGCAACCCTAAAGGCGCAATGATTACCCATGGCAACTTGCTCGCCAATGCGGCGACATTGAGCACAGCTTGGGGCTGGCAATCCAACGATGTGCTACTTCACGCCCTGCCTACATTCCACATACATGGATTATTCGTCGCGACGCACCTCGTCGTTTTCAATGGCAGTGAAATGAATTTTATGACGAAGTTTGATCCTGAACAGGTGGTTAATTGGTTGCCAAAGTCATCAGTTTATATGGGCGTGCCGACCAACTACGTAAGACTGCTCGCCCATGAAGGCCTGAACGGCGATATTTGTGCCAATATGCGATTATTCACGTCCGGCTCAGCACCTTTATTAGCCCAAACATTTCAAGATTTCGAGCAACGTACAGGGCAAACCATTGTCGAACGATACGGTATGACTGAAACCGGCATGAACACATCCAACCCTCTGTCAGGCAAAAGAAAACCCGGCACTGTCGGACCGGCACTCGCCGGCGTCGAGACAAAGATTTGTGATGATTCAGGTCAACAGGTCTCAGACGGCCAGGCCGGCACTTTGTATGTAAAAGGCGCCAATGTATTCAAGGGCTACTGGCAAATGCCAGACAAAACAGCAGAGGAATTCACCGAAGACGGTTTTTTTAAGACCGGCGATATCGCCAGTCTCGATGAAGACGGTTACATTTCAATCATCGGACGCGACAAAGACATGATTATCTCGGGAGGTCTAAACGTTTACCCAAAAGAGATTGAGTCAATCCTAGACAGGTTAAATGGCGTCACTGAATCGGCGGTAATCGGTGTTCCACACGCAGATTTTGGTGAAGCGGTTGTCGCCGTGATTGTTCGCGCCCCCTATCTGACCAAACAAGGTCAACTCACAGAAACACAAATCATTACCGAGATGAAGGCGACAATCGCCGGTTTCAAAGTCCCGAAGCAGGTTCACTTCGTCGATTCGCTACCAAGGAACACGATGGGCAAGGTGCAAAAAAATATTCTCAGAGAAACCTATACGTCATAGAGCTGTCACCAATTTCTTGCTACACTCGCGCCGTCACTTCGACCAAAGCTTTAAGTCATGAACCGCATCATCAAGATATGAAACGACTCGGTATACTCGCTTCCCACCGAGGCACCAATTTTCAAGCCATCATTGATGCATGCCAGTCTGGCAAGGTCAACGCTACGCCGGTTCTGGCGATATCAAACAATTCAAAATCTGAAGCACTTGCTCGTGCAAACCGATCAGGAATAGCGACATTACACCTTTCGAGCCAAACCCATTGCAGTTCAACAGCGATAGACAGCGCTATGCTTGATGCCCTGCAAGCACACGAAGTCGATTTGGTCATTACCGCCGGGTATATGAAAAAACTCGGACCAAAAACCCTAAAAGCCTATGAGCGCAAGATTATCAATGTACATCCGTCGTTGCTGCCTAAACATGGTGGTAAAGGGATGTTCGGCATGAAGGTACACGAGTCTGTGATTCAATCCGGCGATTTACAAACAGGCATCACGATTCACTGGGTTGACAAAGAATATGACACAGGTCCCATCATCGCCCAGCAAGTTGTCGCCGTTGAACCCAATGACACAGCCTTATCGTTGGCAAAAAAAGTACTAACTCATGAACACAACTTGCTAATTGAAACACTAGCTACCCTTATGCCCGATTGGAGTGACATATAATAATGATAACGAATCCAAGAGCACCAATCGCACTCATGACTTGCGAGTCAGGACGCCCCTTCGCAGAAGAAGTGGCCAAACACATGCAAATGGACCTCATTCCAACCAATGAAACCTGGTTTGCCTGTGGCGAAGGAAAGATGGAAATTAAGTCCAATGTCAGAGGCCATGACGTTTATATTTTTCAATCCCCCGTCGGCGGCGTTGACGACCTATCGGTTTACGATAGATTCATCATGCTATTACACGCAATCGAAGCCGCCGCACTGTCCGATGCGCAATATATAACCGCGATCACGCCTTACTACCCGGGAGCCAGGCAGGACAAACGTAAAGGCAGAACCCGAGAGGGTATCACCGCAGGTCTATTTGCACGCATGCTACAAAGTGCAGGTGCAAACCGAGTTGTCTCTGTCGAAATTCACAATGATGCGATCGCTGGAATGTTTAACCCGTCTCTGGCCCACTTGGAGAATGTATTTCTGACGAGACACCTGGTCGAGTGGCTGCAGAAAGAGAAAATCACCTGTGATGTGGTCGTATCACCGGATGTTGGCTATCTTGAGCGTGCTCGCGCCTATGCGGAAGAGCTATCGGCAGATCTTGCCGCGCTATCAAAAGAACGTGATTATTCAAAACCCAATCAGGTGTTTCGATCAACGTTAATCGGTGATGTTTCTGGTCAGAACGTTTTATTGGTTGACGATATCGTTGACTCAGGCGGATCAGTTGTTGCGGCAATCAGTGAGTTAAAAGAACGTGGCGCTAAGGATATCGTCGTTGCCTGCACGCACCCGATAATGTCGGGGCCTGCTTGGGCGCGAATGTCGGAACTCAAAGAGCGTTCTATTAAGGAAGGTTGGAAATTTGATTTTGTCGGCACAAGCACCGTGCAACACACGGATACGCCTGATTGGTATCACGTATTCCACATAGAGAAGCTATTAGCGACGATCATTCAAAAAATCAATTCCAGGGGGAGCGTGACCCAAGTTCAGCAAGACAGAGAGTGAGGAGCGCCACGCCACAAGTTATGGTCGCAGGCGAGGGTTTCTTGACAATTTCACTGAATTGCTCGATCCTGCACAGATGCGCAGAAGAATCATTATTCCCATTATTATAATTTGCATCCGACACTTCGCGGTGGGTTGATTCTTGTGACGTATTTTTAACAAAAATAGCTAAAGAATTCGAAAAACCCGCCAAAAGGCGGGTTTTTTTTTGCAGTGTTAATCGTAATTGAGTTCAGACCGTCGATCTCAAGCGCATAGATCTTAAGACCCTAGACCGATGTCTAGTATGTTCAATCAAGCAGGGTGACAAACAGTGAGTACTAAATCGAATCCAACAGCTGAGGATTTTTCATTCGTTGCTGGAGAACACAAGATTCTCTCCTATTGGCAAGAGAACAAGGTATTTCAGCAATCCCTTGACCAGACCCGTGACGCAGAGCCCTATATTTTCTATGACGGGCCTCCCTTCGCGACAGGTCTACCTCACCACGGACACCTCGTTGGCTCAATTCTAAAAGACGCGGTACCTCGGTACTTCACAATGAAAGGATTTCATGTGCAGCGCCGCTTTGGATGGGACTGTCATGGTCTTCCCATTGAACATGAGATAGACAAGTCACTCGGCATGTCGTCTCAAGAGGCCGTCGAGAAACTCGGCATTAAGGGCTACAACGATGAATGCCGCAGTATTGTTCAACGCTACACCTCGCAATGGGAGAAAACCATTTCGCGAATCGGGCGATGGGTCGATTTTGAAAATGATTACAAGACCATGGACCCTTGGTACATGGAATCGGTTTGGTGGGTTGTAAAGCAGCTCTGGGAAAAGGGACTTATCTACCGTGGTGTGAAAGTTGTACCTTTCTCGACCGCACTTGGCACAGTGCTATCAAATTTTGAAGCGACATCTAATTACCAGGATGTCCAAGACCCTGCAGTGACTGTTCTCTTCAAACTTGACGACGAAGATGCTTATGTCGCGGCCTGGACTACGACACCCTGGACCCTGCCGTCCAATCTCGCGCTTTGCGTTGGCGCCGATATTGATTACGTGAAGGTACGCGATGAAGAACTAGGCCAGACAATCTATCTGGCGAAAGCACGACTTGAAGAAGTCGGTAAAGGTCGAACATTTGAAGTACTCGCCGAGGTAAAAGGTTCAGAAATGGTCGGTCGGACCTACGCACCCTTGTTTGATTATTTTGAAGACCTGCGGGCCGAGGGCGCTTTTCAGATTCTCGCCGATGACTATGTCACAACAGATAGTGGTACTGGTGTCGTGCATCAAGCGCCGGCATTTGGAGAGGATGACAACCGGGTCTTGAAGGCCGCCGGCATCACCGCTCTCGTTTGCCCTGTTGATATGAGCGGCAAGTTCACGGCGGAGGTCAAAGACTTTGTCGGATTAGGCGTCAAAGAAGCAGACAAAGAGATCATCAAACATCTTAAAGATACAGGCGCTCTGTTCAAACATGAGACCTATATGCACAGCTATCCTTTCTGTCCGCGTTCTGACACGCCGATTATCTATCGCACCATCGATTCTTGGTATGTCAGCGTCGAATCTATGCGAGATAGACTGCAAGCATCTAACGACAACATCAATTGGGTACCTGAACATATCAAAACGGGACGTATGGGTAAGTGGCTTGAAGGCTCAATCGATTGGGCCATCTCGAGAAATCGTTATTGGGGTACACCTCTGCCGATCTGGATCAATGATGAAACAGACAATCGCATCTGCATAGGCTCCATAGAGGAACTCAAACAACTCAGCGGTGTTGAAGTTGATGATCTCCATCGCGAGAACGTTGACCAACTAAGTTTCCAAATCGACGGCGAGCCAGGCACCTATCATCGTATCGAAGAAGTGTTGGACTGCTGGTTTGAATCCGGTTCAATGCCCTATGCACAGTTACATTACCCCTTTGAAAACCAAGACGTGTTCGACAAAGGTTTCCCCGCTGAGTTTATCGCCGAGGGACTAGACCAGACCCGCGGCTGGTTCTACACCCTGATCGTACTTGGTACTGCGCTATTCGATACCAACCCATTTAAAAACGTCATTGTGAACGGCATTGTTATGGCGGAAGACGGCAAAAAAATGTCAAAGCGTCTTAAAAACTATACACCCCCTGACGATCTTATGGAGGTGTACGGCGCTGATGCACTTCGCCTGTATCTCATTAACTCTGGGTTGGTTCGAGCTGAAGAACAGAAATTCGCCGATACGGGTGTTAAGGATATGGTGCGTCGCGCACTACTACCTTGGCTGAATGCATTTAAGTTTCTCAACACCTATGCACAAATCGACAATTGGAAGCCTGCAGCTATACCTGTCGCGTCGAGCAACATCATGGATCAGTGGATGCTTTCGAGGCTGCAGACATTGAAATCCAACATTGCCGACGAAATGGAGAGCTACCGGCTTTACAATGTCGTGCCCGCATTGTTCGACTTCATTGAAGATCTAACCAATTGGTATATTCGTCTCAATCGGAGCCGCTTCTGGCAGGAAGCAATGAACGCTGATAAAGAGGCTGCTTATCAGACTCTCTATACGGTCATTAATGAGTTGAATTTAAGCATGGCGCCCTTTACGCCGTTCCTGGCCGAAGCATTACATCAAGAAATGAAAGTCTTCAGCTCAGAGCAACCTGAATCTGTCCATCTCTGCAGCTACCCCGTTGCAGATGAGAAGCTTATCCAGCCCGAATTGGAACAGGCTGTTACCCGCATGCAAAACATCATTTTGCTGGGCAGACAGAAACGCAACAATGAAAAAATCAGAACCAAGTACCCCTTGTCTTCACTTACTGTGATCCACAAGGATACTGAGATGCTTGAGGAGATTGCCCGACTAGAGGACTATATCGAGACGGAGTTGAACGTTAAAAAGGTAGAATACTCAACGGATGAATCTCAATTCATCAATCTCTTCGCTAAACCTAATTCACCGGTACTGGGTAAAAGGCTTGGCAAACAATTTAAAGCTTACAAATCCGCCATTGAGTCACTAACCTCAGAGGCCATTGAAGCGTTGCAAGACTCAGGCAGTATTGCGTTGGATGGCGAAACGTTTAGTGTCGATGACATTCTCATTTTCCGTGAAGCGATGGAAGGTACCAACGCCGTTTCGAATCGATTTATCTCAATCGATATGGACTGCACTTTGAACGAGCAATTGCTCTCAGAGGGGCTGGCGCGTGAAGTGGTAAATCGAATTCAGAAATCTCGTCGTGAAGAAGGTTTCAATGTCGTTGATAGAATTGAATTGACTATTCACGCCAGTGAAGCGCTTTTAAAAGCGATCCAGGACAATCGCGAATATGTGATGAGCGAAACGCTAACGACGGATCTCATAGAATCTGACGTAGCCCAGTCTTTGAGCTTTGAGATTGATGAACACCGTTTATCGCTGAGTATCAGCAAGGCTGTTTAGTCAGCAGGCCGACGATTGCAATCATCGATATCTGTTTCGACATCGATGATTGCAATATCATTATTTTCCGCAACATCCCTCCTATCCTCGTCATGTGCAAGCCCACCCTTCAACGGTTATGATCTACAAAAGCTAAGCTCATTCTGGCTCTAGTCATACTGTGTATTGCGAAAGGAAAAATTGATGGAGATTTTTGACAAACCCCTTACAGAAATAGCCAATGCTGTGCGGCAAAAGGAGATTAAGTCTGTTGACCTGGTGCGCGGTTTTCTTGACCGTATCGAAAAAGTAAACGGTCAACTTAATGCGGTGGTCCTCTCCAATGCTGAGCATGCCATTAAGCTGGCAGAAAAAGCAGACACGGATCTTGACCAAGGTAATCTGCACGGACCGCTTCACGGCATCCCCATGACCATTAAGGACAGCCTTGATACAGGCGAGATGATTACCACTTGGGGTACGATGGGACGCAAGGATTACCGCCCGGGTCCCGATGCAACCTGCGTCGCGCGCCTGCGAGGCGCCGGCGGTATCATACTGGGAAAAACCAACACACCGGAATTCACCCTGTGGTTTCAGACCGACAATCTAGTTTATGGTCAAACAAAAAACCCCTTCGATCTTACGCGTACACCTGGTGGTAGCAGCGGTGGTGCGGCAGCCATCATCGCCGCCGGCGCCTCGATTTTTGATATCGGCACCGACACAGGCGGCAGTATTCGTCTGCCCAGCCACTTTAGCGGCATCGTAGGGATTAAACCGACAACCGGTCGCGTGCCTTGTACCGGCAACGCATTGCCAAGCTCAGGCCTTATTGCACCATTGACTCAACCGGGTCCGATGGCCAGGTATGTGTCTGATCTTAGCTACCTGCTGAAAATTATTTCAGGACCAGACCAGATTGATCCCTACGCGGTCGACGCACAGTTACACGACCCTGATGACGTTGATGTCTCTAAACTACGCATTGGCTACCACACCGATAACGGCATTAAGACGCCTACCCAAGACATTATCGACACAATAGAAAATGCCATTTCGCTGCTACGGGATTCTGGCCAGACTATCACTGATACACGTCCAGCCGGACTCGAAATGACGAACTTCATTGCAGGCCGGGTCTTCGCCGCTGACGGCGGTGAGATGGTTGAAGGTCTATTGCAAGACTGCCACACCACCGAGGCTTCGCCGCGAATCAAGGCCAATCTGGCTGCACCCGGCTTACCACTAGACCAAAGGGAATTTGCTCAGGTCATCAGTCTTTGGGACAACTATCGCAGCTCCATGCTCGGCTACTTCGAGGATTACGACATATTGATTTGCCCGGTTAACGCCAAAACGGCACTGCCTCTGGGTGAGGAAGAAGACAATATGGCCTATACCTATACCATCGCATACAACCTGACGGGCTGGCCCGGCGTCGTCATTCGCGGCGGGTCGGACCAAAACGGCATGCCGATTGGCATCCAGATCCTCGCCAAACCGTTCCGCGAGGATCATTGTCTGGCGGTCGCATCATGGTTGGAGGCAAAACTTGGCGAATTCCCTAAGCCCGCCATCTATGCTGGCTAAACCTTTCAATTCGCTACAACGTCAAAGTAGCAGGTGAAGGTGGTTTAAAGGTCGAAGCTGCCACAGGCACCTTATCCATGCTATTGGGCATATCTGTGTTAACCCATAGGCACAATTAGTTTAAAATAAAGATATGCCACTGTTATCAACCGTATAAACATCACGAATCGTCGCAGGAAACTGGTATGTAGCCCGCTCTATCAGTATCCTTGCTGACGATTACGTAATGTTAGGATCTTTTATGAATTCGAAAGTCGCGAAAATATTAGGGCTTAGTTGCTTATCCTTCTTTGGGATGCATGCTACGGCATCAGATCTAACCGAAGTATATGAGCTTTCCGTCAATAATGACCCACAGCTCGGTGCTGCAAAGGCGCTGTACATGTCTAGGCGTGAGGTTATACCCCAGGCACGCTCTGGCTTACTGCCTGCCATTAGCGTTTCGGGTAATACCACCGATGTTAGACGAACACTGGCCGCGGCCACTCCTGAGATTATTCAAAACTTCAACGAAAACAGCTGGCAAGCAGCGTTGCAACAGCCACTGTTCCGCTTAGAGAATTGGTATATCTTTCAGCAATCCAAAAATTTAGAAGCACAAGCCATGGCGCAGTTCGCTGCTGACCAGCAGGAATTGATTTTTCGTGTTTCCAACAGTTACTTCTCAATATTAGAAGCGAATGATGCACTCAGCGCATCGAATGCCGAGCGAGATGCTGTTGGTCGTCAGCTCGAGCAGGTACAACAACGTTTTGATGTAGGCCTCGTTGCGATCACCGATGTATTGGAAGCAACTGCTCAGTATGACTCATCCACAGTAAACGTGATTGAATCTGAAGGCTCCCAAGTCACCAGTTTTGAATCACTGCTGCGACTGACGGGTCAGCGTTATAATCAAGTCGATGGACTTGCGGATAATTTCCCCGTTAGCTATCCGGAACCCAACAACGAAGAAGCTTGGGTACAAAGAGCATTAGAGGGTAACTACAGTTTGATATCAGCGGCAGAGGCGGTCAAAGCCGCTCAGCAGAACCTTTCTTCTAAGAAAAGTCGCCATCTACCCACGTTGGATGCGCAACTTGCCTACGCAGAAAGCAACTCCGGCGGCCCAAATTTCCTCGGTTCTTCAGTCGAACAAGGCAGTGCCCGACTGGTGTTGAATGTCCCAATTTATACCGGTGGTGCCGTTAGATCACAAGCTAAGCAAGCTGGCTATGAATTAGAACAAGCCCAACAAACCTTTGACCTAACCCAGAGACAGGTAGTCGAAACTACTCGAAACCTATTCACTGCAATCAATACCGACGTTGCAAGGGTCAAGGCACGTTTGAAAGGTATCGAGTCCAGCCAAAGCGCGTTGGAAGCAACTCAAACCGGTTACGAAGTTGGTACACGAAACATCGTTGATGTCTTGGTTGCTCAGCAAAGGCTTTATCTGGCTCAATTCCAATATGCCAGTGCGCGCTACCAGTACATTCGTGACACGCTGAATTTGAAACAAACTGTCGGATCATTGAGCCCCGATGACATTTATGGCCTCAATAACTATATAGTTGAAAACAAGCCCATTTCTCGGATCACACCGACGGTTCGCTAAAATAGGCGGATCGTCTCCGACACAACTTTCCTGTGTCGACCGGATGAGTTTATTAACAGCATTTAGCAACGGCTTTAGTCACCAAACGAACAGCGGCTGCGCAGATTAGGATGACAACCTTAGACGATGAACAAACTTTATGCCGCTGTGATCGCTGTTTTGTGCATTTCAACTATTGTTGTACTCGCGACGAATGATTCACGTGAACCTAGTAGTGATGTAATACCTACTGTCGCGGCATTAACCCAGCCAAATTCTGGCACCAGCCCTAATCTGCCCTTCCTCACAAACGATGAAAGCAATAACATTGCCGTCTTTAAGAACGTTGGTCCATCTGTTGTATTTGTTACAAACACAAAACTGATGCGACAACGCTTCTCCCTCAATGTGATGGAACTACCCCGCGGCAGTGGCACAGGCTTCGTCTGGCATGAAAGCGGCTTAATTTTAACGAATTACCATGTCATTCATGGCTCGGACAAAATCACTATCACCTTAGGTTCAGGCAAAACCTATGAAGCTGAAATCGTTGGTATTGCTCCTGAGAAAGACGTCGCGCTACTGAAAATCGATGCGCCAAATGAAACGCTCATACCGATTCCACTAGGCAACTCAGCTAAATTATCAGTCGGTCGAAAAGTGCTCGCGATCGGCAATCCATTTTCACTCGACACCAGCCTTTCGGTAGGTGTGGTCAGTGCATTGGGTCGAGAAATAAAATCAGTGGCCAATCGCACCATTAAAAATGTCATTCAAACAGATGCAGCCATTAACCCGGGTAATTCAGGCGGCCCGTTACTCAACTCAATGGGTGAACTGGTTGGCGTCAATACGGCCATTTACAGCCCATCAGGTGCAAGCGCGGGAATAGGCTTTGCTATTCCTGTCAACACCCTTAAGCGCATCATTCCCCAACTGATCGAACATGGAAAACTCAACCGTCCAATTATGGGCGTTGAAACTCTAACGGATTACTGGGCCGCAAGACTCAGGGTAAAAGGCATTGCAATCTTGTCAGTTCGAAAGGGGCTGGCAGCAGACGAAGCAGGCATGATAGGTGTTAGAGAAGACAATCGCGGCAAGATTCATCTTGGCGATGTTATTATAGCCATCAACGACGAACCTGTTACGAATGAAGACAGCCTGCTATCATTGCTCGAACGTTTTGAACCCGGCAACACAGTCAAGGTAACAACCTTGCGAAATGAAGAAATTCGCAACTATGATGTAACACTTACCGCACCAGAATAAGATCGTAGAATAAGTTTATTACAAAATAAAAAAAATTGAGCCCTACATGTTTCTAGCGACACTTACACAGGAACAAAAAGAAGCCTTTATCTGTCTCGCGCACAATGTTGTCGTTTCGGATGGAGACTTGACCGTCGGTGAAAAACTTATGATGGAAGATATGCGTCGTGAGATGAACCTTGATGAAAGCTTCGAACCCCATTATCTTCATCTTGACGGCATCGAAGATCTCTTCGCAACGAAGCGAAGTCGTTCCATCGCAATGATTTCGCTTATTCGTATTGCCTATGCCGATGGAGCCTTTGAAATCGAAGAGCAGTGTTTACTTCGCGACCTGTGCCTGCCCTTTTCGATTGCCGAAAGCGACTTTCAACTTATTGGCAATTGGGTACGTCGCCTTATCTCCTTAGAAGCAGAAGCTGGTGCTTTTCTCTAGCCGAACTCGGCAATACCTAATGCTTAGCATGGCATTAATGTCCTGTTGGCAATGCTTTGGACAAAATGACGAGGAGCATTTGCAAGCACCCGCAATCTTTAGTGAAGCAGCCTTAAGTAAATTAAACCCATCCTTACCGTCCACATCCGGCAGCAGCCTATCTAAACCTGCTACTGCTGAGATCCTTCGTGCCAAGCCCCCTGAAGGTTGGAAACTGTCCTATCAATTTAACAACGACGACATGCGTCTCGCAGATTTCATCCCCGCTGAAGAAGACGTTAAAGCATGGCGCACCAAACTCAGTATCGAAGCGCACCAAGGTTTAGATGATATCGACCCAATCTCAGCTCTCTTCGGTGAGATTCAAAACGCAAGTGATGTTTGCACCAACTTCAGTCATTCCAACCTCTTTTCTGGTATCGAAAATGGCTACCCGACTTCTGTGCGACTGATGGAGTGCGGTGAAAACGCACATAGCAGCAAAGGTGAAATTAGCATTATCAAGGCCATACAAGGCAACGCGTATTTCTACTTCGTTCGTCTTTTACGCCGAACAGAACCTTTTACTGACAGCACTGAGGCGATACAGAAATCTGAAATTGCCGCCTGGTCAACTTATCTAAAAGGCATCACAGTGTGCGACAAGGACATTTCAGATCACACTTGCCTGCCCGCGAAAAAGAACTAACTTACGTTTTCAGCATCCTTACACTGGCACTTTCCCACGCCAAACGCTCACGAAACTTCAACACGGTAACGACATCTAAAAAATTTGGTCTACGGCTAAGCTGCTTTTTATAGTCTGTCAGAAAACAGTCAACTCGATAGGGTTTGGTTAGGACGGACATCATCACACAGCGGAACCTATTTATGACAAACTGGCTCGACAGGATTCTGTACAACATATTGCCTGGCCGCTGCGTTCTTTGCTTATCACCGACCAAACGCAACCTCGACCTATGTATAGGCTGTGAACTTGACTTACCTTTTAGCCGTTACACTTGCTGGCAATGTGGACTAACCCTACCGGAGTCGCAGGAACTCTGCGGACGTTGTTTAACATCCCCGCCACCCTTTTTGCATTGTTTTGCTGCTTTCGAATATCGGCCTCCGATAGATAAAATGATCGCCCAGTTCAAGAATAATCAGCAGCTAGCATTCGGTAGAGTCTTGTCGAAAATTTTGGCTAGACAGTACCTCAAGCAGCATCTGCGCTACCCCGATGTCTGGGTGCCTGTGCCTTTGCACAAGGACCGGCTAAAGTTCAGAGGCTTTAACCAAGCACTGGAAATCGCAAAGGTCATCGCATACGAAACAACGACACCTGTCATCGGCAATGCTTGCAGCAGAGTTAAGGCAACCGATGAACAAAAACAACTCTCAAGTCAGCAAAGGAAGCGGAATATTTCCGGTGCATTTGTCTGTGATACAGATTTCCAGAATGTCCATGTTGGCATCATAGATGACGTTATTACAACCACGGCAACCGTTGCAGAACTGAGTCGGGTTTTGCTCAAACAAGGCGCAGCAGATGTGCAGGTGGCTTGTCTTGCCAGAACACCTTTTCAATAGCCAAGCTATTGGCGGGCTCGCTTAGACAGTTATCGAGAACCTCGCTATCGCCCCCACCATCACCCCTATGATAAAGTCCACGCATTCAATTTTTCAAAAGGTTACAGGTCATGGAGTGGGAACATATTAAACTCGTTGAGGACTTCGTCTCGAGCGCGGACAATCAGACGGATTCCGATAAAAGCTTCCATATCGTCATTTCTGATGGAGAAGTGCTTTCAATCGACGACGCGAGTCCTTGGCGACCTCTCATAGGCGACGAATTCCAATGGCTCGATATTACAAAGATTGCCAGTCACTACCTCGGTAGCGTCCATGGTATCCCCATATATTGCGACGAGGTTGACCCCGATGCAGATGAACCACAAGGGTACACCTTCGGGACCCTATGGACGTTTCTTGGCTCTGTGGATGAACAGACCTTCAACCTGATTGGCAAAGCCAAACAAATTGCCGATTGGTACCAAAATCACCGGTTCTGCGGCCAATGCGGCAAACCAACGGGCGATGCAGAAGCAGACCGCTCAAGAAAATGTGTCGATTGCGGTCAGATGTTCTATCCCAGACTTTCGCCCTCAATTATCGTACTTATCACTCGTGGTGAAGAGGTCCTGCTTGCCAAAAGCGTGCATGCTAAAGGTAACTTTTATTCTACCCTCGCCGGTTTTGTAGAACCTGGCGAATCTATCGAAGAGACTGTACATAGGGAAGTTATGGAAGAAGTGGGACTTAAAGTAAAGAATTTGAGGTATTTTAAGAGTCAAGCATGGCCATTCCCCAATTCACTCATGCTGGGTTTTATCGCTGACTACGACAGTGGCGAAATTAATATCCAGGAAGAAGAAATCGCTGACGCACAATGGTTTAACTATAAAAATATGCCCAACAAACCCGCGATGGTGTCAATCTCTGGCTGGCTAGTCGACGCATATATCAAAGAGCTGGAATCTGGAACTGACTAATGCGCCGCGATCCAGCAAAGCGTCATGGCGTTAGCCTCGCTTGCTCAACAAGTTGTGCTTCTGCAATCTGTGCTTCAATAAAGATTGCAGGGCGCTTCGGCCTTTTCACATGCTGTCTTTTACTGCCTTTACTGTTTTCAAATTCGGCGCAGTCGGCGAACACACCCCGATTAACCATTGCGACAGCGTCGAACTTCAAAACAACCCTTGATGAAATCGTCTATGCGTTCCGTTCAGATAAAAACCTCTCTGATACAGACCTTGAAATTAATGTCATCAGCGCCTCTTCAGGGGTCATCTATAACCAACTTCAACATGGTGCCCCGTTCGATCTATTTCTGTCAGCGGACGCGGCGCGCGCCGAGCGATTCGCTAACGAAAATGAAATCCAATCGTTTGCTTATGCAATCGGCAAGCTGGTCTTTTGGCAACCGGCTAATCGAAACCCAACAAGGCAAGATCTCATCACTTTCAGCAGCCGACTTGCCATTGCCAATCCACTGCTGGCACCCTACGGTCAGGCGGCCATCGAAACGTTGATGGTCCTCAAGCCGAACCACAGCAATGAGATCAAGTTGATTCGTGGACAAAATATTAGCCAGGCTTACCATTTTGTTGATTCGGGTAATGTCGACGCCGGCTTAGTCGCGCTGTCGCAAATGGTCGCCAATAACATCGATCGCTATTGGTTAGTGCCACAGGACAGCCACGCTTTGATAGAACAACGTGGCGTGATCGTTAATACCCAGAATCTGCATGTGCAGGCCTTCGTCGAATACCTACTCTCAGCAGAAGGTCAGAGTATCGTCTTGGCGGCGGGCTATCGATCCCCGGAATCATCATAATGAACGGAACAGATATCGCAGCATTGGTCCTAACACTGAAGCTCGCCAGCGTGACGACATTATTACTCATCATTTTTTTTACACCTCTGGCATGGTGGCTTGCAAGAACGACGCGACCGATAAAAGCGCTGATCGAACCCTTGGTCGCGTTACCTATCGTACTACCGCCCACGGTGCTGGGCTTCTATTTACTGATTGCCTTTTCACCTAACAACATCATTGGTCAAATGTGGTTTTCACTCACGGGTGAACCACTCGCGTTCACGTTTAGCGCGCTCGTCATCGGTTCCGTTATCTATTCTCTACCTTTTTACGTTCAACCTCTGCAGGTTGCGTTTCAGAACATCTCGCAGGACCTTCTCAACAGCGCTGCCACCCTCGGTGCAAGCCCCTTGGATCGGTTTTTCTCGGTGGTTGTTCCCGTTGCTCGGCGAGGGTTTATCGTGGCGATTACTTTAGCATTCGCGCACACCGTCGGAGAGTTCGGGATTGTCCTGATGATCGGCGGCAACATACCCGATGAAACACGCGTATTATCCATCGCCCTGTTCGACCACGTTGAAACGCTCAATTATGCGAACGCTCACATAATTGCAGCCGGCCTACTTGTCTTCTCCTTTCTGCTGCTATTTGTCGTCTATCGCCTTAACGGTAAGTCGGTACCCGCATGAGACAACTCAATGTCGGCATCGATATTCAACGTGACTCAGGCTTCGCGCTCAAACTGGAAATGCAAATAAAGGCGGGCGAAATAACCGCTCTGTATGGACCCTCTGGTTCAGGAAAATCAACAGTACTGAATTTGATTGCCGGCTTAGAACAACCGCAGGGCAACATTCAAATTAGGGCGCAAGACCAAATCTGGGTTGACGAATCAACCTTTCTCGACACCCACAAAAGAGCCGTAGGCTATGTGACCCAAAGGCCAGCCTTGCTTCCTCACCTCAACGTCTTGGGGAACCTTCAATATGCCAAACAACGCCGTCATAAAAATGCTGACATCGATATTGAACAGGTGTCTAGTTGGCTTGATATAAAAACGCTGCTCAACAAACCCGTTTCAAACCTATCTGGGGGAGAACAACAACGGGTATCAATCGCAAGGGCTCTGTTAAGCAGCCCGTCTGTGATGTTGATGGATGAACCACTTGGCTCCCTCGATAAAAATGCGCGTAATCGTATATTGCCGTTTATCAACCAGCTTCACGAAAGACTCGATTCGCCGTTTCTCTATGTTACCCACGCAATCGAAGAAGTTGCTTACCTCACTGACACGATCTACCTGATTGATGCTGGCCACATCCTCCACTACGGCTCAACGTTCGAACTTGCGTCTTCATTAGAAATGAATAAACACGAGGGTAATGCAGCGGCTTCAGTGCTACTGTGTCAGCCTCTCGAATTCGATCAACAGGACAACCTGACTGCTCTTGCGTTAGCTGATCAGCAACTTTTGGTGCGGGGAAATCGCTCCGCACAAAAAAATCTAAGGCTACGTATTCCTGCCAGTGAGGTCAGCTTAACGCTGTCACATTCGCGAGACACCAGCATCCTGAACATACTTGCCGGCGAAGTAAGTGAGATTGCTATCGATGAAGAGGCGAATAGTGCGCTTGTAAAGGTTAAGATCGGCGATCAATACCTGTTATCTCGAATTACCCAACGGTCCTTAAAGAATTTGGCCCTGGAAATAGGTCAACCTGTGTACGCACAGATCAAAAGTGTGGGGCTACTCTCCGATTATGTCGACGCAAAATAGCGAACATCCGTTCAGCAAACTGACTCCGGACCATGTCATGGATGCAGTTGAAAGTGTCGGCTATCTTTGTGATGCGCGCATACTTGAACTGAACAGCTATGAAAACCGGGTCTATCAAATAGGCATTGAGGATGAAGAACCGGTTATTGGCAAGTTCTACAGACCGAATCGCTGGAGTCGAGAACAAATTTTGGAAGAACATGAATTCACTATCGAGCTAGCCGAGAATGACGTCTCAGTTGTACCGCCCTTGTTGTTGACCGGTGATACAACGCTGGCAACGTTTGGTGAGTTTGAATTCTGCCTTTATCCAAGGCGAGGTGGTCGAGCACCCAGCCTAGACGATCTCGATAGTTTGCAGGTGTTGGGCCGGCATATCGGCCGCATTCATGCGTTTGGATCACAGAAGCGTTTCAAGTATCGACCACAAATATCCGTGCAGACTTACGGTATTGATTCCCGAACATTTTTGTTAGAAAACAATTTTATTCCAGATGACCTCATTCCCGCCTACGCCTCTGTCACTGAACAAATGTTAGTAGAGTTAGAGGCGATCTTCGACAATGCATCCGACATTAACCAAATTCGCTTACACGGTGATTGCCATATGGGAAATGTTTTGTGGCGAAACGAGATACCGCATTTTGTCGACTTTGACGACGCGAGAACCGGACACCCAATACAAGATCTATGGATGATGCTGTCGGGTGAAGCGGATGAGCAGGCTCAACAGCTCACAGCAATCCTTAAGGGTTATAAAGATTTTTGCATGTTCGATCATCGACAGATTCGGCTTATTGAACCCTTACGCACGTTGAGAATGATGCATCACGCCTGTTGGATCGCTAGACGTTGGGAAGATCCAGCGTTTCCACGCGCGTTCCCGTTCTTCAATACACCCCGGTTTTGGTCAGAACATATTCTCGAGTTAAGAGAACAATGGTCCAAACTCTCTGAACCTTCACTACAGATATTGGATTAAAAGAACTAATTAGATCGGTGTTAAATGACTGGATCGACTCATGTGTTTATTAACGACAGGATTCGCATACATCTCTAGCCACTTTCTTCGCCACGCCTCTTCACAGGTTTCCATGCGCTTTTCGTACTCACTGGTATCAGAAAATTTCACGCTCCCGCCTAATGCCTGCCAGGTGTCATAGAACGGTCCGCTAGAATCCTGCTGGGCTAATAGCTTCAATGCCCAGTAATTGATTTGATAGAGTTGGTAATTTTCGAGAATTTGACGATCAAGCGCATTAGCCACCTCTTCCGCCGATTCAAAATCACCTTGTATTTTTTCACCGAAATTTAAATGCACCCGACCCTTAAACTCACCTAAACCTTTCACTAAACTTAATAGGTCTTCGCCTGAGGGTTTGTCGTATGAGCCGTCAGTTTCAATCGCATAACGCTCCTTTGCCTTAAGACAATCGCAAGGATCAAACTCATAAGAGATAGAAACAGGGATAATATTAAGACAAGCGACTGTATTTGCCAGAGGCTCTTTGCGTTTCGCCAAAGCAAACATTTTAACAATAGCGGGATCGGTATTATCAAGACCATCTTTAGCTCTACCTTCGCTTTGTGCAATCCATATTGATTGCTTCTCATCAATAGATTGATGAATATACTCGGAGGATTGTAGCAGCGCAGCATAGACTTTCTTCGCGCCCTCCTCAGATCGCCTTATAAAGAAACTCTTATTTAGCCGCATGATATCTGTCGCAAACTTACGCTGTATCAAATTATCGCCCACAGCAATGCGAACCGTATCGTGCTCAGACAGCCATAAAGCATAATCAACTAACATCGAGTCACCTGCGATATCCCTATGATTGCCCACGTAGAGATAACCTTCATCTGATTGCAAAGAGCCTACTCCTTTGAAGACGAACTCCGTCATTGTGGTTTCGACAATACGCTTGGCATAGCTCGAAATCATTTGCTGAAATTCGCGCACACTAGCGACACTACCTAACTGCCCTTTCAAAAATCTTCTGACAAAAAACCGCACAAGATCGGGTACATAACGACTCAAACGCGGCGAATGGTAACGTCCCAGAAAATCGAGAAAATCGATATCCGCTAGAAGTTCTTGTACTACTTTTTTTACCTCATCATCATGATAAGGTCTTATGTCATCAAATTTTGTCATTGGCTACCTGAGTTACATCGCGGTATACCCTGCATCATCTTCAACTCAATATTTGAGCCGATTGAAGCGAATTTCCTACTGCAGCCAAACCTATTGAACGGCAGTCGAGGGCACGATTAGATGTTTACTGACTAATTAGTATTTAATTTGTGCTGATTCGAGGATACAAATTCTAACATGACCGAACAGCTAGACATACGACCAGCAAGCCTAGCGGATATCCATCAGTTAACCGATATTTATAACCATTATGTTGAGCATACTGCGATCACCTTCGACCTAGCGCCCTGGTCAGTAAAAGATCGTACGTTGTGGTTTCAGCAATTCGCTGATTCGAAAGACAAGAACGCACCACACCGCTGCTATGTTGCCGTCGACGCACAAGATAAGGTTTTGGGCTATGCCGGCAGCGGCACGTTTCGCGATAAGGCAGCGTACAACGCATCTATCGAGACAACGATTTACCTAGCGCCGTCGTCAATCGGGCGCGGCATTGGCAAACGTTTGTACCAGCATCTCATTAAGGCGCTGCAAGCAACGACTGCCCACAGAGCTTATGCCGTCATTTCGTTACCGAATGAGGCCAGCCTAGCGTTACATCGGTCGCTCGGGTTCGAGCAGGTCGGTAAACTGACAGAAGTTGGCTACAAATTTGATCAGTATTGGGACACAGCCTACCTTGAACTTCGCTTCTAGGCGCAACTCGCCCGTTCACTCATTTTTTATCAACCATTTGATCGAGGCTTAACATCTGCGCGGCTAAGAAAAAATGAGAAATAACCCGATAGATATCAAGATGACGAACACCAGACGTCGCAGAAAAATGTCTGGAATCACGTGAGAAAACTTAGTTGTCAGCAATGTTACAAACACAACAATCGGTACTGACAGTGCCGCAAGTACTAAAATCTCCTGATCAACTTGTCCCGCCACCGTTATCGAAACAGTTCGAAAGGACGTCGAGATCGCAAAGATCGCGAGTAAGCTGGCGCGAATCACATTCAGCTCAATAGGCTGTCGATACATAAAATAGGCCATGGGCGCGCCACCAGCGCCATACATGCCACCAATCAAACCGCCTGCGCCGCCAGTCAAGATGGTCATAAGCCGACTCGATTGGAACTCATAGGGCGTTGGTTTCAGCATCAAGAAAAAACCCGCTGAGACTATCACAAGCCCCAACATAAGACGCAACAGCCCCGCCGCCGAAACGGATAACAAATTGAGTAAAACAATCCCGACAATGATCATCGGCACCATACCCAGAGCAATGTCGATGATGACCTTTCTATCCATAAACCGATGGGTTGTGCGAAGTGCCACCAGCGCGTTTACCAAACTAATGAAACCGACAACGGCAGCAGTTTTACCAATATCCGCAAGCCCTAATGCAGTGACGCCACCCATGATTATAAGACCCATGGCAAACCCGGTCGCCGTTTGGACCATGGCGCCAACACCTACAAGGAGCAAAAAGTAAATCGCATTGATGTCAAGATCTGGCAAGGAGTAGATGATGTCCGTTAAAAAGTAGCATATTATCGTCGTCTTTCAGCAACCATGCACGGTAAATTACGATGGACTATGGAATTGCGGGTAAAATTGCACTGGTTACAGGCAGTAACAGAGGCACCGGCCTAATCATTGCTCAAAGCCTTGCAGCTGAGGGCGCAAAGGTGCTTATCCATAGTTTAGCCGCAGGTGATTCAAACGAACCCGCCGCTCAAATTGCTAACGCGATACCTGTGTATGGTGATATCACGACAGACGCCGGTGCGGCTGATCTCATTAGCCAAATCAGAAGCCTCGATTTAAAAGTAGATCTACTCATTAATAACTACGGCACTGCACTGGCTGGCACCTGGGATTCCTTGAGTACAACTGACTGGATTGATGCCTATCAGAAGAACACGCTGTCGATTGTCAGGCTCGTTCAAGGTCTAAAATCAGATCTGATTAACTCGACACAAGGTCGTATCGTAAACTTGGGCACAGTCGGCTCGGATCGCCCTAACAACAAAATGCCACACTACTATGCTGCAAAAGGGGCGCTGGCAAACCTCAATGTTGGTTTGGCAAAAGAGTTTTCAGGCACAGGCGTCACCGTTAATCTTGTTTCGCCCGGACTCATTCGGACACCGGAGGTTGAATCAGCCTATTTGAAGCGTGCCCAAGCCAAAGGCTGGGGCAATACATTCGATGAAGCAGAGGCAGAAATCGCCAAGCAGTTTGCACCCAGTCCGCTAGGTCGTATTGCCACCCGCGAAGAAGTCGCCAACGTCGTCACTTTTTTGAGCAGCATCGCTGCCAGCTTTGTGAATGGACAAAACCTTCGCGTCGATGGTGGCGCGCTTGATATTACTTAGTCGCACACCCTCGGCACTCAAACGGAAAATTCAATGCTCTGGATAAAAACGTTTCATATACTCTTTGTAATGGCTTGGATGGCGGGCTTGTTCTACATGCCAAGAATTTTTGTCCATTACGTCGAGGGTAAAAATGCAGGCGAGGATGTGCGTCGGTTAGTGACGATGGGTACCAAGTTGTTCAAGTTCTCGAGCCTCATGGCTTCAATCGCACTAGGGCTCGGCGTATGGTTATGGCTAGGTTATGGCTTCCAAGGCACATGGCTTTGGGTGAAACTCGCGCTGGTCGGTGTTTTGTTAGCCTATCATTGGCAATGTCTGCGATATCTTCGCAAGTTACAAAGCGATTCGACTATTCCAAGCTCACTATTCTTTCGCGTCTTCAACGAAGGTGCGCTGATCATTGTCGTACCTATATTGATCATGGTCGTTATTAAGCCCTTTTAATAACCCCATACCTGTGACCATTATTAATCATCGTTTTTACCAACTATTTCATATTGACCAACGGGTTTACACAAGTTCAGCGCTGCGAGCCAATCATCGCGAGTCAGAGATCGGTAATCTCCTCGCGGTGGCCCACCTGAATTGTTGACTGGGATATCGATATTTGAGTAATGGCTAATGAGCAACTCGCGGCTATCTTGATTGGCTAGATCCATCACCTGCTCACATTTATTATTTTTTTTGTTGGCTTAAAGCTTACTAAGAAGGTCGTCACCGCCTCGAGGCACAGGCCCTAGACCGCGGATACCGAAACCACCATCGTGATTGAGAATAGCACCCGTCGACGGTACGTTGTCGTCCCTTGACGCAAAAAACACATAAGCGCCACTGTACTCCGCTGGTGTTGGCAGTTCGCCCACCGGCACAAAGTTTTTTGCACTCGAGGCCATTTTCTCACCGGGGAACTTCGCATTATCCATACCGAGGCTTTCCGGCCCCTTGAGTTCGGTAGAAATACCACCGGGCGCAACGCCATTGACTCTGACGTGAGGTGCAAGTTCAAAAGCCAACTGTTTTATCATACCTACCACTGCGTGCTTCGTTGCGGTGTACAACATGCCACCACCATTCGGTAAAAAACCAGCGTTAGACACGGTGAAGAGCATGGAGCCGTTGGATGCAACTAAGGGCTTTAGCGCTGCCTTCGACAGCATCATGTAACCTAGCACGTTGATATCAAACAACTCATGAAAAGACGCGGTGAGTTTTTCCGCCGGCATATCAACAAGCGTCATGTTGTAGTCCCAGATGCCCGCATTACCAATCACACAATCGAGCTTGCCAAAGGTCTCGACACATTCATTGACGATTTTTTCGTTGTCGCTGAATTGCCTAACATCCCCCGAAACGCAAACGACTCGCTCGCCATACTGTTCGCGAAGTTGATCACAGCCTGATTCAGATCTATCTAGAACACCGATATTGGCGCCCTCGTTGATGAAGCGTTTTACAATCGCAGCGCCCAGCCCAGACGCGCCCCCGGTAATAATGACGGTTTGATTATCGAGTCTCATAGTTAAAAAATGCTGCTCAGGTTTTGTGAAAGAATGACGGTCTGTTCGAGAAAAATATGTCGCTTTGCCAGCTTAAGCTCACCATCGACGCGACGCAGCACATCCTCGCGCCTACCAATCCAGCTATCCTCTTCGCTATTGAGTCGCGTGCGATAAAGCTGGAAGTTACACATCACAGTGATTTCATCAACATCAACGTCAGAAACTCGTACATTCGAAATCAGATGACGAGTCCGAGACGGCGGATCCTCAGCCCAGGCTCGGCCGACCGACAACCGCTTGACTCTGAGAGTGAGGGTACTCAGGTCATCATCGAAATAAGCCATGCCACCTAGCTTGGTGAACTCCAAATGCACCTCTTTAGCCTGTGTCGTTCGACGAATAGGCATCCAGTAATGAATATCCTCGGTAAGTAGACCTAACCAGTCATCTAGGCGGCGGTCATCGAGCAGCTCTGCCTCACGATAAAGGAATTCTTGAGCTTCAAAAGTGAGGTGCAATCGTTCTTGAACCGTTAGCTGTGGGAAACGACTCATCAGACGCTTCCCTGCGGTGGCTTTGAGTGATTTTCTTTCAGCGTTTGCCATGAGTCAGCTTGCATCCACTCCTTCCAGCATTGGTAGGTCCAACGTTGACCATGCTCATTCACAACGGTTTCGATGCCACTTTGACCGGAAGGATCCGTGCTTACGGTGTCATGTCCCAGCCCCATAGAAAAATTCAAAGGTCTATTTTTGGATCGAGTACCTTTTGCACCTCGCGTTGAATGGCTCCAGTTTTCACCATCGTCTTGTTCAAGAAACCCAGCGGGACCAAAGACGTGGTTATGCGAGTAGATACTCTGTTTGCTCTGAGCGTCAGGCAGACCTACCGGCAAATAATTAAACCACCAAATTTCAGTTTCAAAGGGGCCCCTGGGTATGCGTAAACACATCTGCCGTGTGTGTGTGACCCATAAGTTGGGGAAGATATTCGGGTGGCCAAAGGAACGGTGCCCTACCGGGCCGAGCATTTCTCGCGTTGCCGCGTCGGTTCGGTGACCCGCTTGTATGTCATACCACTGCGACTCACCTTCTCCGGAAGCCTGTCGCCGGTCAAACTCTGCCTGCTGCTCAAGGGTTAAACCGGGACCACCGATGCCGTGACCATATTCACCCAGAATCACCATTTGATCATTGGGCGCCATCGCCTCTTCAGTCACTAGCCCTACTTTGAAGGCGGTTCCATGGGTTACTTTGACGTGGTACCAATCGTATAAATTGTCGACTGCAAACTTCCAGTTACACTTAAGTCGATTCTTGTGAATACCATCTAAAAACTGGATAGGCCCATCCACCAACATCATGTCGATACTTAACTTACCAACCCAACCCAAGTATTCGATTAATGGGGGTGCATCTGGGTCTAATGTAGCAAAGTAAAAGCCTTTGTAACTTTCCACGTTAGCGGCTGACTCAAGCCCCCAGTCTTTTTTATCCAGCCCACCTTTGTAGAACGCTTCCTCATTAGGAACAGCAAGCAGAGATCCGTCTAGATCAAAGTTCCAACCATGGTATGAACACATAAAACTTTTTGTTGTACCGAGTTCTGCCCTGCAAACGGTATTGCCGCGATGCGGGCAGGAATTGAGCAGTACATTTACCTTGCCTGCTCTATCTCGAACCGCGATGACTTCATCTTCACCAATAAAGCTGACGAAGAAATTGCCGGTGTCAGGAATTTGAGACTCGTGACAAATGAAATTCCAGCCTCGCCCAAAAATGCGTTCGAGCTCTTCTTCGTACACTAGTCTATCCGTAAAAATGCGTCTATCTAACACTCCAGTCGAGGGGTTGTAACAAGCATCTAGATCCACAGAGGCTCGGTCACTGGTAATAATGGTTTCCGGCAATTTATTCTCCTATTCCATTGTTGTAGCAAGTTTAGACGATCGCTTTAGTTGAGATTACCTTTGTGCCCCCAAATACTTGGCTTGTCGTAGCTCGTGGTTTGCCATGTCTCATCATCAATCTGTAGACCACCGAAGCCATATTCAATATCAAACCCTGAAGGCGTTTTCATATAAAAACTGACCATCTGATCGTTCGTATGACAGCCGATGGAAGATGAAATTGGGGTCGATTGAGCTGTGGCACGATCGAGCCCAAAACCAACGTCATCGAGGCTCGTAACCTCCAACATAATATGATTGAGTTTCTTCGGCAGAGGCACTGGCGCTAAAGCAATGCTATGGTGACGAGGATTGCAATGTAGAAACGTCAAATTAATTTGGCGCCCTTTCGGTCCCATAGTAATGTGGTCAGACAAACGAAAGCCGAGACCGTTTTGATAAAATTCGATCGCCGCCTGTTCATCGGCAACGAACAAAACAATATGCCCTAAACCCTGATCACCAGTAATAAAGCCATTGACGCCTTGCGGCGAAACAAAAGGCAAGTCACTGGTTCGATCACCCACAAACAATTCGATCCGCAATCCAAAGGGGTCCTGGCAGCTAACCAAAAATTCAACCTGCCTTGCCGTCGCCTCATCATTGCTGGCCGGCGTAACGGTGAACCCGGCGTTATTGAGTTGTTCAATCATGCTATGCATAGACGCTTCGTCAACCATTTTGAAGCCTGCACAGCGGATATCATCCTCTCCGGTTTCTACAATTTTGATTCGCCAGATTGACGTGTCCATTTTTAACAAAAGTGACTCATTGTCGACCTTAACTGAAAGCCCCAGCACTTCTGTAGAATAGCGCTGCCAGTCAGACAGGCTTGATACCCCTAGCTCGATATAGGCCAATTCGGCAACCGATGTTGGAATCATCTAATGCACCTCGTATCCATTGAAACTTTGTTAACAACAAGAAGATCTTAACTAGTCGTAACCCATATCCCTACGAGCGGACATACTAAAAATTGATCAATCGTCCAGAAACCATTTAACCTATACTCCGCATCCAACGACTGCGTGGGATATTGAATTGACGCTTGGAAGCACGATTAAAGGCTTCTTCAGAGCCCTACCCAGATTGGTTGGCGGCAACATCGTCCTGATACTCTGACATTGCAGTAATCGGCCCCAAAAGGACATGGTAAAAATACCCCGCCACGAACGCCTTGCGACTAATTTTTTCATCCGCAGCAAGCGTGATTGCTCATACCGCACTCTTTCCATGCGAAAATCGTATAGCGAAAGCGGTCTTGATGCCTTTGTCATCCTTGTAATCTAACCTTTCGCCAACGGCAATACCAATTTGTTCCAGCTGTCGTAATCAAGCATTAACCTGGCGTTGGCCCGAATAGTCAAGATGCTCATAATCACCACTTACCGTCTAATCAGAGATTTGAAGAAGCCCCGATGATTGAAAAGGAAGCGCATAAAAAACATGTATAATGACCCATCTTTATACCTGCACTAACCAGACACTCATGAGCACGATTACAGAAACTCTGAATGACATTTTTGCCAAGGCTCTGCCTGATACGGGCTACTTTACGACGCAATATGATGAGCACTGGCGCTCTCCCTGTGAAATCGATCAGCAAGGTGAGTTGTCGCATTGGCGCCCCACGCCACAAACGGAATCAATCGATTTTCGAGGCCTCGCTAACGCCGTCGAAGCACCCATTCATCCCGATGTCATCGAGTACTACAGCGGCTATTGGTCCGGTAGCTTAGAGGCTTCAGCAAAAGAAGGACCGGTGAGCCTCATCCTGCTATGGAACCCTGAAGATGCTGAACGTCTCATTGAAAACTTGGTTGGACATCTGTTTGGCAAGAGACAGTCGAAATTACCCTTCACAACATTCTTTGCAACAACCGATCCAGAATCCGAGTATTTTCTCAGCATCGACAATGCGTCTGGTAAGGTGCTGTTGGAGGAACCAGGGCGTCCCCCGATAAAGGAAGTTGCGAGTGACCTGAATAGCTTCCTGCAACGTTTACAACCCGATGCGAGAGCCCCCGGAATATTTTGATGACGCAAAAACTACTGCCCAAAGTGAACAGTGTCGAAGGCGAGATCAACCTGCCGGGTTCGAAGAGTCTATCTAATCGAGCCTTATTACTTGCTGCCCTCGCGCCGGGCCAAACAACCTTGTTGAACCTGTTACGAAGCGAAGACACACAGCGCATGGTCGAAGCTCTTACGCAGCTAGGTGTTTCATTGACGATGAATGACGACTGGAGCCGCTGTGTTGTTAGCGGTCACGATGGTTTATTTCAGGCGCCCAATGAGCATAAATTCTTCCTAGGCAACGCGGGCACTGCCATTAGACCTTTGACAAGCATTCTTGCAATGATGCAGGGAAATTTCATTGTTGATGGCGATCAATATATGCGTGAACGACCCATCAACCATCTAGTCGAAGCGTTGAAACAACTTGGCGCATCGATTGAATACCTCGGAGAAGAGAATTGCCCACCACTGCGTGTCATTGGCGGTAGCATTCGCGGCGGTAAGGTCGAAATAAAGGGGGACATCTCAAGCCAATATCTAACATCCCTATTACTCGCATTACCCTTAGCACCAAAGGACAGTGAAGTATCCGTCATAGGTGAACAGGTATCCAAGCCCTACCTTGATTTGACTCTGGATATCATGTCTAAATTTGGCGTCAACGCGCGTCACGAGAACCACCAATATTTCACGATTCCAGGTGGTCAAAGCTATCAATCACCTGGTACTTACCTGATTGAGGGAGATGCTTCTTCCGCTTCGTATTTCTTTGCCGCAGCTGCTATTGCTGGAGGTACAGTGCGCGTTAACGGTATTGGCTCAAATAGTGTGCAAGGTGACATTGAGTTTCTGGATGCTATCGAAGCCATGGGCGCCGTCGTATCTCGTCAATCGGATTCGGTCGAGGTTTCCGGCGGCGCATTGAAAGGGATTGATATGGATCTAAACCATATTCCAGACGCCGCTATGACCATTGCAGCCATGGCACTGTTCGCCGAGGGCACAACGATAATTCGAAATATTTACAATTGGCGCGTCAAAGAAACAGACCGCATGTTCGCAATGGCGACAGAACTTCGAAAGCTGGGTGCAACAGTCGAGGCTGGGCATGATTACATTGTTATTGAGCCACCTGAAAAAATTCAATCGGCATCAATCGACACCTACGGCGATCACCGAATCGCCATGTGCTTCTCGTTAGCATCCCTATCGGATGCAGAGATCACCATTAACAATCCTGAAGTAACCGCTAAGAC
The DNA here is from genome assembly GCA_905182025.1 of uncultured OM182 clade bacterium. GTDB lineage: Bacteria > Pseudomonadota > Gammaproteobacteria > Pseudomonadales > Azotimanducaceae > JAHRVQ01. The sequence goes on from CAJJAA010000013.1 coordinate 86,604, forward strand.
GTTCCCAGATTACTTCGACGCTTTCGCATCGATCTGTCATTGAGGCCACTCGGCGAATCATATTCATCTATAGATAACGTCCGACACCCCTGTAGATATTGAAAACCGGCTTGAGCATTGATCAGTCAAACAATGTGGATTGACATCCTTGTACGCCCTCAAGGTTGAGCAAATAGGCCTTTGCATCAAGTCCCCCACCAAAGCCCGTTAGACTACCATCGGCACCGATAACACGATGACATGGGATAACAATTGGTAAAGGATTGCGTCCATTTGCTGTCCCGACTGCACGGACAGCTTTTGGTCTACCAATCATTGAAGCGATATCGGCATAGCTACGCGTTTCCCCAAAAGGTATCTCTAATAGTGCATTCAAAACTTTCAACTGAAACGTCGTTCCCGTTGGCGCAAGCGTCAGCTCAAAAACGGTTCTTTCACCCGCGAAATATTCTTGCAGTTGAATAACCGCCTGCTCGCAGCAATCATTTTCTTCGATCCAATCTGGCTCAGGCACAACCCGCCCCTTTCCCGACGGGAAACCGATAATGCACAAGGCGCCCCGCTCCTCTGCTAACAAAAGCGAACCGATCGGTGAATCAAGATAGCGATAGTTCATGAGCTTTCCCCTAATAGTTTATTTTTTTACAGCCCGACGCCAGAGATGCATGCCCGCGTAAGCCCGCCAAGGTTGCCAGGCCTTTGATAAATCCAGCAACTGATCAGGCTTGTTTATCGAAAATTCTGTTAAGGCAACTTTTAAAAGTACGAGGTCACTATGTAAAAATGCGTTTGGATCGTTTACCGCGCGCATCGCAATGTACTCTGCGGTCCAAGGCCCGATACCTTTGATATTGAGCAAGCTAAGCTTGAGTTCATCTAGGGATACGGATGTATCGAAACTAACATCGCCATTGACTACAGCTCGACTCATATCCTTTATCGCTTGTGCTCGTCGGGTCGGCATCGACAAGGTCTTGGTGTCCAATTCCGACAAACGTTCGGGTGAAGGAAAACCAAGACATAGCACTTCTCTGTCGAGTTCGTCTGCAGCCCTATTAGCACCTTGTAAATCAACATCTTTCACGTCAACGTTGTCACGATTCTTGATCCCATACATCGCAGCGATTCGACCCATGACGGTTGTTGCTCCTTTGACCGAAACCTGTTGACCAACAATGGCGCGCACCGCAATCTCAAAAGGATCCCAGCAACCAGGCACACGTTGACCAGGATTTTCAGCGATAATTTTTCGCATTCGGCGATCCCTACTGATCGCCTGATTAATCTCGATCGGGTCTGCATCCAGATCAAAAATCCGTTTAACCCTTTCAAGCACCGGTACTAACTCGTCTGGCAAAATTCCTGTCACTTGAACCAATAGCTGTCGCGCCTCTTCATCCAAGCCAACGGCCAATATACCTGTGCCCTGATGAGTCTTGATTACCCGACGATAATGGTCTGCATCGACATATTCGACGCCAGGTACCGCTCGAACTTTCAGAAAGTTAAGAATGCCGCTGAAATCAAACGGCGGACGATAACTCAGTCTCAAGTTAAAGCCCTGCTCAACACCACTGCTGTTTCGACAAACTGTTTTTTGACGGCCCGCCTTTTTACGAAGAGAACTCGGGGTTCGCGCATAAACATGCTTAAAATGATCGTTAAATCGCCGCACGCTTTTGTAACCTGAAAGCAATGCAATATCGGTTATTGAGAACGGCGTTTCATCAATTAGTTTTTTTGCGATTTGAAGTCGACGGGTTTGCGCAACGGCTTTCGGCGCGACCCCGATATGCTGTGAGAATAATCGCGACAAATGGCGTGGTGTGATCCCAAGCCGGTCACTTAGAGCGTCAATGGAACCGGAATCCAGAGCGCCTTCTGAGATGAGTCTCAGGGCGCGATTAACCGTTGTCGACGTACCCTTCCAAGCAGGTGTTCCGGGCGCCGACTCCGGTCGGCAACGCAAGCAGGGTCGAAAACCCGCTTCTTGCGCTGCTGCCGCGGACCCGTAGAAGTCCACATTTTTGGCGAGTGGTATTCGTACCTTGCACACGGGCCGACAATAGATGCCTGTCGTTTTCACAGCAACGAAAAAACGCCCGTCAAATCTCGGGTCTCTCGCCTGTCGCGCGTTTTCGAATAATTGATCGTTCAACCTTGATTACCGTCGGATTTGATCGATGACAATCAGCTTAATTCAACCAAGCCCACTTAAGCTAGCCAGAATCGGACCTGGTCAGCTATAACAAGACTGCCTGTTGTTCACGGTATTTAACCGTGCTTGCCAACACGGTTGACGAGATGCGTATTTCGCAAGCAATGGGTTCGATTATGAGACGAACATGGCCTAAACATGGTTCAATCGGACATCGTTTAAAAAGGGTAGGTAAATGACGACCAAGCTGAATGCGGCCCAATCCACCCAATTATTTTTTCGCGTTATCGGTCACGACATAATTGACACTTTTATCGCCGCCCTCATTCTCGCCAATGCAGCGTTTAGGCGCGCTAAGAGCTGAAGTCTGATCGACCTGATTTTTTCTAACATGTCACCGAACCGACAAGCTAACTGGATTCGTAATATAATACGCTTATGATTTCTTCATTAGGTTTAATCGCAGACCCCCAAGCAGCATTTGGCATTAACGCCGATGTCGTGCCTCGATGCGTTCTCTTCAAGTTCAAACACCGCCAATTTTACAAAGCCGAACCAAATCAAGCAGAGACCATTGAGTTATCCGTCATATTGCTCATTGAGCAGGACCGAAGACAAGTCGGCATAACTGATAGCCAAGATGCATTTTTGGCGTTCGAGGAGCATGTGAATCCGGCCGATCACTTCAAGACTCAGTTAAATCGTTGGGACACACAGGCAATCGATTTACTCGCGCCATGGAAACTTCAAACACAACATATAAAGAAACCATGGGGACAAGAAATATGGTACACGGGCATCGAAGCCAGAGGTGTTTGCCGCGTCAATGGCACGCCCCTACCGTGGCTGTTGGACTTAGATAGGGATATTTTGTCCGGTCAGAAGAGCGCTGACATTTTGCTGCTAAAAATCCTCGACCCACTACCTGACAGCCAATATGGCGAGCTTTACTTCGAAGTACACGAACAGAAAATTGAAGTGTATGTCGTCACACACGTTGACCCTGACGCCTGGCCTTCTGGCGTCGGGCAGATACGCTATGGCTTTAGCCCTAAAAAACGCGCACTTCACGATACAGATACGGCATTCAAAGCAGCGTATCTGGCGTCCGTAGAGCAGTACCAATCCCAGCGAAACAAGATTGATGCCTTGTTAGAAATGAAGAAACAATCCCACGGCTATGCAGCGAGCGATATCATCTCACCCTTGCAGCAGAGGCAGTGGCTCGCTGAACTGCCGAGCGACCTTTGCGAGGACGAAATCAAGTTTCGCGAGGCAATGTATGAATTTACGAACATGAAGCCGATTAGCGCAGGCGACGTGATTCGGGTAAAGCCTTATGTGCCTCACTCACTTCAAAACGGCGTCAGAGTGATTGAGTTTCAAACCGCCCACTATGAACGGCATATTTTATCCTTCGCGCAGAAGGTAATGACTCAAGACCACTGGGACACTGGCACGATCCTGGATAAAATTGAAATAGATGCAGAAGCTGAGACTGACCATACAATCATTAAATCCAGTGACGGCGTGCTAGTTGAAGCTATCGCAGAATTTCCAGCGTTTACGGCAGTGCGTGTAACCTTAAGTCCTAGTTATCAATACGAGATGGAAATTAAGCATTACGGTGTGGTGATTGGCGTCACGGGTCGTTCTGTTATCTCCCACCACAGCAAAAATCTCGCGGCGAGCATTGATATAGATGTGGAACAGGCTTTCTTGATACCCGGCACATCAAACACGCTAACATTGGCTAACCACTCTAAAAAGAATGCTGTTGTCTTAGTCGCGCTGCCGAACATCTAATCATCACCCGCTTGAATCTCTAACCGGTAATTTATTCAGCCGGCTGTATTATCTCAAATAAACACCGTAAAAATTGGGCAAAAAAAAGGTGCCAACAGGCACCTTTATCTTCGTTTACGTTTTGCCTTAAGAAGGTAGCAAATCGCTCACTGCATCACGCTCTTCTGCGAGCTCAGTCTCAGTCTCAGTCATCTTGACTCGACTAAAATCACTAATTTCCTGACCCTCAACAATCATCCAGTCGCCGCCTTCACAGATGCAAGGGAATGAGTAAATGAGACCTTCAGCAATATCGTAACTGCCATCAGAATAGATGCCCATGCTGACGATTTCGCCATTTGAACCCAACGCCCAATCTCGCATGTGCTCCGTTGCCGCATTTGCTGCAGAGGCAGCACTACTTAAACCACGCGCTTTAATAATTGCTGCGCCACGTTGCTGTACAGTCGGAATAAAATCTGACTCGATCCATGCTTGATCAACAAGCTCAGTCGCCGCTTTTCCGTCAACCGATGCGTAGCTAATATCCGGATATTGCGTCGCTGAGTGATTACCCCAGATCGCTAAACCTTTGACGTCCGTGACGTGCTTACCCGTTTTCTGAGCAAGCTGAGTCATGGCGCGATTATGATCCAAGCGCGTCATCGCAGTGAACTGTCTTGGATCTAAGTCGGGCGCGTTTCTCTGCGCGATCAAACAGTTTGTGTTTGCAGGGTTGCCAACAACCAATACCTTCACGCTCTTCGATGCATTGTCATTGAGTGCTTTACCCTGAACGGAAAAAATAGCGGCATTAGCTTCCAGCAAATCCTTTCGCTCCATACCTGGGCCTCTGGGACGAGAACCAACCAACATGGCAAAGTCGACATCTTTGAACGCCACTTCGGGATTATCTGTTTGAATAATCTGCTGAACCAAAGGGAATGCACAATCGTCGATTTCCATCACGACACCACTAAGTGCTTCCATTGCGGGAGGTATCTCAAGCAATTGCAAAATCACCGGTTGGTCAAGACCCAACATCTGGCCCGAGGCGATCTTGAACAATAATGAATAGCTTATTTGACCTGCAGCACCTGTCACTGCGACTCGTACGGGTTGTTTCATGTTAAGTCCTTGGAACGTTGATTTGGAAAAGAGCGCGATTATAGCAAGTGAGATGGCAAAATGGACTACAAAATCGAAACTAGCCGTTTCATACTGGATATTTTCTTCCGGTGGCGCTTTGCACCGCCCAATGATCATTTACTGAGGTAGCACTGAGAGATGGTATTTCTGAATCAAATTTCGATGAAAAGCGCGCCCCTTCCCGAGGGCTACCCGTTTAACCTGCCGATTATCGAGAGCTTTGAGCAGCTCGAGTTTAGATCTCCTGTAACCTTTCTTGTTGGCGAAAATGGCAGTGGTAAATCGACACTTTTAGAAGCAGTGGCTGTCGGGCTTAAATGCCCCACCGTGGGCGCGCTGGATGTTGAGCGAGACCCGATGCTTAATGAGGCCCGCAAACTTGCTCAACACCTGACCTTTTCTCGTCGCAAGCACCCTCGAAACAAAATGTTCTTCAGAGCAGAAGATGCAATCGGCTTTACCCGAAGAGTAAACGCTGAAATGTCCGAGCTCGATAAGATGTCAGAGGATTTCGACAACAACCTCAGTGGATACGGCAGAACACTCGCGATGGGCACCGTCGCTGGACAACGACAAGCCTTCACTGCCCGCTATGGGGAAAACCCCGATGGAAAATCACATGGCGAGTGGTTTTTGGAAGTGATGCAGAACCGCTTGCACCGCAACGGTCTATATCTGTTAGATGAACCTGAAACACCTCTATCACCGATCAGACAACTTTCCTTACTGTCTATTATTCAAGCAATGGTGGCCCAAAACTGTCAATTTATCATCGCCACTCACTCGCCCATTTTGATGGCATTACCTGACGCAGAGATAATGCAATTCGATAATCGAATAACTTCGGTGCCCTGGGATCAGGTTGAGCACGTAGAAATCACCAAGGCATTTTTGAATGATCCCGAAAGCTTTCTTCGTCATCTATAGTTGTCCGAATCGTTGCCCAAAACCGATCCACCCGACATCTATCTCCGTATCTCTTCTTGTTACCTTTGGAATATTGCACGATTATCAAAAATTACTTTAATAAACAACATGTTATAACTAGTATTCCAATGTTTCATGGGTGCCAAAAACTTGACTTTACGCATCTTGATGGTATTGTTTCCGGCTCGCCAGAGAAGGCTTTATATGGCGGAGCGACGAAATAGCTGTAAGCACCACTCAGCTAAGGCTCCGTCCAGCTAATGACTTCATCAAGTGAAGGGCTTACAGGCCCCTTCTTGACTAAGGCGAGGGCTCAACACGAGTCCGGTACCAGTGAGTATCCTTACCGGAAAACGAAAAGTTCGTTGGTAAGTCAGCAAAAAAACTGGACCTTTTTTGCACCTCCTAAAGAAAGAAATGCCAGTGTAAAGATTGTAGACCTGGGTTTTAGCTCAGGGTGGATTACTGTCCCCTAAATAAATGGGGTGCAGATAACTGTATTCAAATAGGTTATTAGCGATAGCATGATGAAAATAGGCGGATTTCCAGACAAGGTTGGTCTGTACGACCCGGCTAACGAAAAAGACTCCTGTGGAGTCGGTTTTGTCGCCAATATTAAGGGTGTACCCAGCCACCAGATAATGCTCGATGCCTACCATATCAATTCCCGTATGGATCATCGCGGCGGATGTGGTTTCGAGGAGAACACTGGCGATGGTGCGGGTATTCTGACCGCACTACCGCATGCTTTTTTCCAAATGATAGCGAAAGACGCAGGGTATGAACTGCCAGAGGCGGGGAAATTCGCCGTCGGCAACATTTTCTTACCGCAGGACGAGACTGAACGACAGTTTTGCAAAGACACTATTGAAGCCATCATCGCAGAGGAAAATCAGACCTTTGTGGGCTGGCGAACTGTGCCCATCGACCCGCAGGGCGCCGATGTCGGACCTGCAGCACATGCTGCACAACCCTTTATTGAGCAGCTGTTCATAAATTCGACCTTACAAGACACGAAGGCCTTCGAACGCGCGCTCTATGTTATCCGTCGAAGATTTACAGAGAAGCTGCGCCGTGGATCAAATCTAACCCAAGGACATCTGCTTTACGCCTGCTCCCTGTCACCCAATGTGATTTGCTATAAAGGCATGTTGACGCCTGCACAGCTCTTTCCGTTCTACGGCGACCTGACCGACAAACGCTTCGAAACCCATCTGGCGATGGTCCACTCGAGATTCAGCACAAACACCTTCCCGAGCTGGGACCGTGCACAACCGAAGCGATACATGAGCCACAACGGTGAGATCAATACATTACGCGGCAATAAAAATCAGATGACTTCTCGCGAGGGCGTCGTTGCCTCGGAGTTGTTTGGCGATGATATTAAAAAATTATTTCCTATCGTAGAGCCCGACTTCTCAGATTCGGGCTCCTTCGACAACGTGCTTGAGTTCATGTTGATGTCCGGCAGATCTCTACAGGAAGCCATGATGATGATGGTACCTGAAGCTTGGCAATCCGATACCAACATGAGCCAGGAAAAGCGTGATTTCTATGAATATCATTCTGCATTGATGGAACCTTGGGACGGCCCGGCTTCAATTGTTTTCACAGACGGCAACTATATCGGTGCAACCCTTGATCGCAATGGTCTTCGTCCCAGCCGCTACTACATTACCAATGACGACAAAGTCATTATGGCGTCTGAAGTTGGCGTTTTGCCCGTTGATCCAGCTAACGTAAAAGAGAAAGGTCGCCTGCAACCCGGCAAAATGTTTCTTGTTGATTTCGAAAAGGGGCGTTTGATTCCTGATGAAGAGTTGAAACAGGACTTCTCAAGGCGCCGACCTTACGGTGAGTGGCTAAAAAATCAGAAACTCACGCTTGCTGATATCCCTGCGGCCAAAGATGCGCATGGCTTTGAACCCTCAACACTGTTGAATCGCATGCAAGCATTCGGTTATACCGTTGAGACCATGCAGTTCATGCTTCTGCCAATGGTCACTGAAGCGAGAGACCCGCTCGGCTCTATGGGCAATGACTCAGCATTAGCTTGTTTGTCGGACAAGTCGCGAATGATCTATGACTATTTCAAACAGCTATTTGCACAGATTACAAACCCACCCATCGACTCTATTCGGGAAGAAGTGGTCATGTCTCTCGAGTGCTTTATTGGCCCAGAGGGGAATCTACTCGAGACCACTGAGCAGCACGTACATCGACTAAAGATACCGCACCCCATCCTCAGCAATGAAGAGTTGACAGCGCTGAAGGTTATGGACCATCGCGGTTGGAAGTCTCAAACAATCGATATCACCTTTGATAAAGCCCACGGCAAAAAAGGCCTTCAGGCAGCGCTCGATCGTATTTGCGCCGAAGCATCTACAGCGATAGCAGATGGTTATTCCCTTATTGTCTTATCTGATCGTAATATTTCAAAAGATCAAATGGCGATTAGCGCCCTAGTCGCTTGCGGTGCTGTACACCATCACCTCGTGGCAAACCATGAGCGCACGCGCATTGGTATCGTACTTGAAACAGGCGAAGCCCGTGAAGTCCATCATCATTGTTTACTGACAGGGTACGGGGCTGACGCGATCAACCCGTATGTCGCTTTCGAGGCGCTATGGCAAGCTAAAGCCGATAACCTACTAGACGCCACTGTCTACCCGTCCGACAACAGTATCGTTGACGCGTACAAAAAAGCAGTCGCTAAAGGCATGTTGAAAGTCATGGCTAAGATGGGCATTTCTACCCTACAGTCTTACAAGGGTGCACAAATCTTTGAAGCCGTTGGTTTAGCAGAAGATATCATTGACCGCAGTTTTGTTGGCACAGCCAGCCGCGTACAGGGCATTAACTTTGATGTTCTGTTCCAAGAAATGGAAGTTCGGCATGAGATTGGTTATCCAAAACGTCAGGAAAACCTTATTCCTGTATTGCCAAATCCCGGTGACATCCACTATCGCAAAGACGGTGATGCGCACATGTGGGATCCAACTGCGATTGCCCACTTACAAATCGCCAGTCGCACCAATAGTGCCGATTCTTATGCTGAATTCGCTCGACACACCAATGAAGAAACGACTCGCCGCTGCACGTTTAGGGGCCTGCTGACCTTCAAAGACGGTGTTAATGGTGGTCCAATTGACATTGAAGAAGTTGAGCCTGCAAAAGAGATCGTCAAACGATTTTGCACAGGTGCGATGAGCTTTGGCTCTATTTCTGCGGAAAGCCATGAATCCTTAGCCATCGCCATGAACAGAATTGGCGGAAAATCAAATACAGGCGAAGGTGGTGAGGATCCAGAGCGATTTACACCGATGGAAAACGGTGATTCAAAACGCTCCGCGATCAAGCAAGTTGCGTCGGGTCGATTCGGCGTAACCATTTGGTACCTCGCAAACGCCGATGAACTTCAAATTAAAATTGTTCAGGGTGCTAAACCTGGCGAAGGTGGCGAACTTCCCGGAGACAAGGTCGACAACACGATTGCGAGACTTCGTCACTCTACGCCCGGCGTGGGACTTATTAGTCCACCCCCACATCACGACATTTATTCTATTGAGGATATAGCTCAGCTTATTCACGATTTGAAGAACGCTAATCCTTCGGCACGCATCAGTGTCAAGCTAGGCTCAGAAATAGGCGTCGGTACGATCGCCGCAGGCGTGACTAAGGCCAAGACAGACCATTTGGTTATTGCTGGTCACGATGGTGGCACAGGTGCTTCACCTATCACTTCCATCAAACATGCAGGGCTACCATGGGAGCTCGGCATCGCAGAGACTCACCAGACGCTAGTTATGAATAATCTGCGCTCGCGGGTCTACTTACAAACTGACGGTCAAATCAAGACCGGCAGAGACGTTGCAATGGCAGCACTGCTCGGCGCTGAAGAATTTGGTTTTGCTACTGCACCACTGATTACGCAAGGCTGTATCATGATGCGCAAGTGTCACCTGAACACCTGCCCTGTTGGTATTGCAACGCAGGATAAAGAACTGCGTAAGAAGTTCTCGGGCAAGCCTGAGTACGTTGTTAATTACTTCTTTATGGTTGCTGAAGAACTGCGTCAAATTATGGCGAAATTAGGTTTCAGAACACTCAATGAAATGGTCGGTCGTGCGGATGTACTCGAAACCAATAAGGCACTGAGTCATTGGAAAACAAACGGACTCGATTTCACCGCAATTCTACACCCGGCTGAAAAAGTGTTTGAAAACACAGAAACCTACCGTACTCAGTCCCAGAATCACGGTCTCGAGAAAGCGCTGGATAACGAAATTATACGGTTGGCTAAACCAGCCCTAGAAAAAGGTGAGAAGGTTGATATCGAACTACCGATCATCAACATCAATCGAGTTGTTGGCACGATGCTATCCCATGAGTTAGCAAAGGCTACCAATGGCAAGCTACTGCCTGATGACACCATCAACATTAAATTAAACGGTTCAGCAGGTCAGAGCCTTGGCGCTTGGCTTGCATCCGGTATCACCATCAAAGTCGAAGGTGATGCAAACGATTATGTTGGCAAGGGACTGTCAGGCGGAAAAATCGCTGTCTACCCCCCCGCGGTGAGTCAATTCAAAGCTGAAGAAAACATTCTTGTCGGCAATGTCTGTCTCTACGGTGCGACAAGTGGAGAGGCTTATTTCAGAGGTATCGCAGCAGAACGTTTCTGCGTCAGAAATAGTGGTGCAACCGCGGTCGTTGAAGGTATTGGTGATCACGGGTGCGAATACATGACCGGCGGTCGAGTTGTCATACTTGGCACAACGGGCAGAAATTTCGGCGCAGGCATGAGTGGTGGTGTTGCCTATGTTTGGGACAAAGCAGGAAACTTTGACAAACAATGTAATACAGGCACCTTCGAATTAGAGGCTGTATCAGCCGAGGCCGATGCAGCCGAGCTGCGTACGATGATTCAAAGTCACCTGACTTACACAGGTTCTACAGTGGCGAGCAACATACTTGAGAACTGGGAAACTGAACTGACACATTTCGTTAAGGTCATGCCATCCGATTACAAACGTGTATTGATGGAAATGGCTTCTGAAAACGATATTAGCGCAGCCACAGGCTAATCAACGAATATTAGGTAGTAACAGAGTTATGGGTAAACCCACAGGTTTTAAAGAATTCGACAGAGAAGTCGAACCCTATAGAGATCCGACGGAACGCTTGGCGGACTATGGGGAAATTTATACGCCACACGACGATGCGCATCTGCAACAGCAGGGTGCTCGCTGCATGGATTGTGGTGTTCCTTTCTGCCAGTCTCAGAATACTGTTAATGCGGCACCACCGGTTTCTTATGGCTGCCCGATCCACAATTTGATTCCAGAATGGAATGACCTTGTCTATCACGGACGGTGGGAAGACGCCCTAGATCGGCTACACAAGACAAATAACTTCCCCGAATTTACTGGACGCGTTTGTCCTGCGCCTTGCGAAGGCTCCTGCGTGCTTGGTATCAATAGCCCTGCGGTGACAATTAAGAATATCGAATGTGCAATTATCGACAAAGGCTACGACGAAGGCTGGGTAAAACCCAATACACCGAGTTCAAGAACAGGCAAGTCTGTCGCCGTTATCGGATCAGGTCCTGCCGGACTATCGGCTGCCGACCAACTTAATAAAGCCGGTCATTTGGTGACAGTCTATGAACGTGCTGACCGTATTGGTGGATTGCTGATGTACGGTATTCCAAACATGAAGCTTGAAAAGACGGTCGTCGATCGCCGCATTGATGTTTTAAAAGCAGCCGGTATAGCGTTCGTCGTCAACGCTGACGTTGGTAACAATATCGATGTAAAAGACCTCGTCGCGAATAATGAGGCTGTTCTATTTACCACCGGCGCAACGTTACCTCGCGATTTACCTATACCAGGCCGCGAAGGTGATGGTGTTCACTACGCCATGGACTTCTTGCTACCCAATACTAAGAGCCTGTTAGACAGCGATCTGACCGATGGTAACTTTATATCCGCCAAGGATAAGCACGTGATTGTGATTGGTGGCGGTGACACAGGTACAGATTGTATCGGAACCTCTTTACGCCATGGTTGCAAGTCTCTAGTCAACTTCGAACTACTCACAAAGCCACCAACCGAACGTCCAGAAGACGCACCTTGGCCAATTGGCTTGCCTCGCATCTATCGCGTTGACTATGGTCATGCGGAAGCGACAGAGAAGTACGGTGATGATCCACGTGTATATTCCATCATGAGCAAGGAATTCATCCGAGACGAGCACAATGTTCTCAAAGGTGTCGTGACCGTCAACGTTGACGCTTCTTTTAAAGAAATTCCCGGCACGGAGAAAACATGGGAAGCAGACTTAATTTTGCTTTCGATGGGCTTCTTAGGTCCAGAACACTATGCATCCGACCCTACCGACATAGCCTACGACGAACGCAGTAACTATAAGGCGATCAAAGGCCTCTACAAAGCATCTCGAGACAAGGTTTGGGCTGCCGGTGACTGTCGTAGTGGCCAATCACTGGTTGTGCGTGCTATCAATGAAGGCCGTGAAGCCGCTAGAGAAATTGATCGTGAACTCATGGGCGATACCCAGCTGCCATAAGCAACACCGGCGTAACGCAACCCGAAGTAAGTACATTCAGACAACGACAAGAACGGGTTAGAAGCACGGTCAAAAAGGCCGAGTCATGTTGATCACATGGCTCGGCCTTTTACATTGTGAATGTTCAATCTAAAAGGATCTCGAGCATCAATGGCGTTATACCTCGCGTTACTCACTTATCGATGAAGGCAGATTAGGTGAGGACTATATTCGCATCATAGCGAATCAGTTAGCACGCAGAATTGTATCAGCTCAGTAAACGATCAGATCCGGAGATTGTTTGTTGCAGCATTACATCGTCAACATTATCTACTAGCTTAGCCTTACCTAGTGCCTCGAGTAGCACAAGTCGCAAGCCGGAATCGGACACCTTTTTGTCTCGGCCCATCAGTTCTGTAAACTGATTGACGAGACCAGGTGGTGGCGCGATGGGCAAACCCGCTTTTGCGATGAGATCTCTCAGCTTTAGTGCACCCTCTCGGTCGCACATACCCAATCGCACCGACAGATCCGCTGCCATAACCATGCCTGCACCAACAGCCTCGCCATGTAGCCACTCACCGTAACCGAGGCCGTTTTCTATGGCGTGACCAAAGGTATGGCCAAAATTTAACAAGGCGCGAATGCCCTGCTCTTTCTCATCCTGACCGACAATTTCAGCCTTAATCTCGCAGCTACGCTTCACGGTCTGAGCAATACACTGCGCGTCCATTGCCAGTAGCCCCTCAATATTCAACTCTAACCAATCAAAATATTCTCGATCACCCAGTGCACCGTGCTTAATGACTTCTGCCAAACCTGCAGAAAGTTCACGCGCAGGCAGTGTGGCTAAGGTATTTGTATCAATCAAAACACATTGCGGTTGGTAGAAGGCGCCAATCATATTTTTACCCAAGGGATGATTGACCGCAGTCTTACCGCCAACAGACGAATCCACCTGTGAGAGTAAAGTGGTGGGCACCTGAATAAAATCAACGCCACGCTGATAACTCGCCGCTGCAAAGCCAGCCATATCACCAACAACGCCGCCGCCAAGGGCAATAATCGTTGTCTGGCGGTTATGATTATTCTGCAACAGCGCATCGAAAATCAGCGTCAGCGTTTCCAAAGTTTTGAATCGTTCACCATCAGGCAATACAACGACATCAACATTGATACCGCAAAGTGAGTTTTCAAGCTGCTCTTGATAGAGTGGCGCCACCGTTTCATTTGTGACGATTAGCGCTCGATTACCTTTGATATGTGAGGTGACAAGATCGGCAGTTTGAATCAGGCCAGAGCCTATGTAGATAGGATAACTATCTTGCCCGAGCTCTAAGTTAACAATTTCCATTACTACTTTCCTGGACCGTGAGCGGCGCAATGGCTCACATCAATATTCGACTACTCTTTTAAAAGAGCTTCATCTTTCAATTTTTTGACAATGGCATTAACAATCTTTCTGCTACCATCCTCACCAACAAATACCTTCAGGTCGGATACTTCCTGATAAATAGGATCGCGAACCTCTTTCAAGTTTTTCAACACAATGGTGTGATCGACATTCTGCAACAGAGGGCGCTTCTTATCCTTCTCGGTCCGTTTCAGTTGCAGCTCCAGCGAGGTATCCAGAAAAACAACTACGCCACGAGAAACCAAGCATTGTCTATTCTGCGGGCTCAGTACAGAGCCGCCACCGGTCGCAATTAAAACGCCTTTACGCTGAGTAAGATCATCAATCACAATCGATTCACGTTCTCTAAACCCTGCTTCGCCTTCAACATCGAAAATCCAGGAGATATTCGCCCCCGCACGCTTTTCGATTTCATGATCAGAATCAATAAATCTCAACCCCAATTCCTGCGCAAGCAAACGTCCAATGGTTGTTTTACCAACACCCATCGGGCCGACTAGAAAGAGATTTTGATCGAAATGATTTGAAGCAGCTACCATGTAACCAACTGTAGCTAAGACGACGCTAGAAAACTAGCGCCGGGTTAAAACTATCGACTAGTTAAAGAATCTCGAATAAGTCGAGGTGTAATGAAGATCAGTAATTCTTGCTTCTGATCTGAACGAGTATTACGTCTGAACAACCCGCCGACATAAGGCAGATCACCAAGGAACGGCGTTTTAGTGACTGACTCCGACGTGTTAACCGTAAAAATACCACCGAGAACAATTGTCTCACCATTGTTCACTAACACTTGAGTCTTAACGTTGTTCGTATTGATGCTGGGGACGCCATTAAATACAGCACCAACCGTATCCTGCTTGACCTCTAATTCCATAATGATCCGATCATCAGGTGTGATCTGAGGCTTGACCGCTAACTGCAAAGTTGCGGACTTAAACGAGACCGACGTGGCACCACTTGATGATGCTTCCTGATACGGAATTTCAACACCGGAAGAAATTGTCGCTTCTTGCTTGTCTGCCGTTATGACTTTCGGCCGCGCGATAACTTCCGCACTACCTTGAGACTCAAGCGCTGAAATCTCTAGGTCGAGCAAATACTTATCATTAACAAGCCCAATCGCAAAAGACGTTGCATCTGCACTACCAACACCAAGGTCAACAACGAGATGGTCTGGACTTGTGAAAGTAATACCGTCCGGATCGCCTATCCCATCCCTAACTTCCTGAACGGTGGTCAAAGAGCCGCCGGCAGTTCCTACGTTGTCACCGTTTATCTTGTAGCCGAGTCCACCCCAGCGAACACCCAAGGCCTCACTGAAATTCGATGCTGCGGTAACAATGCGCGCTTCGATCAATACCTGCCGAACAGGGACGTCAAGCTTCTCTAGTACCGCTCTAAACTCGTTAATCTTGACTGTTGTTTCAGTCAGAATGATGGAATTTGTTCTTTCATCTACGATCACACTGCCACGTCCTGAAAGAACGCCTTCTCCTTCGCCACTACTCTCGAACAGCGCAAAGATTTCTCCGGCACTGGCATAGCGAACTTCAATAAACTCAGTACGCAGTGGTGCAAGTTCAGATATCTGTTGACGACTCTCTAATTCCAGCTTTTCTCTCGCGGCCAATTCTTCAGCAGGCGCCACCATTAGTACATTACCCACTTCGCGCTTATCAAGACCTTTGGTCTTCATAATAATATCCAACGCTTGATCCCAAGGTACGTTCTTCAGTCTCAACGTTATGCGGCCATTGACCGTGTCACTTGCGACCAGGTTCAAATCAGTAAAGTCAGCAATCAACTGCAGTACCGAGCGAATTTGAATATCCTGAAAGTTTAAAGACAGCTTCTCGCCACGATAGCGAAATACAGCATCAAGATTAGACTCAAGCTCACTGGAGCTTAAGGGTTTTACTTCCAGGGTAAATAATTCATCAGCCTGATAAGCCAAGTACTCATACTCACCTGTCGGCTCAATCATCAACACGGTATTGTCAGCTTCCGGTAACGCATCGATCGAAAGCACCGGTGTCGCAAAATCTGTCACATCAAGTCGACGCTGAAGTGACTCAGGAATATGTGCGCCGGTGAATTCGACTCGAATATTTCCACCTTCACTAAATACGTCTACACCAACACCTGGGTCGTTTAGCTTAACGATGACCCGGCCTTCGCCATTTTCACCGCGTCGAAAATCGATATCTTCAATGAGAGCCTGCTCTCTGGAGACATAGTTTGTTGATGAACTGTTTAGGCTTTCTGACAATCCTTCCGGTTCGGTCGTAGCCATTGTTGCGCCATCTTGCGCACCCACCAACACAAACAATTCATTGCCTTCAACTCGCGTCGAGTAGGCAACGAGCTCAGTCATCGACACAATGACACGCGTTCGGTCGCCAGCTTCTACGACGGTTACACTGCGCGCATTTCCACTGCCCAAGGTATGATATTTAGATTCCAGACCACTGGTAACTGCACTCAAATCAAGCGCGAGCCTGGCGGGTTGTTCGATTGTGTAACCTGTCGGAACAGGTGGCGCACCGTCGAAGGTCATGCGGATCTCTATTTTATCTCCGGGTAGCGTGGAGAACTCAATATCTTGCATTAGCACCGCTGCAGACGAGATAGTCGACGCCAGCAATAGAAATGTAGAAACCGCCAACCGTAAAGTCAGTTGGAACCACCTCAAATTTGCAGTCACATTTGTTTTTGTCGTGAATGCCATCGTATGCCCCCGATTATGCATATCTATTGTTGGTTACCATTTAATTCAATTGTTCTTGGTCTTCGAAGCCAGCCACCCACTCCATCAGTGACAATCTCGGTAATATCTATCCGAGCATCGTTAATGCTTTCAATCTTGCCCCAAGAAGCGCCCATGTAATCACCTACCTGAACACGATGAACACCACCTTGATCATCTTGAACAAGCGCCCAAGTTGAATCATCCTGCTGTAATGTCCCTACCATTTGGATACCCGCTAGATTAAACCTTTCTAGATACTGTTTGACGTGATCTTGCGGTGGTTTTATACCGACGTTTCGACGTTGTTCTTCTGACTTTACTGGAATAATAATAGGACGTTCGAACGGACTACGTCGGTTTGCTGCACCATAAGTAAACGGTTGGTAGGGCTCAAACTCCGGTAGAGGTGCAATGCTCCCTTTCGGCTTTCTTTCAATCTCCGCCATAAAGCTCTTAATGTCAGTAAACTCGTCTCCACCCGTACAGCCGGTCAACACCAAAACCAGCACACACGTTAATATGTACTTAAATCGCATGGGATGACCCTGGTGGGGAACTACGCCACTATTCATGCTAGCTCCTGTCATCATTATATCGATAGGTTCGCGCGAGTATCTCCATCTTTAGCATACCCCCTTGATCCTTTGGTCCGGTCGATCGCGTCGGCGAAATAGAAAAATCATGAAGCGTCACAATTCGAGAAAGGTCGGCGACGTCGCTGACAAAGGCACCTAGATCGTGGTAACGGCCATTAACAACAATTTTGATCGGTTTCTCGACGTAGAACTCGTGGCTCTTTTCTGTTTGGAGATCAATGCTCGTAAAAGACAAACCATTTTTCAGGCCTACAAGGGTTATATCTTCGATCAAACCGGGTATTTCTGTATCGCCAGGTAACTGCCGTAGAATTGCTTGAAATGATTCTTCCATCTGCAATTGCTGCTTCCTGTAAGCGTCTAAATGCGCAGCAGCAAAGAATTTCTTCTCATAAGACTTTCGCAATTTAACTTCTTTCTGTTGCACTTGTTGCAGATCACTCTGAAGGTTTGTGACATGCAAGACATATCCCGCTGTCATGGCCCCTGCAAACACCAATGTCCATATTATAACTTTGACCGCTGTCGGCCAGGAGCCTACCTGATTAAGATCATTGAGCTGATCTGTATCAAAGTTTTTTAGACTATCGATGATGTCATCAATTACCATTGCCATCGTGACTATTCCTCTTCCTTCGCAGGTGTGCTCTGAGTCACACTCAATGAAAAGACACTAGCTTGCGGACCGAAGTTTTTATCAGCATTAATTGCTGTCACATTCGGATTTGTGAACCATAACGACTCATCGAAGTTTCTAAGCTGGCTAGAAATTCGGTTATTGCTCTCTGCGACACCCTTGACTGCCATCACACTGCCTTTCAGTGTTAAGGATTGAAAGAAAACGCGATCAGAAAGCTTGCGCGCCAATTCATCAAAAATCCTAACAATGATTGGCCGGTTACCCTGTAACTCCTGAATAACCTGCATTCGAGACAAAAGCTCATTACGGTTTTGCTGCAATGAATTGATTTCTTGTATTCGACTTTCAAGCACTTTGACTTCTTTGCTTATAAAGGCATTTCGACTTTTCTGGGAATCAATCTCGGCGTTATAGAATCGATCCACGCCGAACACGATGACACCCGCAAACACCACAACACCCACGAGCACCCGAAGGAACTCGTCTTTTTTCTCCTGACGGACTTCTTCACGCCAAGGTAATAAATTAATTTTGATATCAGCCATGAGCGGGCCTCCGATATCCAACAACTTGCCGAATGCAGAACAATACTGACGCCTCGAGAAGTCGATTAGATCTGTCTAATTGAGCGATCTTTAGCCGTTGCAGATTCATCAATCGAAACTCCGCATTGCCAGGCCACAGGCAATCATCAATGCCGGCGCGTCATTATTAAGGTTAACTTCGTTCACTTTCGATGAAAGTGCCATATTGACGAATGGGTTTGCTGTTGTGCAGGGGGTACCTAATTTTGCTGAAACCATATTTGCCAAACCCTCGATCGAGGCTGTGCCTCCAGCAAGAATAATATGATCGACATCATCATAAGCACTGGATGAATAGAAGAACTGTAAAGATCGCGTTACCTGTTGTA
>CAJJAA010000014.1 GCA_905182025.1 uncultured OM182 clade bacterium
TAGCTTCTCGCCGAACAGCACGGGCAGGGTATTGACTCGGAAATCGATGGCTTTGGTCTTGGAAATCTTTAGCTTGATACGACCATCCTGCGGGACTCGTCGTTCTGAGATATCCATTTGCGACATAACCTTCAGTCGTGCCGATATTCTTGGTGCCAGATTGACGGGCGGGCGTGCAACTTCATGGAGTACGCCGTCCGTTCTAAATCTTACTTTATAGGACTTCTCGAAGGGTTCGAAATGTAGGTCGGAGGAGTTTGACTTGATGGCATCCATCAGCATTTTGTTGATGAAACGTACCACAGGTGTATCATCAACCGCTTGGCCGGGGTCATCTTCTTCAGCGCCACCGCCGCCTTCGTCTGCAGCCTCCAAATCAAGGTCGACATCATCATCGCCTATGTCGCCAAGACCACCACTTTCTTGAGCATCAAGATAGGTCTCTATGAAGGCAGTAAGCTTGTTTTCCTCAACTAAAATTTCTTCCGTTGCAACGCCTGTCTGAAATCCAATTTCTTCAAGACCTTTTCTATTCGTGGGGTCGGAAACGGCAACAAAAAGGCGATTGCCTCGATGAAAAATCGGAATCGCGTGATTGGCTCTGACAAGCTTCTCATCGATCAAGTTCTTGGGAATGCTTTCAGGGTCAAGCGCTGTTAGATCAAGCAGTGGCGTACCGAATTCTTCGGCAGCAGAATTAGCCACGTCTATTGAAGTTGCGAGGTTGTTTTGCACAAGGTGCGTAACGAAATGAACGCGGGTCTTTGCTGCTTCTTCCGAAGCATCGCGGGCGACATGCTCTTCGAGCAGTTTGTCGTCTACCAAGCGTCTTGCAAGCCCACTAAGTTGAACTGGGTTTGCTGCCATAATCAAAATCCCAATGTATTAATCAATCTTGGTTTATAATACTAATAAGTCTATCGATTTGATGAGATGTGCACATTAATCTTTAGTTGTTCACCGGTTCAATCCCTCATAACGCGGTGCAAAACCGATGCGAGTACTGGGGAAGTTTACAAGTCGCCTGCTAAGTGTCGATAGTGTCAATTCGTGAATGTAACATAATGTAACATAATGTAACTGTTTGTAACATATTACTTCGCCGCTGATTCATCATGACGACGTTGGCACTAAGGTTGGGGCGGTTCGAGTAGGGCTGCAACGTGACAAATTTTGTCACTTTCTGACCTTTTTGCAGCAGTGTTAGTTTCGAAACTGACAATACGGGTCAGTTTTTTTTGATTCTCACGATGGACGGTAGACGTTGTACTTGAATAAGCTGGCATGATAATTGCTTATTATAAGTAACGAACTGCTGGGTAACGGTATTTCTGTCTAGGTTTGGAAGCTGGATCGGAGAAAACAACATCGCTCTTTTCAATATTTGGGTTCGAAAATTTCCAGATTCCAGTGCTAACAAAATAAGTAATTTTTAAAATGGAGCACCTCAATGAAAAAAACTCAAAAGGGTTTTACCCTCATCGAACTGATGATCGTGGTCGCGATTATCGGTATTCTTGCCGCAGTTGCCTTGCCTGCATATCAGGATTACATCAAGACAAGGCCAACATGGCTGAGGTTAAATCGCTCAGTACGAAAATGCAATTCGCGCGACGCGGGCAACTTACGTTAAAGGCAACACTCAGATCGCTCTCGGACTTGATTCAACTGTTCCTACTGATGATGATGGCTGGATTGCGGTCTTTAATCCACAAGGTGCTCTAGCGCCAGGCGGTACGGCTGCTTATCAGGATTCTGCTAACAGCACTACAGGCGTTATTGGTGTTACCGGTGATGTAACATCTGTAACAATCATACGTCCTGCTTATGCGGACTATACAACTGCGGACACGACTACAATTGTTGCGGCAGACGAATCTTAAGATTTAGATAATCTTAGCGTTCAAAAAAGGCTGATGCTTGCATCGGCCTTTTTTTTGCTCGCAGAAAAGCAATACTTCTGTTTTCTAATGCGCTGGACTGTCGTTTGTTGTAATCGTCTTGACGAACATAGTTTGGCGGGCAATTATTGGTTTAAAGGGAGATATCAATGATCAACATACAGACATTTACTGAAACGGCCATCGATACGATTATCGATGCGGCGATCGATGCCAGCGTGGAGACGCCTATTGAGACTGGCGCTGATATAAGCGTTGATCGTTTTGCTCGCAGGCAGCACGTCCTAAAAGCGACTGGCAAGCTACAGCGCGGCTTTAGTTTGATAGAGTTGATGATTACCTTAGCTATTCTGGGGGTTGTTACTGCTATCGCAGTACCGTTGTATACCGGTTACATCGAAACTGCGCAGCAGAGTGTCATGAGCGATAGCATCCAAACCATTATACTTCTTCAAGAAGAGGCGAGGTTATCGACGGGATCTTACAAATCGGGCACTTATAATCCTGCCGACCCTGGCAATGTAAGTGGTTTAACAGCCCTTATAGGCTGGGCGCCTCGTACTAATGAGGATACGACAACGTACGTAGTATCCTGTCTGGCGGGGTTTACGATAACGGGTTCAAGTAACTGTTTGCCTACTTCGCGAGGACTTACGATCGTTGCGACAAATGGTAGTGGCGTGACGATCACAAAAGACCATACTCGGTAGGTTGATAGGTTGATAGGTTGCGATTAGACGGAATCCGAAAAGCTTGCTCAGTGTCATTCTGGTCGATTTTATTCAGGTCGACGTTATGCGGTTTTATCAAGTCGACCGTGGATAAAATCATTAATCAACTGAACAACTTCTGCGCTTCGTTCTTGCATGTGTATATGGTGGTGACCGGGTAAATCGACAATCGTTATGTTTGCATCATGCCTCGGTTCGATGACGTCAAGGGTTCGGCTTAACCAACTATTGTCCCGGTCGGCAACGATGAAAAGCGTCTCCGCTTGTATATTTTCAGCGAGTGCATTGAGTTGATCCGGGGTCAGTTCGAGTGGGCCAGAGCCTTTGATTCTTGGGTCAGTACACCAAGTGAATCCACCTTCAACTTTTTTATGGCCTCGTTCAATCAGGCACATTGCTGACGTTTTATTTTGCCCCGTTGCTTCACACAACCTCTGCGTCATTGCCTCGAATGAGGGGAAGACTTTTAACGACGAATTCTTTTTAAAAGAGGATTCGATAGTTGAACGCAGATGGCCAAGCGTTTCGCTCGCAACGTTAGTGCCACAGAACCCGTCGATGCAGATAAGACTATTGACCCTTTCAGGAAAAAAACCTGCCAACTGAGAGCCGATTTCTGCCCCCATCGAGTGACCAATAATATTGAAGGTCTGCCAGCCGAGTTTATCTGCAACACAAAGTATGTCGCGTATGTCATTGAGACCGGAATAGAGGTCGCCAGGCGCACGGTAATCAGAGAGGCCATGACCTGCAAAGTCCATGGCATAGATGTATAAGCCGCTCAGATGGGGTGCGATCATGTCGAAACTATTGGCGTTATCGAGATAACCATGCAGAGCAATCGTCGGTTGTCCCTGCTCTGTGCCCCAGAACTTACCCCGGATGGTCATGTGTTCCAAAGCCATATTGTCTTGTTGTGACATGCCCGTTCTCCGCTCAAAAATGCGACATTATACGGGCAGAATCTCGCTGCACCAGATCAAGTGATGGGCTGGATGCAGCAAGATAAACTAGCATTATTGGCTTTTTTGTTTCCTTCGCAATTAGTTCGCGTTTGGGCTGAGTTGTTCTAGTGCATTCCAGTCAAGGTCGCCGAATTGAGCATTTGGGTTCACAGGCTGTATGCAAACGTGATCTGCGCCTGCGGCGTAATGCTCCTCTATGCGATTCTGGACCTGTTCTAAGTTTCCCCAGGCAAATGTTTCATCGATGAATTTATCTGACCCGCCATTTTCAAAATCGGACTCATTTAGTCCCATGCGTAACCAATTATTTCTGTAGTTAGGTAACCCCATATAGACAGACGCAACCACGCGCGCGGCTTTTCGTGCGACATCGGCATCAGCCTCTAACAGGACTTTTTGTTCGACACAGAGCAAAGCATCTGGGCCGAGAATATCCCGCGCCATTTTTGTGTGTTTTGGGGAGGTGAAATAGGGGTGTGCACCCGCGCATTTGTCCCTTGCAAGTTCCAACATTCTAGGGCCAAGCGCAGCGATCAGACGCTTTGGTTCGGTTGCTGGCGGGAACGCCATATAGGGCGCTTCATCCATTGCGTTAAGATATTTGCGCATTGTCGTCACAGGTTTGCCGTAAGTGATCTTTCGAACCCCTTCGACAAATTGTTGGTGCGATACACCTAGCGCAAGTAGGAATCGGTCGCCGGATTGTTCCGCTAACGTTTTCTGACCCGCAACGGTGACACCCGGTTCTCGGTGGTAAATAGAGGCAATGCCGGTTGCGACGTTCAGCTTTTCGGTATTTGCCAGTAACCACGAGGCGGACGCATAAGGGTCGCGCCCGGCTGTTTCGGGTATCCAAAGTGTATCGTAGCCAAGCGACTCAATACGTTTTGCTGTCTCTGCAGCCATATTGCTTGGCATTCCATCGAGAAAATACCAAACACCAAGTTTATTAAGTTCCATTATTTATCCACTACCTTATGTGTGAGGCTCATATACGAGCGATTGATGAATCCGGTATTGTCGCCCATTTTTTCATCCCATTGCTGGGTGACTTTGGCGTTGTAAACATCCTCGAGGCTCGCGCCAGCGTTAATCAGTTTGATCATGTCTGCACGGATTGTTGTGAGCATCTCGATATAGTCCTGTAGACCTTCATAGTCAGAAATGGGTCCGTGCCCTGGGATGACAGTTGTTTCTCGGTCAATCACTTTTAGGGTTTCGCTGCAGAAATGAATCACTCCATCCAGCGTGCCGCCATTACCTGCATCGATAAACGGATAGCCGGCGTTGTTATAAACATCGCCGAGGTGAACGGCGTTTGTTCCTCGAAATACGATGGCCGTGTCCCCAGTGGTGTGTGCCGGGCCGAAGTGATAAAGGTCAACGGTTTCGCCATTTAGATGAAATGACATGTCGTCGTCGTAGGTAATGTTGGGCCATGCTTCTTCCGGATAGGCCTTTTGTTCATAGGACGCGACAACAAGGTTAATAATATGATCTTGTTTCATCATTTCGCGAGAGTTTTCATGGGCGACAATCCATGCGCCTTGTGGGCCTAAGGCCAGATTGCCTTCGGCATGATCGAAATGCCAATGGGTATTAATCGCAAAGTCGACCTCACTATCGCCT
This sequence comes from uncultured OM182 clade bacterium, assembly GCA_905182025.1. GTDB lineage: Bacteria > Pseudomonadota > Gammaproteobacteria > Pseudomonadales > Azotimanducaceae > JAHRVQ01. Next base: position 5,227 of record CAJJAA010000014.1, read on the forward strand.
TTAACGTCGACATTGATATCATCTATCGCCGACATGATTTGCGGAATTAGTTGTGGAAATTGATCATCAACGATCAGTACGCCATCTTTACCTGTGCTAACGGCGATATTACCGCCTAGACCGAATAGGACGTGCAAGTTATCACTAACTTTTTCGGTGGTAATCTTTGCCTTTGATAAATCCCAGCCGAATGCTGTCATAAGACCATCAAGTGGTAATGTTTCTTGCACGGCGGGCGCTTGGTGAGCGGCCAGGCTAGTCGGTAGTAAGATTGCGACAAGTACTGGAAGTATTTTTTTCATTATCAGTCTCCAATTGTCCGATTTTTGTTTTTTTATCAAGTCATCTATTTTCAGTAACGAAAGTAATATAGCTGTCAGCTTGGCTCAGGTCTATCTTGAGGTAGCATCTCAGCAAATGTTTTCGTGCTGAAAAAAGGCGGCAATCATTTACCATCAGGTAACCGATGCAGCTGATTGACGTAGTGAAAGTATGTCAAGATTGTGGTTCGCCTACTAACGGATATAGAGCTGATGACGCGAAAAAGATACATTACAGAAATGGGTATGGGCGTAGATGTACATGGCAGTAATTACACGCGTGCGGCCGAACGTGCGGTTTTTGATGCCATTCATCACAGTAGTCTAAATTTCTTCAAGGCACTTGGTAAACACCCGGATGAAATGGAAATTGAGTTGTTGATAGGTGTGCCTGAGCCTGAACTGGTAGATAAGGCTGTTGTCGCCAGTGCGCTACCTTATGGTTCTGTTGTGGTCTCCGTGGCAATGGGTGGTTTAGAAATACCCGGTGAAGATGGCGCTGATCCGGTGGTTATTGCCAACGCGGGCGTTGTGGTTTATCTAAGAGATTAGGTCTACAAGCTAACGTTTCGGTCCCTTTTGTGGTGATGCGAATTTTACGACAAACCATTGTGTTGAAGTAATAAACAACAGCATGCCTGAGAGAATCGTTATGACCCCGAGCAAGGCGAATGCCTGCAGCAAAAGATGGTTGAAATCATCTCGGCTTTCATAATCCATGATATGCAAACCCCAGAGAAAGTCATAAATTCGCCAATTATTCGTTCGCACGGCGCGCAGCTTTCCTGATTGCGCGCCAAGGTACAGGGCCGCATCCTCGCTGCCGTCAATCCGGGCTCGCCACGCCGGTAGTTCCCCGTTGCGGTATTCGTCGCCTGCGGTGACAGTTTGTATGAGTTCGAGCGAGACGATGGAGCGGTTGGTTCTTGACTGCAGGATTTTCTGCGCTTCAGCCTTGTTAATCAAGCCGAGCTTTTCGCCTGTCTCAGCGTCAAAAGTTGTACTGATACCATCGCGCGAAAAGTTGTAGATGGCGCGATGATGCCGCTGTGTGAGGATGATTTTATCGACTCGAACTGATTTAAGTTGTGGGTGCGTTTTTAACAAATCCGATGGCGAGATCAGTTTCAGGTGGCCGAGTTGGTAGCTGCTGGCATCTTTTAACAGATAGCTGCCCCGAATATCATCAATAGGCATGACCGCAAAGTAAAGTCCGCTTGCTGTCCATATTAGCAGTTGAATTCCCGCCACTAGGCCCAGCCAACGATGTGCTTTACGAATGTATTTACGGTTCAACGATGGTTTCAAAATGTATGGCTCTAATGATTGGCTGCAGCTGCCGACAAACTTTGGGATCTCGTGTCTTGTTGATCAAGCATGCTTCAAAGCAGGCACCTCGATGCGTTACTATGTCATATGTTGAAAATATCGAACAACGTTTTTCTTGCCGAGGATGAGCTTGAGCTTACTGCTATTCGAGCTCAAGGCGCCGGTGGGCAAAATGTTAACAAGGTGTCATCGGCTATCCATCTTCGCTTTAATATCCCGGAATCTTCGTTGCCCGATTTTTATAAGGAGCGCTTACTCGCCCTTAAAGATAAGAGGGTGTCAAAAGACGGCGTGATGATTCTCAAAGCACAAAAGTTTAGAACCCAAGAGAAGAATAAAGCAGACGCGTTAGAGCGGTTAGTCGAAATAATCAAGAGCGTAGCCGTCGTTCAAAAAGCCCGACAGGCCACACGTCCGACCCGCAACGCACGCAAAAAACGCATGGACGGCAAAACCCATCGTGGCAAAGTTAAGTCAATGCGCGGCAAACCTTCTAAAGATGATTAGATCAGTGAATTGATTTGTTAGTCCTAACCTTACGCTAATAGGTCATCGGCAACGAAGTATTTTGGATCTTCGATAACATTCACTTCTACCAGATTACCTGCCTTTCTTAGTAATTTTCGACAATCTGAGCTGAGGTGGACCAAATGTAATCGCTTACCGGCATTTTGGTATCGGTCGGCGAGCGTATCGATCGCTTCCAAGCCTGAGTGATCGCAGACTCTCGAATCAGCAAAATCAATAACCACTTCGTCATTTGCCGTAGCGGGGTCAAATTTTTCGAGGAATGACGTCACCGAACCAAAAAAGAGCGGGCCAGATACGGCATAAACCGTTGATCCTTTGTGATCGTCACGGCTGCTGACGTTAACCTGCTTGGCGTGTTCCCAGGCAAATACGAGTGCAGAAACGATGACCCCAACTACAACAGCAATGGCCAGATCGGTTGCTACCGTAACCCCCGATACCATGATGAGAATGAGCGCGTCACTTTTAGGCACCTTGCCAAGAATTCTGAAACTACTCCATTCAAACGTACCAATGACGACGATAAACATAACGCCGATAAGTGCGGCGAGTGGAATCTGCTCAATAAACGAAGAGCCCGCCATAATAAAGAAAAGCAGAAACAGTGCGGCTGAAATGCCAGACAAACGACCCACGCCGCCTGAGTTTACGTTGATCATGCTTTGCCCAATCATCGCGCAACCACCCATACCACCAAACACGCCAGTAACAGTATTAGCGATACCCTGACCGACACATTCCTTGTTACCTCTACCACGCGACTCTGTAATTTCGTCGACTAGGCGAAGCGTCAATAAGGATTCGATCAAGCCGATCGCAGCTAGAATGAAAGAGTACGGCAGAATAATAGCCAATGTTTCCATGGTGAAAGGAACATCGGGAATATGAAAAGTCGGCAGGCCGCCTTCGATCGAGGCGACATCACCAACAACGCGGGTATCAAGGTTAAGACCAAACACAAGTAGGGTCACTGTGACGATGGCGACGAGAGAAGACGGTACTGCTGTGGTTAGTTTGGGTAACCAGTGAATAATTGCCATTGTAACGAGAACAAGCCCAAGTAGCAGGTAAAGATCACTGCCTGTTAACCATGCAACATCAAGGATACTGCCTTGCATTGCGGTGCCTTCGAGCCAACCGGCAGCGCCTGGTTCGCCAAACTGGCTCAGTTGAGCGAGAAATATGACGATCGCGAGCCCATTTACAAAACCCAGCATAACCGGATGCGGCACCATACGTATGAACTTTCCTAGGCGTAATGCCCCCGCAGTAATTTGTATCAAACCCATCAAGACGACAGCGGCGAACAGGTATTCAACGCCATGGTCGGCAACCAGAGCAACCATCACGACAGCGAGGGCGCCGGTTGCGCCAGAGATCATGCCCGGTCGACCACCGATACATGCAGTAATGAGCCCAACCATAAATGCGGCATAGAGACCAACGAGGGGGTCGACACCGGCAACGAACGCGAAGGCGATTGCTTCGGGCACTAACGCCAGTGCGACGGTAAGGCCTGACAGGATGTCATTTTTAGCTGAGGCAGCTCGACTCGGGGTTATTTCAAACATGTGGCGACTCAATAATTAGTATTTGGCGCAACACAGAGCAATCGACTATTGCCAAATCGACGAGGTATTCGACCGACTAAAAATGTCTGCAAGGAGTTGTTACGACGATGGGGAAAAAGGCGCGGAGTGTAACGGATTATGCGACTTATTCCCAATGAAATGCGCATAACTCGGCAGATAGGCTCATCATACTGATAGGGTAGGCGCAGCCGTATCTAATTCAATATTCAATTAGACAACATGACTTTGTGATAATGTCGGCGAAGCGTTGCTACATACTCGGTAGGGGTTGTATCCGTGGATCGAAAAGTTGCGACCAGGCACTGCGAATTTTAGGCACTGCGAATGGTCTGTCACTGTCACGAAATCAGAAAAGGTAGCAGCGTCTCGGTCAGCTGATCTACCTTTGCTGTTCATTCATGGTAACTCTCCTGTAAAGAGGTCTTTCGGCAACAATTGCAGGAATTTGGGCCGCAGCGTCGATGTATACAGGCGCTGTAGTCAAAATTTGGCCAACCAGATTTGGTCAGCCACGGGCGCAGTTGCGATTTAGCGAGGCACAAGTATATGGCAGAGCACTTGATTCGGCCGATGGCAGCTTATAAAGCTGTTAGCGAGCGGCTAATTAACCATCCGCATTGATAGGTCAGTCGCGCGCACATGTTTGGTTAGCGCGCCAACGGATATATAATCAACGCCGGTCTCTGCGATAGCAATTAAGTCCTCATCAGACTCAATGCCGCCAGAGGCTTCCAGTTTTAAACTATCGTTGCTGGCTTCGACCGCCGTTCGCATATCATCGAGTGAGAAATTGTCAATCATAATCCAGTTGGGTTCTGCGTTTATGGCTTCTGTCAGCTCCGATAGGTTTTCAACTTCTATTTCTATGCGTCTGTCTGGATGTAACGATTTAGCTCGGCCGATTGCTTTTGCAATAGAACCGCAGGCCATGATGTGATTCTCTTTGATTAGAAAGGCGTCGTACAAACCCATACGATGATTCTCACCGCCGCCACATTTGACCGCATATTTTTGCGCGCGTCTTAGGCCGGGGAGTGTTTTCCTGGTGTCTAATAGTTTGGTGTGAGTGTGCGCTATTAAGGATGCGTATCGATGTGTCACTGTCGCAGTGCCCGATAAAGTCTGTAGAAAGTTCAGCGCAGGGCGTTCGCCGGTCAATATGCTGCGAGCGTTTCCTGAGACGCTGAAGAGTTTCTGGTTGGGTTCTACAAGATCAGTATCTTTTACATGCCAAGTGATTTGAAGCGATGGGTCGACCTGTTTGAATACTTCATTGACCCAGTCGACCCCGCAGATAACGGCCTGGTCCCTTGTAATGACGTCAGCATTTGCTGAGGTGTTCGCATCAATCAACAGGGCGGTGATATCAACGTCACCCACATCTTCTGATAGGGCGAGTTTTATATTTTGGTCGAGGTCTGAAAAGTAGTCATTGTGCATAGATATCATTCTTCTTTTGTTGCCACCGTGGCGAGTTTTCGATGTCTGAATCTCTGTTCTTTGCGGTTCTTTTCTGTTCTTTCTGTTTTGTTATTGCTGCTGTCGTTCCTGTCAGTATAGCTGGCGAAGTGTAAGGGAATCACCACGTTGAACAAATTCAATTTGTTTCAACGCAGACATGCCAAGCAATATAGCTTGGTCGCTCATGCCAGGATTAATGCTCGCGGGCACATTGTAGAGCTTTATGTCACCGATACTGAGTTCGTCAATCGAAGTTGAATAAACCGTCACTGGACCATTAGCGGTCATTGCACGTCCTGGCTGACCGCGACGTAAGCTCAGATGGTCTGCCAGATCCATCGGAATAACGACATCCGTGGCGCCGGTGTCGAGCAAGAACTCGGCTGACTTGCGGTTGATGAGACCAGTCGCGACATAATGGCCTTGTCGGTTCCGCTTTAGAGTGACTTGGGCGTGCTCTTCATTGATGGTTGAATCGGGTGACGGGTTGGGGTTGTATTGTCGGCTTTCTACGTCCGCAAAAAAAACGGTCATAAGCCCCAACGCAATGATGAAGGCAATAGCCATCATCCCGGTACCGATTTTTTGTGTTGGCATTTTTGTTAAGTGTTCTCTTTTAGGTTGTCACTGATGTAATGGTTTACGTCATCGATGTCTCGTTGGTTTAACGCACCTTGACGGTGAGCAATAATCAGTCTGCTAACCGAGCTGCTAACCGAGCTATCGATGATTCTATTGTCCCGATGCCTTGTTAAGCGATTATAGCAGTGATCTTGAATGGATTTGATGGTGCCCAACTGGCTATTATGCAAGTCTTACTTGTTTTGATACTTTTGCAAAGCCGTCAATATGAAAATAAATACCGGACAACTGGATATTGCCGAACAGGCGATTAGCCCTAATTTTGATAAAAGACCTGAAAATGAGGTCTCTCTGATTGTTATTCACTGCATTAGTCTGCCGGCGGGCCATTATGGATCTGATTATGTGCGTGCGCTATTTTGTAATGAACTTGATTGTCTTGTGCATGATGACTTCGCAGATCTGCAAGGGGTGAAATTATCGAGTCACCTGCTCATTCATCGGACCGGACTCGTCACGCAGTTTGTACCTTTTGACAAGCGGGCATGGCATGCGGGTCAATCTGTGCATCGCGGTCGCGAAAATTGTAACGATTTTTCTGTGGGTATCGAGCTAGAGGGAATAGATACAGAGACTTTCACCGATGAACAGTACAAAACGCTGCTCGAAGTTTGTCAGGAGATGTTAGACTCTTGGTCACTAGATGTGGCCGATATTGTTGGCCACAGTGAGATTGCACCGGGTCGAAAAACAGATCCTGGGCCAGGTTTTGATTGGCATCGCTTGCGATCTCAATTGGTCTGCAATTGATAACTGACGTGTGGTAAAAAAAACGCATTGATAGGTCTAAGAAATAGTTTTACCGGATTCTATTTTGAGCCCATTCGGTAAATAAGAGAGTGAGTCGATGACATTTTTAATAATTCTTATTGCGGTGATATTTTACAGAAACTGGTTCGGTGAGCATCCGCTAAGCCGAATTTTGCCCTTTGAATCGGTTTTTGATTGGGCTGCCGAGCGAGGTATAAAAGGCCTGCCTCTCTATTTGTCATGCGTCGGCTTACCCGTTTTGGTTTTGCTGATTATCAGTGGCGTGAGTGGCGGCCTCGTGTGGTTTTTACTCTCACTTGTCGTTGTGATTTATAGTATTGAACTTTACGATGGCGACAGTGTATTCGATGAGCATCTGATCTGGCTAAGAGACCAACCGTCAAGGGAGTCGGCTGACGCTAGTCAGGACATTGCTGGGCTTGATGGCAAGCAAGTCGAGTCAGACTGTTTCGCAGAGGTTTCTCAGCGCCAGGAAGACTTTATTCTGACAACAACCTATGAAGTGTTTCAAAGTTTCATACCGGTTGTATTTTGGTTTATCCTTTTTGGACCGGCGGGCGCATTGTTATACGCATTAACTGTTCGTTATTTGGATAGTCTCGATTTGGACTCGCCGCAGATAGTGCTGATGGAAAAAGTTGTCTATTGGCTTGAATGGGTGCCTGCTCGAATTACGGGGTTATTATTCGCGTTCTTAGCTAATTTCGGCCCAGGTTTTGAGTACTGGTTGAAAATGTTGACCGATGTAACTCAGCCCAACGAAGTGCATCTATCAATATTGGCGGGTATTTCAACTAACGTGCAGGACGATGCCCGGCCAACCGTTGAATCCGATGACCTTCAAAATTACATGATTCAATGTGAATCGCATGTTAACGACTTGAGAACACTGTTTGAGCGAGCCGTCTTCGGCTGGTTAGGTATTGCGGCACTCGTGACGGTTATAGCGCCTTGATGCCAAGCTTGTTTCGCGAATGCAACACCGAATAATTCAATGAACCCATCGTTCATACCGTTTTATCTATCTGCAGGTCAGAATATCGCCCAGGCTGTCGTTCTAGTGACGCTTATTTTTGCGGTTACGTGTGCATCAGATGCCAGCGCTGAAATTCGAGTGATTGACGATCTCGGTGAGGAGGTTGTCTTACTCAAGCCGGCGAGACGAGTAATCAGTCTCGCGCCACACATCACCGAGCTAATTTATTCATTAGGTGCCGAAAAGCAGATAGTTGGTACGGTTAAGTATTCTGATTACCCCCCCAAAGCTTCGACGCTACCTAGAATTGGTGACGCCTTCTCTTTGAATATTGAATCGGTTTTGGCTCTCAAACCTGATTTGATCATTGCATGGCATACGGGCGGCAACAATCGACCGATTGAGCGCCTACGAAGTCTAGGGTTGCCTGTGTATACGAACGAAGCAAAGAGCTTGGCAGGCATTGGCGAGGCAATAATTGATATCGCAGCGTTGCTGGGCAAAAATGAACGTGGCTTTGCGCTACAACAAGAATTTGTGACGGCGTTAGAGAATAGTCGGGTTGTTAAAAAGAGCTCGCCAGTGATATTTTTTCAAATTTCTGATCAGGAGCTGTACACCGTTTCATCCGAACATCTAATCGGTCAGGCAATTAATCATTGCGGTGGTAAAAATCTGTTTAGCGATATTTCACCGAATGTGAGTCAAGTTAACCAAGAAATGATTCTGGCGAATCAACCCGATGTCATTGTCGTCACGCAACGACCAGGTAGTGAATCGGCATGGGTGAAAACATGGCGTGGCTTTACCGGTACTCAGTACCAAGTGGATACCATCGATCCGGATTTAATATCGCGCCCCAGTTTAAGAATGTTGGATGGCATTAAGGCAATATGTGAGATCGTTAATGGCGCGAGATAGCTAACGCTGTCGAGTATTTTTTTGTCTTTCTATTAATCTAAAACGAACGTAAATAGGTAGACAAAATGAACACAATTAGGTGTTCCTAAGCTAGACTTACCCAACGCTACATTCATATTAAATAGATGAAAGGTTCAAATATGGCAAAGGACAGTCAAACCGATTTGGACCCAGAGGAGACTCTGGAGTGGGTCGAATCAATCACCGCTATTATTGAACACGAGGGTGTGGAGCGCGCTCAATATCTGTTGGAGAGGCTTTCTTCAAAGGTTACTGAGACAGGTGCTCAACTACCCTATGCGATCAATACGCCCTATAGAAATACAATACCTGTTGAAAACGAATCAAGGATGCCCGGCGATCTGTTTATGGAACGCGGTTTACGTTCGTTAATACGCTGGAATGCGATGGCGATGGTCATGCGAGCCAATTTAAAAGACGGCACACTTGGCGGTCATATTTCGAGTTTTCAATCCAGCGCAACGTTATATGACGTTGGCTTTAATTATTTTTTCAGAGCTAGAACAGACAGTCATCAAGGCGATCTTGTTTATATCCAAGGTCACACCGCACCGGGTATCTACGCGCGCTCCTATCTTGAGGGTCGAATCTCTGAAGAACAGTTAGATAAGTTTCGGCAAGAAGTAGGCGGTGATGGCCTATCTTCCTATCCGCACCCTTGGTTGATGCCAGATTATTGGCAATTCCCGACCGTTTCAATGGGTCTTGGGCCTCTGCAAGCTATCTATCAAGCACGTGTGATGAAGTATCTAGATCATCGCGAACTTGTCGAAGCCAAGGATAGAAAAGTTTGGTGTTTTGTCGGTGATGGTGAGATGGATGAGCCTGAGTCGCAGGGTGCGATCTCTCTCGCGGGACGAGAAAAATTAGATAATCTGATTTTTGTCATCAACTGTAATCTTCAAAGACTCGATGGCCCCGTTAGGGGCAACGGTAAGATTATACAAGAGCTTGAAGGAAGTTTTCGAGGAGCGGGCTGGAATGTTATTAAGGTCGTATGGGGCCGAATGTGGGATCCGTTGTTTGAAAAAGATAAACACGGCATCATGCAAAAGAGAATGGACGAAGCGCTCGACGGTGATTACCAATCCTACAAAAGCCGTGACGGCGCGTTCACTCGTGAACACTTTTTTGGTAAGTACCCTGAATTGTTGAAGATGGTTGAGGGCTTAACCGATGAGGATATATATCGACTCAATCGAGGTGGGCACGACCCCTACAAAGTCTATGCCGCCTATGCAGCAGCTGCTAGTCACAAAGGTCAGCCAACGGTTATTTTAGCCAAAACCGTCAAAGGCTACGGTATGGGTCTGGCTGGGGAAGCTCAAAATATTACCCACAGTGTCAAGAAGTTAGATCTTGCTGAGCTGAAAGAGTTTCGAGATCGCTTTGATATCCCACTGCCCGATTCTGAGCTGGAAGCTGTGCCCTATTATCGCCCTCCTGAAGACAGTCCAGAGATGCGCTACCTTAAAGAGCGTCGCGCCGCGCTTGGTGGTTCATTCCCATCCCGTCAATCCGATTTCACCGCATTGAAGGTTCCAAAACTGGACATTTTTAGCAATGTTCTGAAAGGCACCGGCGACAGAGAAATCTCTACGACGATGGCTTTTGTACGAATTCTTTCTGCAATTATCAAAGATAAGGAGGTTGGTAATCGGGTCGTACCGATTGTGCCTGATGAAGCACGAACTTTTGGTATGGAGGGAATGTTTCGACAATTAGGTATTTATTCCAGTGTCGGTCAGTTGTATGAGCCTCACCGATGCCGGACAAATTATGTATTACCGGGAAGACCAAAAGGGTCAGGTGATGGAAGAGGGTATCAACGAAGGTGGCGCCTTTGCTGCTTGGTTAGCGGCTGCAACAAGTTATTCTAACAACGATTTTCCATTGGTGCCTTTCTATGTGTTTTACTCGATGTTTGGCTTTCAGCGGGTCGGTGATCTTTCTTGGGCGGCGGGTGACCTTCAAGCGAGAGGTTTTTTGATCGGTGGCACGTCAGGTCGAACGACGCTAAATGGCGAGGGGTTGCAGCATCAAGATGGGCATAGTCATATCCTAGCGGGCACTATTCCCAATTGCGTGACCTATGATCCAACCTACGCATACGAACTGGCCATCATCATTCAAAGCGGTCTTGAAGAAATGTACGTCAAGAAAATGGCAAAGTACTATTACATTACCGTCATGAACGAGAATTATATCCAACCTGAAATGCCTAAGGGCTGCGAAGATGGTGTCATCCGTGGTATGTACCTACTAAAGAAGAACAGCAAAAAGACCAGTAAAAAAGTCGTCCAATTGTTGGGGTCCGGAACGATATTGCGCGAAGTCATTGCCGCTGCAGAGATCCTGAAAGCTGATTTTGGGGTTGAATCGGATATCTGGAGTGTGACCAGTTTTAATGAACTTAGAAAAGAAGGTTTGGCGACGACACGCTGGAACTTACTCCATCCGGAAGATACACCCAAGGTCAGCTACGTTAATGAATGTCTTGATAAAACCGTCGGTCCCGTCATCGCGTCAACTGACTATATGAAGAGTTATGCTGACCAAATCAGAGACTATGTACCCAGACGCTATGCTGTCTTGGGAACAGATGGCTTCGGACGCAGTGATACGCGAGAGAAACTAAGGGAGTTCTTTGAAGTGGATCGTCACTTTGTCGCCTTGGCAGCACTTTCTGCACTAGCTGAGGAGAATATCATTGAGACTAAAATTGTTTCGCAAGCGATTGAGCGATTCGGGATAAACCCTGAAAAACCCGATCCTTTTAACGCGTAGGAGCTGATGATGATAAAACAGATTCTCGTTCCAGATGTGGGTGAAGCAGAAGATGTCGAAGTTATTGAGGTACTTGTTAGCGTAGGTGATTCAATCAATGCAGACGACTCGCTAGTCGTTCTTGAGTCTGATAAGGCAAGTATGGAAATTCCTTCGCCGATGGCCGGCGTTGTAAAGTCTATCGCAGTGAAAGAAGGTGATACGGTCGACGAAGGCAGTTTGATTCTTGAGCTCGATACGGCTGTATCGTTGGAAATTGAAGCGAACGATCCTGAAGCAGCATCTACGCCGGTTCTCCCCGCTGCAAAAACAACAGATCAAGATGTTGCGCCTGCCAAGTCAGAAGGTACGGCAGACAAGACAATACAAGAGAATGTGGAAATAGACATTGTTGTGCCTGACGTCGGTGAAGCAGATGAAGTCGTGCTCACCGAATACCTCGTTGCCGTCGGTGATCAGGTTAATGTTGATGATTCTCTCGTCGTACTTGAATCTGATAAAGCCAGTATGGAAATTCCTTCACCCTTTGCCGGTACTGTTGCCGCATTGAGGGTTGAAGTAGGTTTGCAGGTTCAAGAAGGGGACGTACTCCTTAGTCTGATTGCCAAGCCATCGTCCGGCGCAACGCTAGCGCCTTCGGTTTCTGTTGATCAAGCGCCTTCAGCTGCTGCGTCATTAGCGAAAGCAGCACAGGCACCTCATGAAACACCGTCACCAGCCCAGTCAGGGCAGGCGACATCAGCGGGTCAAGCGTCAGTTCAGCCCTCCGGCAAAAACGTCTATGCAGGACCTGCGGTGCGAAAAATAGCGCGTCAATTTGGCGTTGAGCTAGGGCTTGTAAAAGGTACAGGGAGGAAAGGTCGAGTTCTAAAAGAGGATGTTCAAGCCTACGTTAAGAAACAACTCGCTAGCCCGGCAAGCAGCGGTGCATCTTCGGGTGCAGGTATTCCCCCAATTCCGAGTATTGATTTCAGCAAGTTTGGAGAGACTGAGTTAAGACCAATGTCGCGGATTAAACAGGCGACAGCAAAGAATCTGCACCGAAGTTGGTTGAATGTCCCGCATGTCACTCAATTCGATGAAGCTGATATCACTGAACTGGAAATATTTCGTAAAACTCAAAATGCCGAGCTTGTTAATTCTGGACAGAAGTTAACGCCTTTGGCTTTCATGGTTGCGGCTTGTGTCAGCGCATTGAAACAGTTCCCTCAGTTCAATGCTTCGATCGAACCTGATTATAAGAATCTGATTTTGAAAAAGTACTACAACATTGGCGTTGCAGTCGAAACGCCTGACGGCCTTGTTGTACCGGTCATCAAAGATGCTGATAAAAAAGGTATTGTTGAACTGGCTACGGAAACAGCCACATTGGCGCAACAAGCGCGAGATAAGAAGCTGCCGATAGACTCGATGCAAGGCGCTACGTTCACCATCTCGAGTCTCGGCGGAATAGGCGGGACCCAATTCACACCGATAGTTAACGCGCCAGAAGTCGCGATACTGGGTGTGTCAAAATCCAAAATGACGCCTGTCTGGAATGGTGACAAATTCGAACCGCGAATGATGCTGCCGTTATCGCTGTCATATGATCATCGTGCTATCGATGGTGCGGAAGCAGCTAGGTTTACAAATTATTTGTCAGCCGTACTAGCGGATTTACGTCGTATGTTGTTGTAGGTTTTTGTTAACGCTGGCTAGCCTTTTTCCCAGAGTACTTCAGGTACTTTAAGTGTGTCTGCAGTGTATCTTGCGGCAACAAACAGGTAGTCAGAAAATCGATTTAAGAGTTTCAAGCCTTCTGGGTTTACCTCGTCGTCATGACTCAGCGAGATCAGATCCCTTTCAGCCCGTCGACACACACTGCGGACAACATGAAATTGTGCGATTAAGCGGTTCCCGCCCGGCATAATAAAGTTCTCCAAAGGCGCTAGATTAGCATTGAGTTCATCCAGTGCATTTTCTATCTGAACAATATGTTCTTCATTGATAATCTTGTAGCCGGGAATGGAAACTTCACCGCCTAGGTCAAACAATCGATGCTGGCAGCGCCTAAGAAAGTCAGCCATCTGGATTAAGGGGGCTACGTCGTCGTTTACGCGTATTTCTTCAATCAACAAGCCAAGCTGGCTATTGGTTTCGTCAATAGAGCCCATTGCGTGCACTCGGGCGTGATCTTTTGGCAGTCTGGAACCATCGCCCAGGCCGGTATCACCCTTGTCGCCCGTGCGTGTGTAAATTTTGCTTAGTCTCTTACCCAAAAAAATATTCCTTAGCTTTCCGGTGGAGTGAGGTAGTGTACTTCGATGGCATTTTTTTGAAATGCCACTTCAATGTTTTGGTTTGCCTGCTGGATCATGGTTTCTGGGCTAGGCGGTCCGTTTTCAGCATGACTGGCACATACACTCATGGCGATGTCAGCTTCTAAAAATCCAGCCGCAGTCTTATAACTTTTTAGCCGAACGCCGTCGAAGATCCGCTGGTAGCACTCAGCCGTGCAGTTCTCTATGCCTGGCTGAACTAATACCAGCGCAAAAATACCGGGTTTGAAATAAGTGACGACGTCCATTGGCCTGACAAGATTCTCGATCTTACGTGCGATCTCTATTATCAGATCATTACCGATTTTTTCTGCATATTGATCGATAATAGACGGGTAGTTTTGAACCGAAATCAACAGAAAACAGACCGCACCACCTCGCGATTCAATTTGCTTAATGCTGTCGTTTAAGCTTTGTTCTGCAAAGCGTCTATTTCCAAGGCCGGTAAGAGGGTCTAACAGTTGGTTTTTCTGTAGAACTAAATTAGTCCTCGTTAGCTCTGCATTGAGCTTTCTCAGACCGTTTATCTGTGATGATAGTCTCAGGCCAGTCGTTAGTAAGCTGGCGAGATGAGTAAATCCGAATGCGACGGCATCCACATCCTTTAAGGATGCACTGTCTTTAGCTGCCGCTAAGGACGCTTCACTATTAACCGTTAGCATGATTGTGTAGGAAAAATGTCCGGACTCAGTTTCGATATCACGAATCATTTCTGCAGCTTCAAAGCCGTTCAAGTCGTCTGTTTCGGACTCGATAATGACCACATCTGCCGGTGCTTCTTCAAGCTGTTGGACCGCATCCACAGCGCTGCCGAAAATACGCGTGTTTGAAAAATTCGTAGCAATGTCTAACAGGGCAGCATCCTGCGTCTGGCTTCGTTTAATAATGACTACATGGCTATCTGTCATGGTTGCTTCTTTCTTATAGCTAATTTTGTTGTCAATTCGATCGTATTTTGACGTTCAGGAATGTACGCTCCTGATTTATTTAGCGTGGTCATAGGTCAGCCTTGTTCTGATATGCTGGCGTCTAGGAATTGATTGTAGATAAATTGGGGGGAAATAGACATGCCATCTTTCGATACTGTGTCAGAAGTAGACTTAGCTGAACTGAATAACGCGGTTGATCAGGCGAAACGAGAGTTAAGTACTCGTTTCGATTTTCGTGGCGTGGATGCGAACTTCGAACGCCGAGAAAATGAAGTTGATCTTGTGGCAGAAGCAGATATGCAACTTGATCAATTGATCGACATGTTGCGGGCAAAGTTGGTCAATCGTTCTATCGACCCTAACGTGATGGAAATCAAAGATCCTGTTCATCGCGGTAAGCTGCTTTATCAAACTGTTGTCATTAGAGAGGGTATTGATGCCGATCTAGCGAGAAAGATTGTCAAGATGATCAAGGATAAGAAGCTTAAGGTACAAGCTGCTATTCAGGGTGACAAAGTTCGAGTGACCGGTAAAAAGCGAGATGATTTGCAGGGTGTTATGGCAATGCTAAAAGAAAGTGATATTGATATGCCGTTACAGTTTGTTAACTTCCGCGATTGAGAAGTTCTCTCTCACATTGACAAGAAACCCCGGCGGCTTAACTGTGTGACCGATGGAGCTTGTATACGTTTGTATTAAAACAAAGGTTATAAAAAGTGGGAATGAACACCAAATGACAGCTGGAAATCCAAATAAAACATGGGCTGAGGTCATATCCGTCTATTCCAAGCCGAGGGTCATCGCGATGCTGTTCCTTGGGTTTTCAGGTGGCTTGCCCTTTCTATTGGTGTTCTCAACATTAACGGCGTGGCTTCGTGACGACGGTGTAAGTCGCAGTGCAATTGGTTTCTTCGCCTGGATCGGTATTACATACTCTATCAAGGTGTTCTGGGCGCCAGTGGTTGATCGGGTACCCTTGCCCGGTTTGACTAAATGGCTTGGGCAACGTCGTAGCTGGATTTTTGTCGGTCAGGCTGGCATTGCTATCGGCTTGGTACTCATGTCTTTGGTGGGGAGTGCTGATCTGGTGGTTTTATCTTTCTGTGCTTTGTTGGTGGCATTTTCTTCAGCGACGCAAGACGTAGCTATCGATGCTTATCGTATCGAGGCTGTCGATGAAGAATTCCAAGGAGCGATGTCAGCCACCTATATTTTCGGATATCGATTGGCATTGCTCGCGGCAGGGGCCGGGGCTCTGTATCTCGCCGAATATTTTGATTGGTCCTTTGCTTATCAGGCCATGGCCTGCTTGCTGATTTTAGGGGTCGTAACGGTGCTGCTAATTGACGAGCCGTTGAACAACCGTGATCAATTATTTTCCGATCAACCGCAGGCCTGGTTACCACGCTTTATAAAGGCGGTGGTGGACCCCTTTACTGAGTTTTTTGTACGAAACGGACAGTTTGCGTTGATCATATTGCTGTTTATTGCCGTATTTCGATTGAGTGATATTGCGATGGGCATTATGGCCAATCCCTTTTATCTCGATATGGGTTACAGCAAAACTGAAATAGCTAACGTCGCAAAAGTATTTGGTTTCTTTATGTCGATAGCGGGGGCCGCAGTTTGTGGCGTGTTGGTCGTAAAATGGGGTGTCTATCGTTGTCTTCTCATAGGCGCCATTGCGGTTGCATCAACGAACATGCTCTTTGCCGGTTTGTCGTTGTTAGAGCCTGAATTGCGCTGGCTGGCGATCGTAATCAGTGCTGACAATCTGAGCGGCGGCTTTGCTGCGACAGCATTCGTTGCCTATCTATCAGGCCTTACTAATCGAGCTTATACGGCGACCCAATATGCGCTGTTCAGTTCGTTAATGACATTGCCAGGTAAATTCATGAGCGGATTTTCTGGGCTTGTTGTCGATAGCCAGGGCTACTTTATCTTCTTCAGTGTTGCCGCTTTACTGGGTATTCCCGCTATCATTCTTGTGTTGGTGATTCAACGGTATTACAGAGTCAAAGGTGACTTAGCGAGCTCGTCCGCTTGAACGTGTGTTAGAGCATCAATATAAAATGGTTAGCCGTTCGGTTCGGGCTTGAATAGATTCAAATGTACTGCCGCAGCAGTCGCCTCAGCGCGATTGTGTACATTCAGTTTGCTGTAGATGTTTTTAATGTGATGAGAGACAGTATTTGCTGAAATATCGAGTAGTCTGCTGACTTCCTTCACTTGGCAGCCCTTTGCAATAAGCCTTAAAATTTCCATTTCCCGTTCAGTCAGGTTTTCTTCATAGCCATTATTTGTTGCGGTACTATTGGTCTCGACGGAGTCTCTAAAAAAGCCGAGCATGGATTGAGCAATGCTGGGCGACAATGCCGGCCTTCCCGAGACCGCATCTAATAAGTATTGCTCTAATTCATCCATCGAATGCCCTTTTAGCAAATAACCGCACGCACCTGATCGCAATGCGTCAAAAAGATGTCCATCATCATCGAAAATTGTTGTGACAACCGATAGCGTTGCAGGTGTCTTTTTTGAAATTTGTTTGACCAGTTCTATGCCGTTGCCGTCAGGTAAACCGATGTCGAGCAGGGCAATATCGAACTGGCTTGTCTCGAGCGCCTCAAAACCCTGAGCTAATGTACTAGCGAATACGATTGTTGGGCTGTCAAACGCCTTCTTTGCGACGTTAGCAAGTACATTCAGCGCATCTTTGTGATCCTCAACAATGAGAACTTTCTTAATTTTTGAACTTTTTTGTTGTGTCATTCTTTGCCTTCAATAGTTAATGGGTATGTCTATGGAGACATGAGTGCCGGAAGAGGCTTGCCATTTTACTGTTGCGCCAATCTCATCCGCACGAGATTTAATGTTGTGTAGCCCATTGCCTGCAATGACCTTATGGTGGTCGAAGCCGACACCGTTATCGGTGAAATCGATCGATAACACATCCGTTTCTAATTTCATGGCAATCGTCAACATGCTGGCATTAGCATGGCGAATGGTATTATTGAGTAGCTCTCGGATGATATTAAGAATGTTGAGATACTGATTAGTTGAAAGCTGTTTAAATGAAGCGGCGGCATCATCGATCGCGTTATGCCAATGCAATGTTAGTTTGACGTTGCTGCAAGCATCCTCACTTATTTGTCGGAGTTGAACCAAAGCGTGTGATAAAGATACAGGCTCATTCTTCAGTGCACGAATCAGTTCCCGCAGTTGCTCCATTGTTTCCTGCGCCAACTTTCGCTGAGTTTGATCAGGGGCTGCATATATCATGGTGAGTAATTTGTGACCTATTTGATCATGTAGGTCCCGGCGAATCCTCTCTCTTTCCTGAGTTTGGCCAGAGAAATATGCGTGGCGGAACTCGTACAGCCTCTCGAAAAGTATCGCCAATGTTGACGCCAACGTTTTGTCTTGATCTGTGAATAATCGACCACCGTTTTCCGCATATGAAAGCTGTATAGGCGGCGAAAAAGCATTAGCAGGGATGTTGAGAGACTGGCCTCTTTGCGAAATAGCGGTAATAGCATTTTCATTGCTGCGCTCTAGTTGCTTAATTTGTAGGGGTGCAAATAGCTCTTTTAGCGTTAGCTGCCACGTCACGTCGGCTTGATTATTTGCTTTCAGAGAGTCTTCAACCATCATCGCAACACTTTCGCTGAACCGTTCTTGATAATGCGATCGATGACTTTTTGATAGACGGTTGTAGAACCATTGTCTGATAGGCAGATAGATCCAAAGTACAGATGCGATCACGATAATGGTTGAGACCTTTGGCCCTATTTGGGTCGCTGTAACAAGGATGAAATCAAGTCCGAAAAAAAGTATCGAGACAAATGTCCATTGATAGGCGATGCCAATGTGTTTTTCTAACTGAAACATTTGCAGGCGTGCTACGCCAATGAGTACCATCCAGTAACTGCTGAGTAGTGCAAGCGTTGTCCATGTCTGGCCTACGATCGGTTCATTACCGATGACAACGGGGATAAGGTACAAAAAGGTGAAGATACTCGGGCCAAGTGTCCATGCGAGGGTCATCCATAGCGCCTGAGCGCGTTCGACAGGCTTCGTATTAGAGGCCTGGACCTGTCGAAAACACAGATATAATGTGACACCGTAGAAAAATGGCATCGGCAGGTAGGTTTCGTTATAGGTGAAGTAGAGAAACTGTTGCGTGACCCCCAAATCTGGTTGCCAATTGTTCAACAAGGTCACTATCGCATACAGAAATAAACCACCAAGTAACCAGCGTGACCAGCGGTTAGCAGCGGGCAATTGCTGTGGAAAATACAATAAAACGCAGGCGCCAAAACCAATGAAGAGAAAATCACCTATGCCTATTGCGACTGTCATAAACCACAAAAGGAATGGGTTCGGGTAAAACATCTCTATGTTATACAGCGATATTGCGCCTGGAAAGCTAACGAAAAAAAGCCCTAAACCGCTGAGCATCAAGTACAAGGTTTCTCGGCGTGTTGGTTGGAAGCTCCAGACCAGTGCTCCAATAAACCAGGCAAGGAGTCCGAAGCTATACTGGAGCCAAACTTTGCTTTGGATGCTTGATAACGGACGATCAACATTCATATCGAGGTCAATTCTCTTGCCGCCATCAAGCACCAGCGTAATAGTAGGTTTATTGAGTAGGTCATAAACCTTTGCAAGCTCTGTTAGCCTTTCTTGTCGAGTTGAATAATGTTCTCGAGCCTCGAAGGTTGAGCGTAGAACATGTTTCGCTTCCAATCTGAGGCTACTTTGATCTGATTCGATTGCATTAACCCGGTCCCCAACAGCGAGGCCCGCTTTTGCAACCCATTCGTCAGTCCTGCTAACAACGAGGCTATTGTATCCATCTTCAGAATCGGTAGCCGGTATGAGGTTGAAGCCGGTATACGGGGTCATACGAAGCATAACGGCGAATGCCAGCACACAAAAAGCGACAACTAAAAATGTAAAGTTGATCAATGTTTTCGGGGCAGGGAGAGTCTGTGAATGCATGGCAGAGGCAGCTGTACCTGGAAAGGTATTTTTTGAATCAGTGTTTAGTATAGGGGAAATTGACGCCATTAATTGCCGCTGTTTTAAAAAAACAATACCATTCTGCATTGGAGGTATTCGGTGCGAAATGAATCGGGTTATCGCGCGATTTAGGCAGTGAACGTTGACCTAACAGTTTCCTCGTTGCCAGCAAGTAGCTACAACTTGCATGAGCAGGCGTGCTACTTTGACGTAAGCTAACGGTTAGGGAAATCCCCTAAACAGGGGGGTGTCTGATTGCTGAGCCTTTATGGATTAGTCAGCCATTGGTAGGACCGTAAGCGTATCTTGCCGTCTACAACGCTCACCCCTTCGGCTTCAAGTCGCTCGCGTTGCCGTTCTGGATTGGGATTAGATATTCTGCCCTGACTGTTAATCACTCTGTGCCAGGGTAGCTTCGAGTTTTTGGGCAATTGTCCAAGAATTCGCCCAACCAAGCGGCTTTGTTGAGGTATGCCGGCGAGTTTGGCGATCTGGCCATAAGTTGCGATCTGCCCTTTTGGGATCGCATTGACGATCTGCCAAATCGAATGTTTGGCCTTGTCGAACGCATTGTCGGCTGAATTGGCCATCTATTTGTCTAACTTCTTCAATTTATCGGTCAATTTACGAAATATTAGTGCTCTGAGGGTTGAATCTGAACAATTCGTCCCTATCATTAGCACTCCAATAAGGAGAGTGCTAATTTTGCCTTGAATGCCGCATGGGCGCTAGCTTGACGAGATGTAGGCTGAGGGGCAAGAAGATTAGCTTGGTTCATAAGAAAAAGCCAAATAACAGCATCATGAGTTGTCGTTTGCACCAGAAATGGGAGTAATTAATGAATATCCGTCCATTGCAAGATCGTGTGGTAGTACGCCGTACGGAAGAAGAATCAACATCAGCTGGAGGCATCGTATTGCCAGGTTCCGCGACTGAGAAGCCTTCACAGGGTGAAGTATTAGCAGTCGGTCCGGGCAAAAAACTCGAATCCGGTACCGTTCAGCCAGTAGACCTGAAAGCCGGCGACAAAGTTTTGTTTGGTCAGTACTCAGGTAGCACTGTGAAAATCGATGGTGAAGAACTACTCATCATGAACGAAAGCGAAGTATTTGGCGTCGTAGAGTAAGCCAAAATTACGTTAACAATTTGAAATAAAGGAAACAAATTATGACAGCTAAAGACGTAAAATTTGGTGATTCTGCTCGTCAGCGTATGTTGGCAGGTGTGAATGTACTGGCAGACGCTGTAAAGGTAACACTCGGACCAAAAGGTCGGAATGTAGTACTTGATAAAGCTTTCGGCGCGCCAACGATCACTAAAGACGGTGTGTCTGTTGCCAAAGAAATTGAACTCAAAGACAAGTTCGAAAACATGGGCGCACAGATGGTGAAGGAAGTTGCTTCACAGACTTCTGATGTTGCCGGTGACGGAACAACAACAGCGACTGTCTTGCACAGGCTATTTTGAACGAAGGCTTGAAAGCAGTAGCAGCCGGCATGAACCCAATGGACCTCAAGCGTGGTATCGATAAAGCCGTTGCTGTAGCCGTTGAAGAAGTTAAGAAGCTTGCTCAGCCGTGTAGTGATAGCGTAACTATCGCCCAGGTTGGCAGTGTATCTGCGAATAGCGACACAGCTGTTGGCGATATCATTGCTGAAGCAATGGACAAGGTTGGCAAAGAAGGCGTTATTACTGTTGAAGAAGGCAGTGGTCTAGAAAATGAACTCGACGTTGTTGAAGGTATGCAGTTTGACCGTGGTTATCTGTCTCCTTACTTCATCAACAATCAAGAGAGCATGAGTGCTGAACTTGAAGATCCTTTTATCTTGTTGTTCGACAAGAAAATCTCAAACATCCGCGACATGCTGCCTATCTTGGAAGCTGTTGCTAAAGCTGGTAAGCCACTCATGGTTATTGCTGAAGATGTTGAAGGCGAAGCGTTGGCCACATTGGTTGTTAACAACATGCGTGGCATCGTAAAAGTTGCTGCAGCTAAAGCACCTGGTTTCGGTGATCGTCGTAAAGAAATGTTGCAGGACATCGCAACGTTGACTGGCGGTACTGTTATCTCTGAAGAAGTTGGTCTGTCTCTTGAAGGCGCAACATTGGATGATTTAGGTTCAGCTAAGCGTCTCAGCATGACTAAGGAAAACACAACAATCGTTGACGGCGCTGGTAATTCAGACGACATCGAATCGCGTGTTAACCAGATCCGAACTCAGATTGAAGAAACTTCTTCTGATTACGATCGTGAAAAGCTTCAGGAACGTGTTGCTAAGCTTGCTGGCGGCGTTGCCGTAATCAAGGTTGGTGCTGCAACTGAAATGGAAATGAAAGAGAAGAAAGCACGTGTTGAAGACGCACTGCATTCGACTCGAGCGGCTGTTGAAGAAGGCATCGTACCTGGTGGCGGTACTGCACTAATACGTGCGCTTCAAGCTCTTGAAGGTTTGAAAGGTGACAACGAAGACCAAAATGTCGGTATTAACTTGCTGCGTAAAGCGATGGAAGCGCCTATGCGTCAAATCGTTGCTAACGCCGGTGCTGAAGCGTCTGTTGTTGTTGACAAGGTTAAGAAATCTAAAGGTAACAATGGCTACAATGCTGCAACAGGTGAATACGGCGACATGATTAAGTTCGGTCTGCCTGATCCTGCAAAAGTAACGCGTACAGCGCTACAAGCTGCTGCTTCTGTTTCAGGTCTGATGATCACTACCGAGTGTATGGTTGCAGATGATGAAGAAGAAGGCGGTGCTGGTGGTGGTATGCCTGATATGGGCGGCATGGGCGGAATGGGTGGTATGGGCGGCATGATGTAAGAATCTACCTTGGGTAGTTTCTTACGTTGCTCATTGATCTATCGAGTTCAATGAAAGATGTTTAAAGAAAGATTAAAAACCCCGCGTAAGCGGGGTTTTTTTTTGGATATTTTTCGATCGCGTCTATCCCTAGATAATCTATCCTTGGGCAGGCACGACCGATTTTCGGCCGGCGTACAGTTCATATGTCAGGAACAAGGCGAGACTGGTGATTGCGTAGATTAACGAGTTGTTGGTCAATGCAGTGGTGACGCTTGGCCAAAATCCAGGTGCGAGCATAATGCCGACTATGAGCGAGCCAAGGCGGACCCCTTCAAGTTTCTTTGCAAAGCTTCTACCTTCCAAAAATGTGCCTTGGACATACAATGAAAAGATGCACCAGAAAAAAACGATCAGCATAAAGTCTCTGGAAACAGTTTCCTGCGTCGACGGTAACCAAAGTGTGATCAGCGTAATGATCCAAAACTGAACAAAACTGTACCCTTTGTGAAAGGTTGAGATGACCGGATCGAAACTTGGGTACTGCCATTCGGCGGATTTCGAGGGTATTGAGTCTTCGGGATACCAACCGGGACCTTTGAACCAAACCTTAACTTTATCTGACCATTTTTTCGTCTTCAGCGAAATCGCAAACGTGTCGTACCAAACGTGAAAGTTTGCCCATAGTGGGTTAAAGCTTCCCAATTGATTGGTAACGCCGTAAACGCAGGGTTGCTCGATTTGTTCGTCTTTAAAGGTGCCAAAAAGCCTGTCCCAAATGATGAAAAAACCACCGTAGTTCTTATCGATGTACTCTGGGTTTCGTGCATGGTGAACGCGATGATTCGATGGTGTAACCAGTATCCATTCGAGAAAACCGATTCGACGTACATGTTCCGTATGGACCCAAAATTGGTAAATCAGATTTAAGCTACCGACTGATATGATGACTTCCACCGGCACACCCGCAAGGTATAATGGGAGATAGAAGACAAAACCTATGTAGTCTGTGCCTGTCTGCCGAAGCGCGGTGCTGAGGTTGTATTCCTCACTTTGGTGGTGAGCTGAGTGGGAAGCCCACATGATCCGCCATTGATGTCCGTAGCGGTGTTTCCAGTAGTACAGGCAATCGTAGACGACAAAGGTGACAACCCATAACAACACTGAGTCTGCAGGTAGTTGACGAACCCCAAGAAGTTCAACCAGATAACCGAAAACGAGTCCTGATATGCCGAGCCTAAGAACCCCTTTTGTCTGGCTCACGACACCCATCTGTAAGCTACCTATCGTGTCATTGACACGATAGGTGTTACGTTTTCTAAGCCAGCCATAAATGAACTCGACGGCAATCAAGAGAATAAAGAAGGGTACAGCGATCTTGATATAGTTCATGTGCTTTAGGCTTACTTAGGATTATTGATTAGGCGCATAATTGCATACTCAATAGATTTTGGCGATTGTCAGTATTGATAGATTATTTGTTGCGACGCGTTGTGCGACTAAAACAAGCAGCTTACGAGGAAGTACAGGTGATCAAGATTTTGATTGTTGCGCTGTTGATTAGCGTATTGCGCATTATTCCCGCCAGTGCAAATGACGTTATTCTCAAGACTGGGATAGACGAAGTTATTGCGCTTTTTGAAGCTGAGGACTGGTGGGGAGAGGAGCAGCGCGGCCAGCAGCTAAAGGTGCCAAGAATTATGCTGACGGAAATTACGACACGCTGGCAGATAGCTTCTCTGGATATGCACGTGCCGCAGAAAAAGGAGCTCTTTTACCGAGGCGTATTGCCATTGGTTGTGCATGCGAACGATATGATCCTTGATCGCAGGCAAAGGTTGAAATTGATTAACCGAGAGCTCGAAGCGGGCAATGACATAGATGAAGATAATCAGGCGTTTCTTGAGGCAGTGGCAAAGACGCTGCGCATTAGCAAGACATCACCGCAAGCGTTGATTGACGAGGCACTATACCGCTTGGATATTATTCCCGCCGGTTTAGCCCTAGGCCAAGCCGCTTATGAAAGTGGTTACGGCTCTTCACGATTTGCCGTACAAGGTAATGCGCTATTTGGCCAATGGACCTTCGGCGGTGAGGGTCTGGTGCCTGAACAACAGCGACAGTCCTTGGGCGATCACCGAATCGCGAGCTATCGTTGGCCCTTCGATAGCGTCAGGGCTTATATGATTAACCTGAATTCCCATCCAGCGTATGAACCTTTGCGTAAGATCCGAGCTGAACTGCGTGCGGCGGGTAAACCTATTACATCGCTCGCGCTGGCTGACGGTTTGTCGAGCTATTCGGAGCGAGGTGATAGCTATGTAGAAACTCTGAAGGGGATCATTCGGGTAAACAAACTAGATCTGGCGGATGGTGCCGTGTTTAGGGATGAACAAGCTCGGTTCTTAATTGTCACGGATTCTGTTGAAGAAACGAACGCTTTGCGTATTCGACTAGCTGAGATGCGTAACAACGGAGCGCTTGATCAGATTTATCAAGAGATGCGTCTCGAATGACCGAAAAATGGCGCTTGAAGACCGATTAAATGCACTCGATTGGCCCTGAATTGGGAACTTATGAGTGCTTTGGCAGCCCAATAGTGACGTAGTATTGCATTTGCAACTCAGGTTCTAAAAAGGGAAAAAAATGGTTTTAAAGACACTTCAGCGAATACTGATATTGGCTCTGTTCACTTGTCATAGCCTAGCCCTCGCCAATGGGAATCCGTTGCACAATCAAATTCAGACGTTGATTGATGATGTTGGAGAATCTGGCTGCTACTTTGTTCGTAATGGCAAGAAGCACAGCTCCGCTGAAGGGGTGGAGCATATCACTCGGAAATATAAGCATTTTCGAGGAGATATCGATTCTATTGATGGTTTCATTGAATTGACGTCAACCAAAAGTCTTTTTACGGGCGAACGTTACCAAGTGAGCTGTGAGGGTAATAGTGTCGATGCCGCAATATGGATGCAGGGTAGAGCAACTCGCCTTGGGCTGCTTTAACTTGAAAGAGAACAGTTACTCCTTCGATAAATAATGGAAGCTACATTGACAAGCCAACTTACGATGCAAAGGGTCATAGACAAACTCCAGAATTGGAGTGTTCTGGGTTGTTTAATCATTGCAACTCATGTCCAGGCCAACGAACCGATTATTCTGCATAAAGACGACGGCAGTCTGCGGGTTATGACGTTGAACATTGCTCATGCGAGAGCGCAGGGCGTGAGCCAGCTGCTGCAGTCTACTGAGCAAGCGCGCGCCAATTTAATGTTGATTGCTGATGTCGTACGCAGAGAAGCCCCGCATGTTATCGCCTTTCAAGAGATCGACAAGGCTTCATTCTGGAACGGTAATTTTAGTCACACTGCGTTTCTAGCTGAACAAGCCGTCTATCCACACCATTTTTCAGGCTCACATGTATCAGGCATTAACTTGGATTACGGCACTTCGATTATGTCCCGACAGGGTATCAGTCAATCTCGCAGTGTGAGTTTTAATAAGCCGTTTTTAAGACAACCGAAGGGTTTCGTTGTGACGACGATCGATTGGCCTTCCGAGGGTGACGTTAAAGTTGATGTCGTGTCCCTTCACCTTGATTTTCTCAGTGAAGCGAAGCGACGTGCAGAAATCGATCAATTAGTTCATGAGTTGGGTCGCTTAGGACGGGGCCGTCAGTCCAATCCGCGCATATTAATGGGTGATTTCAATATTGACTATGGTGACGATGATGCGCTTATTCATGAGCTGACGGAACGATTGGAGCTGCATACCTACCGACCGATGGAACAGTTGGTAACATTTCCTAGATTCGAGCGTCGTTTAGATTGGGTTTTAGTCTCCAGAGATCTTGAGTTTGTTGAGCATCGTGTCCTTGCGGACCCCTTATCTGACCATCAGGCTGTTGTGGCTGATTTGATATTGAAGAACGCGACAGCCCCAGCACTGGTGTCAAGTGTTGAATTGGGCGATTGAATGTCACAACATACTTCCGTCAAATTTGACCTTCATCAGCCTTGATCTCGACTGTCCACTCGACTTAAAGTGAACATCAGAGGGAGCTTGTGTTCATGTCTCGTGCTATCAGTCATACCGGATCAATCGACCTAGGGCATGTACATGTTATTGATATAAACACTCAAGATGGAATTAACCTATGAGTAGCATGACTAAGTTGACATCTGCCCCTTCGACATATGAAGACTGGAAAGTCCAAGCGCTAGAAAAAGATCGTAAAACCGGTGCTGAACGTTGGAAAGAGCAAGATAGCACGCGGGATTTTGATTTCCGGATTATCCGTCGTCGTTATGACGAGCTTGTCGAGATTCGTACGGCCGGTGACGTTGATCGACTCATCTATTTTTTCAATGAAGGCATTCACGGTAATATGGGAGGCATGGGTTCTCCTGCATTGTATAAACGTGCAGCTTTCGGTACGAAAAATCTGATCAGAGACTTCACCAACGAGTTAGTCGCCGCACTTAACCAGATTGAAGCCCTTCCTTCCAGTACGTTAAAAAAGCAGGACAAACTTGATTTGTTTCGTCGCGCTGGCTTGTGTTTTGGCCATAGTGCCTTGATGTTGAGTGGTGCGGGTTCGCTCGGTCCGTTTCATATCGGCGTTGTTCGGACGATGTTCCAAGAAGGGATATTGCCGCGCGTAATATCAGGCGCAAGTGCTGGTTCAATGGTCGCTGCGGTTGTCTGTACGCGTACTGATGAAGAACTTGCTGAATTATTTGCTTCTGACCAATTGAATAATCTTTTCGGTGAGATGGAAGGTGCAGAAACAGGAAAGAGAATCAGCCAAGAGAATGTAAGGGCGCTGATAGAAGCGCTAATTCCTGATATGACTTTCATCGAGGCGTTTGAAAAAACAGGGCGTTATATTAATGTCTCTGTTGCTGCCAAGGAAGTCATGCAGCGTTCTCGAATGCTAAACTCAACCACATCACCTACCGCATTAATTCGCGAAGCGGTACTCGCATCTTGTGCGATTCCAGGTATTTTCCCGCCTGTTACTTTGGCAGCCCGTAACGGTAACGGAGAAAAATGCGCCTATGTGCCTTCGCGGCAATGGGTCGATGGGTCTGTCACGCATGATTTGCCCGCGCATCGACTCGCAAGGCAGTACGGCGTCAATCACTTTATTAGTAGTCAGGCAAATCCAATGGTTCTCTGGGCACTTCAGGAACCTGATAGTGATTCGCTGTTCCAGCAGTTTAGTTCTATTTATCAATCTGCATCGCGGGAATGGTTGCGCGCGATTTATCCTAGTGCTATGCAAGTTGTTAAGAATATTTACCCTCTGAATTTGATGACAAGAACCTGGTTTAATCTAATAACGCAGGAATACACCGCTGATATCAATATTTTGCCGCAACAAAAATTCTATAATCCTGGGATGTTGTTAGAGCAATTGAGCGAAGAGGACACTCAGAAGCTTGTCAATGAAGGTGAAAAAGCAACTTGGCCAAAAGTCGAACAGATTAGAATTTGTACCGCTGTAAGTCGTTGTCTAGATGATATTCTGATGCGGCTTGATGGAACGATTCGGTAGGTTAGTTTTGTATCTACAAGAGCAGCTTTTGTTGCTCTTGTCAGCACAGTTTTACAATACAAAAACGTAGTTTTTTGAACCTTGAAAGAGAAACGAGGCGCAATCGTCAGCCTCGTTTTTGATCCATGATTTTCCTGCCCCTAAGCTGCCTTAATAATTTCTTTTGTTGTCGATGCTTTATCCTTTCGAGGAAATTCTATCGGCTCGTTAAATTCTCGATTCATGGTTTGCCATAGCAATTGGGTTGATTCTTCTATTCCTCGCTGCTCATTGTGCTCAGGACAATCTCTGCTTAGATAAATAGGGTCAAGTATCGTTACGCCAACGGGGCCTGGTTTTATCGTAGGGCTACCTTTAGGCCGAAGATCAGAGAGACCTTTCAATACAATCGGTACGACAGGCACTTGTTTTTGTAAAGCGAGGATGGCGACACCGGCACGAAATTTACCAAGTTCATTTGTGGTGGCGCGTGTACCTTCAGGAAATATACAAATATTTGTTTGTTGGTCTAGCAGCCATTTTGCGTAGTCCAGTGTCTTTGACCCGCCTCCTCTGATAATGGGGAAGTTTCCAAGTGCCAATGATTGGTACCAAGGTTGTAGGATGAGTTTCTTCTTGCCTTTGACGAACCAACGATCTGCCGCCGCGCCAAACAGCAGGTTATTCTGAATGACTTCAGGTAATGCTGACATAATAACGGGCGTATCCATGTGACTTTGGTGATTGGCTATAAATATGGCGGGTCCTTCAAGCGTAGCAAGACGTTCCTGACCTGTTATTCGAAGGGGCGTACAGTATTTCTGCGCCCAGCGAAAATATTCTTTGTGTCGCAAAAATTGTCGAACTTTTTTTGCGACTGGATTAACTTGCCACGGATGGGGTCCAGAATATGGGTTGCAAGTATCACTTTGATCTTTCATCGATTATCTCCTATGAATATCGTTAGCGGTGTTCCGCAAGTTATCTATTGCGACTCTAAATTATCTCCACAGTCAGTCTGTTACTAAGACGTTATAAGATGGTGAGATAGCGCGTTCACTTGTTTCGCAATGATATTGTTACTCAATACTATGAGTGCAAAATCAGTGCCATATAGGCGCTAGCTGTTTGTATGACGTTTTTTGGAGGACTTATGAGGTAGGGTTAAGTTTTTGTTGCACCAGCTCGGTTCATAGTAGGAATTTGAGCCGTCTAGTGGTGCGTCAGCTCAAGTTCATTAACTTAAGCCCGTCAACTCGAGCTGGCCAACGGAAGTTGCATAAAGCGTGAATAACTTAGACCGTTGCAACGGTTTTTTTGCGAAGCGACATTTTTGACTGAGTTGAAAATCCAAAAAACTCGTCATCAGTCGGTAAGTTTTTGGGTGAATCTAACCGATTCGATGAATCTTTACAGTTGCTTAACTTGAT
Source organism: uncultured OM182 clade bacterium (assembly GCA_905182025.1). Classification (GTDB taxonomy): domain Bacteria; phylum Pseudomonadota; class Gammaproteobacteria; order Pseudomonadales; family Azotimanducaceae; genus JAHRVQ01. The sequence goes on from CAJJAA010000014.1 coordinate 34,614, forward strand.
GCCGACAGTGATAAATCGTCCTGCGTAGATGTGGGGTAAATCAATGGTTGGCTTCGGACGCTATCGCTACCAATATGCAAATGGTAAGCAGGGCGAATTTTTTGGTCGGTTTCTCGCCTCGTAAAAAGAACATGGCCATCTATATTGTGACGGTATCCAGCGAATAATAAAATTGCTGGAAGAACTAGGGCGTTAGACGACTGGAAAGTCTTGTCTATATATTAAGTCTTTGACAGAGGTGCAACTTGATGTGTTAAAACACGTCATCAAAGCAGCTGTGGTGACAATGCGTAAGACTTACCTGGCGGAATAAGAAAATTGGAGCGTCATTAGTGCCGACACAAGTAGCGACTCACATCAGTTTAACCTGGCTGCGGCGATCGTTATTTCTCGTGTCGATGCCGATTTTCTTTATTAATTTCTCGTTACCTGTCCAAGCCAAAGCACTTGGTGCCAACGCAACCGAGATCGGCTGGCTCATCGGGCTGTTTTCTTTCACGTTGTTATTTATGCGACCACTCGTAGGTTTCGGCATGGATCGTTTCGGACGAAGGCCCTTCTTTCTTGGGGCATTGTTTTTGTATGCTTTTACTTACGCGGGATATGGCTTTGCGCAGGGGCTCGAAGCGATGTACACCGGACGAATATTGCAGGGTTTTGCTGCGGCAATGTTGTTAGTTGCAGTCGATACAATTACAGCCGACTTGACCGATTCGACGTCTTTGGGCACAGAGATGGGGAAGAACATTCAAGCTCAGACCCGCTCAACTTTTGTAGGCGCATTTATAGGATTCGGTTTGGTGGGTATGGTGCCGCTATTGGCGTGGAGTTATAGTTTTACATTGTTTTCAGTATTTGCTTGCCTGGGACTTTTGTTCGCACTTGTAAAACTACCGGAGTCAGCCAGTGGGGTCGGCCCCGTCAGTGAATCGGCATTGACTGCCAATATTGCAGATCGCTCTGTGCAGGCTATCGACCAAGGTAGTGATCAGCTGACGATGTTTGCAGAGAAGTCTAAGGTGTTTCGTAAATTCTTAATGGTTCTAATGCCAATTGGCTTCTGTGGCTCGATGATTCAACCGATGTATCTTGTTTATCTGCAGGATCAGTTTACGTCCGATATGCGATTATTATCATGGGCGTTTCTCCCAGCAGGCATTTTGTTTGCTATTTTACCGGCAAAAATGGGTAGGTTTGTTGATCGCGGCGATACTATCGCCTATCTAGGGTTCGCGCTTGGATTAGCCGGGTTAACCTGCATGTTGATTCCCAACTTCACAACATTTTGGTCTGTTGTACTGGTTTACTCAGTTTCCGTTGTACCTTGGACGCTGGTTGATCCAGCCAGAAAAGTGTTGGTTTCAACCTTCGGTGAGTGCAATGAGGTTGCAAAATCTTTTGGTGTCTCAGAAATGTATTACGGTATCGGTGCGACCACCGGTCCTATCGTGGGCGGATATCTTTATGATTGGGTTTCGCCGCAGTCACCGTTTTATTTCAATGGCATATTGTCGATGCTGGTCGCGTTATCCATTGTTTTGCTATTCAGCAAGGAACGATCGAGATGAATATCAGGTCTTTTATAAAGGCAGAGGTTGAAGATATCCTGCCAATCTATAATCGTGCGCGTGCAGAGGAAGATTGTTTTTCTGACGTCGATGCAACATTACAAGGGTTACAGGGCCTTATTGTAGGGGAGAGCATTTTTGTTGCGTCAAGCCAAAACGCATCGGGCGAGAAAATTATTGGCTTTGTGTCAGTTTGGTCAGCGGAGAAGTTTATCCACCATTTGTACGTTGATCCTGATTGTCAAGGCAAAGGCGTTGCAGCGGCACTGATTCGACAGTGCGTGGATGTTTTTGGATATCCGCTAAGCCTGAAATGTTTGGTAACCAATACGACCGCTTGCAGATACTATGAAGCTTCGGGTTGGCAAAAAGTCCGCTGCAGTAGCGACATTGACGGCGGTGCAATTTTATACCGTTTGAAACAGTTGGCTGATTGAACGCAAGATTGAGTATCGTTTATGCAACGTCCTATGTTTGGCCTTGTTCATGACCTTACTCATGTTTGTGCTCATGATTGCATCACAGAGATGGTTTTGTCGCGTCACAAACCCCATAATCAGCCCGACATTTACGCGCAATATCAGTCAATAAGGAAACACGTGGAGCAACTAACGACACAGCAGATCCAAGAAATTATTGCGGATAACGAATTGCTGATGGGTACTGAGCAGTACCCTAATCTGCTTCAGACTGACGCGGGTGAAATTATAAAGTTTTTTTACCCAAAAAACCGATTGTCAACATCGACCATTTTTCCTAAAGCAAAAGTATTTGCAGACAATGGCGTGCTGCTAAGAAAATTACAGGTCATCGCACCTTTGACTAAACGCGTTGCCTATTGTGCGCCAAGAAAAATGTATCTTGTCGTCTATGATCGTATCCCCGGTAAAGATCTTCGCATGTGGGATGCGGAAGAAAACGGCGTGGCGTTGCAAGGTCTAGAAAAGTATCTCGCCGAGCTTCATCGCAAGGGTGTTATGTTTCGGGGCATCCATCTTGGTAATGTCTTAATGGATGATACAGGCGAATATGCATTGGTTGACATTTCCGGGCTGTCTTTCAAGTCTAAACCCTTGAGTCTATGGCGCCGTAAGCGAAACCTAATAAACCTGTTAGGCGTTGAAGACGACCAAAAAATCTTATTATCCTATGGGCTAAGTCGATTTGTAGCGGGCTATTGTGCCGCAGCGGGACTAGACAAAAGTGATATTGCCTATTTGAACAAAAAGCTTTCCCGGCGTTTGGGACAAGAGATTGATGCGTTGAGCCCGTTAGGGCTTCAGTAATATTTCGCGGGTGAAAAAGCCATGGAACTGATGCGGAATATGATGTGGTAACTTTACGCAAGCAATGGTGTTTTTTATATCAGCAGCTTCCAATATATGTAGTTCGGTGCAATGGCTGAACGCATTGTAAATCAACTCTAATACGTAGCCGTCCTCTTCTTCATTGCTATCACTAGCAAGGGCAAATAGCGGTTCAGATCCATAGTAGCCTGGTTCAAGAGTGACTAAATTTTGATCGCCTGCTTGGTTTGTCGATTGGATAGCATTGTAAAAACTGGCATGACCATTATCGACTGAACATGCTGTGAAGGTAAGGTCATTTTGTCTGCCAACCAAAAGGGGGTTAAACGTTGGGAACTCGCTCTCAGTATCGGTAACGGACTCCCAACGGATTTTCCCGTTATTTAAATTTAAGAAATAGCGGCGGTACTTCCCGCCTGCAAAATTTTCAATGCTCGTTACATCCTTAAGACCTTCGTTAGCATCAAAATTATCTGCGTACATACCGTCAACGATCAGTTCGTTACCCATTTGCCATGCATTGCCAAAGTGGATAATGGCGCCATCATCCGTTACGAATCTTTGCACTTCCTCATGGGTTGCTAGGTCAACGACGATGACCTGCATCGGCTGATCCTTTTTATAACTGATGCAGTCTGCAATCGTTGCACGGCCAAGAATTACATCCATAATACCTTCGGTTACGATGGAATTAATGAAATAGATACCGTATCTATCGGTAATAACAAAATCATGACAGAAAGGGAAAGTCTCAAGTTTAATTGCGCCTTTACTGACCATTTTCCCTTCAGCTGAAACCCGATAAGTATTTATCTTTGCTTTGGCTCCGGATCTGCCAAAGTCTAAACCCGCGCCAAAATTGTAGTAGTCACCCGATGTGGGATCGATTTTACCGTGGGCGCTAAATACCATTGCCGGTGTTAACTCGCCGTCATAGGTGTACTCGCCATAGGTATGTAGGTTTGATGGATCAAGAGAGTAAGGTTTACCACCTTCGTTTAGAGCAAGTAGTAACCCGCCGTGATAAACAGAGTTTGTATTAGCCGGATTCGCTGGCGGTCGAAGAATATTCGCCAGAATCCCTCCCGGGCGCTGTGTGCCGAAGCCGCGGTATTCAATTCTGCCGGTTTGGCTTTCCTTTACATACTTGGGTGTGCGTACAAATCGGTTTTTGAAGTGGACTCTGCCATTTTGAAACGTGAATGCACAGAGCATCCCATCGCCGTCGAACCAATGGCCAAATTTGTCCTTATCAAGTTTTAATCGGCCCGGTCCGTTTCGAAAGAAAGTCCCAGTGAGGTTGGCGGGAATAACGCCCTCGATGCAGGCATTTTGATTTTCATCGACCCAATAGGAAAACTCTTCGTTTTGCGGTTCGTGTCCACCGCTGCAATTCGGAATTACGTCAAGTTGTGCTGACATCGTTGCACCATCTAACAGGCAATTAACACCACAATAGCAATTTCAATAAAACAGTCAAGCATGACTTTTTAGCTTGGAAAGCAGCTGCGATGGCGCAATAAACTTGGTAGGGAGGTAATCGCTTGCCAGAAGAGGTAACTCAGTTCTTGTCAGCTGAGTGCTCCGATATACCAACGGCGATCTTTTGCTGCATAGCTATCTTAAGACTAACCACTTTTTTCAACGAGCCAACTGGAGTATGTTAAGTAAATCAACGCGTAATCGAATATTGACCAATTCGGAGAAATGTATGCCCTACGTAGAGAACAGAACGGTTCATGATGCTGATTCGCATATCATGGAGCTTCCTGGGACGTTAGAACAGTATCTGCCTAAATCGGTGTTGGCAGAATTCAGTCAGAAAACAGCGCCTGCGGACTATGAAATACAATGGGCAAAGGATGCGCGGGAACTTCAAGCGGATGCAGAATTCAGAGCCGGTGATGAAGCGAATATCCTGTTGCGTAAAAATCATTCGGCGCTGGGAGCATTTGATAATGCAGACCGCCCAAAAGCTTTAGATTTGTTGGGTTTTACGAGTCAGCTCGTATTTACCACGACAGCGCTGAGTAATTACGGTCTCGAACATTCGGGCGATATTGACTTGGCGCTGGAAACGGCGCGCGCACACAACCGCATGATGATCGATTTTTGTAGTGTGGATGCTCGTCTACTCGGTACGGGTTATGTTCCTTTGGCTGATATTGAGGCCGCGTCAACGATTGCAGCAGAAGCCATCAAGATGGGTTGTAAAGCGCTGGTGATTCCCTCTCGCTGTCCGAGTGGACACAGTCCTTCACATGTTGGCTTCGACCGTCTCTGGTCGATCGCGCAAGAAGCAGGGATACCCATTTTATTTCATGTTGGTGGGGAAGAAAAAATGAACGCTGCCTATTCAAACAATGGCTTACCTGTCGTGCGTGATTTCCATGGTGGCGATGAAAACTTTACGTCGACTAGTTTTATGTCGATACCCCTGGCGTTGTGGCAGACGATGTCAATGTTGATCATGGATGGCGTTTGCGATCGATTCCCCAAATTGCAGTTTGGCGCGATCGAACTGGGTGCTTCCTGGGTGCCTAGCTGGCTGCAATTTATGGATGCGAGTTTCGGTGCTTTTCGCAAAGGCGAAGAGCGGCTGCAGAAGTTGTCGGCAAAACCCAGTGAAATTGCTCAGCGTCAGTTTAAAGCGACCCCTTACCCGCATGAGAATACCGGCTGGATAATTCAAAATTCCGGTCCTGAGATGCTGTTATTTTCGTCAGATTTCCCGCATGTCGAGGGTGGTCGGAATCCGTTGAAGCGCTTTAATGATTCTCTCGTTGACGTATCGGATGAAGGCCAGCAGAAGTTTTTCAGAGATAATTTTATAGCGCTAATGGGGGCAGGTCTTGAGAAAAGTCTTCATGATCATCCTTCAGCGCGATAGTTTTTAAAAAAATTCAATGTTAACATCGGCGTACGAAAAATATGTATAGTAATTCCATAATAATCATAGGGTTAAGCAATACCCAAATTAGGGTATACAAGCCCAGCGAATTTCCTTTAAGGGGGCACACATGGACATAGCGTTGTTTACCAGTGGCGGGTTGGACTATCTGTTTAGATGGGGACACTTTCTTGCCGGTATAACTTGGATAGGTATTCTTTACTATTTCAATTTTATACAGACTGAATACTTCAAAGAAGCAGAGGATTCTCATCGATCCGGCGCTATTCAGAAGCTCGTGCCCCGGGCACTTTGGTGGTTTCGATGGGCTGCGATGCTAACTTTCCTTTCGGGTTGTTGGTTACTTGCAAAACTCGGCGTATATGCATCCATAGATATTATGATCGGCGCAACCTTAGGTACATTGATGTTCCTAAATGTTTGGATGATTATCTGGCCTAATCAAAAAATTGTGATCGCATCTGCGACGCAAGTTGCTCAGGGTGGTGAAGCGTTGCCAGAAGCAGCGGCGGCGGCACCAAAAGCTGGCCTAGCATCTAGGACAAACACACTGTTCTCAATTCCGATGTTGTTCTTTATGGGATCATCAGCTCATATGACGAGCGGAACTCTCTCGAGTGCAAGTACAGCTGCAATTGGCGCGTCTTTAGTTGTTATATTTGCGCTTGAAGCAAATGGCTTGGTCGGAAAGCAAAGCGTAATGACCAGTGTAAAGGGTGTCATCACTTCAGGCTTCGTGCTGACAGCTGTGCTGTATGGAATTATCGTCGTACTTTAAGCCTATGACGCGATTTCCAATGCCTAGTTTCAATTGATAAAGTCACTTGACCAAGTCCTTTGAAGCACCATAGGTCGTTATTTGAAAAAGGGCTTCCGCAGGGAGCCCTTTTTTGTTTCGACACACATTGACTGACGTGTCGTTAGACTGGCTTAAATAATCGTATTCAACAAATTTTTCGCGCATGCTATAGCGTCAAAGCAATTCTAGAACGTGAATGAAATGACAGATAAAAAAAATCTTGATTTACCCTCTATCAAACCTGAAAGCGATCAGGTTGCTTCCTATCGTCGGGGTGGCCGAGCAGAGGCGCCAAAGCAAAGTAACTTTAACGGTTTGCTGGTTTTTACTATTGTGTTGATGGCGATAATGATGGGGGTGGGTGGCTTCACAATCTATGAAGTCCAAGAAAGATTAGATCAGTCAAACCGAATTTTAGAAAAAACAGAAAAGTTAGTGCGTGACCTTGAATCGCGTTTAGAAGCGACCGGTACGGATGTGGGCAAAACGTTGGTTGCGATGAAAGCCCAGCAAGAAGCGAACTTCACGGAAATCGACAAACTGTGGAAGATTGCCTATCGTCAGAATAGACCAAAGTTAGAGGCGCTGGAAAAGAAACTAAACACAACGTCTGCTTCGAATGCCGAGCTTGAAAAACGGGTTAAAGCCTCGATTGGTAACTTGGCTAAGGTGAATGCCGATATGACGGATTTGAAAGAAGGCATGAGCCAAGAGAACACAGAATTATTGACTCAAACAGGCATGTTGAGGAATACGATCCAATCACAAGCAGACAGCGTTGAAGCAAATAAGCGTGCTCTAGCAAGTTTGAACCAGCAAGTTAAGACTTTAGACGAAGCGATTGCCGTGTTCGATCAGTACCGTAAACAGATCACACAGAAGTTTCTTGAGATCCAGAATCAAATCCCTGAAGCGCCCCCTTTACCTGCTGGGTAATCGTTTATAAGCACACAACGAATTGCTTAAAGTTCCGTTAGTTACTTCGTTTGGCCGGCTATTTCAAAAGTTTAATCTAGAAAGTTATTCTGAAGCGGTAATTCTGATGGCGAATAATCGCACCTTCTTCAGTGATTTCATCGAGCAAGAAATCCTCTGCAACGTACTCACCTTCGTTCATCATGTTGCCATTGATGTTGATCATACGAAGTGATGGGTCGTCTGAATAGACATGACTGGATATGGTCAGTTCAGGCATCGTGCGTTGAACATTCATTGGTAGTTGTGATGCCGGGATAACCTGACTATTAGCTGAATTCGATGATGAGGGCGTAATGATCATGCTGGGTGCTTGTTCGTTGCGCCCTTGATTACTCGGGGCGTCTGATTTCATGATTTTCGATACAGACCCGTCAAGCTGTGCGCTCGCCGATTGTGATGGCAGTGTTTGAATGGCTGGGATCGTTGTTAAAATAACGGGCTTTGATGTTAGCTGCCACCAAGCAAGCCCGGCGATATTAATACTCGCCAAAACCAGACCAATGCCAATATACCAACGTTTTGAACTTACGTTTCGTGCCGGCGGTGCTCTATGAATGGAGCTCAAGTCAGGCGTTTTCTGAGTCCGACGTTCTTGTTCGGATTTATTCAATGCGTCGAGGATATACGACATATTTAGCCTTGGCCTCCTATATAGAAGGGGCTGTTGAGTAAGGGTACGCCTTGTGCCTGAATGCTATTGATATGTATCCATGTCTGAGGCCCAACTCTGCCATCGGGCAGTAAGCCAACAGAGACTTGAAAACGTTTAACCCTTTCCTCCAGTTCACGATTAAATAGTGACGTGGTCTTTTGTTTTGGTTGTAGGTCAATAAACGCCAGTTGATCCGAGAGCCATGCAACGGTTTCACCTTGGTCACCGATCATAGTCGGTGTTTCATAACCTGGGGGAAGTCGCCAGAGCAATGTATATTGTCCGTCCCAATAACTCAGGAAATCAGCCCGATTAACGTGAAATTCAGTGTCGGTGCCGACGAGTGTAATTGTCTGTGAGTCGATCGCAGTCAAAAGTAAATTTTGCGGTTTACCTGCGATCTCGAAATCAACGAACACGGGTCGATTAAGGTTAGCAATGTCAGCTAAATTTCCTGGGTTTGAATAACACGACATTCCGAAATCCTCGGCGGCCGAGCAGGGTTGATCAGTTTCACTGAAGGCGACTTCTGTTCCCCATAGTAGGTATAAGCGGGTAAATGCAGACGCTTGATCTGTAAAACCGGCTAACGCTGTCATAATTTGAATAGGTTTAGCGGTCTTTTGTTGTCGTACGAAGCCAACGTTGTTGTCTTGTTGGTCGATAGGCACAAATGCGTCATCAATGTACGATTGACGACCACCCTCGTCGCTGAGTTGTTGTTCCATCTTGGCTGCTTCAGCTTTTGGATTATCCATAAGCTGCGATGTTGTTTGCGTTGTGGTTGATACCGTTAAAGGATCTGATATCGACGCCGTGGTGTTTGTGTCAATTGCGTCAATCGTTGTCATTTGAGAAAAATACAGACCCAGACCGATCATGAATAACACACTCGCAGCAATAGAAACGGATCGCCATTGCGACGGATTGGTTGGCATCGGCCCCAGCGTTTCCTTTGCCGCTTTGTTAACCGTCGCTATATCAACTTCCAATCTATTTTGAACATAAGTACCCAGTAGCGCTCGGTCACAGACAAGATTGATTAGTCGGGGAATGCCGCCGGTTATTTTGTAAATACGCTTAACAACCTTGGCGGGAAAAAGTGAACCGCGAGCACCGGCAATCTCAAGTCGATGCTGAATGTATTCAACCACTTCATTGGGCTCGAGAGCATCAAGATGAAATCTTGCAGTGACGCGCTGAGATAACTGTCTAAGTTCAGGTTTGGCCAATATTGTGAGGAGCTCTGGTTGACCGAGCAGCACGATTTGTAGCAGTTTACGTTCATTCGTTTCGAGGTTCGTCAGCAGCCGAAGTTGTTCGAGAACATCCACGGACAGGTTTTGTGCTTCATCTATGATAACCACAGTTCGGCGATCAGCTTGGTAGGAGTCCAATAGAAATTGGTTGAGTCGATCGACAAGTACCTTGATGCTGGCGTTGTCAGGATAGGCGATTTGTAACTCATCACAAATTGTTGCCAACATTTCGTCAGCGGTTAACTTGGGATTTAGAATAAATGCCGTGTCGACGTCTTCCGGTACCTGTTGTAGTAAACATCGACAAACGGTTGTCTTGCCTGTGCCAACTTCGCCGGTTAGCAGTAGAAACCCGCCATCGCCTCTAATACCGTACAATAGGTGCGCGAGTGCCTCCCTGTGCCGATCGCTCATATAGAGATACTCGGGATTAGGAGCAATCGAGAAAGGGGTGTCTTTAAGGCCGAAGTAATCTTTATACATATTCGACGAAGCGGTTGTCACATGAATGTTCAAAGTGAGAATAGCAGGAGCCGTGTCAAAGCTCTACACAGATCGGTTTTAGATGGTGGGCAGTTAAAGAGCCTTTCGGTTAAAACGATGAGGATTTTGTCGAGATGTATATGCCTACTCGGCATGATTATAAGCCAAACAGCGTGTGAGACGTCTTCTTATTACCATCAGGCTGCCAAAGGGCAGATTTCCCTGTTGACCAATACCCGAACTGTTGCAGAGGTCATTGATGATTCAAACACAAGCATTGAACTTCGAGAAAAATTACTGCTCACCCAAAATATTCTCACCTTTGCGCAACGCCGTGGCTTAGATGTTGACGGAAGTTATGGCGAATATGTTGCGCTTGACCGGTCCCATGTTGTCTGGAATGTTTTTGTGACGCAGCCGCATTCGGTTGTACTAGAGCAGTGGTGTTACCCCATTGCCGGTTGTGTTTCCTATAAGGGCTTCTTCGCTCAAGCGGATGCCGATAATTTTGCCACAAAAATGCACATCCAAGGCAAACAAAGCTACGTTGGTGGGGTTGCAGCCTATTCGACATTGGGTTGGTTTAACGACCCATTGTTAAGTACTTTTATTTATCGAAACGACCTGGATCTAGCCGCGCTTTTGTTTCATGAATTAGCGCATAAGGTTATTTATGTTGCAGACGACACGGTATTCAATGAAAGCTTTGCGACAGCGGTTGAAAGAATATTACTATTAGATTGGATCAAAACGAATGATCAAGACGGCCTGTATCAGGGCGATGCGATTGATGCTGAGGTAGTCATGCAGCACCTGCTCAGGCAGCGGCGTCGTGCCGAGGTGGTAAACCTGATCGTCGAAGCAAAAAATAGTCTCAGTTTTGAGTTTGCTAAAGAGGCTGATTTGAAATTCAAGGAGGCGGCGAGGGTAGCGGTTATCTCGGGCCTAAGGATGCGTTATAAGCAGTTATCAAGTCAGTGGGGTGACAACCCGCCCTTTGATTACTGGATGTCCTCAGATATTAACAACCCCAAGTTGGCTGCTATAGGTGCTTATTCGCAATGGGTGCCGGCTTTTTTGGCACTCTACGACGTTGATAAGGCAAGCCCTTGGGGTAACTTCATTAGCCAGGTGCATACGTTGTCAAAGCAGCCTAAGGCACAACGTAATGAGACTCTGACTAGGTTAGCATCAGGGTACAAACGAGAGTAATTACACCGACGCCCAAAATATTAAGAACGAACCCTTCTTGCACCATGGTTTTTATCGGAAAGCGCCCGGTGCTAAACATGATGGTGTTCGGTGCGGTTGCGACCGGTAACATAAAGGCACAACTAGCACTCATTGCAGCCGGTACCATGAGAATTTCGGGTTCGATTCCTGCTGCTAATGCTGCTGTTGCAAGGATTGGCATCATCAAGGTTGTTGTCGCCGTATTGCTCGTCATTTCTGTTAAGAAGGTGATGGTGATACAAATCGTTGCCATCATAACGACGATATGCCAAGTAGAGATTCCTGCCAGTGCCGCCCCGAGTTGCTCACTCAAGCCCGATGTGACAAATGCTTTTGCGATCGCGATGCCTCCACCAAACAGAATTAACATACCCCAAGGTATCCTGTTCGCGGTTTCCCAATCGAGGAGTTTTTCACCTTTGCCGTTTGGTATCAAAAACATAGCGATAACCGCGATCAATGCAACGCTTGCATCATTGGCGGAGGGTAGTGCTAGCGCGCCACTCCAGCCGCCGAAAGGTTGGCTGCGGGTTACCCAGGCAAGTGCTGTTAAGGAAAAAACGATAAAGACACGTTTTTCTTCGACGCTCCAGGACTGAACGATCGGCATTTCAATAGCGCCAATATATTTAAGTTTCCGCGTTAACCAAAATCCAATAATAGGGACAAACAAGATAACAACGGGGATGCCCCAGCTCATCCATGTCAGAAAGCCTATTTCAATGCCGGTGTATTGTTCGTAGATTTCTCGAAAAAACAGATTAGGTGGCGTGCCGATGGGGGTACCAATGCCGCCTACGCTGGCTGCATAGGCAATGCCGAGTAAAAGCGGTACCGCGAGTTTGTCATCTTTAGACCTTTCTATGACGGCGAGTGCGACGGGTAGTAGCATCAATGTCGTTGCCGTATTGGATATCCACATACTCAGCACAGCGGATGCCGCCATGAAACCAAAGACTAGCCTGCGACTGCTGCCGCCACCAAATAGATTGACCATATTCAGTGCGACTCTGCGATGCGCGCCACTCTTCTCCATCGCTGTGCTCAGGATGAAGCCCCCCATTAGAAGCAGCACCAGCGGGCTTCCATACGCGGCGCCAACTTGAGAGGGCGTGAGCACGCCTAGGAAGGGCAGTAAGGCGATTGGTATGAGGGATGTGACCGGAATAGGCACCGGTTCAAATATCCACCAGACGGCGCAGAGCGTAGCGACAAAACCGGTCCAGCAAGCGCTTGTATCCCACCCGGCATCCTGTAGCGAGAAGAATACAGCGGCAGCAATGAGCGGGCCGATGATTAGCATTGAAGCTTTAGTGATGAATTTTTTCGGCATTACGATGCGTCTGGCAAAAAAACCGATTATAGCTTTAGTCGAGCGAGATAGGCCAACCTAGTGGTTATTATGTGACAAGCGTGAATCGACTAAAGATTTTGCTAATGAGGTTGTGTCTGAAAGTTTCGTGGACATGTTATTCTGGCACTTCGATGTAACCTGCAATAAGAGGCTTGGACAACAATGGCTAACTCAATGTATTGGTATGATTTCGAAACGACAGGCACAGACCCTGGTCGAGATCGCGCCATTCAGTTTGCAGGTGTTCGTACTGATGAAGATCTGAATGTTATTGGTGAGCCTTTGGATTTACTCTGTTATCCGGGCGACGATACGATTCCAGTTCCCGAGGCGATACTGGTGACGGGCATCAATATGACGCAATTGAAATCAACTGGCATGAATGAGGCGGATTTTTCTCGTCAGATACACGAGCAATTTACGGTTCCTGAAACCTGCGTGGTGGGGTTTAACAGCCTTCGATTTGATGATGAGTTTACCCGCTATTTGTTCTACCGCAATTTTTACGACCCCTATGCGAGGGAATGGCAATCAGGTAACTCTCGCTGGGATGTGATTGATCTGTTTCGCATGGCACACGCACTCCGACCCGAAGGCATAAACTGGCCCATTGCGGACAACGGCAATACGACCTTTAGACTTGAAAAGCTCACAGAACAAAACGGTATCGGACATGAAAATGCCCACGATGCTGTGTCTGATGTATTGGCAACGATAGGCATGGCCAAGAAACTGAAACAGGCACAGCCTAAGCTATACGCTTATCTGTTCTCCCTGCGCAAGAAAAATGAAGTTCTGAAACAACTCTATCCCTTGGGGAAAACGCCTTTGGTGCATGTCTCGTCGATGTATCCTGCTAGTCAGAACTGTTTGGCAATTGTATTGCCACTTTGTGTCCACCCAACGAACTCAAACGGTGTGATTTGCTTTGATCTGTCGAATGATCCAACGGATTTAATTGAGCTTAGCCCGATCGAGCTACACCGTAGAATTTTCAGCTCAAGAGAAGAGTTAGGCAATGAAAAACGTGTTGCACTGAAAACAATTCACATCAACAAATGTCCTGCAATTGCACCACTAGCGACGTTGCAGGGCAATGAAGATAGATTAGATATCGACATGTCCGCAATACAACAGAATATGCGTCGCATCCAACAAAGTAGCGGCGTCGTAGAGAAAATCTCTGAAGTCTTTTCCCAAAAGAATTTTCCGCCCACCAATGATCCTGATCTGATGTTGTACCAAGGTGGTTTTTTCTCAGCGGATGACAAATCCATTATGTCTGAGATACAAGCTGCTAAACCTGAAAGCCTCGCCGCATACGGCGCGCATTTCAACGACAGCCGGCTTTCTGAAATGTTACTCAGATACCGCGCCCGTAACTTTCCTGAGTCGTTGTCGGAGGATGATCGCGACTACTGGAAAAGCTATCGCTCAACCAAGCAAATGGCTGAAAACGGTTTGCAAGCTCAACTAACTCGGATCGAACAACTAAAATCGCAGGGCCACGACGATGTTTGTTTGCAAGATCTGCAGACCTATTTGTTATCGATTCAACAAACCTAGTCGGAGTATGACGATCAACAATCAGGTAGGGGTTCCGCTAATCGCCTTAGTCCATTGAGAACTTTCGCAGTCTGTTTGAAGGCTCTATCCTCAAAGGCGGCTTAATGTATTGAGTAATTTCTTGACCCGCGTCAGGTTAGCCAAAGTCAAATTCGCGGCTCATTTCAATAAAGCGGTTGGCTCCGCTTGAGAGTGTCTTGCCTTTGCGATGATAGATACCAAACTGAAGTGGTATCGTCGAGTTTTCAATTTTGTGTAAAGGGATCAAGTTTTCACAACCGGGCGTCGCCGCCAGCATGCGTTGGTCGAGATAACTCATTCCCATACCTTTTCGAACCATTTCCATCCGAAGCTCGGTATCATTTATCTCCCAAATCGTACCGAAAGAATCTCGGAGTTTTTGTAGCGCGGGGCGCATATCTTGATCGTCGAGATGAGACACAATGAGGGGTACTTTTGCCAACACCCTGGAGGGCACCGCCAGTAACTTGTCCAGCTCTGGATAGTCAGCATCTATCATTAGAATTCGTTCATCGGAGAACAAAGGGATGGTCTGAAACACATCCGGCATGGTGCGTTGGAACGGCCCAAAGCCTAACTCCCACAGATCGGAACTCACCGCCGTAATAATTTCCCGACTTGGCATGACGTTTATCTTTATGCGGGTCAGAGGGCTACTTTCAAAATACTTACCCACTAGATCTGAGCCATAAAGTGTACTGACGCTGCCATTCATCGCCAGTAGCAGTGTTGAGAGAATGCCGTTTCGAATATTCTTGATATCCTCAAGTACAGCGCGCTCCTCATTTAAAACAATTTCAGCATAGTTGAGTAGGCGTACGCCCGCTTCGGTTAGTTTCAGAGGGTTCCGTTGTAGAAGTAGACCGTCCAGTTTGTGTTCAAGGTTTGCAATCGTCTGACTGACTGCAGATTGGGTGACAAATAATTTATCAGCGGCTTTCTTGAAACCGTTGTTGTCGTAAACCGCTTTGAAAACGCGAATCTCGTTAATATCAATGTGGATTGGCATTAGCTTTGCTCATCGATGCTTTGAAGTTTCAGTCAAGTTAGTTAAACCCAGATGATGTCGTCGCATCTGATCCCCCTGTCGTTTTGGCTTAAATCGTTCCTGTATAGTTATAAAAGGCTTTCAAGCTAAGATTAAGGTGAAGCGCATCTTCTGTCCCGGCCATTTCGCGAATTGAATGCATGGCAAAGGTTGGCACACCAACATCGATGGTTTTTACGCCGATTTCCTTCGCCGTGATGGGGCCAATAGTACTGCCGCAGCCCATGTCAGTTCGCACAACAAAGGTCTGACAAGGGATGTTATTTTTTTCACACAGATGCCGGTAGAACCCCGCTGTTTCGCTGTTAGTGGCATATCGCTGATTGGTGTTTATTTTGATAACGGGTCCTTCGTTCAGTATTGGACCGTGATTGGCATCATGCTTATCGGAGAAGTTGGGGTGGATACCGTGCGCGTTGTCAGTTGAGATTAACATTGATGCTGCTATGGCACGAAAACGCGTTTCGGCATCGGGGATGGTGCGTTCGAGAACGGATTTAAGAAATGGACCCTCAGCGCCTTCAGCTGAAGCGCTGCCAACCTCTTCATGGTCGTTACAAACTAATAGGCAGAATTGACTGCCATCCGATTCAACTAAAGCCTTCATACCAACATAACAGCTGAGCAGATTATCCAGCCGTGCGCTGTTAATGAACTCCTGTTCTAATCCGACGATTGCAGGTTTCTGTGTGTCATAGAAAGAGAGTTCATAGCCAAGGATTTTGTCTGATGAGATATCCTTTGATTGTTTTAGTTGTCGTTGTAGGACCTGATTAAATGTTTTTAGGGTTGATGTTTTTGACTGCTTCATTAACAACGGTGGAAGGTCCGTCTGGGGGTTAACTGTTTTGCTGCTGTTGGCCTCGCGGTCTAAATGTATGGCTAAACTTGGGATGCTCGCGATTGGTGTTTCGAAATTAATGAGTGTGCTACAGATCGTCTGCGTGTCATCCGTGTAGGTGACTCGACCGGCGAGGGATAGATCTCTGTCAAACCAGGGGTTTAGCAGTACGCCGCCGTAAACTTCCACGCCAAGGTTTAGGTAGCCCTTTTTCTCAATATCGGGGTTTGGTTTGACCCGCAGAGCTGGGCTATCTGTGTGGGCCCCGACCATTCGAATACCGGATCTTGCAATGACATCATTTTTATCTGAGGCGAGAACAAAGGCGATGATAGAAGAGTCATTGCGAGTAACGACGTATTTTCCAGGTTCGAGGTTCCAAGCATCCTGCTCCTTCAAATGTTTGAAGTCGTGTTCAGTGAATATTTTTAACATGGACTCAACGGCGTGGAAAGGCGTCGGCGATGCGGCGAGAAAATCCAGTAAACCTTGATTAAATACCTTCGAATCCATTGTCTTGCTCCGATACAGCTTTATAATTGCGTGTTGTATTGTAATCGTTCTCTGGGGTGCAATGAAATCGGCCTACGACTAAATAGCCCCTTTGTTGAAAAGTATTTGCGCTTGCTTTGGGGCTGTGGGGCGACTAAAATGCGGCCAATTATGGCAACATAATTGCGCCGATTTGATTTCAGCTTGCGGGCGCTTTAAAAATCCAGCTAAAGAGGTAGAGGATATAACCTACTTTAGCCAGTAGGTTTTTTTTTGCCTGTGTTTTTAGGTTGCCAAGGCGATCGACGCCGAGTTCTTAAAATGTTGTTTTTTGCGAACGACGAATAATTACCCTAAGGGGTAAGGAGAAAGTAAGAATGGCGAAGTATGGTTTTACTTCAAAAATAATCCACTGCGACCGACGTGGTCCTATTGAGCACGGTTCGATACACAAGCCTATCCATACTGCGGTGGCGTATACCTATGATGACGCGCGAGATCTAGCAAAAGTCTTTCAAGGTAAACAACCGGGTTATACCTATGGTCGTCAGGTAAACCCAACCGTTACGGCATTACAGGACAAGGTGAGTTTGATGGAAGGTGGCTTGGCAACGGCTGCGTTCGCAACCGGAATGGGCGCCATCGGCACGACACTCTTCGCGCTGCTGAGGGCTGGGGATCACGTGATCTCGTCCTCATTCCTGTTTGGAAACACGAACAGTTTATTCAACTCATTTAGTGCTCATGGCATCGAAGTGACATTTGTTGATGCGACGGACGTCGCCAATGTTGAAGCTGCCGTTCAAGCCAATACTAAGCTGGTTTTTGTTGAGACGATTGCGAACCCTAGAACTCAGGTGACGGACTTGGCCGAGATTGGCGCGCTGTGCGAGCAGCACGGGCTGATATTCTTTGTTGATAATACGATGACAACGCCTTATTTGTTTCAACCTAGCCAAGTTAAAGCAAGTTTGGTTATCAACTCTTTGACCAAATATATTGGTGGTCACGCTAATGCATTGGGTGGTTCGGTGACAGAGCTTGGCAACTATGATTGGCAAAGATTCGACAATATCTACGATGACTATAAGGGTGCTGACTCACGTTTGTGGGGTATCACGCAGATAAAGAAAAAAGGGCTAAGGGATTTGGGTGCCTCACTGGGACCAGAGGCGGCGCACCACATCTCTGTAGGCTCGGACACGCTCGCTTTGAGAATGGAGCGCGCTTGCTCAAACACACTTAAGTTGGCTGAGTATCTAAGTACTCACGACAAAGTAAAGAAGGTGTACTACCCAGGCCTGCAGGAACATCCGCAACATGGACGGTCGAAACAATTGTTTAAATCTGCGGGTGCTATTATGAGTATAGAGTTGGTGGACGATATTGACTGTTTCGATTTTATTAATGCACTGGATTTGGTCGCTTGCTCGAGTAACCTTGGCGATACGCGATCCCTCGCGATTCCTGTTGCGCACTCAATATACTACGAGATGGGACCGGAGCGACGTGCCTCAATGGGCATTAGCGATTCATTGGTTCGGTTCTCAATTGGCATTGAAGAACCTGAAGACCTCCTCGCTGATTTCGAGACGGCATTAGCCTAACCATGATGCATGGTCTTGACGTGTCATTACGTTCAGCAGTTGGCAATTTGCACTGGCCAGTTAGCCGTGTGGTGGGAACAATTTAAAAAATATAACCTCAAGCTGTGTAATTTGCGGGTTAAGACTTGCCTACCACATTTGATTTAGTAAACTTATTCATTTGGATTTTGTTAGGTTCATTTATGTCGCAAGCAGTTATTACCACGGATTTACCTCTGCCAAACAAACGTCAGGGCAAGGTTAGAGATTTGTACGACCTCACCCTCGCCGATGGCAGCGACGGCATTCTTATTGTCGCGACAGACCGTGTCAGTGTGTTTGATGTTGTCCTGCAGAATGGTATTCCGGGCAAAGGTCAGATGCTCACCAAAATTTCTAAGTTCTGGTTCGATTTCTTTGAAGATAAAATTAAGCATCATTTAGTGTCGCTAGATCCGAGTGATATTGCCGGTCTTAATGCAGAACAGCGGGCGATGCTGTCTGGCCGAATTATGATTTGCCGTAAATCAAAAGTCGTTCCTGTTGAGTGTATTGTGCGTGGCTATCTGACGGGAAGTGGCTGGAAGGATTACCAGAAAACGGGCCAGGTTTGCGGTATTGATCTGCCGGCCGGCATGCAAAATAGCAGCATGATTGAGGCTCCTATCTTTACGCCATCGACGAAAGAAGACGAGGGGCATGATGAGAATATTGATTTTGAGTCTGCCTGCAAGCTAGTCGGTGAAGATCTCATGCAGAATATTCGTCATAAGTCGCTCGAGATATACACAACTGCACGAGAGTATGCTGGAAAGCGTGGCATTATTATTGCGGATACAAAGTTTGAGTTTGGGCTTGAGCCTGGTTCAACCGAACCGGTCCTGATTGATGAAATCTTGACGCCTGATAGCTCGCGCTTTTGGCCCCTTGACGAATGGCAAGCTGGCCGGGAGCAAAATAGTTTCGATAAACAGTATGTTCGAAACTACACGGAGGAACTGGTTGCGCGTGGCGAGTGGAACAAAGAATACCCGGCACCTGCGTTGCCAGATGAAGTGATTGAAAATACGCTGAAACGGTACGAAGAGGCGATCAATAAACTGATGCAGTAAAAACCTATGATTCATCTTGAATCTAGTGGCTGATAAGCCTGCTCAGTTAGCGATAGGCTTAGCTCAGTGGTGAGTTATACGGATAGTCATCTGACCAACCATTAAGTCAGCTATTTGAATAGCTGACTTAATCAACTTCGATTACGTCCCTAATGAGCAGCCCAATAAGCGCTTCAAGCTGCGCTCCCGTTAGGAATAGCAGACACCCGTGCCGCCTAAGCCACAGTAGCCATTGGGGACCTTGGCGAGGTATTGCTGGTGGTAATGCTCAGCGTAGTAGAACGCCTCTACCGGCTGAATTTCTGTTGTGATCGAGCCAAAGCCTGATGCTTTGAGTTTTTCCTGAAATACCGCTTCACTGGCCTTGGCTTGTGCTAACTGTTCTTCAGAGTAAGTATAGATACCTGATCGGTATTGTGTCCCCATATCGTTGCCCTGGCGCATGCCTTCAGTTGGGTTATGACTTTCCCAGAAGCGTTCGAGCAAGGCCTCGTAAGACACCTCGGCCGGGTTATAGACAACCAGGACAACTTCGTTATGTCCTGTGTGACCTGAACAGACTTCTTCATAGGACGGGTTGGGTGTTATCCCAGCCGCATAGCCTGCTGCAGTCGAATAGACACCTTCTTTTTCCCAAAACCGGCGTTCTGCGCCCCAGAAACACCCCATGCCAAAGACGGCTAGCTGCATGTTGTCGGGGAACGGTGCTACCAGCGGATGACCATTGACGAAATGCTGTTCGGGAACGGCCACTTGCTGTTCCCGACCCGGTAAAGCGGTATCAGCCGTTGGCAAGTCCATCGACTTTTGGAATAAACCCATGCTTAGTCTCCTGCGTTCGATCATTTAAAACGTCAGTATAAACCTATTAGACGAATGATAAATATTCTGATCAAGTTTTTTGACAGTACAGTGTTGTCGGTAACCGTTTTGTGATTCCGATTGATTGATTTAACATGACGTTTTTCCGACGCTGAAGTTCGGGGAAAGTGTTGCTAAATTCTTGTTGCCTGGAGTCTCAAATGAGCGATCAAAACCAATCCGATGCGCTACGTATTGCCGTACTTACCGTGTCCGACACCCGCACACTCGAGACGGATTCATCAGGCGAGTTCCTTTGTGGAGCGTTGCGTGAATCCGGTCATGAATTGGTTGATCGAACGATCAATATTGATGATATGTATCTACTGCGAGCGACGGTTTCAGCATGGATTTCAAACCCCGCGGTTGATGTGGTGCTGTTGACCGGCGGAACGGGCTTCACGACGAGGGACTCGACCCCAGAAGCCATTCAGCCCTTATTTGATTCTGAAATCGATGGCTTTGGTGAATTGTTCCGGCATTTGTCATGGCAGGAGATAGGCACGTCTACGGTTCAATCCAGAGCTGTCGCAGGCTTGGCAAACAAGACGTTGATATTCTGTATGCCGGGATCCACCGGCGCTTGCAAAACGGCATGGAATGGCATTTTGAAGGAACAGTTGGATGCGAATCATCGGCCCTGTAACTTCGCGGAAATATTAACAAAAGGCACACACTGATGGCGAATTCGCCGCTAACGCCAGTCGACGAAGTGGTTGATCGTTTGATGGCCGAGGTCCAATGTTTAGTCGGTATCGAGTCGATCAGCGTTAGTCTGTCTCGCGGCCGCGTCTTGGCCGAAGCCGTTATATCGCCGATTAATGTTCCTTTGCTGAGCAATAGTGCAATGGATGGTTACGCGGTGAATACGGCAGACGTTGCGATAGGTACTGTGCTTGCTGTGTCGGACAGAATTCCCGCCGGTACGGTCGGAAAGACATTGAAGCCAGGAACGGCAGCAAGAATTTTTACCGGTGCGCCGATTCCGCAGGGCGCAAATGCTGTGGTCATTCAAGAAGATACAACCCAGCGCGAAGCGGGCGTTGAAATACACGAGGTGCCGAGGCACGAAGAGAACATTCGCCGAGCCGGGCAAGACATTGTTGCAGGTGCAGAGGTGTTGCCTTGCGGTCACAGACTTCGAGCCCAGGATTTAGGGCTAGTATCCTCCGTTGGGTGTGCGGATGTGCGTGTCTTTAAAAAGCTTAAAGTGGCTGTAATGTCTACGGGCGATGAACTTATCGAGCCTCCCTGCGCATTGCAACCCGGACAAATATACAATTCAAATCAATACACCTTACTCGCACTCATTGATTCACTTGGCATGGAACCGGTCGACCTGGGTTTGGTGGGCGATTCGCCGCAGGCTACCGATGCGGCGTTACGCAAGGGGGCCGAGTTGGCTGACTGCATCTTGAGTACGGGGGGCGTTTCCGTTGGTGAAGAGGATCATGTAAAGGCTGCAGTTGAACGGCTAGGGGTGCTGGATATTTGGCGTCTGGCGATCAAACCCGGTAAGCCTTTAGCTTTTGGCCAGGTGGCATCGAAACCTTTTTTTGGACTGCCGGGTAATCCGGTGTCCACCTTTGTCACTTTCATGATGATTGCCAGACCCTATTTGTTAAAAAGTCAGGGGTTGAACAACATTAGCTTGCCTGAATTTTATGGTGCCGCTGCCTTTAAAGTAACCGCCGGGTCACGTCGAGAGTATGTAAGAGTTCGCTTAAGCTACGACGAATCTGGTCATTCTCGAGTCGAAAGTTTTCAAAATCAAGGTTCGGGTGTCATGTCTTCAGTTTGCTGGGCAACGGGTTTGGCTCAAGTCGAGCCTGGACAGACGATTGATATTGGCGATCAGTTGAAGGTTCATATCTTTACGAATGAATAGCGCGTTAGAATGCTATATTGCGGGCGGCGCGGTCGTGCCCAGCATCGTATTTTTTTTAAATCTAACTTTTGCGTTTTTTAAAGACGCGAAATTTTCAGGAGAGGACATTGGGTATCATAGTACTTAGTTTCGTTGTATCAATGGTCCTTGGTTGCATTGTTTGGCTAGTGATGGGCGATCGTTTCCCTTTAAAAGTTGAAGCAAAGTTTCCGCCCCTGAATAATATCGTTATCTACACCCTGATCTGTTTGATTCCGGTCTATCTGGCGGTGTTTTTTACATTTAATTAGAGCCAAATTGAATCCCTTCGAGTGAGTTATGTTTTTACCTATTGATATTGATTCCGTTAAAGGTTTTCTTGATCCTAAAGAGGGCGAAGCGCTTTACCAACACTGCCTGAGTGTCAAGGATTTAGGTCCAACACTCGAGATAGGTAGCTACTGTGGTAAGTCCACTGTTTATTTGGGTGCCGCCTGCAAACAGACAAAGCGTACCTTGTATGCAGTCGACCATCATCGAGGATCTGAAGAGCATCAGTTAGGTGAGCAGTACCATGATCCTGAACTCTATGATGGTGCGGTTGGTTTAATGGATAGTTTCAAAGCTTTCAGGTTCGCTGTTCGATCGGCAGAGCTGGAAGAATACGTTGTGCCTTTGGTCGCATCGTCGAAGGTTGCGGCTCGTGATTGGAAAACGCCACTGGGAATGGTCTTTATTGATGGCGGTCACAGCCTAGAGGCCGCCCTGTCAGATTTTCACTGTTGGTCCAACTTCATCGTAAATGGCGGTATCTTGGCTATTCACGATATTTTTCCTGATCCCAACGACGGCGGTCAGGCGCCTTATACGATTTGGAAGATGGCGCTCGATTCTGGGCTATTCGAGGATCTTGGCGTAGTTCGTACGCTGGGTGTCCTCAGACGCAAGCACGGTTGATTCGGATTTAAACAGGTGAGCAGCTGCGGTTTTATTTGATAGTGCGTCAGCGGCTAACAAAATCGCTCCCGCCGTCCATGTGGGTTTTTCTAATGGCCAAAGTTCCTTATCTCTGTATACATATCCAGTCCAATAAGAACCATCAGTGTCTCTGAATTGATGCAACCAGGAGAAAAGCTTTACGGCTTGTTGATACTCCCCAACCGCTAACAGCGCCATTGTTAACTCACAGGACTCAGCGACGGTTACCCAAGGCTCATCTGATACGCAATGACAACCTAATTGATCCACAACGAATTGATCCCAACGGGACTTGAGGTGATTTTTACCTTGTGTTCCGGTAATGACGCCGGTTAATACGGGGTAGAACCAGTCCATAGCAAATCGACTTTTACTATCCCAGGTTCTATCAAAACATTCGGGATGGTTTCGAAGCGCATTGAGAAGTTTGGTCCGAGCTAAAGCCCATTGAGGGACCTTAATCTCAAGGGTTGTGGCTATATTTAAGGCGCACTCGAAGCTCTTGTAAATACTGCTGCAACCGGTGACCAGCGAGTCTTCCTTAATACCCTCGGTGGTGTCTTCAGCCCAGTAGATTTGTCCCATCGGACCCTGCAGCCGAAGCACAAACTCGATCGCTCGTTCTACCACAGGCCAAAACTTTTGCAGAAAATCTCTATCCTGACTAATGAGATAGTAGTGCCAAATACCCGTTGCGATATAGGCGACAAAGTTCGATTCAGCACGGGTGCCGTCCTCAATTTGACCGTCTTTATATGCCGCAAGCCAGCTTCCATTCGGCAATTGATTGTCTGCTAACCATTGGTAGGCCTGCTGCGCTTCGTCCAAACGCCCGCCGATGGTTAGTCCCATGGCGGATTCAATGTGATCCCATGGGTCGAGACTACCGCCCTCGAACCAAGGAATCGCGCCGTCACTGCTTTGTACACGTGCAATGTAATTGACAGTGTCGCAGAGGTATTCTTCCGGGTAGAAGCCCATTGAGACATAAACGCTAGTCACGATGAAGAAACCTCTGCTTTAGATGAAGCAAGCGATGTCGGAGGTGTTGTGGTCATTGCAGACTCAACACAGGGGATATGTGTCGAGTTGTTGCCTGAGTTGGTGGTCGATTGACTGTTAGATACCAATGTTTTGACGAAATACATCACCACACTTTTGCCTAAAATAGGGTTCAATAGCTTATCCAGTGTTTGGGTGATCCAGGGCTTCTTCATGAGATCCCAAACCAAAAATTTGTGATAGGCGTCGACAATCGCTGCTTGTGGTTCATCTCCTTCTCGCCAGAAAATGCACTTTAACCACCAATAAGGAACATGTAATGAGTGGGCCCAATGTCGCTTGAAGAAGATGAACCCGTTGGTTTCAATATCTTCTTTTAGCTGAGTCGCATTGAATATTCTTACGTGTCCACCTTCGACCTCGTGATAGGCGTCACTAAATTGCCAACATACCCATTCTGGGAAAAAGCGCGGTACGCTAGCGACAAATATGCCGCCGGTTTTCAGTACTCGGGTAATTTCCTTCAGCACAGCGCGATAGTTTGGAATATGTTCGAGCACTTCAGAGCAAATAACCTTATCGAAGCTACCGTCAGCAAAGGGTAGTGATGCTCCATTGGCTACGGAAATATTGAGGCTTTTTTGATGGTTGTCTTTATCTTCAAATTCTGAGAATCGCTGTCTCGTTGTGTTGAGATCCTTCAGACTTAGATCAACGCCAACTGAGTCGACGTTACCCATTAGGTACGCAGTGATAGTGTGGCGACCTTCGCCACAACCAAGATCAAGAACGCGATCTCCGGGTAGCAGTTTAAGATGTTCAAAATTGACGGTTTCCATCGACATGGACTATTTTTTCTCCAGTACTTCATAATAAAGGTCTGCCATCTCTTGGGCGGCAACCCTCCAACTAAAATGTTCCAGGATTCTTTTACGACCTCGTTTGGATAACGCTGACCGTTTATCTGGGTTGTTTATCAGTTCTTTTATCGCTTGTGCGATGGCCTCGGGGTCACGCACGGGCACAATAATACCGCAATCGCCAACAACTTCAGGCAACGCGCCACCATTTGTTGAAATCACCGGTACGCCACAGGACATCGCTTCACCGGCGGGCAGCCCAAAACCTTCATAAACCGAGGGCACAACAACAAGGCTCGCCCTCGCGTACATGTTGACGACCTCCTGGGTTTCTACTCCGGAAGTGAACGTTAGATGTTTTTGCAGGTTAAGCTGCGTGACTAATTTTTCTGTGTCCCCGTTAGGTTTCAATTTACCGAGTACTTCTAAGTGAATCGCGGGATAGGTGGAAACGAGCTCAGCGATAGCGCGCAGCAAGTACTGTAGTCCTTTCAGAGGCTGATCTGCGCTTGCAGTCGCCATTATTCGGTATGGCACTCGAGTGATTTCAGGGTTTGGTTTGAACGTTTCCGTATCAATACCATTGTGTACAACTTTGAGGTTAGCCGCAGGAATTTTGAACGCATCCGCAATATCGCGGCGGGACACTTCTGACACGGTAACGATATGTTTGAGTTTTGAGACAACGTTTTTCTGCATGCGAAGAAAAGAATGCCACCTTTTTATCAGTAACCGCATTTGCCAATTAGGTTCATTGGCTAACGCAATGCTTAAATCACTCGTGATGGGGTGATGTATGGTGGTAACTAAGGTGACGTCACTTCGTTGCAGTGCCAGTGTGCCGTAACATAGGGATTGGTTGTCGTGAACGATGTCGTAATCAGGTTTGTGCTTCTTAAAGTACTTCTCCAGCCTGCGACCGAAAGTATAGGGTTCTGGGAATCCACCGGTCGCCATTGAGAACCATTCAAAAAAATCTGTGAAAGAGCCGAGGTGTTTCCACTTGAGTGCTTTGATATGGCTTTCTTCTTCGAACAGGTTGAGGCTCGGAAGCTTAATGAGTCCGATGCCATCATCCAGCAATGGGTAGGGTTGGCCGGATATAACGTCAACCGTATGTCCAGCATCCTTCAGTGCGCGGCTGAGATAGCGAATGTAAATACCTTGGCCACCGCTAAAGGGGTTGCTGCGATAGCCAAGCAGACATATTTTCAACCCTCGAGGCGCCGACGTACGCGTCATCTCTTTTTCAGATATCGGGTTAGGAGGTATTTTATTGGCGCTGTTCAACATACAGGATGGTGCGTACCTGACGCAAAGCGAGGAATTGTAAGGTTTTGCGGGCAGAATGCCAAATTATCTTGGTCAGATAAGCCTGATCAGACAGAACGCCAAATCGGCATTCTCTAAGGCGCTGTTTTAAAGGTGCTTACATCTGAAAGCCTGCGGCTATCAGAACGATGGTCATTGTCGGACACTTCGTTCGCCTGGAACAGCGCTTCTGTTTCGATTCTTCGATCATCGGTATTTCTTCGTTCAGGCCCGTAGGCAGGTGCTTCGTGCTCTTCTGTGAACACATTAGCGTACAGGTTAGCAACCCAAAGCTGACCGTTTTGAGTGCGGCGTAGATAACGAACACCTTCAGATATATAAGGTGAAACGACATTCCAAAAGAACCCAGGGTAACCTGCCTGAA
Organism: uncultured OM182 clade bacterium; assembly: GCA_905182025.1. Lineage (GTDB taxonomy): Bacteria > Pseudomonadota > Gammaproteobacteria > Pseudomonadales > Azotimanducaceae > JAHRVQ01. Next base: position 61,088 of record CAJJAA010000014.1, read on the forward strand.
GGTCAGCAGCGGTGGTGTAACCCATTTTCGCTGCTTGTCCGGTTTCTCGGAATTCCGCAAAGAGTCCTGATATTTTTCTGAAATAATGCGGGTCTGCGAGTTGGCCAATTAAATCAGCAGCTCGAAGTAGGCCTGGTAGATCATCACTGGCCATATGGTCTTCTTCGTTCGGCACAGGGAATCGTGTTCGCTCGATATTGGCGCAGATTACATCGATATCATAGTAGCTATCCATGCCATACCTTTCCCGTATATACAGTTTTGCGCGATCGACATGATACGGTGTTAGAAACGCATCCGTCGCACCGACGGGGGGGGCAATGGTGTCCATTTCGGAATTGATGGTATAGCGACCATCCCTGTCTGCTTTGCATATTCCTCTGACATAGCCGATGTCGTGGTGCAAAAGGGCAACGACAAAATGAACCCAATCCGATGGTGTGACATCGCCTTCAATGAGCATTTTGCCTCTAAGGATTTCGGTACCAACGACGGTAACCATTATTGTGTGGTTTGCGTCATGATAGGGCGCATTGCTGTTAGCGATAATTTCTAGTGCATTGCGAGCACTCGACATTAATCTCTGGATGTCATCCTGATTAGCGCCGAACATACTTTCGTAGTGGGAGACGAGCTCCTTAAGGAACGCATCAATGACTATTGAGGTAGGGTTGAACATAAGCAACTCTTATTGAACTCGTTAGATGCTTATTGTGTCGTCTGAGAGGCATGAGTCAAGTCGAAACTGGAGTGAACGGTCAAAAAACCGGATGATAGGCAATTTTGATGCAGAGTTACCTTTTAAATCAGCAAAATTGCAGCCTAATCGTTTTGACGTCATTTGGGCTGCCGACCAGCGTGCATTGAAGTAGTGTTTGCTTACATGGCCACTTCTGTGTGAATGTGAATCATCGATGTACGTTAATCCAACAAAATAAGGACGATTGCACATGATAGAACTGCGGCATCTTAAAACTCTGATGGCGCTTCGTGATACCGGCAGCTTAGTTGATGCAGCTGACCGATTGTTTTTGACGCAGTCTGCTCTGTCACATCAACTCAAAGATCTTGAAGACAGATTGAACTGCAGCTTGTTTATTCGAAAGACGAAGCCACCACGCTTTACGAGTGCCGGACGACGGTTGCTTGCGTTAGCCGACGAAATTATTCCAATGTGCAAGCTTGCTGAGCGGGATATAGGACGTTTAGCCGGTGGCGAAGCAGGGCGATTGCACATATGCATCGAGTGTCACAGCTGTTATCAATGGCTACTACCGTGCATCGATAAATACCGAAGCAATTGGCCTGAAGTTGAACTTGATCTAACGGGAGGGTTTAATTTTGCGCCTTTGCCGGCCTTGGTGCGCGGTGACCTAGACTTGGTAATCACTTCTGACCCTATCACGTTGCCTGGTATTCGATACGTTCCCCTATTTCGTTATGAGGCAATGCTGGCAATTGACCCTCATCACGCATTGGTTAATCAACCGTGGGTCAATGCTGAAGATATTGCGAATCAAGTCATGATCACCTATCCCGTTGAAAGGGACCGACTCGATGTGTTCACCAAATTTCTTGAGCCTAATGATGTTGAGCCACAAGCGGTTCGAACGGCGGAGTTGACACCTATGATGGTACAACTGGTCGCCAGTGGTAGAGGCGTCGCATGTTTGCCTAACTGGTCGTTGGCTGAGTATTTGGATAGCGAGACTATTGTTGCGAAAAAGCTCGGTGAACAGGGCCTTTGGTCAACACTCTATGCAGCTATACGAGACGATCAATCTGATTCGCCCTTTATGCAGGACTTTCTAACGACCGCTAATGAGACCTGTTTCGAAAATTTGAAGGGTATTCGTTCTGTACATAGCGAAGAGGCGACGTTGAAAACATAAAGTTTGTCGCAAACCGTTTGTTCTCTTTGGTGTCTGTCAATAAAGAGGGTTTGTCTAAACGAAAAAGCCCCAACAGAAACTATTCGTTAGAATAGAACGCTGGGGCTTCGTCAACGTAGGGAGAGCAGTCTCCGAATTAAATCTAACGAGTTAGACTAACTCGGAGGCTCCCCTAATAAACTGACTATTGATAGGATCACCTCCTTTTACGTTCAGGGTACCTATCGGCATGCTGGTTGAGCCCCCTGGATAGCGCAACCGACATGTTTACATGCTTCAAAAACTGTACGAAATTTAGCCTAGTTAATTTGCGATGTCAAAGCTGTTTCTGATTTAGATTTGCAAGTAATTAGACCTATCATCAAGTTCTACCTTGCTAGGGTTTTAATGGATCTGTTTTATCCGTGTTTTTTTGTCGTTGCTTTTATCTTCGCCTAATAGAGTGCGTTTTATAGCGGCCTAAGGCACCAGGGGTTCGGATGACCAAGCGCCAGCAGAAAGGGTGAAACGAACCCGATCGTGAATACGGTCGTCTCTGTTTAAGTCCAGCATCTCAATATCATTTGCGATCAGATCAACACCTGTGACCTCTTCTGGCGGTGTCATGTCATCGGGTTTATGCAGGGATTTTAAACGTTCAATTTCGACAGAGAGTGCCTCTCGAGAATCAAGTGAGCTGCTCTGGGGTGCAAATTCTTTGTAAACATAGTCTAGATATTTTGATCCAGCAGGCCGACGGTGCCAGTTAGTTCGGACGGCTTCTGAATCAATGGGTTCAGAGCGACCGCCGATGCGAAATTGCCGTTGTTGGCTCGGATACCACAGTAGCAGCTGATAGTTTGCGCCTTTCGATAAGAGCTGCCATTTGGGGCTAGATTGGTTGATAAACAATGAAAAGCGATTTTCATTGATGTCTCTAAGCACAAGGGTTCGAACAGATGCTTCGCCCTCGGGGCTAGCTAAGGCGAGAAAACAAACGTCTGCGTTTGCATCGTGTACTTTTCTCGCTTCATTTCTAGTTTGTTTGATTTCATCGATAGGATTCATGAATTGTTACTCGCCATCGTCATTGATTCGCATTATTTTTGAGCTGAGATGAGGGTTTTTAACCAGCGTTCTTCGTTGATGAAGCCTTCCCCCCAACTGTCCCATTTAGGCGCTAAACCTGCTGCAAGGATAGATTTTTCAGATTTACCCTGAGCGAGTTCTGCGTCGATAAACTGACGGGTACTCGTGAGCATATTTAAGTACCGCTGTAGATCGACTTTGGTCGCCATCTCACCGTGTCCGGGGATAATTTTGGTATCGCTATCAACACGGCTCAGTATGTTGACGATGTTGTCGATCAGTCCATTAACGGTACCGCCCGCCTGCAGGTCGACGTAGGGAAAGCGATCTTTGAAAAAGTGATCACCAAGGTGGATGACGTTTTCATTGGGAAAGTAGACGATTGCATCGCCATCCGTATGTCCCGCGGGCATATGAATAAGGTGAGCTTCTTGGTTGTTGAAATAGATCGTCGCTTGCGTTGCGAAAGTGATAACAGGTAAGGCAGAATCTTTAGTCCCACCGGCAAGCAATCGCATCCGCACATTGTCGTGTGCCATGATGATACTGTTCTGACCGAAAACAGCATTACTACCGGTATGATCTCCATGGTAGTGCGTATTGAGGACGTAGGTGGGTGTCGTGCCGCCGAGTTTGTCGAGCGCTGCTCTAATTTTGTCAGCCAATGGCGCGAATTGATCGTCAATCATCAAAATGCCGTCAGGACCGTTTAGCACGCCAATATTGCCCCCAGTACCAAACAGGACGTAAATATTTTCGCTTATCTGTTCCGTTCGAATTTCTACCTTGGCAAAACGATCTTCGGCAAAAACGTTCATTGCAATGCTAGTTACGCATAACAGAAGTGCTGTGATGAGTGTCTTCATGTGTGGCTCCTTTTATTAAACGCTGAATTTGCGGGTGGAAGAAATGCCGTGCTAGAGACTTCCCAGAGGGTCGAGGTTAGTGATGGTTAATCAAAGCTTTCAGGATCGAAATCGTAGACGCCTAACGTGAACCCCGGTGGCGGTGATGTTTTGAAATTGATCATGCGCATATAGAGGTGGCCATGACCACTTCCTTTGACCGCATCTTCCATCATGCCGTTTGTATCACTGTCCCTGGCCGCTTCCAATAGTCGTTCAAAATTGCTCATAAAGTTGTCTGTATGCCGCGTTCGAATTTCGGTACCGAACATCAACTTATACCCATAAACTTGGCCATGCAGAAACGAAAGCTCCATCAATTTTCGGGAGAAGATTTCAGGGTCTGTGCTCATCGTACCCCACAGCAGCGAAATTTTTTCTGGCGGCACGATACCCGCGCCGATGCTGCCTTGGCTTGATATATAGAGAAAGCCGATGATGGAGCCGAGTTGCTCTTTAACTATTTCATAGGTTCGCAGGAACGACTCTTGTCGTGCATGGAAGGCTGTATCGCGGGTTGCCTCGGCTTGTATGGTTGCCTGGTCGGCCGACTTTTGAATTTCAACATACTGCATTTTTATCGCTTCGGTATTCTGTCTTAACTCTTTTTGCTGTGAAAAATAACCCAGTACAAACCATAAGAACGCGAGCGGGGCGAATGAGCCCTCGAGGAAACCGCCGAGTTTCTCTATCGGCAAATCTGCCATGTTTGCCCAGCCGACCGCGCCAGATAAATAGGCCAGCAGAACGACTGTCCAAACCACTGAAAAAAACAACCCTAACGAGATTCGCCAGTCCATTGCTTGCGATTCGCGGATGTAGTAGGGCGTCGTATTAGGTTTTTTTGGCGCACGAGAGTTAACAGCGCCGATTGATTCGGTTTTTTTCATGAACTTGATAAGTCTCCTGTTAAGGATGCACGTTGAGAAATTTCTATCCAATTGCCATCGGGGTCAAGGATGAACGATATTCTTGCCGTGCTGCCAAGGGTCCGAGGCGGATCACCTTCGCGTCCACCACGATCGAGAAATGCCCGATGCTCTTCATCAACTTTTAATACCTGAACGGTGATGTAGCGAAAGCCCAATCCCTGCATACCGAGTCCTTGCATGGACGTTGTGGAAACGTGTGAGGGGTCCTCTTCAAGTAAAAATACGGTTGTTGCCCATCGAAACGTTGTCGCATCGATCTGCTCAATCTGAAGTATATTTTTGTAGAAATTCTGGAACTCAGTGAGGTCACGTACTCGCATTACGATGCCGATATGAGTAATGCCTTTGTAACCCTTAGGTACAAGTCGCACCTGATTGCCGTCTGGGTCAGTGAGCGATACAGGTTCGTCAATGTCATCCTTTGCAATTAATAGTTCCTGATAACCGCTGGGTGTATTTTCAGGTAGTGGATTGCGGCTGTGATTGAGTTTAAAAACGGAACCGTTCAAATTGTGTCTAAGTTGATGACTGCCGCCGCCAACCTTAAGTAACTCCTCAAAAGGCAGTCCGACCTGTTGTTGCCAGAAATCGAGTTGTTGTTCGCGTTGATTGGTATAAATACCAATGTCGATGCACTTCTTTGCAAGATCCAATGATTTACTCCTGTTTGTTGCTAGCCTGTTGTATCGATATCACGGCTGATGGTTTTACTACAAATAAGCTGTTTGCTGGCCTCGATCGAAGCGACGATCTGGCTTGTTGAGTAGGACACAGTTGCTTCGACAATCTCGTGCCATTCATAGGCAGTCTGGACAGGGGAACTTAATTTTATCGTGATGGTTTCAGGCAAGTTAGCGCCAATGACAGCTTCATACCTGTCTCGGATTAGACCATTTATGCGCAAAGCCACGTTGGCTTGCTCATCAAAATCTAACTGCAGGTCAGCCTCTTCATAACCGATTTTGAGTTGGTGTTGGGTCAAAGCGCATACATCCTTAGTTTTAGTGAATTTTTCGATAGCAGTCGTCTTGTTAGCGCGACTTCAATTCATTTAGATCGATATCCGTTGATATCGATACACATTGTTCAAGCCTTGATTATGGCAGGGCTCCCATGGTTTTGAACCTTTATGCAGGGTTACAGCCACATGATCAATTCGCTCGCAGACAGCCTATGGTATCAGTTGATTGTGGATTCTGTCAGGGTACATTTCGGTCGCTATGCGCATGTTAGTTATTCTCGATTTTTTTTGATTTACTGACGCAATACTCGCGAGTGTAGCAAGCGGCTAAGGTAAGCTTTTTTGACGAGTGTTGATAAGCAGGGGTTTAACTCGCCACCAGGGCGCTGGCAAAAAAATCAGCTTCAGCCTTTATCGTCAGGCCGTTATTGTCACTGGGTTTTGGATCTCTGGACTTATGGCCTTATTTGAGGAAAGTAACTGAAAACAGCATTTTTGCGAGATTGCAAAAGTAGCCAGAGCCTTATGTGCTGTCTACACAAAATGTACGTTTAATCTGTCCCATTACTCTGATCCCATAACGTCATCTGGCACTTTACTCTGACGCCACCCTTCGATAGATTGTGCGTCGCTTTATTGTGAGGTCCACCATGCTTTCTGGCTTTGACTACGGCACTTCAAATTGCGCGATTGGCGTCATCAACTCGACGACCCAAAAAGCGCAACTGCTGCCACTTGAAAACGATCAGAATTTTTTACCCTCAGCCTTGTATGCACTGGGTCGCGAACTCGTTTGCGAGCAGGTTGCGGGCAACATTACTGATCAAAAAATTCAACGAGAGTATCTGCAAAGCCGCAGCGACAATTTATCAGCTGCTAAGCAATTTCGACGTAAAGAAAGTATTGGCAAAGATGAGCAAAGTCTATTTTTTGGTCAGCAAGCCTTCGACAATTATTTCGATTTGCCCGCAGAGGGCTACTTCGTCAAATCACCCAAATCATTTTTAGGCGCGAGCGGTCTACGAGTCGAACACATCCGTTTCTTCGAAGACCTTGTTACGGCAATGATGATGCACGTCAAAAAGCGCGCAGAAGCACAGTGCCAAACAGTGCTAACCGATACGGTAATCGGCCGCCCGGTGAATTTCCAGGGTCTGAACTCAGATGAAAACAATGCTCAGGCAATCGCTATTCTTGAAGTCTCGGCGCAAAGAGCGGGTTTCAAATCCGTTGAATTTCTTTATGAACCCATCGCCGCAGGCCTCGATTTCGAACGTCAGTTAAAACAAGACAAAAAGGTATTAGTCATAGACATAGGCGGCGGAACCAGTGACTGCGCGATGGTATGCATGGGGCCAAGTCACCGCAATAAGGCAGATAGGCAGAACGATTTCATTGGTCATAGTGGCGAACGTATCGGCGGTAACGATTTTGATATTCAGATTGCATCAAAAGCGCTGCTACCCCTATTCGGCATGAACTCCTATCTCAAAAGCGGCTTGCCGATGCCGACTCAAATTTTCTGGAACGCGGTTTCAACGAATGATGTCGGCGCTCAAGCCGATTTTAACAGCCTACAAACATCGCTGTTATTCGAGCGACTACAAATCGAAACCCAAGAGCCAAAGCTATTTGAACGCTTTGTCCAAATGCGCAAACACAGGCAAAACCAACATGTTGTTGCCAGTGCTGAACAAGCCAAAATACAACTTTCTGAAATCAAAAAAGTCGACGTCGCATTAGATTATATTGAAGCTGGACTCGCTAGCAGCGTCACGCTTGAAGCGATGAAAGATGCCGTTCGCAGACCTTTAACGCAAATGATTAATGTTGTGAACGAAACTATTGCTCAAGCAGCGGTGAAACCTGATCTAATTTATATCACCGGCGGTTCGGCGAGATCGCCCGTTATTAGGCAAATTATCACCGAGCAAGTAGGGGATATTGAAGTCGTCGACGGTGATCACTTTGGCAGTGTTGCGAACGGTCTAACACTTTGGGCGAATAGAATTTTTAAGTAAGGGGTCATAAAGTAAGGGATCAGGATAGTTGCTCCAGTTCGTTACTCTGACTGCGATGTTTGTTTTTATTCGATGCTGCTTGTACTAACGGAAATTCGCTTGAGCGAAATGGCACCGGTCGACTCAACGATACGCCTTTACTTTTTGTCTGGCGGTGTTGTCTACTGGCCACTGTAAATTGGTCGCGACACCCCTATGACAAAAGCGTACATTCTGATCTGTGTTAGTTACTTACTGGCGCTTGCCGCTGCTTGGATAACGCTTGCGTTTGTTGCTGACTATCACCTTATGATTCAAGTTCTGATTGCCGACGTGGTCGCAACTATCGTCATTTTCGCATTCAGTGTTGTGTTCAAAAATTCCAGTTTTTACGACGCCTATTGGAGCGTTATTCCAATGGTCATTGTCGGCTACCTGATTAGCCTGCAGACTGACGCTGAGCTCATTCGTCAGCTAATGCTGGCACTTGTCATCCTGCTCTGGGGCTTTCGTCTGACGGCCAACTGGGCCTATACCTGGAGCGGTCTTGATCACGTCGATTGGCGCTATGTAAACCTGCAGAAAAAAGCTGGGCTACTCTGGTGGCCGCTGAGTTTTACAGGGGTTCACCTTTACCCAACTATTCTCGTGTTCCTGGGCTGCATACCGATGTATCACGCCCTTGTGATCGGTACCCAACCCATCAACGGATTCGACTATCTGGCGCTGACTGTTGGCCTCGTTTCAGTGTGGATTGAGTTCCAGTCCGACCGTGAATTGCATCGCTTTAGAGACGTTCGCCACAGCAGAACAGAAGTACTAGATACAGGGCTGTGGTCCTTGTGTCGTCATCCTAACTACCTAGGCGAAATTGGCGTTTGGGTGTCTGTGCTGCTGTTTGGCTATGCCGCGGTAGGCTATGCGGACTATTGGATGCTTGCGGGCTCGGCTGCCATGATCCTGCTGTTTACCATCGTCTCAATTCCAATGATCGAAAAGAAACTCATCGAAGATAAGCCCGGTTACGTGGCCTACAAGGCAAAGACGTTCTCACTCATTCCATTGTCAAAACTTCGCTGATCGCGCCGGGCCTCTTGCCTCAACAAAGAAACAAGATACGGGGTCAGAGTAAAGGGGCGCAGTCAACGCGCAGCTGAATTAATCATACAAATCATACATGAACACACACTTTATATTTATGAAGCAAGCGTTCGGGTGATAACAGTAAGCGTTCACGGTTTAAGTTAACCTCATTTACAGGGCAAGTACTTATTCCAGCAAGCTAGAGATCAGGGACTGGATACTTGCCTTGGTTAGCATTCATACTGAGCGTTAACCGACAATCGACTATCCGATTCCCAAACATTAAATATAGGTACACCGGTGACAAACGAAAATGTATCAAAAGCTTCAAGTGAATCACAAGCCGTGGCGCTGAAACTGGCCAAAGGTATACAGCGCCCGGAGCAGACGAAGGCGCAGACGAAACTTATTGCCCATGGTATTGAGAAAGGCATTACCGAGTACAAGAAACAACAGAAAGTCCTGGCCCGTGAGCGCGACAAGCATCGCAAGAAAGAATTGAAAGCAAGCCTGCGCGATGCGGCGGATAACTCAGATGAGAATGTCGAGCCACCGAGCAATCTTGTATCCCAATTGTTAGTCGGCTTACCGTGGCTTCTGCTGGCAGCAAGCTGGGGGTACTTTTTAATACCTCATTAACTGACAATAAACGGTGCCGGGGTAAAATTTACACCTGCTTTATGCGGTTTGATGTTGCTGGCACTAGCGCGCTCGCGGTTTACCAGGCTTGGTGCTTGTTTTACGTCTGCTAATGCCACTCGGTTTGTTGATTTTACGAGGTTGAATACTGCTCGCAGAAGCAATAATTTCACTGTCGTATTCGAAGCTGTTGTTACTGTCGATATAGGGAATGGCTGCAATGAATATTTGTTGCTGAATAAGCTTTTCGATCGCAGCTACGTTGCTACGTTCGTCCCCACCCATTAATGAAATGGCGACGCCTCGCATGCCAGCACGACCTGTACGGCCAATACGGTGTACATAATCCTCAGCATGACGCGGAATATCAAAGTTGATCACCAATGGCAGTTGCTCAATATCGAGCCCTCGCGCTGCAATGTCGGTGGCGACGAGTATCTGGATATCCCCATCTTTAAATTTCTGTAGCGTTTGTGTTCGCAGGTGTTGGGATTTATCACTATGAAGCGCCGCGCAGCTCATGCCTTTTTCGCGCAGGTAAGCATCGACGAGATTTGCGTTTCGGCGTGTACGGGCGAAGACCAAGCACTGCTGTGTATTGTTAGCGAGCAGATAGTAGACGATGTCAGGTTTTTCATTTTGTTCGACTTCGTAAATAATCAGCTTCACATCGTCTGCCGCTTTGTTTAAACGTTGGCATTGGACGATGAACGGGTCATGCAATAGTCCATGGGTAAATTTGGTGATTTTGTCGTTAAACGTTGCTGAGAACAGTAAGTTTTGACGTTGCTCGGGAAGCTGATTTAGAACCTTTTGGATCTGATCCTGAAAGCCCTGATCGAGCATACGGTCAGCTTCGTCCAGTACCAATGTTTCTACTTGACTGAGATCCAGCTGTTTTTGCGACAGCAAATCGAGCAACCGGCCGGGTGTGGCAATGAGGAAATCAACGCCATTACCAATGTCACGAATTTGCTGTTTGATTGGCACGCCACCATAAATCACCGCGTGACGCAGTGGTAACTCGCCGATAAATAGTGCGACATTGTCGTCGATCTGCTGAGCAAGTTCACGTGTTGGCGCAAGGCACAAGACACGGATAGGCCGACCTTTTGCGGGCTTCACCTGTCGCAGTTTATCCAACAGAGGCAAAACAAATGCGGCGGTCTTACCGCTACCAGTCTGCGCTGAGGCCAATACGTCACGCTGCGCGATGATCGCTGGAATGGCGCGTTCCTGGACCTCAGTGGCTTCGCTGTAACCCAATTGCTCTAAGGGTTGTGTAAGTGATTCGGAAAGACCTAGGTTGGTAAAAGCGTTCATGGGTGTGTTCGATTATCTGAGTAAGCGGCGCAGTATATAGATTATATGAGCGGATGGATGCAAAAGCTTAAAAGATGATTGGTGTCGACTGGCCGCTTAACCTTAAGAATAAACGGGGTCGGAGTAAAATTCACATCCGCCTTATGCGGTTTGATGTTGCTGGCATCAGCGAGCGTGGTTCGCGTTCATAGACAGACTTGCGCTGCGCCAGTAACACGATGAGGCGAGTGTGAACGGATGGATAATGTAAAATTTACCCCAACTCCGTTTTTTTCAATTAGATGGTCTTGGCTGTCTTCCTGCAATCTGGCGAGGTACCATCGCTTCCGCGATACAGAGCGGCGGTATGAATCAATACCGCGGCCGTGGAGGTCGCAGATTAAGGGAGAGATAATGTTTCATCTACGTTTAGCCGTTCTCGTTGTATTGATGGCCACCGGCACATTGCTCGGCACCGCCGTATTTGCCGAAAACCGCATCGATAGCCAGCGCCATGACGCGCCCGAACTCTCGGCCTATGGCGAGTTCACGGTCGGCGTGCGCACGCTTGAGATGGTCAATCCCGGCCAGATCGATATTCTGGCCATCGATGCTGCCGCCGAGAAGCCGACCGAATGGCCGCGCTATGACCGCCCTCTGACCGTCGAGGTCTGGTATCCCGCCGACAGCGCAGCCGTTGGCTCCACAGAACTCAAGGCCTATCTGCGCGACGGCAAAACCGAGGTCACACTGATCGGCCAGGCCATGCGGGATGCGGCCCCGCTCACAGGCGGGCATGCTTTGCCGCTGGTCATCGTCTCCCATGGCTCTCCCGGTAATCGCTTTCTGCTTGCACACCTGGCCGAAAACATCGCCTCCAAGGGTTATGTCGTCGCCTCGATTGACCACACCGATTCCACCTACCGCACCCGCGCGGCTTCCGGCTCGACCCTGATCAACCGCTCGATCGACCAGATATTTGTGCTCAATGAACTGGCGCGTCTTGCGGGTAAGGATGGCAACTTTTTGAATGGCCTCGCCGATACCGGCAACGCCGCCATCATGGGCTTTTCAATGGGCGGCTATGGCGCCATCATCACGGCCGGCGGCGGCGTCACCCAGGCAGCTGTTGATCTGAGCTGGGGCGGCCCGCATGGCACGCTTGGCGTGCATCTAAGCGGCAGCGACAGCCACAACGCGCTGACCGATTCGCGCATCAAGACCATCATTGCCTTTGGCCCCTGGGGCATGGAGCGCGGCTTCTGGGACGCCGAGACGCTCAAGGAGGTCAAGATTCCGTCGCTGTTCATCGCCGGCTCCATCGACGATGTCTCGGGTTATGAAAAGGGCGTGCGCGCTATCTGGCAGGGTGCTGTCAGCGTTGATCGTTCGTTGTTGACCTTCGACAACGCTAACCATAATGCCGGTGCCCCGATGCCCGCACCGAGGGAGGCCGACAAGGTCGACGAGGAGTTGGGCTTCAATCTGGCCGAACATTACAATGACGCTGTCTGGGACTCGGTGCGGATGAACAACATCTCGCAGCACTTCGTCACCGCCTGGCTCGGCTACCATCTCAAGGGCGACAAGGCGATGAGCGCCTATCTCGACCTTGCGCCGAACGCCAACGACGGCGTCTGGGCCAAGGAAGACGACGGCTCCCAAAAACCCGAACACACCCATTGGACCGGCTTCCAAAACCGGACCGCCAAGGGCCTGCACTACGAAGTGCTGAAGGCCGGCGAATAAGGTTTGGCTTTGACGGGACTTGAAGGCGGTGCATAACAAACGACCCGTTTACGTTGTCTTGCCTCGGGGCCGCCTTCAGCCCAATGCGAAGATGAGAAAACGCATTGCGCCGAAGAACAACAAGCGACTCGCGAGAGTGTTTGAACGGGCCGCGATCGGCTCGATATTACTGGGCCAGACCTAATTCAGAAAATTCTAGGTGCTATCGAAGCACAACCACCATCGGTTAAAACGACTACAGCAAGTCAACCCTACGACATGGACGAATTAACCAGTCCGACCTTTAATGCTTCTAAACGATCAACCCAGCAGACTGCAAGTCAAGATATCAGCCCCATGACAGTCATTGACCCTAAAAAGGTCGCCACGTCACAGAGTCTTAAATTTAGTGTCTTAAATCTAAATGATCATCAGCAAAAACACTACATAACCGCGCTTCAGTAAATGTGGTTTATACTTCCTATCTTCTAAAGTTGTTAGGCGTCAAAATGACACATAGCTGCTAAAGTGAAATACGTTGAGAGGCTTCTGATATGGAATTCGATATTGCGCAATACCTCACTGAGTTAACTCGATACGAGCTGTTGGAGTCCTACTACCTTGCTCGAGGCGCACTTGTCAGCGATGTGACTATTTTTATGACAATCCTTTTTGCCTACGTCACTGTCGCGTATTTTGTGAGTGCGAAAATGACCAAGTTCCAGGCAATTACTATTTCTTTTCTGTACAGTTTTTTTGCTTTGTACATTGCTTCAGCTGCTTACAACTCATCCTTTATTTTGTCGAAGATCGGATTGGTAATGAGCGGCGTTGATAGTTCGAGCGACTCGCTCGTTTTAGTGGTGTTGTTTTTGGTGACTTGGATATTCAGTATCATTTTATTCATACAAACACATAGAACCAGAGACGACTAGCATGCAGCCGCTGACGCGCCTTTCATCATTTGGCTTGGCGTTCTGCGGTCTTAATCCAAATCGGCGAACCCCACGCCATTTCTGTGCCCGTCACGGCCTATAAGTTGATCCTTCTCGCGCCAACGGGCTTCAAGCCACGTGCGCGCATCTGTAACATCCGCAACCGTGTAGTTGTTAATCACAACATCGATAGTTGGACAGGCACCATGCAGGCAGCGCCAAAAATGGGTAACTTGGTTGCGATAAACAACGCTTAATGCAACCACCGGCGTATCAGCTGGCGCGGACTCGAGCGCAATTTTGAGACCACCCGGTTTTGGTTTGAGTAGATGCTGGTAGGGTGATGCTTGAGCCTGATGTTTCGCTGCCGTAAAGCGTGTG
>CAJJAA010000015.1 GCA_905182025.1 uncultured OM182 clade bacterium
CGGCAGCTCCCGTGCGAGCGTCACGCCATCTTTACCAGGTAAATTAATATCGAGTAGTACAAGGTCGATACCTTTTCTCTTCACAAAGTCCGCCACGCCGTCAGCATCTGGCTTGGCGTAAACTGTATAACCCCCTTTCTCGAAATGTGCAGATAGCTGCGCACGGGTGAACGTCTCATCCTCAATCATTAGCAGGTTAGTGAATTACTTTGTCATTAAGTGTCCCTGCTTCTTGGTGGTGAACGAGTGTGGCGTGGTTGAACTGACGCAACGATAAGGCGTTTTGCTGATAACAATTATCAGCGACTGTCGCTACAATGCCTTAAGAAGTGGGTGGCGGCAATTTGCTATGACAAACTCATTAAAGCCCCTAAATGACATCGTTCCCAGATGTTGTTGTCGAAAATGCGGAGATATGAGTATGTCGAATTTCATGGTTGTGCCATGGTCTTCGCTTTCTAAGGATGCTTTAGTCGGCATTATTGAAGACTTCGTGACCCGTGAAGGCACTGAATATGGTGCTTCGGACATCTCTTTAGAGAAAAAGGTACGCCAGGTTCTTCGTCAACTCGAACGTGGAGATGTATCTATTGTGTACGATGAAGAGACATTGTCGTGTTCAGTTGCGCTTACACACGAGCTGCCCGAGGTTTAACGATTCTTGAACGAGGTGATGAGCCAGGACCTAACGTGCCGTGTACGCTCGATATATCGGGGTATATCAGGATGACGATCTCTTTTTACATTTCATCGTCATCCAGTGGTCACTCATCAGAAGTCGACGGTATGCCAGAGGTATTTTGATAAAAATAAAACTTCATAAAAAGCAATTACATAACTTCACTTTTCGTCCGTGGTCAGGTTGTGAAATGACTCTGAGTGCATCTATACTTTGCCGAGAGATGTGTTCAGCATCAGTTCGGTTGTATTGTCTTTATAGTTAGATCCTTTGAGTTTAGTGTCTGGTTGTTACAGGGGGTTTGGCATCAGCTTGTGTCTTGTTAAACATATAGCCGGCGACCAAGCCGACTGCATGCAGCTCCTAAGGGGTTTCTTGGGCAAAGCGAATTGCCATGCTGGCGCCGGTGCCAACGCCGAGAAGAACAGTTTTGCCATTCCTGCAGTAATACCGCGTCAAATAATAAAACAAGCTATTAGCTAAACCTTTTTAACTCTTTGTGCGTAATATCGGTCAGGTAAACGCTAATATAAATTTGTATAATGGGCCCGACGTTAGAGTTGTGATGCGTTAGGTGGCAATGGAGTAAGTCGGGGGATAGTCTTTTCCCCTAGTGAATAGCTGAAAAGGCTGAGAGCGCAAGGTGTTGGCTGCAGTGTGATCATCAACAGAAGCGGTCAGCCAAATATCTGTGTGGTAAAGGGTGTGTCTGCTAAGGCGCCTCGGTTGAAGTCAAATTTGGTTTTTTTGACAAACTGCCACAAGATGTTTCAATGGCTATGCGATATAAGCGTTTGGACTTCTCGCGGGACGAAAAGTGGTTCAGCGGCAAAGAATATTGCAGCTAAGCGAGTCGATTTTTCCCAATGCACAATAACCCACATTGATTTAAGGAAAATACCTAACAATGACGAAACCCATCAAATGGCTCCTAGCGATCGTCGCAACGTTTCTGACACTGGTTTTAGTACTCTATATTGCCATGCGCGTGTTTGTGGGTGCGGTCGATCTCGATGCGGTTTTAAATAATCCCGCAGAATTTAATCCTGCAAACGTCGGTTCGCAGATTCAAGTGCCTGACGGTTTTTCGATCGGCACGTTCGCCGCCGACTTAACAGGCGCGCGCGTTTTAAGGTTTAGCGATGAGGGCGATCTGCTGGTTTCTATGCCCAAACTTGGGCAAATCATTATCCTCAAAGATGATGATTCAGACGGCCGCGCCGATCGCCGCGAGGTGTTGCTGCAAGGGTTGAATGGACCCAACGGCATCGATTTTTTTGAAGGTTGGCTGTACGTGGCTGAATCGGATGCATTGGGGCGCGTCAGTTTTGATCATGCGACTGGCCTTACGACGTCACCGTACCAACAAATTGTGACCGGGCTGCCAGGTGGCGGTAATCATTGGAAGAAGACCCTGCGGTTTGGTCCTGATAATCTGATGTATGTGTCGATGGGCTCATCTTGTAATGTCTGTACGGAGGACGATGAGCGGCGGGGCACGCTTGTTCGTTATTCACCGGACGGTACCAATGAAATGATATTCGCTAGAGGTCTGCGAAATAGCGCGGGCTTCGATTGGTCGGCAAACGGTGACATCTACGCGACGGATAATGGCAGAGATTTGCTCGGCGATGATTACCCGCCCTGCGAACTCAATCTTGTGACCGAAGGCGCCCATTACGGTTGGCCCTATGCGAATGGGAATCAAGAGCCAGATCCAGATTTTGGTGCCGGTAATGAAGCGTTGATTGAAAAATCAGTAGCACCAGTGCACAACTTTAAAGCCCACAACGCACCGCTGGGTATCGAGTTCATCGACGCTGAAGGTATGCCTGAGGAATATCAGGGCGCGGCGATTGTGGCCTTGCATGGCTCCTGGAATCGCAGCGAGAAGGATGGCTACAAGGTTGTGTCATTGCATTGGAATGCCGCCGGCGAAATCAGTGAGCGTGATTTCGTTAGTGGCTTTCTTGATGATGGCGATGTACTCGGTCGTCCGGCTGAAGTCGTGCAAGGCCCTGACGGTGCGGTCTACATATCCGATGATTACAGTGGAGTGATCTACCGGGTTGCTTATGGTGAACAGCAGCAGCTTCAACTTGGCTCAGTTGCTGACGCATATAGTGCAGAGAATAGTTTGTCGAGCTACACCAATGATGATGTCGATAGATTGAACACTGCCGGCAAGGCGCTTTACAATCAATATCAATGCATCGCTTGTCACAATGACAACGGACGGGGTTTGAAGACGTTAGAAAATTTGGGTCTGAAATACGATGTTGAGACGTTATCTGAGTATCTGAGACGACCGAATGCGCCGATGCCACAGTTTCCCTTTGACGAAGCGCAGCGAGAAGCGTTATCTGTCTACCTGATCGATCGGTACCCTGGCAGCTAGCTGGTCAGTTCCAGCATGGTAATCTTTTCGCGGCCTTCAAGCATGGGCGTGATCTCTGAGACGACGTTTTTTCGTTCAACTGAATGAAACCAGTTGTCCCAATCAAGTTTAGAGTTCCACTTAGACATGACAAAGCGCCGATTGCTGTTGTTTGTATCGACCAGTGATTCCCCAGATATACAGCCGGGCGCTCGAATGACGGCGCTGACGGTGCGTTTGATGGTGCAGTCGTAAAAATGTTCTAAGCCTTCAGCGATGTTTCTTTCTATCAGTACGCGTATCATAGCTTTGTGTGGTGCGGCTAAAAAAGAGCTGCGGATTATACTCCCAGCCCCTTTAAAGGGAAGTAAAACTTAGTCGCTTAAGAGATAATGCAGGCTGTTTTCGCTAGAAGTTTCGAATAATCAGGTTGGAAAATGTCGATAGATGAAGATGTATATGTTGATACGACGGGGCTACGTTGTCCCGAGCCGTTGATGGTGGTCCGCAATAAAATGATGGATATGACGTCGGGTCAGGTGATCAAGGTGCTTGCAACGGATCCTTCAACTAGCTGGGATTTCCCGAAGTTTTGTAATTTCCTTGGCCACGAATTACTCGAAAAAAACCAGAATGATGACCAGTACACCTATTGGATAAAGAAGGGTTAGGCACCAATGCATTACTATTTTGCTTACGGCAGCAATATGAATCCAGACCGAGTCTCGGGCCGTCAGATGGACTTTAATCATTATGAGTCCGGCTGCTTGCAGGGCTATCGTTTAGCCTTCAACAAACGGTCGGTTATCTATCCGGGCGCGGCTTCCGCGAACGTCATGCAAGACGCTGCTGGCGTTGTTGAAGGCGTCGTTTATCATCTGACCGACGCGCAGCAAATCGAAACAATGGACCCCTTTGAAGGCTATCCGCTGCGATACGACCGATGCCTGTTGCCCATACAAACCGACGACCAACAGTTGAATGTTTGGGTCTATATTGCTAACCCAGATTTTATACAAGAAGGTTTGCGTCCCAATCGGTGGTATCTCAATCACTTGCTCGCTGGACGCGCGCATTTGTCAGAGGGCTATTATCAGACGATTGCTGACATCCAATGTCTACCGAATACCGATCTAGAACCCGCTGCTAGGTGATGGTTAATCTTACCAGTCACAGTGCGGCGCTAGATGCCACCGTCATTACCCGCGTTTTCAATGCGTTGTTCACCGGGGATTACGACACTAATCTGCGTGGTGGCAGGGACGAGCCTCATTACCTTGCGAATACCGCTGAGGGTCATGTGATCTACTTTAAGGAAGATTTCCAGTCGAGTGCACTCCACGAAGCTGCACACTGGTTGATTGCGGGCGCGCAGCGGCGCTGTCAAGAGGACTATGGCTATTGGTACCGGCCAAATCGAGATGCGGTTAATCAACGGCAGTTCGAATCTGTCGAGGTCAAACCTCAGGCACTCGAATGGGTGTTGAGTAATGCAGCAGCCGTCAAGTTTCGCATTAGCGTGGATAATCTTGCGCTCATTAAACACGACACAGAGCACTTTCGAGTGGCTGTCAGGCAGCAGGCACTAGGTCTTATCGACCGAGGCTTGCCGCTAAGAGCGGCGATGTTCGCCCGTTCACTTTCAAAGGCAAGTGGTGTTGGTGAAGACTATTTAGATGCTGCCCACTATCAGGAGTTACCGATACAATGATGCCCTCTCATTATCAAACTGAACCAGGCTTTGATCCTGCTGAAGATCACGTCGGACCTTTCTACTTTGCAAAGCAGGGTGACAAACTCAGTTATGCCTTTGAAGCAGCTCAATCCCATTGTAATGCTCACGGTACCGTGCACGGAGGTATTTTGATGACTTTTGCGGACTATTGCCTTTGTATGGAGGCGACCGATCACTATGCATCAGAAACTTGTATTACAGTCAGTTTTAGCAGTGCCTTTGTATCCGGTGCTGAGATTGGTGCATTGGTCGAGGGACGAGTTGATGTCACTAAGAAAACCGGTTCGATGGTTTTTTTAACGGGTAGTTTGTTCGTCAGTGATGAAACGATCTTGACGTTTACCGCTGTCGTAAAGCGACTTCGCAATTGAAACCTCAAACCCTGTATCTGGTCGATGCATCGATCTACGTTTTTCGTGCGCTGTATTCGATCCCAGAAAGTTTTCATGATCCGAAAGGAAACCTAGTAAACGGCGTTTACGGCTACGCAGGTTTTTTGGTTGACTTCCTTTCACATAAACCCGAGCAGGTTTCCGTCGCGTTCGACCAAAGTTTGAATACGTGCTTTCGAAATGAGATCTACCCTTTGTACAAAGCCAATCGAGACCAGCCTGACGAGAACATAAAGTATCAGTTCGATCTTTGCCGAGAAATCACCGATATATTGGGTATGCATCACCTCAGTCTGAAAAGCTATGAAGCAGATGACATTATCGGCACCTTAGCGATCACCTATGGCGCTGATTGTCCGGTGAGTATCGTCACGCGAGATAAAGACTTGGGACAATTACTTAAACCTGGCGATACACTTTGGGACTTTGCAGCCAATGTGCATTCAGGTCCCGCAGAGGTGCATGAGAAGTTTGGTGTGACCGTGAGCCAGCTCGCCGACTACCTCGCTTTGGCGGGTGACGCGGTTGATAATATTCCCGGTGCTACTGGCATTGGCGCAAAAACAGCGGCAAAGTTGTTGAATCATTTTGATACCCTTGAAAATCTGTTAGGTAATACAGATAGAGTGCTTGAGATTGGCATTCGAGGTGCCGATAGAATTCGTCGAACCCTCGATGAGCAGGCAGACCAGTTGCGTTTGTTCCGTCGTATTACCCAGATAGACTGCCAGGTGCCGATGCCGATGCAATTGGCGCAGTTGGCATTGAAAAAGCCTGATATTCAACGAATTAAAACGTTTAGTGAAAAGCTTGGTTTTGGTGATCGAATGACACAGCGTTTATGTGGAGTGGCTGGCGCATGAAATTAGGCATTGTCGTTAACCCAGTGGCGGGTCTTGGTGGTCCGGCGGCGCTGAAGGGCTCAGACGGGGCGAATACGGTCCAAACAGCACGCGATCGTGGCGTGCAAAGCCAAACCGGTGCTCGCATCGAAATTATGTGGTCTGAATTGATGCGGCAGTTAGCGGCGTCTGGCTCGACTGACTTTCAGTTGGTTTGCGCAGAGGGTGACATGGGCAGTGCTCACTTTAAATCCCACGCAAATACAGTGTTGTTGGAACTCGATATCCCACCAACGACAACAGCCCTTCACACCAAACGCATCGCGACAGCGCTCGAGGCGCACGGCGTTGATCTACTGCTGTTCGCTGGTGGCGATGGAACGGCAAGAGATGTCCATGATTCGGTTTCTGCAACACAGGTGGTACTGGGTTTGCCCTGCGGTGTAAAAATGCACTCCGGTGTCTTTGCTAACAACCCCAAGAGTGCGGGTCGTATTTTATCTGCAATGATAAAAGGTGAGCTGGTATCGGTCGCGACCGCAGAGGTGCGAGACATTGATGAAGAGGCTTTTCGAGATGGTGTTGTGAAGGCGCGACATTACGGCGAACTGTTGGTGCCAGAAGAAATTCGTTACATGCAGCAAGTCAAAAGTGGCGGAGTAGAAGTCGAAGAGATTGTTATCGAAGAGATCGCGGCGGATGTTGTCGATAAGTTGGACGGCGATGTAACGTATTTTATAGGTTCCGGGTCGACCACGGCCAGAGTCATGAACCAACTCGGTTTGGATAACACACTGTTGGGGGTCGATGTGATTCGTGCCGGTGAACTGATTATCAAGGACGCTCATGAACAACAGCTTTTCGAGCTAAGTCGTACTGAAACCTGTCATGCTGTGATTACGGTGATTGGCGGTCAAGGTCATATCTTCGGACGTGGCAATCAGCAGTTTAGTCCCCGGGTTATTCGTGCAATCGGTCGCTCGAACTTCACTATTATTGCCACTAAAACAAAACTCGAAAATCTGGTCAGGCTGCATGTTGATACCGGCGATGCAGAACTTGACGAGGTGTTTGATGGTTTCATCAGAGTCACGACGGGTTATGACGATGCTGTCTTGTGCCCTGTGAGCGCTTGTTAGGTGTTTACTAGGTATGCAGAATATAGTTGACTAGCTTGGTTATCGCGATGGATGAGCCGCTTTTAAGCGCGACTCTTAGCTGATTTATGACCATCTTTCTTTCTTCTATAATCGACGGGCTTAAAGTCTCGAGCGGTTGCAAGAGTGCAACTGTAGAGGCGTTTCCACCCGCAGAAGTATCAATATAGATTGGATCTGTGACTTCCGTTAATTTAAGTAGTGCCTTGTGTGTCAGGCTGGCTTGATCAATACCGTCTTGTCGGATGGTGTCGGCATAGCGTAAGTAGCCTTCTTCCTCTAACCAAATTAGCGCGTAGAAACCTGCCATATAGGTAGGGCTATGCAGTCCGTACTCATCGGGTTCATCGATGCCCGCCACCTCATCGACATAAATCGGTGCTTTAGTGGGGAAATGAATGTAGAGAATATTCAGTATCTTCGCGATGTGACGATAGAAGTTTTCGATATTGATATCAGCCATGAGGTTATTATAGCGCTAGCGACGATTGATGCCATAGCAGAGTTGGTCATGTCTAGGGTCTGACCGTGCAGTGAAGTCTGGCGGGTTAAAATTAAGTGATTTGAGCTGAAGTTTTTAGTCCCATCACGCTTAGCGCGCGAGTTAGCAAAATGCGTGTCGCATTAATGCTATGATTTGCACCAGCGAGAACGGAAGTGAACTATCGCTGTACATTGGAAATATCGCGACATAATATGTCGTTAATTGATCGTGGCTAAATTGATATCTATGGGAGCTTCAACGCAATTGTCTTTGCAAACAGTATTTCAGTATTGCTCTTTAGCAATCATCATCGCTGTTTTAAGTGGGTGTAGCTCAGGCGAAGCACAACTTGAGGGCGAAATTTTCTCTACCGAGAAGCGGCTGAAGGAGCTCACCTCAGCTTTTGAAACGCAGACGCTGCGCAATGCCAATATTATTCAGAATTATGTGTCGATTCTTCAAATCTCTCGCGTCGAATTACGTCCTCTTCTAACCGAGCTCGGTAAAGAAGCCACCATAGAAAACCCCTTCTACAAAAGCCTTCAGAGTCGATTTAAAGGCATTCAAAACGAGACAGAAGCCTATGATTCATGGGCAGATAAAGTAAAAGAGCTACAGTTGATTCAAGCTGCCGCGGATACCGCGGCATTCAACGATGCACTTTCAGATACGGTGAACGTGTTGGCGGATTTGTCGAACGGCGAACTCGCCAGGGTCAATGCTGTTTCAAAAGAGACAGAGTTGTCGATGAACAACAGCAAAGACTATGGCGCAGGCAGTCAGTACATGGGTAACCCGCATTATGGTAGTTGGTCGCAGGGTTCCGGTGGCTCATTCTGGGTTTGGTACGGTCAGTATCGCTTTTTCAATAGCATGTTTGGTGGCAACCGGCACTATTATAACGATTGGTCTGGTCGAAGAGGCTATTCTTATTATTCCGATATCGGTCGAAATAATTACACGTCTCGATCACAAAAAGCGGCGCAGACAAATGTGCAAACCCGCGCGACCAAACAATTTGGTTCAAATCGGAGTTTTGCCAGCCCCTACTCGAAACCTCGAACGGGTGCCACGGGCATGAGTAAATCGAGTCTTGCGGCACAAAAATCATCCTTCAAAAGCCCCTACTCAAAGAGCACAGCGTCGAGTAATAGCAAGTACCAGAGCAGTACGCGTAGTGGTGGATACCGAACATCAAGTGGTACATCCCGTGGCAAATAAATCAAAGGAAAGAACCAATGGGTGAATTTTTAAGTTCAAGTGATATGTACATCTATCAGATTCTATTAATAGACCTGACGATCGCGGTGCTGATGATCTCTGGATTACGATTTGTTACCGGTATTGTTTCGAATGTAAACAGTGCCGAAGAATTGGCGTCAAGGGACAACGTGGCATTTGGCATAGCGATGGCGGCGGGAATCGTATCGCTTGCACTGATGCTGACAGGTGCTGTGTCCGGAGAGCCAGGTGTGACCTATATGGCGGAAATCGTCAGCGTGCTTAGCTACGGTGTGTTGGGCTTGTTGTTGATCAAAACGGGTCGCTTTATTCAGGATAAATTGTTGTTTCGCGGCTTTGCCATTCAACAGGAAATTAAGTCAGGCAACATAGCGGCAGCGTTGGTTGATTCGGCCAATACGATTGCGACAGGCTTGGTGCTTCGAGCTGTCATGCTATGGGTTGAGAACGACACGTTAAATGGTTTGCTTGCAGTGCTGGCGGCGTTTGTGATCATCCAACTGATGATGGCGCTCGTCACAAAATATCGTTTGGTTGTCTATGCAAGACGTCATAATGGCGAAGATCTTCAAGTTGCGTTTGCCGCCGGTAAGACGGCGTTGGCCGTAAGATTTTTTGGTCATCTAATCGGCGTCGCTTTGGCGCTGACGGCGGCGTCAGGTGTGGTTGCTTACACAGGTGACACGTTGATTAAAGCATTGATGCTGTGGGCCGGTTTTACACTATTATTCACTGTTTTAGTTTCACTGCTGGCGATCATTGCCAGAAACATTGTCTTGCTTGGCGTCAATGTCGTTGAAGAAGTGAACGATCAAAATAATGTCGGGGTGGCTGCCATTGAAGCCGCCATTTATATCTCGATAGGCATGTTCTTTACCGCGTTATTTGCCTAATTACCCAGCGCTTTTGCAACGTTGATCAGTGAGTTGATTAGGTGATTAATAGGCTGATGCTGCTCGACCTTGGAATAAATAGGCCATGACGTCCTCTCGAAAATTGCTCGGCCATGATGTTGTGTTAATCGGCATCATGGCAATTCTTGCTGCCTGCGGTCTTATCTACGAGTATTTGTTGTCGCATTATGCCGGTCGTATTCTCGGTGTGGTCGAATCAACCATTTACGCGATGATCGGTTTGATGATTGTCAGTATGGGTGTCGGTTCCTTCGCAGCAAAATTGCTCAAAGATCCCTTCACCTCATTTGCTTGGC
The DNA here is from genome assembly GCA_905182025.1 of uncultured OM182 clade bacterium. Classification (GTDB taxonomy): domain Bacteria; phylum Pseudomonadota; class Gammaproteobacteria; order Pseudomonadales; family Azotimanducaceae; genus JAHRVQ01. The sequence goes on from CAJJAA010000015.1 coordinate 10,119, forward strand.
TGGAAGCACTCATTGCGTTAGTCGGCGTTACCTGTATTTTGATCATCGCCTTAGCGGTATCGGCGAGCGCCATTTTGCCTGACGTGATTGCTGAAGTATTTAATCTGCCGCCGGATCTAGTGCCAAGTGGCGGCATGTTAATCACGCTGCATAATATTGCGTTTTTCTCCCCCTACATCTTTGGTGCGTTGATCGGTTTTCTCATCGGTATGGAAATTCCCTTGATCGCGCGCGTCAGGGAGGCGGTCTACGGCGAACACCTTGAGCACAATACGGGCACGATCTATGGCGCAGACTACATTGGTGCCGGTGTCGGTGCGGCAATCTGGGTATTGGTCATGCTGTCGCTTGAAATATCCAAGGCGGCTGTGTTTACCGCCATCGTAAACCTGTTAGCAGGTTTGGCATTCCTATTTTTTTATCGTGATAAAATTAAGTTTCCAAAACTACTCTTGCTGTTGCATCTGTTGATTCTGATTATTGCCGGTTTCGTGCTTCAGTATGGCGAGAACTGGGTGTCTAAGATGACGAATTTGTTGTTTCAAGATGAGGTGGTATTTCACGGCTCCAGTCACTATCAACACTTCACGATTACAGAGCGTGAAGTGATTGAGCGTGAAGACCCAATATTGAATTTTTACATTAACGGTCGACTCCAATTTTCCAGTCAAGATGAACATATCTACCATGGCATGCTTGTTTATCCAGCGATGATGGCGGCCACGAGTCACGATAGAGTTCTGATCATCGGTGGCGGCGATGGGCTGGCAGTAAGGGATGTGCTTACATTCTCACCTTCAACGGTGAAGTTGATTGACCTCGATGCGGATCTAGTGAAACTTTTCAGTGAACAAGCCGGTGACGTATCGGCCGATTACAAGCAGCAATTGGTGAATCTGAATAATTACGCGTTTAGCGATCCGCGTGTCGACGTCGTCAGCGGTGACGCGTTTATTGAAGTTGATAAATTACTGGCGGCAGGAGAACTCTATGACGTTATCATTGTTGACTTACCGGATCCCAGCCACCCCGATCTAAATCGGCTTTACTCCGACTTCTTCTATCAAAAACTAGCACTGCTGCTAGGCTCTAATGGCGCGATGGTGACTCAGTCCACCAGTCCTTACCATGCGCGTCAGGCTTTCATCAGCATCGGCAAAACAATCGAGGCGGCGGGATTTCGCCAGGTGCAGCAGTACCGACAAAACATACCCACCTTCGGTGAATGGGGCTGGACGATCGCGACCAAGCAGGATGTGCCGCCTCGTTTACGTTTAGCATCGTTCGAACAGCTGCCGGTGGCACATAAGTGGTTAAGTCGGGATTTGCTGATTGCCGCGTTTGAGTTTCCAGCTAATTTTTATCGGGATAAAGATGCAATTAAAGTCAATAAGCTCGGTAGCCAGACAGTCTTTCGGTATCACGATAAAGCGTGGCGAGGTGACCTTGGGCTTTATCTCGATTAAACCTTGGCTTGTAAGCGAGATTGGTGTGACCATTGATAGGCTTACAATAAATATTCTAACAAACTAGTTGACATATTATGTCGCACGCCTAAACTCCCTCTATCGACTCGACATAATATGTCAATCGATACGGGTTAGGCATAAAAGGAGAAGAAATGAACACGAGAGATCTAGCGTTAAGGATATCCGATTTTTCCAGTTTTGAGGGTTACCAGTTCGACTGTCAGCCTATACCTGGTGATACCGAAGTTCTGCAGATCACATTGACCGATTACGAGGAGCTTCCAGCCTTCGTCTCTGTCACAGACACACAAATCCTATGTATTACATATCTCTTTACGCAAGACGAAGTGAGGAGCGGCTCCAAGGCCGAAATGATGGAAGAAATGCTTGAGCTGAATATTCCGATGCCATTGTCTTCCTTTGCCAAGCTAGGTGATCGATATGTGATATTCGGCGCATTAGCGATCAACTCAAGTATCGAAGACATCTGTCACGAGATAATTACATTGACCGAAAATGCAGTCGAATCGATCGATGCATTAGAAGAATTTTTGATCTAGACGAAAGTCGCAAGGAGATAAATATGAGTATTTTGAAAAAGATCATGACCGCAGTTAGAGGCGGTGCCCGGGAAATGGGAGAGTTGGTTGTTGATGCCAATGGCACCCGAATTTTTGAGCAGGAAATCAAGGATGCGCAAGCGCATCTGCAAAAAGCGAAACACGATCTAACCGATGTGATGGCGAAACAAATGCAAGCCTCTCGGCAGGTAAAGACATTGCAGGGCGAGATTGCTGAACATGAGGCTTATGTCACTCAAGCCTTGGATAAAGGCGATGAGAATTTGGCGCTTGAGATTGCTGAGAAGATTTCTCAACTTGAGGTTGATTTGGCTGAGCAACAACAAGTGCATGATACCTTCGCGAACCATGTCACGCGTTTGAAGGTTTTGGTCAAGAAAACCGAACGTCAGATCAAAGACTATGAAAGGCAGCTTAGTATGGTCAAGACCACTGAGAGTGTCCAAAAAGCGAGTGCTGCGATAACGGATAATTTTTCTTCCAGTAACTCTAAAATTTTATCTGCAAAGGACTCTCTGGATCGCATCAAGAAGCGCCAGCAAGATAACTTTGATAGATTGGCTGCTGCAGAAGAGCTCGAGTCTGAAAACTCGGATAAAAGTTTGTCCGATAAAATGAAGGCAGCAGGCATTGGTGAAGAGACGACGAATGCAAGTTCGGTTCTCGATCGAATCAAAGCCAAGAGAAGCTGATGAAATCTTTCGTAAAGGGGCTTTGGAGTCGAACGAAATCAACACCCAAGCCCCGCGCGCTCGATAATGTTGAAGACCTTCTCGTTGGCGACATGATCCAACTGTCCGACAGCTTTGGGCTGCCGCCAAGGTTGAGGGATCAGCAATTTCGGGTGATTGGCATTGTCACTTATCAATTCGAGCACGAGTTTCAGACCACGTTTAACCTGGAAGGGATAAATGATGATCATCTGGATCTAACAATTAACAACGAGGCCGGGCGACAATCCGCTGCATTTTCGCTTTCAGTTGATCAATCCCTAGTTGAACAAATATTCGATATGGATGGGTTTTCCCAAGTATTTGATGGCGATGCACTTGCTCGATTAAGTGCCTCCAAGCACGAGGGTTTTGAGCATTGGCTTGCCGATGATTATCAACAGGAAATCAGAGCAGAGCGAGGTTACTTTCATAACCAGGATTGCCGAGCAGGTGGTCCGTCAAAATTTGATGGTGATGGTGAAGCCTTTGATTACTATTTTTTGGTGACGCCCGATCGCACTCACGGCGTTGAGATTGAAGTCTATGGGGGCGGTGAAACTGAGGTTAGTCTGACCATCTTCAGACCTGTTACGGATATTAAGGAGTTATGGCCTGCAGCGCCGGCCAGCTAATCATGTCAACAGGTGATAAATGGGAAAAAGAAAAAAATGCAGTGAAGGCTGTCCAGGTTGCCTTCGATCTGGGACATGATATTAGCCAACAAATTCGTTACGAGGCGCTTGAAAAAAGTATCAACCCGCCGGATAGAATCCGACAAATCCTCGGTTTACCTGTCAATGCTAAACCTGTAAGACCGAGACTTTCGATTTCGCTTACGGAGTCGGATTTTCTTCTCTTAGCTGAAAAATTTAATGTACCTGAATCTGATAGACTGAAGATTCGGCAACTTGCGGCTGAATCGCTTGTGTCGCATTTGGAAAAGGTACGTAAAGGCTAACAATCCACTAATGATTAGACTTCGACCAGAATTTTGGCGTAAACATCGTCGCGCGATGTATGCCAACGCTACAACGCGGGACAGAAAGCGTAATTTGTTTGAGTTGTTAATGCTCTTGCTGTTTCTCGCCTTGTCGCACACCTTGGCGATGGTCCTGCTTGAAGACTTAACCGTCTGGGAAGCATTTTGGTTAACGATGACCACAATGACGACGGTTGGCTACGGTGACACAAGCGCGACAACACCGGCAGGCCAAATGGCGACGGTGGTCTTAATGTATGTGTTCGGCATTTTTTTGTTGGCACAAATTGCCGGTGAGTTTATTGATTTTCGAATGGATCGGCGGGACCGTATGCGCCGTGGTTTGTGGAGATGGAAGATGGATAATCATATAGTCATTATTAACACCCCCGATAAAGATGGTGACCGCTATCTGCAGATACTTGTTGAACAGATACGTCGCTCGACGAGTCTCGAAGAATATCCCATTTTGATTTTTTCCCCCAATTACCCCGATGGTTTGCCAAGTGAATTGGCATCGTTGGGTGTTGTTTTAAAGCATGGGGAGCCAGAGGGGCGAGTCAGTTTGGCTGAGGTCGATGTCGAAAAGGCAGCGTTTATCGTCGTACTAACGGTCAATGCTTCTGACTATCGCTCAGATAGCCTGACCCTCGATATCTTGGACCAACTGAAACAATTTAATGTCCCTGGTCATGTCATCGCCGAATGTGTTCAAGACGAAAACCGAACAAGACTAAGGGCTCATGGTGCGAATGCTGTACTACGCCCGGTTCGAGCTTACCCAGAGTTAATGGTGCGGGCCATGGCCGCGCCCGGTACCGAATCGATTTTAGAAGATTTATTTCAGCATCAGGGTGTTCACCCGCGGCGTTACGATGTTGCAATTCCAGATCAAAATTGGGGCGCGCTGGCGTCGCGACTTTTGGTGAATGGCATGGGGACGCCTTTAGGGTATTTGAATCTCGACAATGAAATTGTGACGAATCCTGGGGTAGATAACCCGATTCAGGGTACGGCTCTATTCATATTGGTGAACCATGATCGTGTGCCTTCCATATCTGATGTGAGTAAGGTTGTCGCCGCTGTATAGGTCGCTGGTATGCAAATAGTAGATACACTGGATGAGCAGGCCCTGTGATAGTCCAATCTAAAGCAGCATTTCAATTGGTTTTATGTCTGGTCGGTTTACTTTGGTTGTCTGAACTCGTCGACTACCTCATCGCGTTTGACCTCGATCAATTTGGCATCTTTCCAAGACGCCTCGATAACCTCTGGGGTATCACAGTTTGGCCTTTTCTCCACGGCGATTTTCTGCATCTCATCGCAAACACATTACCCTTAGCTGTCATGGGTTTTTTTCTTGCATTGCGCGGCGTGAAAACCTTCATGCTCGTTAGCATAGTGATCACGTTGTTAGCGGGTTTGGGTGTCTGGATATTTGGACGTCCTGCCTACCATATCGGTGCGAGCGGATTGGTGTTTGGCTATTTTGGATTCCTGCTTGGCATTGCTTGGTACGAAAAAAGTGTTAAAGCAATATTCATCGCTTGTCTTACGCTATTTCTCTACGGCGGTATCGTTTGGGGTGTATTACCGAGTGATCAATTTGTGTCTTGGGAGGGTCATCTAGCCGGTCTTGTTGCAGGGTTGTTTAGCGCCAAGCTAATGGCCAGCACGATCCGTCCGCGTCGAGAAGATCACAGCTAAAATATGGGTGGTAGGAAGTGCTTGAACGAATTGCCGTTTTACTTTCCGCCCGCGTGTGAAAATTTATGCACGGTTGTTTGTCGATAAAGGTCGCCCGGTCTAAGTAGGGTGTTGGGGAAAGACGGTTGATTCGGAGAATCCGGGTAGTGCTGAGCTTCCAAACAAAAGCCACTGTGTTTGTCATAGACGTTGCCGTCGGCGCCTTGAACATCCTCTAGAAAGTTACCAGTATAGAATTGAATAGCCGGTTCTGTGGTTGCGATCGTCATGACACGTCCACTTAAGGGTTCCTCGATGCGTGCAATCGTCTTGGGTTCTCGGCTACCGTTATCAGACATGACAAAACAGTGGTCATAGCCACCGTTAACGGCGCCAATCCTGCTGCCTATGATTTCGGGTGTTCGAAAGTCGAAAGGTGAATTTGCGACAGGTAAAATTTCGCCCGTCGGCAAGAGTTCTTCTGTTATCGGCAAGTAATGGGAGCATTCGAGGGTTAGGCGGTGATCCAAGATATTGCCCGTACCTGCGAGGTTCCAATAGCTATGGTTCGTCAGGTTTACAGGGCAGGCCGCGTCAGTTTGTGCGGTGTAGTCAATTATCAGCTCATTGGTCTCTGTGAGGCGATAGGAGAGGCTTACGGAAAGATTGCCGGGATAGCCTTCGTCACCTTCAGCGCTGCTGAGATGGAGCGTGATGCTGTCGTCATTAATGGCAACGATGTCCCACCGCTTTTTGTTGAACCCAACTGCGCCACCGTGCAAATGATTACGTGCCTCGTTCTGGGTTAGCTGAAATGGTTTACCCTCTATTTGAAATTGACCGTTGCCAATGCGGTTGCCGTATCGACCAATTGTTGCGCCGAAATAATTAGCGTCGCCGAGTACGTTTTCAAAACCGTCGTAGCCCAATACCAAATTTTGTAGACGGCCAGTTTTGTCAGGAAAGTAAAGGCGACAGAGTGTGGCGCCGAAATCAGTAACAGAGCACGTCAGTCCGTTGCCGTTATTCAGGCTGAACAGTGAAATATCTGCGCCCTCGGGTGTGATGCCGAATTGTGTTTGTTCTACGTGCACTGGATCAGCCTATTGTCATTTAATTAACGCATACCATAACCACGGTTATGGCCTGTGGACGTTAGATTATCAAAATATAGATGAGTAGGCGCAGGTTTTAGATTTAAGTGGTTGTAGGCAGTATCGTACGGTGAGGACAAAATTATTTTATATCAGAAACTAAAACGGGACCAAAAAGGTCCCGTTGAAGTTTGGAGCGGGTAAGGAGGCTCGAACTCCTGACCTGTACCTTGGCAAGGTACCGCTCTACCAGCTGAGCTACACCCGCTTTATGGTGCTCTATTTAATCGTAATGCCAATACTCGATCAAATAGTGTCTTACTTGTCGTCTGCAATGCAGACTAAATGCCTATTATTGATTACTCAATAAGCTTTCGCAATTGGCATCCCCAAGGGGAGTCGAACCCCTGTTGCCTGGATGAAAACCAGGTGTCCTAGGCCTCTAGACGATGGGGACACATACAATCGAGAAGCCGCGCATTCTATGGATGTTAGGCCGGTTCGTCAACCCACTTTGGGTATTTTGATGGCAAAATATCGGTTCGGATGATTGGACGGCTAAAACTACTGCAAAATTGATTTCTGACTTGATCATCATTGACAGGGTGGTCGCTTGTCAATTTTTATTAATGCCAATGGCTTCGGTATTGTTGAGTGCATTGTTAAGGGCGCTGATACGCTATGTTTTATGCTTTATTTGTCGTTTTTCTTCCTTTAGCGGGCGTCTATCAAACGATCTTAGATGCAACGTAGATGTTTTGCCGGTTTGCGTCAGACAATTTGAAACCCCTAAATCTGTCGTGACAGATTGCATCTATGACACGAACCTGCGCTGTGAATAAAAATAATAAAAAGCCTATTTGCCGATTTAACGGTCGGAGACGATTTCAAAACATGGCATTTAAACGAGTCCAACGGGTTTGAGTGTAATTTGGCAATTGAATACCGTCACGTACACATGAAATAAAAGCGCAGGGCGAATGGAAAACGCAAGAGTAGAAGGGCGTTGTACGAACAAGGACAGGCGGTTGCCCGCATCTGATCGAAGAAACGCCGATAGAGTCAACCTGCAGAAGTAGGCGCGTCGCCATAATAATGGCCGCCGAACAGTCGACACATAAGTTTAATCTACCCAGTGTGAGCCGCTAGCGGAAATAGCCATAAAGGCGACAACGCGTTAAAGAGGTAATAATGTGCTAAAAAACAATGACGCTGCGAATGCTTTTACCTTGATGCATATAATCAAACGCAGTGTTTATTTCCTCAAGTCCCATGGTGTAGGTAATAAATTCATCGAGTTTAATCTCCCCCTGCATGTATTGATCAACCATGCCCGGTAACTGCGTTCTACCCTTAACACCACCAAAAGCCGTACCTCGCCAAACACGGCCCGTGACCAGCTGGAAAGGCCGTGTCGCTATTTCTTGGCCTGCGCCGGCGACACCAATGATAATCGACTCACCCCATCCTTTGTGGCAGCACTCTAAGGCCGCGCGCATGAGGTTTACATTACCGACGCATTCAAAGGAGTAGTCGACCCCACCATCAGTCATATCAACGATCACATCTTGAATGGGATCACTAAATTCTTTCGGATTAATGCAATCGGTCGCACCGAGTTGCTTGGCCATGACAAACTTATCCGGGTTTGTATCAATCACAATGATTCTGCCAGCCTTGGCCAGTACAGCGCCCTGCACGACACTTAAGCCGATACCGCCAAGTCCGAACACTGCGATCGTCGCGCCGGGTTCTGCTTTTGCGGTATTGAGTACCGCGCCTATGCCGGTGGTCACACCGCAGCCCAATAGACAAACCTTATCGAGCGGGGCTTGCTTACTGATCTTGGCCAGTGAAACCTCCGCGACGACGGAATACTCGGAGAATGTTGATGTACCCATATAGTGGTAGATAGGTGAGCCATTTAGGCTGAATCGTGTCGTACCGTCCGGCATCAGACCTTTGCCTTGAGTCGCTCGGACGGCGGAGCAGAGATTTGTTTTTCCAGATGTGCAAAATTTGCAGACCTTACACTCTGCCGTATACAACGGAATAACGTGATCGCCAGGTGTGAGCGAGGTGACGCCAGGGCCGATCTCTTCAACGATGGCGCCGCCTTCATGGCCAAGTACGGCCGGAAAGATCCCTTCAGGATCATCACCGGAGAGGGTGAATGCGTCGGTATGGCATACGCCCGTTGCGACCATGCGAATTAAGACTTCCCCGGCCTTTGGGCCAGCGACATCAATTTCTTCGATGACCAAAGGTTTTCCGGCTTCCCAAGCAACTGCAGCTCTAGATTTCATTGGCTAATTCTTACTCCGTTGTTGATGCATCAATTAAAGCGCGGCGCGGATCCCAACGTAAACTGTTCGGGGTTCACCGACGAAGTAGCGATCAGATCCAAAACCAAAATCAGCACGTTCTGCATAGTCCGTATCGGTCGCATTCATGACCCTCAAAAAACCAGAGAATTGTTGGCTGAATTGGTACTCCGCACGAATATTGAAAAGATCGTGACCTTCATATTCGTGAAGGTTTTCAGGATCTGTGTAGTACTCATCCATGTGAATCCATTCAAGCTGACCGTTGAGTTTTTCTGTCGGTTGCCAATTCAATCGAGCAGACCCAATGATGCGCGGCGCTGTATCGATGTCATTGCCTGAAACGGGCGTCGACGCTAACAGCGGGTCATTTTCGTATTGATGAATCGCATAGGCAGCGGCGAACTCGGCTGAGACAGTTTCTACAACCTGGTAATTAACAGATGCTTCAAAACCTCGGTGGGATGTTTCGCCGTTATCGACGCTTTCTCGGTTTGAATCACGGAAGATGAAGTTATCTTTTTCCATCCAGTAAACAGATAGGTCGTAGGCGAAACGGTCATTGCTGCCACGAAAACCAACTTCGATACTGTCGAGTTCTTCAGCATCAATGTTCGATACTGTTTGAGCACCCTGAAGCCGATAAAGTTCAGTTGCCTGTGGTGCGCGAAAGCCCTTGGAGACAAATCCGTATACCTGGCTTTGGTCAGACACGTTCCAGGTAATGCCTAAGCGTGGTGAAAAATTCTTGAAATCATCCGTTCGACTTTCAGGTCGGCTGAAGCGACAGCCGCCAAATCCACAAGGGAGGCCTTGATCGTCGGTTCTGCCGGAGAGCATGTTGTTGTCGTAGTCATATTCAACATATTCATAGCGAGCGCCGAGGCTTATCTGGACAGAATCCGTGAGCGCCTTTGTGTATTCGATAAACGCCGCTAGCGTGGTTGCATCAACGTCATAGTCGTAGTGTTGTCCCTGCGGAATCGTTGCGCCTAGGAACGAATTAAAGGTGATCGCTTCAGCCTGAAATTCTTCGAGGTAAGCCTGAGTGAATTCTGCGTCAACACCCCAGCGCCAGTTCTCTTTGTGCCATGACGATTGCAATCCAATGCTGTCGTGACCATTTTCCTCGACGGCTTTGCCAGGTAAAAAGTGTTGAATAAACTCCATCTCAGTGTGGCGAACATAGGGTGTTAGAACCAGGGTGGTGCCCGAAGATAATTCTTTAACCATGGTTGAGTAAAGACGCACGGTCGTGCTATCGCGGTAGGCTTCCGGGTTAGGGTTTAGCTCTTTCAAATCGTCGTCTTTGTACGCGTCAGTACCTGAAATAAAGCCAGCTGTTTCTTGGTTCAGATTGGTGAAACTCAATACCGTCGTGGTGTTGAATCCTGCCAGCGTCGATGTGTTTTTCAATGTTCCTTTTTGTTGATCGTATCCTGCGTCTTCTTTGTAGCCACCGTCACTGGTGCCGTTTATATCAATTCGCCAGTTCTCGGTTGCCTTTGATAGCTTTGCTCGAAAGTAATCGTTTTCACCGCCTTCGAATGAAAAGTATTCAGGATCAGTGATGTCGGGGGTGATGACATTGATCATGCCGTGCATGGCATTGGAGCCGTAAGAAACAGTCGCTGGCCCCTTGATGACTTCAATCCTGCTTGCTTGTTCAGAGTTGGCATCGAACAGTTCATTCACATTACAGAAGCCGTTTGCCCGCAGAGCAATTCCATCCTGACTTGTGAGGAAAGCACCACAACCACCAGCGCCGGTTAGAACGGGGGAGCGGATGGAAATAAGACTTTCTTGGCCATTACCTCGACTGATCCAAACACCGGATGTTTTTTGCATCGTTTCGTTAATGTGAGTTGCGCCAATCGTCTCGATGTCGCTGATGATACTGATGTTGGTGGGTACGTCGCTGACTTGTTGATCTATTCTAGAGGCTGTTGTGACAACCTCCTCAAGTGATGACAGGGGCTCATTACCGAATGCTAATGGTGACAGTAGCAACGCAATAATTGGGAGTGAATATCTTTGGTTCTGTGACATAACGTTTCGCTGTTTCTAAAAGAGCCGCAAGAATACCTATAACTTTCACCTATGTCAGCGTTCAGCCCAATTTTGATGATTGTTGAAACACTTGCCGGTGGTGACTAAAAATTGACCTTATGTCCAGAACCCAAAGGCTTAATAGTCCGTCATTTGACAATTGGCGTACATTCAAGTGAACTTGCGCGTTGAGCATGCTCATAGATAACCTCACATCCCGTGCGGGTTGTAATTATTTACCAGGAACACATTCCAATGTCGGACGAAACAATGCTGAGAACCTCAGCATACAATGGCGATAGGGACGAGTACATTTCAACGTACACGCCGTCTTTGCTGGACTCTATTCCTCGAATGAAGCAACGTAGCGCTTTGGGCATTACCGAAGAAGCGCTACCTTTTCGAGGTATGGATGTTTGGAATGCCTACGAGTTTACGTGGCTAAATGGACGAGGTAAGCCTGAAATTGCGTTGGCGCAATTTCATATACCCGCTAAATCAGTGAACATTATTGAGTCTAAAGCCCTCAAGCTTTATCTTGGCTCCTACAGTAATACAAAATTTGCCAACCGTGCTGAAGTCATATCCACCTTGGAATCTGATCTAACACTTGCGGCTCAGGCGCCTGTTAGTGTCACCTTCGTTTCAGAAGAGCAATCACAGATTGAAGGACTGGCGGGGTTAATGGGGCAGAGTCTGGATCACTTAGAAGTCGATATTGATGATTATTATTGGAACCCCGACTTTTTGGTTGTTGAGAGTAATACCATTGTTAGGGAGACGCTCTTCACGCATTTATTTCGCTCGCTGTGTCCTATGACGGGCCAACCCGACTTTGCGAGTATCCAAATTCAGTACAATGGGCAAAGTATTTCCCAACAAGGTCTGCTGAAATATCTGATTTCTTTTCGCGAGCATGCTGAGTTTGCTGAGCAGGTTGTCGAGCGAATATTTGTCGACCTAATGAATCGTTGCGCCCCCGATAGATTGAATGTGCAAGCGCGTTTCACACGTCGTGGTGGAATTGACATTAATCCTTACCGTTCCCACGAGAGTGATATGGGTGCTGATATTAGAGTCTGGCGTCAGTAAGCTATTTTAATCCCCACGCTTCGGTGCGAAGCAGGTTCTAATCCAGTTAAGAAGACTGTTGCTAGTAAGTACATAGCGATTAATTTGATCAATCTTGAAATTAAGCGCGTCAGGATCAGTGAAAAGCGATGCGCGAGTGACAATCTCGCGATGAGGGTCTAGTTCTTTTACGACCCTCGCTGGATTTCCTGCGGCGATGACATTTGCCGGTATCGCGGACGTAACAACCGACCCTGCGCCAATCACACTATTTTCGCCAATTGTTACGCCTTTACAGATTACAGCCCCATCACCGATCCAAACATTGTCGGCGAGTTGAACGGGTTGAGTATTGCCAACGCTTTGGGTTCGATCATAAATATCATGCCAGTCGGCATCGGTGATGTAGGCACCTGCAGCGAACATGCAATTTTTTCCAACCGTTATCTCAGAGCCGGAATCAAAGCGTACACCAGGGCAGACTAGGCAATTGTCATCAAGAGTAATATGTCCTTGGTAGTCCTCAAACTGCCATGTAGAGAAGGAGATTCTCCTATCCTTTGCAGTGATCATGTGGACATTATCGCCAACGGAGATATGGTCGCCACTGACGTCGATGTACCAAGGTTTCATGAGCGTGAAGTTTCGTCCCAACGATTTAAAGTGAGGGGAGGTGAAATGTCGGCCATACCAGTCTTCATAGTAGGCGTAAAGTTTATTGAGCCAGTAAGGTCGATGATCTCTAATCATGCTCATTGTCGCGCATTAGGGTACGAAAACAGTGTAACAAATATCCGCAGCGAGTAGCGTGAGTGTGACTGTGTTCGCGACAGGCATGCTAATTCAATGTTTATCACATCAAAATGTGATACAAATACGCCAACTAAAAATTGTCTGAATACAGCGGGATAAAAGAAATCAGTGGAAGCAATTGAAGCCCTTATTAATCGTGTCTCAATCCCGAGAGTGGGGTCTGAATTGCCCGATGACAGTGAGCTGGAAATTATATTTAAGGCGGCGCTTAGAGCACCGGACCATGCTCAACTTCGTCCCTGGCGGTTTCTAACAATAAGTGGCGATGACTTATTTAGTCTGGGCGAGCTGTTTCTTGAAGCACAACTACAGGATGATGCAGCCTTATCGAATGTCGCGCAGGTAAAAGTGAAATCGAAGGTGCTGCGAGCACCATTGATTGTTGTTGCGATTGCAAGTTTACAAAAACACCCGAAGGTGCCTGAAATAGAGCAAATGCTCTCGGCTGGTGCAGCAGTGCAGAATATGTTGATAGCAGCATATGCGCAGCATATTGGTGCGATATGGCGTACAGGCAGTATGGCTTACCACCCGGTTGTACGTGATGGTTTAGGCGTTTGTGAAGATGAAAAAATTATCGGTTACATATACATGGGTAAGGGCGAGTCGAAAGCCCGAGTGCCCACGGATTTAGTCGTCGAGGATTACGTCTCGCAATGGAAAAGCGTGTAAGTCAACAAGATCTGCTGAGCGCGCAATGGAAAGAGCTTCGTTGTGAAGTGCACGAGTGGGACGACGGTGAATCGGGCTATGATTGCCTGACACGCTATTGGTGTCCGCTGGCTGTTTTCGAAGTTTACTGGATCGCAGAACGTACAAACGTCGCTGAACATGATATTTATCTCACCGATGATTTGCGGTTGGCTGGCTTTAGAGAGCCGCTGGATTTTTTGGCAACCGATGAATGGAAGCGCGAACTAGCAACACGATTGAATTGGTGCGATAGCGCCCGTGTTATATTGGGTCAGATAAAAAACAAGTAGTACGATCTATTTTGAGGAACATATGTCAAAGCAAGCAAGATTAACAACCAAAGACGAGATTCAAGATCGACTTATCGATGAGCTGATCGGCGTTTGCCGAGGTGTCATTGCCGATGGCCGCGTGGACGAGCAGGAAGCTATTTTTCTAGGGCAGTGGATTGAGAATCATCGGGAAATCGCAGATAGATGGCCTGTGAACATACTCTATGCAAGACTCGTTGAGATGTTGCGAGACGGTATATTGTCAGAGTCTGAACGTGCGGAGCTATTGCTGACCTTGAGAGACCTCACGGGCGAGAGTTTGATCTATCAGGAGCCCAATAGGTCCACAGCGCTTCCCTTGGATAACCCCCAACCAGAGATCGACTTCACCGGTAAATCCTTCTGCTTAACCGGGCGATTTGTCTTTGGTAGCGAGCTCGATTGTGAAGAAGCGATTTTAGAGCTTGGCGGTGATATCGTCGAAGCACCTAATATGGCGACGGACTATTTGGTGATTGGTGAGTTAAGCAGCCCCGACTGGGTTCACACCAGTTTCGGCCGAAGTATTGAGCATGCGGTAGATCTAAGGCAGCAAGGATCATCTATTTCCGTTATATCTGAAGAACACTGGGTAAATTCCCTTTAGGCTTGGCAAAGTTTGTAATATAATCTCCGCTCACCTCGGTCCTCTCGCAACAACAAGTTGTGAACCCCGCCAGGCCCGGAAGGGAGCAACGGTAGCGATAAGTTCGTGTGCCGGGATGCGGCTGAGGTGACTTCTAACTTTCTCGAATTGTGTAAGCTTGTTTGAGTTTTGTTCACGGTACTATTGATAATAAATAATAGCGCTCTGTTCATGGACTTTTTATGGCCGTTAACGATTCGAGCCGTCTTAATGGAGAGGTGTCCGAGTGGCCGAAGGAGCTACCTTGGAAAGGTAGTGTGGGAGTAATCTCACCGAGGGTTCGAATCCCTCCCTCTCCGCCATTTTTTTAGCCAAACCCGCTGATATACCTAGCTCTTAGCGATATATCAACAGCAAAGCCCCTTCTCTTGTACCGCATCTTGTACCACGCAAATTCAAACTCTTCATCACAATCTAGCCCAGGAGAATCTCAACTATCCACCCTAGCCATGTCTCTGCATAGAGTTTAAAGGCCCAAGACATAACTCCCCCCGGCAGGTGGCCATGGGGGTACTAGGGGGTTTAGTGGGTTGTCGGATATTTGTAGTGTTTTATATTTAAAGCTACATAAGTTATCTTGAAACCTAAAAGACAAATTTGGCAGTATTATTGTCGCTAGTTAAGACTCAATAAAGCAATTGGCTCTTAATGCTTTTTTCTGTCAAGTCGTTCTCTTAAGAACCTTGTCGTCGTTGTCTTTGGTTTATACATAGTAAGTTTACATACTTAGAAACAGACAGAGCCGAAGATATATTGATGCCAATGGTGAAGTCGATGCTTTAACAGATGGTCTTTTGCTATTAAGATCAATGTTTGGTTTGAGGTTGGGGCTTTGGCCACTTGAGAGATATGGTATGAAATTACAGAATGTGATGCTACTCGTACACTGCGAAGCTTGAGTAATTGAAAATGACGAATCATCTTATGGGTAATTATTTTAACAATATTGTTCTAGTTTTTTTAATAACTATGAGTTCCTATGCATTTGCCGCAATAGAGTTTGAGCCTAATGATCTGATTGCCCAGCCACTTAGCTTAGATGAGTCGTTAGTGGGTCAACTTTCTTCAGCCACAGATGTTGATAAATATGTCTTAGATATGGCTTGCCGTGGAGCGGTTACGTTGTCCTTTTCATCCGCTTTGATTTCATCAGGGCGTTGGGAGGTTCAGCTAGTTGATTCAGCTGATAATCTTTTGTCAGCAACGAAATGTGGTGGAGAAGCGTGCCAGACAGGTCTAAGTATTCCTATTGGTGTGAGCGGCGCTTTTGGCCCAAATTATACGATCGTCATTAATAACGGAAGTGGGCCGTTCTCGCGTGTTCCTGAAGGCAGTTATACCGTATCAGTATCCTACTCTACATCTACATTGGACAGCGATGGCGATGGTGTTGTGATACTGCTGATGCGTTCCCGCTTGATTCGACAGAGTCAGTAGATACTGATGCTGACGGCACAGGTAATAATGCCGATACCGATGATGATAATGACGGTGTTCTGGATACTGCTGATGCGTTCCCGCTGATCACGCTCGGTGGACTCACCGACACGGATGGTGATGGTCGTCCAGATGTTTGCGATGCAGCCTGCCAAAGTGCAGCTATGACCGCAGACACAGACGATGATAATGATGGTGTTCTGGATACTGCTGATGCGTTCCCGCTGATCACGCTCGGTGGACTCACCGACACGGATGGTGATGGTCGTCCAGATGTTTGCGATGCAGCCTGCCAAGGTGCAGCTATGACCGCAGACACAGACGATGATAATGATGGTGTTCTGGATACTGCTGATGCGTTCCCGCTGATCACGCTCGGTGGACTCACCGACACGGATGGTGATGGTCGTCCAGATGTTTGCGATGCAGCCTGCCAAGCTGCAGCTATGACCGCAGACACAGACGATGATAATGATGGTGTTCTGGATACTGCTGATGCGTTCCCGCTGATCACGCTCGGTGGACTCACCGACACGGATGGTGATGGTCGTCCAGATGTTTGC
>CAJJAA010000016.1 GCA_905182025.1 uncultured OM182 clade bacterium
GTTTGTGCGGCCATTGAGACGCATGAAAAGAAGTACCTTTGAAGCTGTCCATGCCCTCGATCTTCGGCAACGTTGGCGTCGACAGGACGCCTACGCCGGAGATGATAAAACGGGTGGTTAACTGGCGACCGTCGTCGAGTCGCAATGTCCAGATGTTGTCGTCATCGTCGAACATCATCGATTCGACCCGGCAGCCGAACTGCATGTATTGACGCAGTTCAAATTTGTCCGTGACAAAGTTTAGATAAGCCAGCGTCTCAGGCTGTGGTGCAAATCGCTCAGTCCAGTGCCATTCATCAAGGACTTCCTTGGAAAATGAATAGCTGTAGGTATAACTCTCTGAATCAAACCGAGCGCCGGGATAGCGATTGTTGTACCAGGTGCCGCCAAGATCGGCGTTGGCGTCAAGCACTGTTGCGCGAACGCCAAGATCAGCCAAGCGCTTGATCTGGTAAATACCTGCAACGCCTGCGCCGATGACAATCGCCTGGTAATCGAGGTGCGCGTCGATGTTCGCAATGTCTTTTATCTCAAGCGCTTGTTCTGTCATGTTGTCTCCTACTGATTTTGATATCAAATTGGCTTTTCAAAATTCTAATGCCCTAGTTAACGATTGTGCTAACCAGGCGAGCCCAATACACGTTTTGCAATAATGTTGAGCTGAATCTCCGCTGTACCACCGGCGATGGTTAAGGACCTTTTATGTGTGTCACAGATATTTTTTTTACTTTTCATCTAGAACCACCACGCTGGTCTTTCACGCGGCGCCATCAATTTAGTCTAATAGCAACGGGTCCAGTTCTGTACCTTGCGGGTAATTGTCGGCAATCTGGTACATGCCGTCGAATGTGATCTCCGAGCGTAGGGTAATAACGCCATCTGTGCCGACTTCAACCGGGCCGAGCTGGGCGATCGCGCAGCGGTCCTTGTTTTGTGGGTATTCAAGTACGGTCAGAACGAGCCCATCGGGTCCAGACTCTATACCGAGCTCGGCCAGCGTTGACTTGAGCATGCCGCCGTGGGCTTCAAAAGAGACTGAGCCTTGGAACCGCATGGCACCTGTTGCACTGCCGTCTGGCGCGATATTCAGGTCACCAGCGGGTACAGCCATGAAGACAAAGGAGCCATCCTCAGTACTGGTTGCGCCATCCGCCAACGTGAAAGACCCACCCACAGCCTCGACGTAACTTCTAAAGCTGGCTTTCACGCCCCAGGTTAGTTTGTTGATACTCATAGATACTCCGTTTTTTTATTAGTGCTTACAATGGCGCAATCGGCGACCAATTGCATCATCGCGCCACGTCTATCGGGGACTTCGCCCCATTGTCCTGTACGCAATCACGTGGCCCGTGTGAGAGTGACTTTGTGTGTGTCACATATTCTTCCATATTCTGGCAACATATGCTGCGATACTCGGCATAGCATCAGTGATAGGAAAAATACGTTTTAGCCTTGAGATTTAGTCAGTTTCGCCGTTAGATATTGATCGCGATGGGGCCGTGATGGATGAGTCCATGCCAGAGCAAGTATTGAAGGATGCCAAGACCGTTTAGACAATCATCAGACTTAGGGGTAATAGTGCTATGCCGACCGAAATAAAGCCTATCTCAGAACATGTCGATCTTCTCCACAACGCTATCTCGCCGCGCTTTGGCTCTGAGGTGCAGGGGATTAACCTGCTCGATATGACAGACGATGAAGTGGCGGCGCTCAAGCAACTAGGCGCCGAGCGAGGCGTTTTGGTCATACGCGATCAAGTCATGACGATGGCGCAGCAGGCCGCATTTGCCCACCGCCTGGGCGAACTCACGACCTATCCGGTGAAGCAGTCGGGTGGGCTACCCGAAATGCTTACAATTCACGCCGATGAAAATTCGAAGCATGTCGCCGGCGAGGGGTGGCATACCGACATTTCGAGTGAACCGCGTCCGCCTGCATTGTCAATGCTACGTATGGAGATTGTCCCCGACTCAGGCGGCGACACGCTGTTCGCCGACATGTATCAGGCTTTTGCCTCGCTATCTGCGGAGATGCAGCTCATTTTGCTGCGCCTGACCGCCCGCCATGATCCGACTGGCCACTACCTCTACCTTAGTGGCGAAAAGACGTTGCGAGAACTGCCGTCTCAGGTGCATCCGGTGGTACGCACACACCCGCTCACGGGCCGCAAAGCGCTTTACGTCAATTCGGCTTTTACAGGCAAAATAAAACAGCTCAGTAAGCCTGAAAGTCGTGCCTTGCTGGACATGTTGTATCAACACATTTCGGCGGGAATTAGTTTCCAGATTCGGGTTCGCTGGCAGCCACACACTGTGGTTTTCTGGGATAATCGTTGTGTTCAGCACCACGCCGCATGGGACTATTTTCCGCAAGTGCGCCATGGCTATCGCGCAACGGCCATTGGCGAAGTGCCTTACCTTGAGCTCTAAGGATGCAGACTCAGCTCGATTGGCGGGTGTCGTCATCGGCAGAAAGCTGTAAATGGACACAAAGCCCTAACACCCAACGCTCATGATAACGTTGGGCAGGTGTGTATTCATCTGTGAGCATCATCTAGACGATTTAAGAGGGCAGGGCGCTACCATACTTAGCCATCCACATGCCCAAGCCTTCAGGCGTACCCTCGTCGAAAATATCCTCTAAGCGGCTGATCTTGCCATTGGTATAAGTAGCGTGCTCTACACCGGCAGCGGTGAGTTCTGGGGCGCCTGTCTTGTGAAGCGCAAGCTGCCACGATAATGAAATCGTTTCGCCTTGCGAGGTAGGTGGCGTCGCCGTCAACGTGCGAGCATCAAAACGGCGATCTAGCCCATTAACTCCCGCGCGTAGTTGTGCAAACACCTGATCACGGCCAACTGCCTCGGTACCATCACCGGGAGCGTACACCGCATCGGCCGTAAAAAATTCTTCTAGTCGTTGCCAATTATCATCTGAATAAGTTTCTTCGAAGGCGTCAGCGTAGGCTTGAAAACGTTCAAGATTCGTCATGGTATATCCTTTGAATTATTAGCATCATCAGCATGGCGTATCGTTGATGCCGAAACAAGGTTTCTAGCTAACAGTATTTCGCAGCGGTGAATTCGTTGCCGATACTAATTCAGACTGTCGGCAATCGCTTTAAGTCGCCGCAAGTGACACAGCGCTAAGTTTTCTCCCCGTCAGCGTGTTAGATTTAAAGGGTGTTGGGTTAAATTTTATTCATAGGAGGTGGCTATGTGCGATGAACTAACAGAAATAGACAATGAGAGTTTTTCTAACGGCGGCGGCGCACTTAGTCGGCGCGATTTCAGCAAACTAAGCGCTGCGGCTATTATGAGCTTGATGTTTCCGACCAATGCACTAGGACAAGAAGTCGTTGAAGAATCGGACGTGATGGTCAATATGCGCGACGGTGTTTCTGATTGTTATTATGTTCGACCCTCATCAGGTAAACATCCTGCGGTTCTTATGTGGCCCGACATTAAGGGGCTTAGACCGGCCTTTCGGGCAATGGGCAAGCGCTTGGCCATGCAGGGCTATTCGGTGCTTGTGGTTAACCCGTTTTACCGAGATGCAAAGGCGCCGGTTGTGGGCGAGGGAGCCAGCTTTAGCGACCCTGAAACACGAAAATTTCTTATCGCAATGGCACGCAAGCTGACGCAGAACGCCAGCATGGCAGATGCGCGGGCCTACATTGAGTTTCTGGACGCGCAAGACAATGTCGACACAAACCGCAAAGTTGGCACCCTGGGTTATTGCATGGGCGGTCCTCTGATTATGCGAACCGCGGGCGCTGTGCCGAATCGGGTTGGTGCGGCTGCATCTTTCCACGGTGGCGGCTTAGTGAGTGATGCTGACGATAGCCCGCATCTTCTTATCCCAAGCTCGTCAGCGCACGTGCTCCATGCGATTGCTGAAAACGATGATGAGCGGGGGCCTGATGCGAAAAATGTCCTTGCGGCTGCTTACAAAGCGGCCGGCGTGCCCGCTGAAATTGAAGTGTATGAAGGCACCCTCCATGGTTGGTGCCCGCCAGACAGCCAGGTTTACAACAAAATACAGGCCGAAAAAGCATGGTCCAGATTAACTGCGCTTTTCAAAACGGCTTTGGCGTAGGCGAAATTTAGGATGGGATGTGCATCCTTTGCTTCTGACTTGCGCAACGGATAACCGATCACCCGCGTTTTAATCAGTTCACGTCAACCCACAAATTTTGGTGTCAGAATAAAGGAGCAGAATAAAGCAGTGGAATAGACGGACAATGCGTCGCGCACATTGTGATACGCATAGCGTCAACGTGTGATGCCAATTCTTATCTTGTGAACCTAAATGGGTGAAGCTTGCACCCATCTTAAAAATCGAATGCTGTTCGCGTTTAATCGCTAGCGGGTGAACTTAATGTATTTGTCGCTTGCTGCTCGCGCCACTCTTTTTCTAACAATCGTGCACCGCGCAAAATGTTCCCCATCGCATAGTTACCCTCATGGCAGGCGTATTCGTAGACACCGGATTCCGGTTTCGCTTGCCATTCATAACGACCACTCCAAGGGGCCGTCCACACTGTTTCGTCAGTGACGGTAAAATCATAATTTAGATTGCCATCTTCTAGGCGACTAAAGCGTTCAACCACATGCAGGTTTTCATCGGCACCCGGTAAACCGTTGACGGCTTTGAAGTGTTTTGCCTCAACCACCAATACATCGTCCTGCCAATAGGCAATTGAATCGCCAAGCCATTGCCCATCGGTCAGCGGCGCATGCTCGGAATCGATTCGGATAATGCGAGCATCGTGTACCATTTCATGCAGGATCATGACGTGCGTGTCCGTTTGGACGATACGCTTATAGTTGTTATACAAGCTTGGCAGGTTTGGTACGGTTGAACCAAAGGAGATAAGGCAACGCTCAGACGGTGCTAAAGACTCTGGTCCATCGAAGGGACCAGGACCTTCGAGATCGAGCCACGATGCGGTGCCGGTATTGTCATGACCGAAGCTCTGATAGAGATCACCTAGCCGTTTATTGACACCTTCTTGCATGGCTGGATATCGGCCATTGGCTGGTTCATAAATGATGGAGGTTGGGACAACACCCCGAATTGTACCCAGCGAGTCGCCTGGGTCGACCCAGAAAGCGTTGTAACCACCGACGCCACCGGCACCGGCAGTGTTGTTGCCGTCACCACCTGCTTCGGGTGCTTCTCGGTCAGGGTCGCTGTCGCTGCCAATCAGCCATTGCGATGCAACAGTGAAGGTCCAGTTCAGGAGCTCTGCTACCCATGGGTAGAGGTACTCGGTTTCACCTAACCATTCCGGTCGCTGCGTGGGGGTTAGTGTACCGGTATCATATATTCCAGAAAGATCAGGCTTGCCTGATGCGGTGCGTTGAATATCGGCTGAGGCTTGAAAACTCAATACCACCAGCATAATCAGAAAACAGAGTAATTTGTTCATCGGTGTTTTGCGGCGAATTGTGTGTGACAGTCACTGTAAGCTAATTTACGTCTGTCTGGAAGCAGAGGGATCACAGTATAGGCGCAGCGAAACGCGCGCAGGTAAGGCGTGAAATTGCAGGTGCAGGTGCAAGTGAAGAGTATGAAGCCTTACAGCACGACTGATTTTTCGCGGGCTGTCTCTATACCCTGATTCTTGCTTGGCCCCTATTCTAGTGAAGCCTGGCGCACCCCGTGCCTGAACGCTTCGAGGTATTTCCCGTAAACAGATCTCACATCTAAAGGCACACTATTAATTTTTATCTACTTGTTCGTGCAGCAGCATTAATTAGGCTCATGGCACAGCACTAACTAGCTAGAAGTAGGTACATATGTATCAATCTTATATCAGCGATGACAACATATTATTTGTCCGCCACTATGGTACTTTTGTGGGTGCTGAAACGCTGACAGCGATTCTGCACGCACTCGAATCTCATGTACCTAATGCGCGGCTAAAAGGGTTGTATGTCGATTTCCGGGACGTCAACGATGTGAGTCTTGACGATACGGATGGCGCATTCGGCGATTATTTCAGACGTAGATTGGCGAGCTATGGTCAGGATTTTCGGTCAATGAGCACAGCTAAGTCGCACAACCCAGAGGATCTGACCCTAGAGGAAATCGACGACATTATTCACAGTGAACACGTCATAGCAGCGCAGCTCAATATATTTGCAGCCCATGCGTCGCATAAAACCGCCGAACTTAAACAACAGATAACGGCGTTAGATGAGATATCAAAAAGAGTCGAAGCCCGCCTAAAAGAGTTGGGGTCCTAGTAATCAGCCAGAGTTAGTCTCTGGCTATTGCCATGTGGACGTTCTGATTTCGATAGGATCTGTGCTGTCGGCTTACTGTGGTTCGCTGATCAGCAAGACTGCGCCTCAATGTTGTGTGCGATATCACGTCCATGATGCGAGTGTTGTTTTGTCTGTTTCACAATACATTCGATATATTCATAATATATTCGATCCATTCATAATATATTCGTTCAATAAATGCACAATACATTGATTACTCAGTTATTCCGAAAGGGAAATATTCATGCACGATATTACTTGTCCGAACTGCAAGAAGGCCTTCAAGGTTGACGAGACCGGCTACGCAGACATTCTCAAGCAGGTTCGCGACGAAGATTTTGAACAGCAGTTGCACGAGCGGCTCGAATTGGCTGAGCAGGATAAGCGCAACGCGGTTGAACTTGCGACAACGAAGGTTGCCAGCGAGTTGCAAAACAGTGCCGCAGCCAAGGACGCTGAGATCAATAAGCTGAAGGCCAGGCTCGATGCTGGTGAGGTCGAACAAAAGTTGGCTGTATCAGAAGCACTAAACGACCTAGAAAAGGAGCGTGATGCACTCGCCAATGAACTCAAACAAGCAACCCACGACAAGCGAGCCGATTCCGAACTTGCCGCAGCAAGGCTTGCGAACGAACTGCAGAAAACAGCCGCAACGAAGGATGCCGAAATTCAGGGCTTGAAGGCTCAAATAGCCTCCACTGGGGTTGCGCAGAAACTGGCGATTACAGAGGCAGTCAATTCAGTCGAGAAACAACGCGATGAATTTAGAAACGGTCTTGCCCAGGCAAAACTTGAGAAAGAACTCGCCGAGACCGCGCTCAAGGATAAGTACGAGACGCAGATTAAGGATCGTGACGATGCAATCGAACGCCTTAAAGATATGAAGGCTCGCCTGTCGACCAAGATGGTTGGGGAATCCCTTGAACAGCACTGTGAAACGGAGTTCAACCGTATTCGGGCCACCGCTTTTCCAACTGCCTATTTTGAAAAAGACAACGACGCGCGCGCGGGTAGCAAGGGCGACTACATATTTCGTGACGCCGATGATGCTGACACCGAGATCGTCTCGATCATGTTCGAGATGAAGAATGAACTCGATGAAACAGCGACTAAAAAAAGGAACGAAGACTTTTTGAAAGAACTCGACCGCGACCGCAATGAAAAAAATTGCGAATACGCGATCCTCGTTTCACTGCTTGAGTCTGATAGCGAGCTTTACAACACAGGTATCGTCGATGTATCCCATCGTTATCCGAAGATGTATGTTGTGCGCCCGCAATTTTTCATCCCCATCATTACGCTTCTGCGCAACGCTGCTAAGAACTCACTAAAGTACAAAACAGAGCTCGCGCTTGTGAAAGAACAAAGCATTGATATCACGAACTTCGAGAGCGAGCTTGATTCGTTTAAGACGGGCTTCGCCCGGAATTACGAACTGGCATCTAAGAAATTTAAGACAGCGATTGATGAGATAGACAAGACGATTGACCATCTTCAAAAGACCAAGGATGCGTTACTCGGATCTGAAAACAATCTTCGGCTTGCCAACAATAAAGCTGACGATTTGACAGTGAAGAAGTTAACCAAGGGCAATTCGACCATGGCTGCAATGTTTACAGAGCTCAAGAGCGATGATAGTTCCAGTTCTTAACAAAGGCGTAGCTGTTAATTCTAAGAACGAAGACGGCTAACAAGCTGCTGTTTTTGGACTGGTTTTGCGCAGCGTACCAAACTAGCCACTAAGCTAACCACTAAACTCGGTGTTAGTGAGTTCTTTTTGTGATTGTCGATATTTCCATGTTCCCGCGGAAAGCCAATGAAATGTAGTGGTGCCATTAGGTATGTCACAACCCGCTATTGCTTTATGTGATTTATCGCATAGGTTTTTAGCCAAAATCCCAGCTTTCCATCTTATTCATTTTTGCTTTATCCTAGAGCAACCTATTGAAGAGGAGTTAAACGATGAGTTTGCAAGATTGGGCTTCGATAGCAGAAATCGTTGGTGGTATTGCGGTAATTGTTTCGCTTATTTATGTTGGCCTTCAGGTTAACGATAGTACCTCCGCAATTAGGTCTTCCGCTGCAAGTGACGCGACCAAAACCATGCAATCGTGGTATCTCGAAATGGGCAGGAACCGGCAGGCGAGTGACATTTGGTATAACGCGATGACGAGCGCAGAGCCACTGCCGGCGCGGGACGAATTTCAGTTCATGATGTCGATGCATACAGCCATATTGGGTATGCAAAATAGCTATCTTCTGTCCAAGGAAGGGACCTTGGATGAGGAGTTTCGTGAAGCTGTAACGACAGCGATAGTGGCGGTAAAAGACATGCCTGGTATGGCACGCTATTGGAAGCAAAGAAAAGGCTTCTTCCACACAGGGTTCGCAGAATACGTCGACGGACTATTGGTGCGAGATTCTATTGAAACTCTCGATATTTATAAGCGGTTAAATGGTGAAACCGATCACTAATTTGAATCCATCCATTAACGTGCAGTCCGCTTTTGAGCTAAGAGCAATTTAGCGAGTGAGACCAACACATAACAATGAAATCAACTAACGCTGTTAGGGGGCAAGATGCGTGAAGAACTGACAAATGAAGAGCTCATTCAGCTATATGACGTGGTAACGAGTAGCGTTAACTCACAGTTCGAACTCTGGATAACAATCACGTTCGCAGTGATAATTGCTTCCTACATTGCTGGGCATCGTCTCGCGAAATCACTGCAATATCTTGTCGCTATTCTATACACGTCTGTGTCAATCCTGCTGTATTTGATGCTTGTTGGAGCAGTACAATTCGCAGATCAATTCGATGCTGTTACTGCAGGAAAATCGATACCAGGGGACCTTTTTGCAGCGATAGCGGTATTACGTACTTCAGTGTGGGTGCTCGGAACAATCGCGACCATCGTTTTCATATTCAATGGACACAAGGACGATGTAAGCGGGCACGCTTAACATGACAGGCATTGGTCTTCGGCATCAATATAACGTTTTGGTTACCAAAAGCTCATCGATGTAGGTCGGAATTAAAACCATTAGCGGGCCTTATCAATCTTTCACTCGCTACAAGTGATAATCGTTTTTTGTAAGGCTTAAGGTATTGACGGGTGTCTTGAATTTTACGTGAAACATGTCGAGGCGCTTATTGTATTATGAGTGTCGTTGCGATTATTCTGTTCGCGACTTTGCTTTACGTTCATAAGAGTCCTCTTCGCACCGATGGTTCACAAAAAGGAAAAGACATGGCGCTCGTTAAATTAGATAAGACAGGCACTGTTTTCACGTTGACGATGGATGCGGGTGAGAATAGGTGGAACACGGCGCTTGTCGACGAACTCAGCGCCGCGTTGGATGAGGTCGAACAGAGCAAGGGCGCCGCGGCACTGGTCACGACAGGAGCAAGTGAGAAATTTTACTCCAATGGATTGGATCTCGACTGGCGTAATGCGCCCGCTGATCACCCGCAAGCAGGTGATCCAGAAGCCTTTATGTTTATGGAGTTTATGGCGCGCATGATTACGCTGCCGGTGCCAACCATTGCTGCCGTTAACGGTCATGCTTTTGGCGCTGGTTTTATGTTCGCGCTTTGTCATGACTACAGAATTATGCGACAAGATCGTGGCTATATGTGTGCAAATGAAATTCAACTTGGAATGATTATTCCGGCAGCTGAACTTTCACTGTTTCGCCACAAGTTACCCGGGCACGTGTTTTATGAGTCTGTGCAATTGGCAAGACGCTGGGGTGGTCCCCCTGCACGCGAGGCTGGCGTTGTTAACGACGTTGCAACAATGGATGAGTTACTGCAAAAAGCTGTGGCCAAGGCAGAAGAGCTTGCCCCTTTGGCAGTAAATCGTAAGCAGTTTGGCATTCAAAAAGAAAACATATTTGGCGAAAATTCGATTTTGAACGACACAAACGGCGCCGCTTATCATCTACGCACAAAGGCGCGTTATCCCAAATAGGTAGTCGGGTCAGAATAAGGGGACGCAGCGGCTTGCATTGAGTGATACTTGCCAGCAAAGGGTTATATTGTCCTGTCATTTTACTCGAGCCCTATCTCTTCACCATCCATTGGTAAGTCAAAGTAGACGTTGAATCCTTCGCGCCTTAATATATGTGTTAGATAAGCGCGCTTCTGATAGTCGGGCGCAGACTAAGACAGGTGTAAAGACTTATTGCTTAGTGCTTGTTGGAAAATATAGTATGTAGCCCGTCAAGGCTCACGTGCGCTAGTCATTTGTGGCGTGGGAAGGGATGCTGAAAGCATCGATTTTATGGTGCGGTTTATTACGTCATTCGATTTAGCAGATATCTCGATAATGCAGAGCTTGTATCTTGGCCGCGCGTCAAGAGAGCAACAAGAATAATAAGGAAATGTTAATGAGTACTACCGCAGAAGTAGCGCACGATGGTCATTTAACCGGTTATGGTGAGCCGGCGTACAGAAACTATGTACTGTTTTTGCTTATGGTCGTTTATACGCTGAATTTCGTCGACAGGACGCTGATTGCGGTTGTCGCGCAGCCCATCATTGACTCCTTTGGGCTGACCGATTCCGAATGGGGATTGCTGTATGGCCCTCCGTTTGCCATTTTTTACGCTGTCATGGGTCTACCCATAGCGCTTTGGGCTGATCGATCTAATCGTGTCAAAGTCATTACGGTCTGTATTATTTTATGGTCGTTGATGACCGCTTTGTGTGGTATCGCCGCGGGCTTTGCGATGCTGCTGTTTTTTAGAATAGGTGTTGCCATCGGGGAAGCAGGTTGCACGCCGCCAGCAAACTCCATTATTGGCGATTACTTTATTTCCCGTAAGCGGGCGACGGCGCTGGGTATTTACTCAATGGGCGTCACGCTGGGAGCGGTCCTTGCCAATCTCTTTGGCGGTCCCATTGCACAGATGGAAGGTGCTGATTTTGGCGCTTGGATTTCTAGCATCGGTCTTGGCGGATTGTTTACTGGGCTTGACTGGGCATCAATTGAAGGCTGGAGAATAGCGTTTGTTGTTGTCGGACTGCCGGGTATTCTAATCGCTATGGTTGTGCTGTTTACCATCAAGGAGCCACCCCGTGGTTACTCTGACAGCCCCGACTTGCACAATCCCGCGCCTCTGCACTGGGCGGATGCGTTTAAAGAACTAAAGTACAAACCGACCTTTTGGTGGATGGCTATAGGCGCCTCTATGGTTGCTTTTGTCGGCTATGGTCTGAGCAGTTTTCAGGCGCCTTTTCTACAACGTGAACACGGCTTGGATGTTAGAGACGCAGCTGTAAACTTTGGTGCACCACTTGCATTCCTTGCTGCAATCGGTACGTTTATGGGCGGTTACTTGACGGAGAAGTTCACACCCCGTTCTCAGACTGCAGTGGCTTGGGTCCCAGCTATTGGCTTACTGATCGCGGTTCCAGCTTATATAGCCGCTTTTTTTGCGGAAGATCTAGTGGTCGTGTTTGTCCTGTGGGGTATCGCATCAGTATGTCATTACGCTTACCTCGGTGCGCAGTACAATATTGGCCAGGGCGTTGTAAGTGCGCGTTCGCGAGCCACTGCCATTGCGACGCTGCTCATCCTCGTCTCAATCATAGGTAACGGTATTGGGCCGTATTTTGTCGGATTTATGAGCGACATGTTTATGAGTATGCAACTTGCCGATAGCAATTTTGCCAGCCAGCTAACCCCCTCAATTTGTGGTGCAAAAGATGCTGTATTGGGCGAGGCGCAACGCATAGTATGCGACCAGGCGAATTCAACGGGGCTAAAGAATGCAGTCTCCGTGACGGTCTTGTGGTTCATTGTTGCTGCCGGATGCTTTTTGATGTCTGCCCGCACGCTGAAACGAGATTTCGTAGCGCCATTGGCAACATCATAAGTCAGCGTCGTAAGGCGTAGCGGGGCAGAGCAATAGCCCCGATTGAGCGAGCAGGCTAACCGTTAGATTAGCCTGTCCGCATGCGCTGATCCCAGCACTAGACTTAGAGTAGGGATGACCGCTTTACAATGGCTGCGTCAAGCCAGTAACTTTTCGCTGAGCTTAGTCAGAAATTTCAGCCTCGTCGTGCAATGTCTCAATGCAGTCCGATTCAAGTAGATATTGAAGCAAGTGGTTCATCGGTCCGTGCAGGTTAAGCGTGTCGATAGAGACGATATCTTTCTCAGTGCGCAGGTCAAACCAGTCGGCATCGACGTCGGCGGAATCGATATGTGAGCGAAAATTAGTGACCGTCATGGGTTTAACCGAAATTTTCACATCGTTCGTGAATAGCTTGCCAATTGCCTCCAGTATGCCGGTGCCCGAGTCTCGGTAGAACCTTTCAGAAAAGAGCATTGCAAGCGTCGATATGCCCATCACAAAGCGCAGAGGCTGTTGTGAATAACGTCGAACGTAGCTGCTCAGTTTGAAGCTTTGACGCAATCTCGTTAGCATCACCCACTCATTTTCTTGCACAATTTTTCTCAGATGCGCTAGCTGTTTATCATCGGCAACATCGCCACTGGCGTGAACATTGTTGACGCTGAACTCTGTAATGCACAAGGGTGCTTTGCCGTCGGCGGGCAGCTCAGGTCTTAGCTTCTGCATGCTAGCGTCGAAAGCACTTGAGTCAATGGGTGAAGAGTAGCGAACGGTTGTTCGCCTGATAATAGCTGGCCGTTTACGGAATATTTCTGTCGGCGGTTGTTGTCGGCCGTTGGCGTCTAATAATACGGCTTCAGCTAGGCCGTTGCGTACCATGACCATGGCCGCTGCGATTGAATCTGTGGCCTGAAACGCGGGTCCAGAAAGGTCGACGAGGTCGACTTCCAGCCTGCCGGGTTCGAGATTGTCGATAAGGTTGCTGATATCGACTGCTGCGCCGTCAACGCTGCTAAAAGCGCTGTGAATCAGATTTACGCCAAGTATGCCGACGGCTTCCTGCTGAGCAATATTGGTATCGTCTAACATATTGATGTGGACAATAATGGTATTGGGCTCCGCACCCACTTCTGACTGAAACCGAAGGCCTATCCAACCTTGGCATTCGTTGCTACCGGCAAAATTTCTTGCTGAAATGGTGTCGCAGAAGGCGAAAAATCGCGTATCTTTACCACGCTTCGTATCAAGCCGATCAATCAGCAGTTGATACTCCTTATCTAACATTGACGTCACCCGCTGGCGCGAGACATAGCGTCCAGCCTCGCCATAAATCTGATCACTGACCTGCATGTCATAGGCGGATATGGTTTTGGCGATGCTGCCAGCGGCTGCCCCGACGCGAAAGAACCATCGTGCAACTTCTTGAGCGGCACCTATTTCGGCGATGGTACCGTATATTTTATCATTCAGATTGATCGATAAAGCTTTCTGGTGGGTGTTGGGGATTTCCTCTGACATGACGCGATCTATGGTGATTTTAGCGTTTTATTCTACGCTAATTGTCTGCTCGCAGCTTATTAATAAGTGCTGCAGCCGAGTCGTAATGTTCTCTCTTTGCTTTATTTTTACGTACCCATTTAGCGCATAAAAAACCGTTGGCTTGTTAGCCTGCGTCGCTAATAGTCATGAACAATATTTGAACGTTTGCGCAACCTGCGGAGCGAGATCTTGGAATTCATTGTGCGCGTTCGGTTAGCGCCGGTTTTTCTCATTAGATAGTGGTAGCAGGTATCGATTAGAGAAAAGTGCGGGGTAGCGGGCCCAAATGAGTTATGCACGCTCAAGATCGGGATCAAAATCTTTGCCCTCAGGGGTCGCACCAAACCCCGCAGCGGACTTGATTGGCTAGACAAGACGACGTGTCTCACTTACCCTTTGCGCGCAATTCGATGGGGGAACTAACATGAAACTAAAAATTAATGGTGTCGAGCGACAAGTCGCGGCGGATTGGCAGAATGAAAACCTGCTGACAGTTTTGCGGGAACATTTTGGCTTAACGGGTTCTCGTTTTAGCTGCGGCATCGGCCAATGCGGCGCATGTTTGGTGCATGTCGACGGCATACCGATGACCAGTTGCTTAATACCGGTAAGTGAAGTCGTTGATAAAGACGTTTTGACCATTGAAGGGCTAGCCGCGGAGGATGGTACCTTGCACCCGTTGCAGCAGGCTTGGGTTGATGAACGTGTGCCTCAGTGCGGTTACTGCCAGTCAGGTCAAATTATGCAGGCGCTGGCATTGCTGCAAAATACGCCTCAACCCGATGACGCCGATATTGACCGCGCCATGAGCGGTAATCTATGTCGCTGCGGTACTTATACCCGTATTAGGAAATCCATCAAGAAAGCCGCGCTTGTTATGAAGGAGGCTGGATAATGGTTCAGCTTACCCGTCGAAACTTTCTCATCGCCACCGGTTGGGTTGCCGGCGGTGTCACGGTGCTTTACACACTGCGTAATCGTGCGGTCGCCGTTGCACCGACTATTATTATCCCGAACAAAGAGTCCGGTGCAGCTTGGGTACAAATTCGATCTGATGGCTCTTGTCTGATGTATTTTACAAGAGTAGAAATGGGACAGAATGCGAACACCGGTTTAGCTCAAATTGTTGCCGAGGAATTGAATATTGAACTCGAAGATATTGAGGCTGTACAACCAAGCACGAGCGATATTGCGCCTATCGCCGTTACTGCGGGCAGCATGTCTTTGACGGCATTTTCGCGTCCGACGGCCATGGCAGCGGCGACATTACGTGAAAGCATGCGAGCGCTTGCCGCTGTTAAGCTCGGTGAACCGCTTAGCATGATCCTTGACGATGCGGGCGGCTTCCAGACCGCTGATAAACGCAAGGTAAGCTATGCCGATTTAGTGGATAAAGACAGCGTTATGGTGGAATTTGACGACACCAAACCCTCACCGGCACTCTACACATTTGATCCACAGCGTAGCAAGAAACAAGTTGGCCGGGACGCGACGCCAATAGGTATTCGTGGCTTGGTGACGGGTGCGGCCGTCTATACCGCGGATGTACCGATGCAGGGAGTCTTGTACGGCCGTGCTATTAAACCGCCTGTGCGTAGTGCACGCATAGCCTCGCTCGATACCTCTGGCGTGGCTGAAACAAGTGGCTTTGTCGAATTAGTGCGGCAAGGGGAATTTGTTGGGGTGGTTTGTAAAACGCCGAGCGCCCTGGACGCTGCCATGTCAAAAATTAATGTCACTTGGGATTTGAAAATTCCGATCAACCAGGATGAGATTGATCGGTTGATTGATGTCGATGCTGAAATGGCCGATGGCGATCTAGAGCATGTATTGCAAGACGAAGCGCATCGTAAAGATGCCGATTGGTTGATTGATTTACGGTTTGATGTGCAGACACAAAGCCATGCCGCGCAGGAACCGCGGGCCGCGATTGCGCGATTTGGTGATGGCAGCGGCGCTCATAAGCTGGAAATTTGGACAGGCTCGCAGGACCCTTGGGGTATGAAGCGATTTGCGGCAATGGATACCGGACTGTCTGAAGATGATGTGGTGGTTTATGCAAAACGTCTGGGCGGCGGTTTTGGTGGCCGTGAACATTATGAAGTTGAACGGGACGCCGTCATATTGGCGCGCGCGGTCAAGCGTCCGGTTAAAGTGCAATGGACCCGTAAGGATGAGTTTACCGCGAGTCGCTGTCGACCCGCTTCAGCCCACAGATTACGCATTGCGACGGATGATGCGGGAAATTTGTCGGATTGGTGGTACGGCTACATTACCGGCCATGTCGTTTTTTCGCGCGAACGTTTACCCGGGTGGCTCTTACCGGTAGCTCGATTGGCCGGTGATATGGGCGTTGTAAAGGGCGCATTGGCGCCTTATAGCGCGCCGCATCAACGAGTAGAATACAAAGATGTTGATCTGCCAATAGACCTTGGTGTCTGGCGTTCATTGAACGGCGCACCTGCGATTTTTGCCATTGAATCGGCTATGGATGAACTGGCTGTGCAACAGGGTATGGACCCCGTCGATTTTAAGATCGCACAAATGAAGGGCAAGCAGCCGCGTTTGCAGGTTTGTTTAGAGCGCGTTCGAGAGATGAGCGGTAGACGGTCCTTGCCTCACGGTAGCGGGTATGGCCGAGGGTTTGCCTGCGGCATTTTCGACGATCGCTCGTTTGTCGCCGTCAGCGCCGATATTCATGTCGACGAAATAGCACAGGAAATCAAAGTGCTGCATATGTGCTGCGTGCAGGATGTTGGCATGGCCGTTAATCCAGATCAATTGCGTGCGCAGGCGGAAGGCAATATGGCATGGAGTGTTGGCATGGCGCTGCTCGAGCGTTTCGAGGTCGCAGATGATGAGATCAAAAGTTCAAATTATGACAACTACGCCATCGTTCGCATGAGTGATATGCCGAGCGTCGATGTTGAGGTTGTTGACCAACCAAGCATTCCACCGGCGGGTGCCGGCGAGGTGGCGTTAGTCGCTGGGCCGCCGGCGATCGCCAATGCGATTCGCAATGCGACGGGCTTTCGCGCCTTGCGACTACCGATAGCATTTGCCGATATCAGTTCATAAGTATTGGCGATGTTAGACGTTGGCTCGTGATCGGAAAATTGCCTAAGAAAAAATATCCATCCGCTGTCCGTTAAATTGATTGAGGCACCGAGGTTATTGCAAAAAAACATGATGACGAGCGTCATTAACTAGGCAAAAGACGCGCAAGGTTTGTGTTCGTAATAAAGCGTTGGAGGATTCTGCTTACTGTTTTTGACGGTTAGAGTCCCGCAAACCGGGCGAACGTGCGTCGCCTTTGACGGCGACGCTAATGTTAGCCTGCGGTTGCTTTGCGCGCACCAGCGATACCGCCAGTATAAATGCCTCGTACAACATCAGAAGCCGCTTCTTCAGGCGCGCCCTTGGGTTCAAATGTGCCGATCCATTCCACAGTACAAACATTGTCGCCATTATCAGTGACTTTGATGGTGGCTGAATAGCCGCTGACGGGTAGCGGGCTATCGTCATTGATAATAGCGTACTTGAGTGCCATTGCCGCGGCATCAAATTCTTCCAAACGTTCAACGACATCGGCGCCGCCCATGGTAATGGTTCTTACTGCGCCAACGCCTTCGCCGTCGATTGAAAACGCGGTAATGGGGCCGCCGACTGTAAGGCCACCAAAATCTCCCAAAATGTCCCAGACGGATTGTGCATTTGAATTGACGGTTTCAACAACTTCTACGGTGGTCATAACTTTCCCTTTGTTTAATAAATGACTGGTTTTTTCTGATCATAAGCTTGCCCCCAATCTAATCAAAGTATTGGGGTCGGAGTAAAGTGCTTAACAAGGTTTACTCCGACTCCATTAGTTTCTATGCTCGGCTGTAAACCTACTTATCATCAGGGTGACAATACGTTACCAAAGGGAGCGATATTATGTTGCAAGATTTATCAGGCAAAGTTGCGTGGATTACCGGCGCTGGAACAGGCATTGGCGAAAGCGGCGCAATTGCCTTGGCGCAAGCGGGCATGCATGTCGTGTTGTCCGGTCGCCGCAAGGAAAAACTTGAAGGGGTTGCAGCTCACTGTGAGGGCCGAGCAACGATAGAAGAGCTTGATGTGGCAGACCGAGACAATGTATCAGCGGTGGCGCAGCGAATTATTCAAAAGTTTGGCCGTATCGATGTGTTGGTCGCCAGCGCGGGCATCAATATAAAAGCGCGTAACTGGCACAACGTTTCCTTAGATGATTGGGATTCGGTGATTCGGATTGATTTAGATGGCGCGTTTTATTGTTGTAAGGCGGTATTGCCGACAATGAAAGAGCAGGGTGAGGGGCTGATTATTAATATCTCTTCTTGGGCAGGCAAGCACGTCAGCGTGGTGACGGGACCTGCCTATACAGCTGCTAAGCATGGTATGAATGCCATGAATGAAAGTATCAACATGGAGGCCGGTAGTTTTGGTGTTCGAGCCTGTGCGATGTGCCCCGGTGAAGTCGCGACGCCCATTTTGGATAACAGACCGATTCCGGTATCCGCTGAAGATCGCGCCAAGATGGTTCAGCCCGAAGATTGCGGTGAAGTGATTCGTTTCTTGGCTCAATTACCGAACCACGTTTGTATTAATGACTTAACGATTAGCCCGACCTACAACCGAGGCTATGTGGCTCAAGCGAAGGGAAATATACCCGGCCCTAGTTGAAGCGAATGACAGGGCGATGCAATTAAACGCAGCCATTAATTCATCAATGATCGTTGAGCTTATGTGTATTAGTTGATGCAGGTAAAAATCGATATCATGGATGTACCGAAGTTTAGGCTGAAGTTTTGAATTTGAAGCTTTGAAGCTTTGCCTTTTTTCATGAATGCAAAACAAGGATGTTAGACATGGCTGTTCACTCGCCTGAGTTACTCGACTTTTTTGATGTCATCGCTCTTGGCTATATGCTGGTTATATGGATTAGCTACGCCCAGTATGCAAAGTATCGAGCTAAGCAGGGTGACAAACAATCATTGTCACACTCGATGCATCTGCATCGGGTTCGTTGGGTCGAGCAGATGTTAGGGCGAGATATCCGTGTCATGGATGCCTCTTTGCTGGCAAGCCAGGAACGGGTTGTTGGTTTTTTTGCGTCGACAACGTTGATTCTGCTGGCGGCTATTTTTACTGCCGTTTCAGCCAGCGACGAAATTGCGATGTTAACTGGCGAGTTGGCGTTTGCGGTCAAGCAGACCGCCACACAAATTCAAACCAAGTTTATTCTTATCGCCGTGTTGCTGATCTATGCATTCTTTCAGATAACCTGGAGTCTTCGGCAGTATGGGTTCGTCGCTGTGCTGATGGGCGCGGCGCCGATGCCGGAGGATGATTTTAGTGACGCTGACCGGGCGCGATTTGTTCAGCAGATGGCACGTTTGATGGATGTTGCCGGGCACGATAACAACGCAGGGCTTCGCGCCTATTATTTCTGTCTGGCGATGGTATTCTGGATGCTGAATCCCTTTTTCTACATTGCCGCAACCACGCTAATTGTTGCGGTGTTGGCAAGGCGTGAATTTAAGTCCAAAACCGTCAAGACATTAGAAGCCGCACTGTAAGCATAGAACAAAGCAGGCACTAAAAATTTGATTGACTGAAATTTTAGATTAAAAATAAGGACAACCAATAATTCACTCGTTAGCTAATTTATTTAGTCAAAATCATTAGGAAATTCGATGAAGTTAATGCCTTCGGCAGCCCACGTGGCGAAAGAAATAATTGATGTCATGCAGCCGCTCGCTAGGTTTCTGTAGTTGACGGCGTCAAAACAAGTCGATTGATTTTATCAGTAATAATTTCTAATCTGAGCCTCTTGAATATTACAAAAACGTCCCGTTACACGCTTTAACGCTTAGAGAATTTGTGCTGTGGATTTTAAAGACTATTACAAGATACTGGACTTACCCCCTTCTGCGACGCAGGAGGAAGTTAAGCGCACGTACAAGAAATTGGCGCGCAAGTACCATCCCGACGTGAGTGAAGAAGCCGACGCGACGGCGAAGTTTCAGGCGGTCAGCGAAGCGTACGAAGTCCTGAAGAATAAGGACAAGCGCGCGGAGTATGATGAGCTGCGCGAATACGTCAATAATCCCAACCAATTTCAGAATGCGGGAGCAGGCCACGGACGATTCAATTCGGATGCCTCTGCCGAGAGTGGTCTGGATGACCTGCTTCGCTCCATCTTTGGTGATCAAGGTGGCTTTAGCGGCGGTGCGCAGGGGTTTAACGGACAACGTGGTGGCACGTTCAACGTGCGGGGTCAGGACATCCGTTATGACCTCGGTATTACATTAGAAGAAGCCTATGCTGGTGGTAAACGATCGTTGCGGCTGACCACACCTGGTGGCGATAAAACGATCAACGTCACCATTCCAAAAGGCGTGACGCAAGGCAAGGAACTGCGGCTAAAGGGTCAAGGTGAGCTTGGTCACGGCGAAGGACCGGCGGGTGACATATATCTTAAGATCTCATTCTTAAAGCATCCGCTGTTTGAAGTAGATGAGAACGATATTACCCTGGTATTGCCGGTGAGTCCTTGGGAAGCAGCACTGGGTGAAAGTGTTGAGGTTCAAACGCTCGGTGGCAAAGTTAATCTTAAAATACCTGCCGATAGCCAAAATGGTAAACGGCTTAGATTGAAAGGTCGAGGACTTGGCAGCGGTGACCAGTTTGTGATGCTTAAACTCGTCAACCCGCCGATTGAAACCGATGCCGATAAAGCGGCTTTCGAAGCGCTCAAAGATAAATTTAACTTCAAGCCGCTGGACGGTATGGCGAGGCCAGTATGAGTGAGCTTGTGTACACACTGATCGAGTTTTGTAGTGTTGCCAAGGTTGATGAGCAACGCGTCACCGAATTCGTTGAGCACGGTATTTTGGAACCGCGGTTGCGTCAGGATCAGTGGATTTTCCCCAGTGAAGCCCTAAGTCGTTGCCAACGTGCCGAGCGCATGCGGCAGGATCTGCAACTGGATCTTCATGGTGTTGCTTTGGCGCTAGAGCTGACCGAAAGAAATCAGAAATTAAGGCAACGCATTGATTATCTTGAGCAGCTTATAGATCGGCTCAGGCATTGAGATAAGGTTTTCTCAACATGACCAAAATCGCGCCTTCATTATTTCCCTCGAACTCAAAACTCAAAATGTCTTTTCGGTAAAGGTAGGTGGCGAGTTCAGCGCTAACCGCTTCGCGTATTCTACCGGTGCCGACAATAAATCTTGCACCCGCGCCTCTCACGCTATCAACTTCATCGAGGGTTTGGCTTAACTTCGTCATAGCTTGCCTAACCGTTTCTCGGTCGTGGGCAATATCCACCGTTAGGATACTGCCATCGGACTGGGCATCCAATAGATCGTCACATTTAGGGCAGTGAACCATATCCTTAGGTAGCAACATGCCACACTGCATGCAATCAACACGGTTGTTCATCAAGGTCCGAAGGTAGGGGTGAGAGTAGAGGGCAGTATACCTGAGCGTCGGTGAACCAACACAGCGGCATTGTCTTTAACGTCAATAGAGCTTAGTTCGGATGGCCAAACACGGGCTGCAGGGCGAGGCGGTTCTTTTTAGCTAAGCTGATGTATTCGTTTTTCCGTAAAGCTTTTCATATCGTCGTTTTGCCCAGATGGAATAGACGAGTTCTGCTACCGGACTAATTAATGGTAGTTTAAGAATTTTCCATAACCAGCCCATGCGCGTTGAGGACCAGGCGCGCACGGAGGCATCAACGCCGGTTACCCATTGGCCGTCGCCGGTTTTCAGATGAAGCACTTCAAGAAGCTGGTCACGTGGCGGTGCTTCTCCAGCGGATAGCTGATGAATATCAACGAGGTTAAGGTCATCGCTTTTCATTTTCGCCAAAATGCTCATCTCTCGCGAGCAAAGTGGGCATTGACCGTCGTAGTACAAGATATCTTTATTGTTTTCCATGGCCCAAATTACGTTGCAAGTGAAATATCAGATCAATCATTCTGCTATCGATCGGGGCTGCTATTGTGTTTGCTTTCGTTTAAGTCATCTATGCGGGTGGCTGCAGCGTAATATTGTTCATGAAGGATAAAAAACGATGAAAATTGCGGTAA
Source organism: uncultured OM182 clade bacterium (assembly GCA_905182025.1). GTDB lineage: Bacteria > Pseudomonadota > Gammaproteobacteria > Pseudomonadales > Azotimanducaceae > JAHRVQ01. Next base: position 21,799 of record CAJJAA010000016.1, read on the forward strand.
TCGGTACCGGCATTGCGGGCGTGAGCGTCGCCAAACGCTTGGCAGCGTTGCCTCACTACCAGGTCGAATTATTCGATAAGGGGCGAGGTACAGGCGGGCGCATGTCTGTCAGGCACACCGGTGCGCATAGCTTTGATCATGGTGCACAGTTTTTTACCGCTAGGACAGCCGCATTCAGGGACTTTTTGCGTGACTACCAATCATCGGGGGTGGTGGAGGAGTGGCAACCGAAAATCGCGACGCTGTCGCCGAAAGCCGAGCTACAAGATCGCGTTTGGCGCGAGCCGCACTTTGTTGCGCTGCCAAATATGAATGGTTTGTGCAAGGCAATAGGCGAAGAGCTGAATGTATTGCTTAATACGCAGGTGCATTTTGTTGAAAAACATGACGGTTATTGGTGGCTAAAAACGGCAGAGCAAGATTTTGGTCCCTATGATTGGGTCGTTAGTACTGCGCCACCGGAACAAACAAGACAAATGTTTCCAGATAACATCGGTCAAGACATGGATGCGACCGGCTTTGCTCCCTGTTTTTCGCTCTTACTTGGCTGTTCGGGCAGTCTGCCGTCTTGGGACGCAGCCATTGTCAAAGATTCACCGGTTAGCTGGCTTGCGTTTACTGATCGCAAGCCCGGTCGGCACAGTCAACCCTCCTTGGTCGCGCATGCCGACGGCGCATGGTCGCAACTGCATTACGACACTGACCGAGAAGAAGTCAAACATCTGCTTGTCGATGCTGTCGCATCGGTTGCGGAGATAACACATGCAGCCGCCGGTCTGCATCGATGGCGTTATGCCCGGGTGACCGAGCCTTTCGGTCAGGATTTCTGGATTAACGAGGCAAGCCAACTCGCCGCCTGTGGCGACTGGTGTCTGGGCAATCGCGTTGAAGATGCATTTACGAGTGCGACGCGACTCGCGCAGCGATTTGAGGAGCGCTAATGGATAAGAATATTAATGTGCGACAGGCGTTAAGAGTCTTCCAGAAGGTTCTTGATTTGGGTACCCCTAATGGGGAAACCACCACTTACAAGCAACTCGACGCAACGTCCGGATACGATGGTTACACGATTGTACTGAGTGATGAGTGCGTTAACCTGACCATTTTTTTCCACAACAAGTTCGCGCTCAAGTACACCAGCAAACGCGCATTGTATGCTTTCCTTAGCAAACTCGAGGACATTGATAGGGTGCGTGCTGTCCGTGAAGATCGTGGAGAGTAACGGGGCGTATGACTCAGGACATCCAGTGGACCGCCAACAGCAATGTGCTTTAGTTTTTGCAGGCTATGATTGATCGCTTGGATGCGCTGCGTCCGTGAAGATCGTGGAGAGTAACGGGGCTTGCTGCCACAGGCAATGGCGTGTTTATATTTGTAGTCCCTTGGTAGCAGCGCCATCCACCAATATGTTTGCACCCGAAACCAGGCTAGCTCTTTCACTGGCGATGAAAGTGACGACATCGGCGATTTCATCCAACCGTCCCATGCGCCCTAGTGGGTTTTCGCTTAGAAACTGCGCATAGACTTTTGGGTTGTGCAGTTTCGCTTCGCCCCATGCGCCACCGTCAAACTCTATATCGCCCGGCGATACAGCATTGACTCTGATGCCGCGCGGTGCCACTTCCATTGCCATCGACTTCACCATACTGATGGTTGCGGCCTTGACTGCAGCATAAGATTGCAAAAAGGGTATGCCCATTGAGGCAGCCCGTGATGAGATGCAAATAATGTTAGCACCGGACTGATCTTGCATATGTGAAAGTGAGCCCCGCATCAGTGCTTGTGCACCCATGATGTCCGTTTCAACGCAGTCCCTGAAACTAGCGCCGCCGCCCGCACTCACATTCGAAATCAATATATCCAAACCTCCAAGTTGCTCGGCGGCCCAATCGACAAAGGCAGTGGTTTGCTCGAGATTACTCAGATCACAAGACTTTCCATGGATTTCGCCCAGCGCTGACAGTTCTGACGTTGCTCGAGAAAGTCTGTCTTCATCTCTGCCGCAAATAGCGAGTCGTGCACCTTCATTGAGCAAACAAGTCGTAATTGCGCGTCCGATGCCCTTGCTGGCACCGGTTACGATGATGCGTTTACCTTTTAGTCTTAGGTCCATCGGTACTCCTTGGTGTTCTTTTGAGTTCGATCGAATGGCAAGTTCGACTGGATCATTAGTAAAGGCGAGCAAAAAAGAGATCGCCAGCCTTTCGTGGCACTTAATTATAATGGCCTAGCCCAACACGCTGTATTAGTACTTGAATTAGTAAAGCGTTAGTGCCACTATTTTAGACACTATAAACTAACGACGAAGAATGACCACAATGACGCATAAAGAAAATCGAATAATTCACGACGCAGATGCTCATTTTATCGAGTACGACGGCTGGCTAGAAAAGTACGCGACAGATTTTGTAAAAGAGAATCTTTTACCGGGTCTTATCCCATTGGATATGCCTTTGTTAGCACCGCTGATGGATGCGGCTAAAAAACGGGTGGCGGGAGGCAATCCTGAGCTCACAGCGGAACTCAAAGCGAACCTGTTTGGTCACAAGGCTAAACTGAAACAATGGCCTGCTTTTGGCGCGTTTGATAGTGCGGAACGAAGCGAGTCACTCGACATACTGGGCCTTAGCTCACAGCTGATCTTCCCTACGCTTGGTGCTTCGCGATTTGCCCGCCACAACAATCCCGACGTAGCCTATGGTGGTTGTGATGCACTAAACCGTGGCATGGTCGATTTTTGTAAAGACGACAAACGAATGCTACCGGTTGGTTTTATGGTGCTATCGGATCCAAAGCGTGCTTTGCAGGGCGCAAAGGATGCTGTAAAAATGGGTGTGCGAGCGCTTTGGATTGGTAGTGATGCCGTCGACGGGCGTGCGCCGTCGCATGTTGCTTACGATCCGATCTGGGCCGTACTTGAAGAGGCGGGTGTGCCTGTGACATTGCATATCGGCAGCGGTCGAAATATGCACGGTGCCTATATGAACACAGGCGTAGAAAAAGACAAAAGCTTGAACCTCACAAACATAGAAAGTACCAAACCGAAAGATTTAAACGTTTTACATCACTCGCCAGAGCGCTGGCTAACCTGCATGATTTACGATGGGGTGCTTGAACGTTTCCCAAATTTGAAGATCGGCTTTGTGGAATTGGGTTCAAACTGGGTGCCTGCAATGATGCAGAATTTGGATATGGGTGTTTCACTGCTAGGTAGATTTGATGCTGAGCTTAAAAAGCTTTCTATCAAACCTTCCGAATATGTCGAGCGTCAGGTGCGCGTTACGCCACTGCATACGGAAGACACCGGTTGGGTTTTACGCAGTGTTGGCAAGGACATCTTGATGTTCAATACCGACTATCCTCATCCGGAAGGCGGCAGCGATCCTTTTGGCGATTTTGAACGTAGTCTCGATGCCGTATCGGCCAATGACGTGGAGTTGGATCAGTTCTATTCAAAAAACTTTGAAGACTTGATGGGGTTGACTGCATAGCATCCGTTTGCATTACACCATGATGAATCACTTTCCAGTTTCGCACTGATGTTTAGTGCGTCGCTGGATGGGCTGTGTTCGGTCTCGAGCTTTGCACTTCGATGATCTCGGTTGATTTTTTTGAGGGGTGCAAATAGTCAAAAGGTCAACAGACGGCAAAGTCAGTTGACGTTTGATGTTGGTACATCGATTGTTTCGGTGATCTAATAGCGTTTAACGATATTCAATGAAGGCTTTTTCATGGCCGTGCAAAAGGTAAGAACCCGGCTCTCTCCCACGTTACGAAAGAACCAGCTGCTTGATACAGCAAAACTATTGATCATGAAGGAGGGTTTGCAACGCTTCACGATGGAAGCTTTGTCACGTACCGCAGGCGTAACCAGCCCGCTGGTCTACAAGTATTTTTCTAGCCGTGAAACACTATTGCAGGTTTTGCTGGGGCGAGAATATAGCGCCTTCAGTGGAAATTTATCGACAAAGCTAAGTGGCGCCAAAAACTTTACCGAGGTGCTTCACATTTTCATTGTCAGCAATTTTGATCACCATGCACCCGGCAATATTCTGCCCGCGCTCCTCAATGAGCCAGACATTGCCATCGCGATTGAAAAAGATGTAAAAAAGGGACGCCGACAAACGGCCTCGTACCTTGTTAAGAACGCGGCGGGCAGCTACAAACTCACCAAGACTCAGGCAGGGCTGCTAGTCAGCATGACATCAGGGCTATCGATTGCGGCGGCTGCCTATTACAACAAAAGTAAGATTGACCGTGAGCAATGCATTGAAACGGCGATGACCTACGCGTTAGCCGGCCTGGAAAAGACGTCACAGTTGCAACAGTAAGTATCGGCAACGCCTGCATGCTAGCCGCCAAGGTCATTAACAAAAGGAATTTGCCGAGTATCTATTAAGTGTTGAGTCGGCGTCTAATTGCCGGCAGCAAGCGCAATAGCATCCGCGAGCCGCTATTCAATACCTGCCACTGTTTCTGTCACTGTCTTTGTCTCAAATATTCTCCCTATTGCGAAGAAGTTTGGAGCCGCGGGGGCGCGCGTCATATACTCAAGGGAATCAGTTAAGCCAAAGGTATTACAAGTGACGCAGCAACTCACGCTAGCAAAGCATACAGGTTCGAGCCGTATCGGTACCGCTCAAGCGGCCGCTTGTCGCCAAGGTTGGCCAGCTTGCAGGACTGGCCTCTGATCCTGATCGATATTCACACCAAGCAGGGTATTGTTGGCCGCAGTTATCTTAGAGCCTTACCGATTGCAGCGATCCGTTCCCGCCATCGTCCATTCGATCGAGGACTTCGCGGACATGTTCAAGGGCAAGCCGCTGGCTCCGCTTGATGTCTATGCTGAGAGCATGCGTTCACTGCACCTCGTGGGTCGTGAGGGCATCACGCTGATTGCGCTGCCGGCATCGATATGGCGATTTGGGATGCGCTTGCTAAGGCTGCCAATATGCCGCTGGCCAGTTTGCTCGGTGGCAGTCCGGGTCCTGTTCGCGCATACAACACCAACGGTCTTTGGTTAAAACCGCTGGATGAACTCGGCGACGAGGCCGCCGCACTGGTCAGCGAGGGCAATTACAGCGCGGTTAAAATGCGGCTTGGCCGCGCATCGATAAAAGATGACGTCAAGGCTATTGCCATCGTGCGCGAAGCGGTCGGTGATGATGTTCACATCATGTCAGATTTCAATCAGGGTATGGCATTCGGCGAAGCACTCTTGCGCCTGCACGCGTTAGATGATCAGGGCTTGTACTGGTTCGAAGAACCTATCGTCTACGACAATATAGAAGCGTACGCACAGATCACCCGAGAGATAAAGACACCTATCCAAATAGGCGAAAACATCTATGGTCCGCGCGAGTTCTACAAGGCCGTCGTTGCGCATGCAGCGGATCTGTATATGCCCGATCTGATGCGTATCGGTGGTGTCACGGGCTGGATGCGCGCGGCCTCAATTGCCGGTGCCGCCGGGTCTGCCGCTATCCAGCCATCTCTACCCCGAGGTCTCTGCTCACTTGATGCGGGCGAGCGAATCGGCCGACTGGATTGAATCTCGCGACTGGGCGCTTGCCGCTGATCGCTGAGCCATTCGATATCAAAGACGGCAACATCATCGTCCCTGATCGGCCCGGTAGCGGCATTCGTCTGGGACGAAGCCGCTGATCAAGCGTTACGCTATCTAAGCGCATGCTCACCAAGATATTAACCAACAGGTTCGCTGTCCAAATGTTAGTGAAAAAGTTATGAATGAGATCAGTGATGAGCAATGGCAGGCATTCGATACACAGGGTTATGTGCGGTTAGGCAAGATTGGTCCTGCAGAAATGGTGCAAGCGATGCGACAACGTATCGACGAAATCATGCTTGGAGAAGCTAATCTTGACTATGATCGGATGTTGATGCAATTAGACTCTAACGATGGCGCTTATGACTCTGCCGGTGAGCAGACACGAGGCCACAAAGGCAGAACGCTCAACTATCGAAAAATTCAGCTATTGGAAAGAGATCCGGTGTTCCTTGCTTACATGCAATTGCCGATATTTGCAGAAGCCGCCAAACGCTTTTATGGGGATGAGCCTGTGGCTGCGTTCAGAGCGATGTTTATGAACAAGCCTGCAGGTCAAGGTACCGTGCTGCCGTTACATCAGGATCGATGGCGTGCGCTAGATCGGGATCCTAAGTTAACCATCTATACGGCGCTTGATGCGGCCAATGAAGAAAATGGCTGTGTCGAAATTATTCCCGGCACTCAGCACACACTGCTCAATCCGGATCATCCCAGTGGATTCTTGGCAAAGGACATGGCGCAAGAATACGAGAGCCATCCTGATCTTTTTCCGCTGATTCTAGAGGCGGGTGAGGTTGTCCTGTTAAACCCCTGGACGCTCCACGGCAGTGGCACTAATCGCTCAAACCTTCCAAGACGAGCATTTAGTGTTTGCCTTATGGATGCAGGCACCATGAGTATGCGTTACAAACGCCTGGCGTCACGGAGCGTTATATTTGGTGAGGGTGCGATGTAGAATGTAATGCAAAGTAAGGTGGTTACCCAGACATTATAATCTAAATCGTAAAACGCCCCTTCGTGCAATTATATCTTCAGCTGAAAGAGGCTGAAAAATTGAGTCATCCATCATTGCAATTTTTAGTTAAGCCGCTTGCTAACGCTTCCATTAATCCCTTTGCAACTCGATCTTCAACTGCTCTGTATTTCTCTGTGTCGATATAAAAGGCTAGGGCGGTTAAGCTACAGGGACCTATCAGCTGAGAACAACAAAATGATGAAAATAGTATCTTGGGTCGTTGGAATATTGCTGGCCGTACCAGTGCTCTATATGGGCTTGATTTACGGGGCTTCAGAGTTCGCTGGTGAGGTGGTTACACTCGACAGGCCCGATGCTAAAGGTGAGGTGGGTCAGGTGCGAATTTGGATTGTCGAGCAAGAGGGTAGTGCTTGGGTTGAACATGGTAATGCTGAATCTTTCTGGATTAATCACTTGGCTGAATCAGCCGAGGTCGTGCTGAGCCGCAACGGCGAAAGTGTGAGTTATGTCGGTACGCCGGATAGCGCATCCCATGATCTGTATCATCAGTTAAGGTTGGAGAAGTATGGCTGGGGCGACCAACTTATTGCGAGTCTCACGGGAGGTAATGCCGATTGTGATGGTTTGCCTGTTCGACTTAGCTTGATGTCGAATGACTAAATGAACAATCTCGTCACTGAAATATACAGCGTTCGCTGTCGTCAGATAATTGTACGGATGCATATGTCGTCCCGCCGTTAGGCTACGGTGAGGATGACAGCGTCAGCAAACTATCGGTCGTGATTGTCATTCATTACATGCTTGTTTTGAATGGCAACACTCAGCATCGTTTGCCAACGACTAAGCGCAAGACCGATAACCCTCGTCGCGGCTGTACCTGATCTTTAGCAAGATTTACGGCCATAACTGATTTCTTCGATCAAAGCGGTGGCAGCATTGAAACGGCGGCTGGACGCTAATGCGCGCTCAATAAATAGGATGATGCATGGGTGACGCCTTTTCGCAGAAAGACGCGTGGCAAGTATTGGCGATTAAGCGCTGAGTGTACCGTAAGATCTCAATATCGATTAGTTTGTTATGTGAAATACGAGACGTTGATTTGCATCAACGATTAGTCGGGTTGTAGAGACGTTCGTGGCTGTTTCCGTGCAACTTGTTAGCTAAAATATGTATAGTAAGCCGAACGATAGTGCGTTAATTCACTAACAGGTCATTGATTGGCGCAGTCCAGAAGATAACTGTTTGATAAATTTTATAAGGGAGCCCCATGACAGAATTTGAAACCGCAGAATTGACGTTTAGTCTTGTGGGTTATGGGATGACTGCCATGGCGCTATACTTTACCGTCGTGAGTGGATATTTAATCGTCGCCTATTTAGTTGGCGAGCAACTGTCTAAATCACAAATGATTATTGTTAGCTCGCTATTCTCCGTATTTGCTTTTAGCTTGGTATTTGGTTCATATAGTTTTTTTGCTGAAGCCAACAGAGTGGGTAGTGTCACCGCCTCATCTGTCGAATATTGGCTTGCCGCAGTAATTGGTCTGGCCGAACTCGCTGGCATTATATCTGCCTTCAAATTTATGTTTGATATTAGAAAGAAGGCGGCCGCTGTTCATTCTGATTGAGTACAAATATCTCGAAATTCGATTTGCGCGTTTTCCAATAATAGAAAGCTCAGCTAGAGCATTGATTGGGTGAATAAAAGCCGCCTAAGAGATTAATCTTTCTATAAGCACTCAGCGCGCTTGGTTGGCTAAATTATCTCACCTTTTTTTGCACGCCCGCGTGCCAGTTGACGAGTGGTTCGCATGAGAAACGACGGAGGCACTCGATTGAAAAAAGACCTTAACGAAGATTTGATTAAAGACCATCATCCTGAGGTTATTCGTAAACGCTTATCTTTGGAGCCCAAGCGTCAAAATATATCTGACGCTGTGTTAGGCGGCATTGATGGGTGTATAACGACATTCGCAGTAGTTTCTGGTTCTGTGGGCGCTGGTTTTCCCTCTTCTGTTGCGGTGATACTTGGCTTTGCGAATCTTATTGCTGATGGTTTTAGCATGGCTGTCAGTAATTATGAATCGAGCAAAACAGAACAGGAGTATATCGAGAGTATTAAGAAAGCAGAAGAAATGCACATTGATCAAATTCCTGAAGGTGAACGAGAGGAAATTAGACAAATATTTGAAGCCAAAGGTTTTAGCGAAGAGTTACTTGAAAAAATCGTAGACACAATAACTGCAGATAAAAAGATATGGCTAGACGTTATGCTAGCGGAAGAGCACGGTCTTGGTAAATCGTCACCTAAGCCCGCAATATCTGCCGGTGTGACATTTGTAGCATTTGTTTCGGTCGGTACTATTCCGTTGATGCCCTATGTCCTGCCGTCTTTGGATATGAATCAGCAATTTGCAGCCAGTGCTTTGCTTGCTGCAGCGATGTTTTTCTTGATCGGTATGCTTAAAAGCTACGCGCTTGAAAAGCCGGTATTTCTTTCGGGCCTGCGGACACTCTTGACCGGTGGTGCGGCGGCAGCACTCGCCTATTTCACCGCCCATTTTTTGCGTGAAGTTTTTAATATTGCGATTGGCTAGTTATAGCGCTATGGGCTTAATGTTAAGCGCCGGCATAAAAACGCGGCATCAAAGATCACTTCAAAGATCACTTCAAAGGTCACTTCAAAGATCACTTCAAAGATAACGCCAGAGTTAACAGGAAAGTTAACATCACCAGCGTCCTCGAATTCACATAGATATTACGGGTACGTTAGGATTTAGCGATTGAATTTATACATTGCGCAACATAAACCGTCTATCGAGAATCGAGCCGTTTGATGAGCCAAATTAGCTTCCGACACATAAATAAATGAAGAGAATTCGACACAATGTTGCTAATTAGTTGCAACTTTTACCGGCGTGTTAGGCGCCGCTTTTAGGTTCGATAGCGGTGGGTTCTCGTAAGTCCTTGTTAAAATTAGGGTTTTTAGTGGGCAGGCGCTGATAACGAGGTAATCAGGCATCCTAGTAAAAGCACTAGTTGCTGTAGGAGAACATCTATATCATAGGGGGCCTAGATTATTAGTCTAGAACGGGTCTAAATTAGATATGCGGTTAGCAACATTTGGCCGTTGCATAGAAACAAGTTGTGATGTGCACCGTTAGGTTCGAGTACTGTTCTTGTGATAGTGATAGCAAAAGCAGCATTATTTTTCACCATAATAAAAGAGAACGTTATGAGTAAAGGTACGGTTAAGTGGTTTAATGCAGACAAGGGTTTCGGTTTTATTACTCCAGAAGACGGCGGCAAAGATTTATTTGTTCACCATTCTGAGATTCAAGCTGGCGGTCAGTTCGCTACATTGAATGACGGCCAATCGGTTGAATTCGAAGTTGGTGAAGGTCAGAAAGGTCCATGTGCAAATAAAGTTACAGCTATCTAAGCTAGTGCACATAGTATGCGGTTGAAGTTGGTCATCTCCTAGGAGCGGCTGCCGTTCGACCGGACGTGACAAGCTGTCACTTGGTTTGTTTATTCGACCAACGTGGCAGACTGTCCATCGTCACTAGTTCGCAGATTACGCGTTATTAGTTAGTAAACTTAGTGTCACGCTACCGACAAATGTTGGTCGTGTGATGTAACACATGAGATCCTCCTTGTGTCGTTCGGCACTTGGCTTCATTCCAAAAAAATATCCCAATCTACTGGTATGACTGAAATGCGCAATTTTTGCGAAATCAGATATCTCGTAATGCATCAGCACATGTATCTCAAACGATCTTTAGCATCCTTTGCTGATAGAAAACGTTAACGTGACCAGAGCAGATAGCATGCTGTTGAAGCCAACTCCTTTACGCCCTACAAACAATCAAATCATTTCTTTACTGGTCGCGTTACGCTGTCCTCAATTAATACTAGGAGATGTTCTATGAATTGGGACGCAATAGGTGCCATTGGAGAGATTCTCGGTGCACTAGCGGTCGTTTTAACGCTTGGTTATCTCGCAATTCAAGTCAGACAGAATACGCACGGCATGAAAGTCGCTGCGAAACTCGAGATTGATAAGCAATTCACCTCGTATACCGATTTACTTCTGAATGATCCCGACTTGTTTGAGTTGCAGACCAGAGGCCTGACTGGGCAAGAACTCAGTACGATTGATGCAGCAAAATTTTCACTTCTTATGCAAAGACTCACCTGGAATTTCTCCTCAATGCATTACCAATACATGACACAAGAGCTCTCGGAGGAAGATTGGCATGAATCAAGGCGGTTGATAAAGTGGATTACCGCCAGTGGCGGCTTTCGGTCGTGGTGGGAGACGAATCAAATTAACTTTTCTTATGATTTCAGAAATTACCTCAATCAGTCTTTCAAATCCTAAATTGGACATTAGACTCATTGCGGCACCAGTGACGCTCGTGTATTTATCGTTATGAATATCAGAGCGTCTCATAATATCAAACCTGATTACATCTAATAGTATGGAGGTTAGTAAATGGATTGGTACATAGGCGTTCTGAAGAAATACGCAGTATTTAGTGGCAGGGCAAGGCGCAAAGAATACTGGTTCTTTGTTTTATTCAATGTGATCATAAGTCTTGTCTTGGCGTTGATCGACGTGGCAACAGATACGTTTGATTCAGAAGCCGGCATTGGGTTGCTGGGGACGATTTATGGGCTTGCTGTCATGATACCCAGCATCGCGGTGTTAGTTAGGCGCTTGCATGATACAAACCGCAGCGCCTGGTGGATCCTTATCGCTTTCGTGCCGCTTATCGGCGTGATTGTGTTGATCGTGTTTATGTTTTTGGAGGGCAACCCTGATGATAATGACTACGGCGAAAACCCTAAGTTCGCTTAAGACTAACGACTACGCACACTTGAACAAAACATTAGACCAATCTACAAAATAATTTGTTGAACGTCGTACTGAGGTAAAGGCACATAATGATTGATGTATCGGGTAAAAAATTAGTTACAGCCTCTTGGATGTTTGTCGTCATGGCTTTGGTGATGGCGATACAGGGTGTTGTTGATGGGCTGCCAATGCATGGGGTTGATGCGAGTTGGCCAGATCATGCGCGCTTTCACATCACTTGGGCGACGGCGAGTAAAGTGGGTTTTTGCCTGACAGTAGGCATTGTTGCGCTTATTCCTTTGCGAAAAGCTGAACGGTGGAGCTGGTGGGTGATGTTAATCTTTTCTGTGTTTGGTTGTATGTCGCTTATTCCAGCCGCTATCTGGCAGGGAAGTGGCCCAAGAGCCATTTTTGAACTGCCAATTGCTGTGGGTTTCTTGGTCTTAGTCGCTGCTCTGGTCTTGAGTTTTCGAGTTGGCTTTCCGGTTAAGGACGTCGGCTAAAAGGGTTCTGTTAATTTTTGTAGCCGAGTAATATTCAAAAAACCCGGTCGTTGCCAAAGACGTTTAAGATAGCATGTACCGCTTTATAACGGATGCAGAGGCCTTCGATCAGTCAGTGTTTAGGCCGCGGCCGGCTCGGTCAACACTGCTCGCTACAAGCGCCTTTCGTGCGCGCATAGACTTGATGTGCATTGCGTGTGATTTGTAGATACCTGCTTTAAATTCTTGCTCGCCAGCAGTTGAAATAAGTCTGCTATCCTCGTCCGTTGCTGCAGGGTAACCTGTCAATCGGTTCGCGCTTGGAAACCCAATATCAAGATCTTGTCGTCACTATGTTTACTGTCTAACTCGGAGTTATTGTGTGCAAAAAATTGATCGTCATGAGCTGAAACAATTTATCGCTCAGAACACGCTATTGTTTGGCACGCAAGCGCAGCCGGGTATTATGCAGACGCCGAATAATGAAATCGTTAAGTTTATTTATCCTCGTAAGACGTTCTCTAAGACAACCCTTTTTCCGCAGGCTGCTAATTTTGAAAAGAATGCACAAGTGCTGAAAGACAAAGGCATCATCGGCCCTGTCGTATCAACGACTGTTTATTGCCGAGCAGCCAATACCTATTACATTGTCTACGAGAAACTCGCCGGAGAAGAAATTCGGCATCTTTGTGATCAAGGACAGTTGCAACATTTGACTGACCTCGCAAGGTACCTTGCTGATCTACATAGCAAGGGTATCTACTTTCGAGCACTGCATCTAGGCAATGTGCTGAGGCTCGATAATGGCGAGCTAGCACTTATTGATATTGCTGATTTGAAGTCAAAAAGCCGTTCACTCTCTTGTCTCGCTCGCGGCAGAAATATCGCGCATATGTTGAACGTGTTGGAAGACAAGGTGCATTTTCAGCAGTTTGGCTTGGGTCAGTTTCTTGACGACTATTTTCAACAGGCAAACCTAAGTGATGCTGAACGGCGTTTGTTAGTTTGGCGGATGAGGCTGCGTCTGCATGCGGACATGAGAGATGGGCTGGGTACGGTTTAGTTTGACTTAACTCTGATCGATTGTCGGTAGTATGTCGGATAACCAGTTTAACTGTTGTTGCACCCACAAATCTGAGTTGAACTCTGCCTGAATTCGTTTCAAACCTGCTGCACCCATCCGCAATGCTTTGTCGGGGTCACCTTGCAAGTCTTCGATGGCTGCTAGCCAATCTTCAACAGTGTCAGCGACAAAACCTGTCTGACCCTGCACGACAACATCTGCATTTGCCCCTGTGTTTGATGAAACAACCGGCAAGCCCGCGGCCATATACTGCAACACCTTCAACGCGCATTTGCCCCGGCTCCAATCGTCATCTGACATAGGTGCGATACCGATATGCGCGTTCGCTGCCTGTTCAAGTTCAACTTGTTCTGACCAACGATGACATTCAACGTTTAGGTGAGACAGTTCAAACGTGAAGTCACCGACAATAATGAGTTTGAGATTGTCGAACCTTTTGCCAAGCGCTTCGAGCATGTCGGTATTCTCGTACAGATACTTTGAGGTCGACTGGCTGCCAATCCAGAGCATGCTAAAACATGCGCTTTTTGGGCGCTGGTAATACTTTCCGGTTTCAATGACGGTGGGCACATACTTGATCGACGGAATCGCACTGGCGCGACCCTTGTCGTGGCTAAGTTGTTGTGTCGCGACGTTCGCAAGATAGTGATTGCCCGCCCAAACTTGCCAAGCTAGATTAACGGTTTGATTGAAACGATGCATGCGACGAGGCGCAGCTCGACCATCGCTTTTTGTGAAGATAGCGTCGTCAAAGTCAAAAATTATCTTGTCACAGAACATCGACAGTAATGTTAGGAAGAACTTGTCGAAGAGCTTTCGTTGAATAATGATAATGTCGGCGGAGGGTGCCGCTATGAGCAGTTGAAATCGAAGTTGAAGCCCACCATCACTATTCAACCGTAACGTGCGGATGTGCCTTTTTTCGAGCGCACGTCGTAAGGGTTGAATACGATAACGCGTCGTTGGGTTGTCTTCGCTCTTACTGACAAAGATAACTTGCGGTTTCAAGTTAGACACGGCGCTATTGTGGTTTCTCAGCGACGACAATGATCTGTCGCGCGAAGTCAAAATTCATTACTCGAAAGACAGGATAGAATAGATAGCGGCGCACCAGTCGCTTCGCGATCGAGTCGTGGTAAAGCCGATGTATCGTCGTCACCTTTAAACCGGCTAGTTCAAGAAAGCCGCCGAGTTCGTCATAGCACCATGCGGTGCAATGGGTGACGTCGCGCATAAACCCAGGTGGATAGTAGATATTAGGGGTCGTAACAACAATTTTGCCGCCGGGTTTTAGCAATGTCTGACACTTTTGAACCATGTTTGAAGCCTGTTTTAGGTCCAAGTGTTCAATGATCTCAAATAGACAGATTAGGTCGTATTGCCCGGTAACGTCGTGGATATCAAAAAAGTCGTGGGGATGGGATTTGTCAATGTCACAGCTCTTGTAGGTGAAGTCGGACCACTGTTTAGCAAGGCGGTTTTGTAGGCTACGATCACCAGCGCCAATTTCAAGCAGGGTTGTGCCCGCTTTGCCAAGGGGCATTAATATCGCGTGATAACGTTTTTCGATTGGCAATTGCCAGAGTTCTCCAAACTTCTGCGCGACGCTCTTTCTGTGTTTGTAAAGTTGGCTCCAATCGAGTTCTGACATAAGGATCCTTAATGAGCAATTAATTGGAGTGTGTGAGCTGCCGCTAATCTAGCGGTATTGTCTCATTATTATGCGAGTGAACAAATCGTTTCACCTGCATCATTTGATGCAGGTAGGGTCAGCGGTGTTACCTGAGCATAGAATCCAATTGTGAATGACCAAGGCGACTCAACTGAAGCGATAGACCATCTCAAGCTGACGCATTCGTAGCATTCTTAATAGCTTCTTCTCTGATTTTTTGTTCTGTACCGTCCATGCGGGCCTTTAGGCCTTGGTTCATCTCGTCAATTATCTTCGCAGCAAACTCATTTTGCTGAATGTTGTCCCAATATTTCGCTACACGTGAGTCCGCTTTGATAGGATTGTCAGCGCCAAAACGAGGTACCGTGCCCACGCACATCCAAAGCGCGGGTACCAAGGAGCAGTCAGCGCGAGTCAGGCAGTCGCCAACGGCAAATTGACCGTCGCCTAGATGCCGTTCCAACGCGCCAATACCACGAGCGACCTGACCCATCAAAAGATCAATGACCGCCTGTGAGCGTGTTTCAGGGTTCATCTGGCTTAAGGACATAAAGATATTGTTCATCAAGTAGATATCGCCTATACGGGATAGAACACGCACATCGGCTCTGTTTTTAGGTGTTGTGCCAACCATTGATTTATCAGGATAGAGATCATCGAGATATTCAGCGATGACTTCTGATTCGGGTATCAAGCCTTCGTCGGTTTCTAACACAGGTATACGCCCAATGGGTGACACCTTGTACATCTTGCCCATCATAAACTCGACCGGTAGGCCAAATTCAACATCGTCCTGAATACCCATCGCATAAATTTGCATACGAATCTTGGCGGAATAGGGGCTTAAGTCACCGGTATATAATTTCATTTCAATCTCTTTTATCTTGGATGCCTAACGCTACCATAAAACAGGCGAGACGGGCGCTTCAATATACCAGGGTGTCAGGCCAAACAACCCGAGCCATAAGGCATTACGGATGCCGTTGATCGAGTGATCATGTTTGATCTAAATGTATTGATTGCAAAAAAATGCATTGTGTCGATGTACGGTAATGATGCTTCGTTATGCTCTGGATAAACGGATCGATCAGTGGGGCACGATCTGCCGATGTTAAGAAACCAGATAGCATCGACATTTTGGCTGATATCGACCAATCGTCGTCGACTTGATTCTCGTTAGATTCGTTAACGCCGAGTACTCGAAGTCTTTGAACGGGTTGGTATCTACAAGTAAGCAGGTCGAAATTGCGCTTTAAATTAGATAGTCTGCCTAGATCTACACGATAAACTGTTAGCGTCATTTAGGGGAAGTTTGTGACAAATTCGTTATTGCCCGTGAGAGGTTCGCCTGGTTCGCCGTATACACGCAAGATGCTGGCGGTGCTGCGTTTTCGACAAATACCTTATCGGTATATACAAGCGGAAGATTCAACCTTGCCAAAACCCAAGGTAGGGTTGATCCCTATCTTCTATTTCCCTGATAACACGGGTGAGTTGGTCGCGGAAGTTGACAGTACACCGATCATCCGGCGCTTAGAAGCAGAGTATCCGCAGCGATCCGTCATTCCGTCAGATCCAGCGATAGCCTTTATCAACTATCTTATCGAGGACTATGGCGATGAATGGCTCACCAAGGCGATGTTCCACTACCGTTGGTATTATCAGGACGATATTGATATGGCGGGTTCAATATTGCCACACTACGCCGACGTCACACAGTCAGACGAAAGCATGTCGAAGATGCGTGGCATTTTTTCCGAAAGACAAATTTCGCGGTTGTATGTTGTCGGCTCTAACGACGTGACTGCTTGCGTCATTGAAGATAGCTATAAACGATTGCTTGATTGTTTGAACCAGCACCTTAAACGCTATCCCTATATTATGGGCAGTCGACCTGGATCGGCAGATTTTTCGTGTTTTGGACAACTGACGCAGCTTGTCCAATTTGATCCGACGCCAACCAAAGTCGCAGTGAAAAGTTTCCCGCGCGTGCACGCTTGGGTCAGCAAGATGGAGGACCTGTCAGGTGCGGAAGTGACTGACGATGGTTTTGTCGGCGGTGATGTTTTACCGCAGACACTAACGAATCTACTTTCAGAAATTGGTCGAACTTACGTGCCCGTGATGCTGGCAAACTCAGATGCATTTGATCAGAGCCTGCGTACGGTCGAAACCATTGTTGAAGGCAAAATCTGGGTGCAGGAGCCTTTCGCTTATCAAGCAAAGTGCCTGCAATGGCTACGGATTGAGTATGGCCGGCTAGACCAAGACGATCGCGGTAGGGTTGATGCAATGCTGGCAGGTACGGGCTGTGAGAAGCTGTTGCTCAAGTCCAGCCAAAACTAGCTAGAGGCGGGGTTTTGTGGCATCGGCAGTCTTTCTCAAACAAATAACCGTCGATCGATGCGTGATCGATACAGCAGGTAGTACATTGAACCAACGTTTAAGTGAACTGATCAGCACACTAACCTAATCTGCTTTCGTATTTGTCTCCACGTAGCGGATCCGACATTGTGAGGAGTATCTGATGATTACCGGTGTACATACGATGTTCTATTCATCTGAACCGGAGGCGCTTCGGTTGTTTAGCCGTGACAAACTTGGTTTGTCTGCGACAGATGTTGGTGGTGGCTGGCTAATCTTTGACATTCCCAGTGCGGATATGGGCGTTCATCCTGCCCAAGCCGTGATGGGTACACCGTCCGGCATGCATTACGTCTCTTTTTTTTGTGATGATATCAATACCACGATAGAGGAACTCTCGGGTCGAGGTGTTGATTTTACCGATGAGGTCGCTGACGCTGGTTATGGCCTGGCCATTCATTTTACGATGCCCGGTGATGTTCAAGTTGAACTGTATCAAGCCAATTATAAATAGCGTTGCACAGGCACGTCGAACTCATGAACCATGAACCATTAACCATGAACAACCAATGACCCACCAGAGGAATAAGCTATGTCGGATCAAGCAGCGATAGAAAGTGTTATCCAAGTTTACTTTGATAGCATGTTTGAATCAGATGGAGATAAAGTTCGCCAGGCATTCCACCCCAATGCCAAAATCACCGGTTACCTTCAAGAGGGATTACAGGAGATGGATGTTGCAGCTTTTGCGTCGTTTGTTGAGGCCCAGCAGCCGTCAGCGAAAGACAAGGGTGACTCTCCTATACTTGATGTGATCAGTATAGAGATTGCAGGAGAAACAGCTGTTGCTCGTATTAGAGATGTTTATTTAGGTTTAACATTCTTGGATAGTTTGTCTTTTCTAAAGATGAACGACAGTTGGACAATCTATAACAAGTTGTTTCATGTGGAGACGTGAAATTTTAAGACCGATTGCACATTGGTTCAACTTTGTTGACGCGTTGAATCTTAAAAGCATTTAGATAGCGTTGACGTCGTTTAGAGGAGCAATTAAATTATGCTGAATGTAACCCTGAATTCGGCTTTGGGTATCGCTGTCTTGGAACCTGTTGGTGAGCTGTCCGTCGGCGACTTTAACGCGGCAGCAGAGCTTATTGACCCCTACGTTGATGCTAACAAAAAGCTAAAGGGTGTGGTCATTCATGCGGAGGGTTTCCCCGGTTGGGATTCGTTTGCCGCCTTGATTGAACATCTTAGCTTTGTCAAAGAGCATCATCGAAAAATTCGACGTGTCGCTTTTGTGACGGATTCGGCGTTGGGAGAGTTTGGTGAGAAAGTGGCGGGGCATTTTGTCAGTGCTGAGGTTAAACACTTCAGCTACTCGGATTTCGATAATGCAAAATCTTGGGCAGCCTCAACGCAGTAGCGAAATACCTACGAGGATAAAAAAAGCTATTCGACAGCGCATCAGGTAGGCTGTTTTGTCCAAAAAGCCAGCAGCGAGTTAGCCCTCATCATAAGAGTCAAATGTCAAAATTCTTAGTCATTGATAAAGCAACGCTGCGCGAGCTTTTAGTGCTCGCCTATCCGATGGTTGTGTCACAAGGCGCGTTTGCGCTGATGATATTTACTGACCGCTATTTCATGTCGCTGATCAGTCCAACGCACATGGCGGCATCACTTGGTGGCGGCGTTGCATCCTTTTTTTGTATGTCATTGTTTATTGGCATCTTATCCTACGCGAATGCGCTTGTTGCTCAATATTATGGTTCAGGCGACTTAGAGAAGTGCCCAAAAGTCGTGACGCAAGGTTTGCTGTTGTGCAGTGGTTTCATTCCGTCGTTACTCATTATTGGCTATTTCGTCGGCGACCTTTTCGAGTTAATGGGACACGCCGAGGTTCTTGCGGATTTAGAGAAGACCTATTTTTTCATACTAATTTGGGGTTCTGGCATTGGTCTGCTGAAAACCTGTTTCGCATCGTACTTCGCAGGCATTGGCAAGACACGCGCTGTTATGATCGCAGATACGCTCGGTGTTATTGTGAATATCCCACTGACTTATGTCTTAATTTTTGGTACCGGTGTATTTCCAGAACTCGGCATTGCAGGAGCCGCCTACGCGACGATTATCAGTTCTTTATTTAGTCTCGTGTTATTCCTGATGTTCTATCTTGAAAGGCAACACAGAACGCTATTTTCAATCGGTGATTCTCTAAAAATTGAAATGGGGATTCTACGAAGATACTTGCGTCTTGGGGTGCCTTCCGGCATTGAAATGTTCCTAAATGTTGCGGCATTCAATCTCTTCTTGTTGATGTTTCAGTCTTATGGCATTGCCGAAGCAGCATCCGCCGCGATCGTCTTCAACTGGGATATTGTCTCCTTTGTGCCGATGATCGGTTTGAACGTCGCCCTGATTAGTTTGATTGGTCGTTTTGTTGGACAGAATAATCTTGAAAAAATGCAGGAAGTCACAGTGGCGGGTTTTCTTATCGGACTGTCATATTCAGCAGTCCTAGCAATAGCTTTCCTACTATTGCGAGACCCTTTGGTCGCTATCTTTGTTCAGGACAGCCCGGAATCCGCAGATATTAAAGAGCTATCGGCTTTCATGATGATCGGCTTGTCTACCTACGTCATGGCGGATGCGTTGATTCTGGTGACGGGCGGCATATTGCGCGGCGCGGGTGATACGCCATGGCTAATGTGGGTCTCGGTAGCACTACATTGGGCGATGCTGGTTGTACAATACATCGTCATCATGGTTTTGGAGCTTGGACCAAGAGTTGCCTGGCTTGTTTTTGTGGTGATGATTCTGATTACCGCCGCAACCTATGTTGGCCGCCTCTACGGTGGCCGATGGCGGTCTGAAGAGGCTTTAGCGAGAGTCATGGCAGAACACTAACAATCCAATAACAAAAGGACAAAAAGCCAATAGGGCACCACTAAATTCCAAGCGACATAACTGAGCGGTTGTCATGGCAGTTTAAAGCTTATGATCCGAGGCGCGACCTATTTCGTCTGCATCAGACTGCAATGAACTGCAATCGGTATAAGGGTCTTAAAAGAATCGCGTATGTTTAGAAAATACTCTGCTCATTCTTGGTTCGAATGGCATCGTGTAATCGTTGTATGCGTCACGCCGTTTTCGCGTTGACGACCGTGCTAGCATGTCTTTGTTAAGCACCTAGTTGACCAGAACCGATAGCGTTATCTCTATGCAGGTTGGATTATGGATGTGACCGCAGCACTTATTCTTCTAGGACTTGGGTTTATTCTGTGCGCATGGATACTCGTCTTTAGGACGGGACGATTTGCACAGGTTGCCTATGACTTTTTCAAAAAACCTATTTCGCACTATGGCAGTGGGCTTTTCAATCTGTTGGTTGGGTTGGCGATGATCTATTTTCTGGATCCTGCAGGTGAAACCTTCTATCTGCATGCACTTTCACTGATGTTTATCGTATCGGGTCTCGTGGCATTGCTATTATCCACTGAAGATTATGGTGCTATCCTGAAGTTTAAGATAGATACAATGGTGAACTATCGATACGTTGTTGCTGGACTGCTATGTGGGTTGACGATGGTCTCGCTCTACTTCGCCTTTGAAGCCTATCGAAATAGTTTAGTGCGCTAGGTGCCGGTGGAATGCATTTTAATTATTGGCCATCAGCTGTGAAAGTAGCTGATTATGAAAGGGGTATTGTGAGTCGCATTTACCTAATGTTTTTTACAACCTTTGCGCTCAAATGTAACGGCCCAAATCGGTGGTTGAAAATTGATGGTCAGATAAATTTGAGTATGCCTGTTGAGGCGTTGAATTATACGGAGGACTGTCTTTGAAAGAGGATATAACGACAACTGATTTGCTGAGTACTTCGTCGATTGTCTTATTTGATGGTGTCTGTAATCTCTGTGTTGGATCCGTGCAGTTTATTATCAAGCGAGACTCAAAGCGCATATTTCGTTTTGCCGCACTGCAAAGTGATACGGGTAAGCAACTCTTGGCGACGTTTGAAATTGATGCCAGCCAATTGACTAGTTTCTACTGCATTCGGCAGGGCACTTGTCTACAGCAAAGCGATGCTGCCTTGTATATAGCGCAGCAACTTGATGGGTATTGGTGGATTCTCGGTGCGTTAAGGTGGGTTCCTCGAAAACTCCGTGATGCGTTATATAATGCAGTTGGCAGCCAACGCTACCGTTTGTTCGGTAAGCGGGCGGCGTGCTTAGTGCCTGACAATGACGTGCTAGATCGTTTTATTCAAGATTGATTGACTCGATGCCGAGGGTCGCTTAATAAATCTAATGCGAGAATTTGTAGTGCGTTAAAGTGATGTTCATTGGTCTGATTGATAGGCGAGGCCATGTAAGACTAAATCAACTCAAAAGTAGCAGGGGGCGCTCAAGTTGAGTCAGCAAGAAACTCACGAACAAGTGACCGACGAGCAGGGTGATAACAAGGTTTCAATCGTCGCGATTTCGGGAAGCCTGAGAGTGGCATCCTATAACTCTGCCGTGATCAGAGCTTTTGCGAATGTGGCGCCCAGTAATATCTCTTTCCACCATTTTGATTCAGTCGCTGATATACCGTTGTTTAACCCCGATAGAGCGTCAGAACAGATAGATTCTGTTGTCGCGTTGAAACATCTCATCGCCTCTTCGCTTTGCAGATCCAACCTATCAAAAATACCATCGTGAAAGAAAACGCCGATGGCGTTTACTGGTAACATATAGCGTCATCAGACATGGCTATTTACGGAGATAGGTCCTTTGAGCAAGCTAGATCATCTGTTTCAGCGCAATTTGGATTGGGCAACGTCTATAAAGGAGCGCGACCCAGACTTCTTTACAAACTTATCGAAACAGCAAGCACCGGACTATATGTGGATAGGCTGTTCCGATAGTCGGGTCCCAGCAAACCAAATCGTCAATCTTCCGCCTGGCGAAGTGTTTGTGCATCGAAACATCGCAAACGTTGTTGTTCACACTGATCTAAATTGTCTCTCTGTACTCCAATTCGCCGTTGACGTTTTGAATGTTAAACACGTGGTCATATGTGGTCATTATGGCTGTGGCGGTATTGAGGCAGCCATGACGGATAACGAATATGGTCTGGTTGATAATTGGCTGCGTCACGTGAAAGATGTCTATCGATTTAATGAAAAAAAATTCGATGGGCTCGACGATCGTCAAAAGCACAATTTGCTTTGCGAACTTAATGTTAAAGAGCAGGTGAGGAATATTTCTAACACCACTATTGTAAAAAATGCATGGAAAGCCGGTAAGGAACTGTCGATCCACGGCTGGGTTTACAATATTGAAAATGGCATCCTGAAAGATTTGGACACCCTTGTTTCCGGTGGCTAACAAACGATTTTTTGCTGATATGTCTCAGCTAGACTTAACCAAACCAAACCAAACCAAACCAAACTCTGATCTTGGAGAATAAGAATGAAAATAGTCAAGATACTCGCGGTAATAGCATTAGTTTATGTAGGCATCGTTGTCGCCTTCGAATCCTTGTTGGGATATTTTCAACCGGCCGATCAAAATACGTTGGTTATTACAACTTATGATGATGAGGGTAACGGCAAAGATAGAGTGCTAGCGCGCATTGAAAGCCAAGGTCAATTGTACGTTGCAGCAAACCATTGGCCGCGCGCTTGGTTTAACAAAACAAAGGATCACCCGATGGTACAAATCGATCTGGGTGAAGGTAAGAAAGATTACCTTGCTGTGCCCGTCGATGATGTCGAGCACAATCAAGTTGATACAGATAATGCGCTGCCACTCGCCTTTCGCATCTTGACGGGTTTCCCGCCGCGATATTTCTATCGATTAGAATTGACTGCTAATGGCTCGTAATTTCAACTGGCTTTGTCGTTCCACAGGCAACTGAGTGATGTATGACGCCGGCGATTGAACTTGTCAGGCACCACTGCATTGCTCATATCATTCATGAGTACCAGCACGATCCTGCATCTAGCGCTTACGGCCGAGAGGCAATAGAGAAGCTTGCCGTTGACCAAGAGCGGGTCTTTAAAACGTTGATTGTAGACCTCGGTAAACGCAGATTAGCCGTTGCTATCATACCTGCATTGGCCATGTTGTCGCTGAAGCTCACGGCCAAAAGTTTTGGTAGCAAAAAAGCCGTTATGGCTGACGCGACTGACGTGCTGCGTTCAACAGGGTTTGTGCTTGGCGGTGTGAGTCCTCTGGGTCAGAGACGATTGCTTGCTACCTTACTTGATCAATCTGCGATTCAGTTTGACACTATTTATGTCAGTGCCGGCCGGCGCGGGCTAGAAATTGAAATGAGTCCGAATGATTTAGTATCGCTGTCGAGAGGCAAGTTTGCTGAAATCGCCGAAACACATCATTGAAGATTGGCGCTTACTTTTGAATGCTGCACGATGGGCTAGTCAGAGTTGATCGTTATCGCCCTGAATGGGAAGATAATTGTCAATCTTAAGTCTTAAGTCTTAAGTCTTAAGTCTTAAGTCTTATAAGGGGTGTTAGCGATGGATAGAGAATTCTGGTACGAGCGGTGGGAGAAGAAACAAATCGCTTTTCATCTCGACAAGGCCAATGCAATGTTGGTCAAACACTTTAGCGAGCTTGCGGTCGAACCGGGAGCAAGAGTCTTGGTGCCGCTCTGTGGCAAGAGCTTAGATATACATTGGTTGTTAGCACAAGGTTACAAAGTCGTCGGCGTTGAACTCAGTGAGTTGGCTATTGAAGAACTATTTACTGAGTTGGCAGTCGAGCCTGCCAGAATAGATGAGGGTTCGATATTACGATTTGAATCAAATGACATTGACATACTCGTCGGTGATTTTTTCGAAGTGACTAAAGAAATGATAGGTGCAGTAGATTGTATCTATGACCGCGCTTCACTCATTGCATTACCGCAAGATATGCGCAAACGTTATGTCGATCATTTGATGAAAATCACGTGTTTAATGCCGCAACTGATGATCAGTCTTGAATATGATCAGGCCGTGATGCCAGGACCACCGTTTCGAGTCGATAGCCAAGAAGTGAGTCATCATTACGACGAGGCATATGAGATTAGACTATTGCAAGCCTACGATATTCCAGGTGGCCTTAAAGGCGTGTGTCCTGGCGTAGAGAAAACATGGCTGCTAAGCCCCAGATAGTCGCATCGAAATCAATCACACCGGCGGACCTTAACTTTGATGGGGCCGTCCCACATCTAATGTCAAACAAGCTGCAAAATCGAAATGTCCTGTTTTTGATTCAGCCATTGCTGGTGAATGCGGCAGCAGCAAGCCGTCACGCGCTTATAAGCGTCTGATATCGGCCGACCGGTTAGGCAGCGTGGCTATATCCTTAACCGATAACGACGATAGATAAGGTAACTTTGCAGCAAGTTTAAAACATGGCGCTATTGCGTTACAAAACGTTACCTAATGAACCAAAAAAATGTACATGGTTGCTGCACAGTCAATCTCGGTATCCGCTAAACAGATGTTTAAAGTAGAGCTTTTTTTATAAATAAAACAAAAAAAAGGAAAATGCGATGAACTCAAATCAAATTATTATCATCCTGTCGATTGTTGTTGCACTCGGCGCAACGATCGTACCTGACGTGATGCCGTATTGGCCCGTGGCCCTTATCGCTCTGGGTCTTGTCGGTGGATTCATGAATCCAATGGCGGATGCGACCACACGAATGGCTTACACCGTCGCAGCGGTTGCGATTCCAACCATCGCAAATGGGCTTGATGCCATTCCTGTCGTCGGCGCGCCTGTGAACCTTATGATCGATAACGTAATGGTTTCCGTCGGTGGCATGGTGATTGCCAATTTTGTTCTTGTGCTATTCAATCAGGTTAGGGGTTCAGATTAGGCAGCATTGCATCTGAATTGTCTGTAAAGACATTTTGGTACGTGACGGAGATTCGAGCTTGAATCTCCGTTTCGCTATCTGCTTTGTACCGAATTCCCAAGCATAAGTGTGATAGACCGCGACAGTTTAGATCGAAAATTCATCTGTATCTTGTCTGATTGAAAAATCAATTTGGCAATACTGAAGAGGTTCGTTGAGCTCTTTTGCTTTGAAATTCGAAGCAGTGTTTTAGTTAAACAATTCTAATAAGGTGCGAAAAATACTGCTTACTCTATCGTCGAGTTGAGTTTTTTTGTCTCGTTGACAGAAATCGCTTAGTGATGGCAGTAGCCACATTTTGGTAAAGGTTTTCGTAAGGATACGCGATAGGTAGAGGCAACCTTAATGACGATGCGATTACATGAATCGATATGTCACATTTTTCGATAGATAGTATATTTTTTTGATGTGACAAATGACAAATATCCATAAGAAACACGTCGCAAGAAACTTTCTGACAGGCTTTACTTTGTCGCTTGTTATTTTATCGTGCGGGTGGCGGTGGAGATGATCCTGTCGCTATTCAACCCAAGCCTTTAACTTTTGCAGTGACAGGTTTGCCCGCTGTGGTAGATAGCTATGAATTGGTTAGCCTTCAGGTCACCTCGAGCATTAATGGGTGTCAATTTTTCATTGATAGCAACGATGTTTATTGGCTTGAGTCCTCGGATGGACTCAATTTCACTTTTAGAGCACCCATTATTTACGCTCAAAACCAAGTCTTCAACTTTGACATTAGCGCTTCGTACAACGAGACTCAGACGGAATGTTCTGGCGTAAAAAACCTTACATTAAGCGTGCAAAGAAATGCGACAGAATTTGTCGTAGACCCAGAGCCCAGTAATATTCTAGATCTCGCAACACCCTATTTTCAGGTGCATGATATCGGTATGGGTGGCATAGCGTTGACGGATCGCTATACCGCTACGGTATGCTATCCGACGGCGAATGATTGCAGGACAGAGACCGATCAATTATTTGGTCAAGATGCGCATAACATGGCGACGGGAGATTTCAATGGTGACGGATATGAAGATTTTGTCGTCGCCTGGGCAATTTTTCCGCACACGATTGATCAGAGTAAAAAAATTGAGGGCCCCGTTAATATTTACTTAAATAATAAAAAAGGAAGCTTTGCGGAAGATAAGACGATTTATGCAAATTCACAGCCGCCCACTCACCCCTTTGCCTATCGAGTTGTAGTAGAAGACTTTAACGGCGATGGGCTCGATGATGTTTTTGCAGGCTCTATGGGGCTCGCCGTTAATTCAAATGGGTACCAGTCTGGAATTGATCCATATCCACACTTTTTATTGCTTTCAAATTCCCTCGGGCAATTCGAAGAAAGCTCATCAAATATCAGCGACGAAAACAATGGCGATGGATTACTGTGTCGCTTTGCTCATGATGCCAGTGGTGGAGATCCGGATGGCGATGGCGATATCGATCTTTACGCCTGCAATATTTTGTTGGTAAATGACGGGACCGGTAATTTTACTATCCACCCTTATCTTGGTTTAGATTGGTATCACGAATATATGAGCCCAATGAGCAGCTTGCTGGCCGATCTAAATAATGATGGGTTTGACGATGTGTTGTTTTGGAATTTTAATGATAGACGAATTGATCAGGCGCCTGAGGAGGGGTTTGTTCTTCTGAGTGATGGCACCAAGGACATTCAGAACTGGAAAAAAACCGCTTTACCTGTCGGCCCCTTTGGCATCAACCAGACCAAATACAATCATGCGGCTGCAGGCGACTTGAACAATGATGGTTATCTAGATGTTGTTGTCGCTGTGACCCGTGCAAATCCCTATTACGAAGGTGCCTATCTGCAAGTATTGATTAATGATGGCTCAGGAGATCTTTTCGATGAGACCTCATCGCGCTTTGTTAACCAACAGAGGATAGAAAGTCATCATGGAGAAGGCAATGTGTATTTAAGAGATATGAATTTAGATGGCGCATTAGACATGATTCATTCAACCAGAGACTTTGGCTCTAATTTTCATGGCGCACACATTGCCATCAATGATGGCGCAGGTATTTTTAGCTCATTGAATCAATCCGTTCTTCCTGATCGCCCAGATCGAGGTTGGAATTTTACAGATTCCCTTTTTAAAGGCCTACCGATTGATGCCGATCTAACAGGCTGTCTAGATTTAATTTCTACGGTTGATAGTTGGGCTGACCAAAGCACCCAAACAAATTACCTTTTTTCAATTTTGAATATAGATTGTAACTATTAGTGACGGCCAAGCTGACGGTGTTGCTCCATATCTGAACTGAACAGGGACTTTTGAAGGACCGCGATTTTGTACCGCGCGCGTCTGCAAATGCCATCACGGGGAGGGCACTCGGCGCTCATTATCAGTTACTTACTGCCTTTATAAGCTCATCGACTGAACTTGTTGCATCACCTGATTTTTCTTTGCTAAGTTTAGCTTGTGCATTTTTCACTATCGTCGCCAAGGATGCCTGATAGGCATCTGGGTCAACAAAGGGGTGTTGGTCGTTAGCGCCACGGTTAGTCAATTGCTCTGCACGCTCGAACACGCCCGCCATAAAAGCATGATTAGGCAAGCTTACGCTGATGCCGTCTTGCATCGATTGTAGTCTTAGATAGCTGTCGATGTAGGACTGCGTCTGTTCGACGCCGTTGAAGTTCAAGCCGACGCCGCCTAAGGTCATCGCAGTATGGACGTCATTACCGTCTTTCACTGGGTAGGTCATCGACAGTACACCTTCCGTGTGGCCAGGGGTGTTGTATAGGGTGATGTTAGTATCGCCTAATGTAATGACATCACCATCGTTGGCGATGATGTCTCGTGTAGGCACAGGCATATAGAACATGCTGGCCAGCGGTTTTGATTCAGCTAATGCCCAATCCTCAACCGTCATGACAATACGCGCACCATGAACAGCTTGAAAATACTTCGAGCCACCTGCGTGATCAAAGTGCCCATGCGTGTTTATCACGTACTTCACATCGGCAGGGTCGAAACCCAGCTGCTGTATGTTGTTTATAAGCGGTCTGACCCAGGAACCGTAGAGTGAATCGATGAGGATAAGTCCCTCACTTGTCTCAATAAGATAAGCGGCGACCCAATCTATGCCGACATAATAGACATTGTCGAATATCTTAAAAGGTTTGACGTATTGTTCCTTGCTTTGCCAAGTCTGCCAAAGGGGCATAAAAGTGGCGTCTGCTGCATATCCTGCGTAGGTATCGCTGCTGCAAGCTTGGCAGGTTACGTTTGATACATCTTCGAATTGGGCCAGATCGTAAACCCAATTGCGAATTGACACGCCATCGGCACCGTAGGCGTAAAACTCAGGTCGCAACAATACTGTGTGAGATTCACCGCCCGCAATAAAGCTTCTGAAATTCGCTGCCGCTTGCAGGATATCGCTATGATTAGCGTTTAGGGAATCGATGAGCTGAACGTTTTGTACGCCTCCCATGGCGAGAAAACGCTTCTGGACCGCGTCCTCAGCGGCATCATATTCCGCGAATAAGATTTTAGGATGTTGTTTTGCCGCCGCCACATATAGCTTTTCGTAGTTGAAGCTCTTCGCGTCAAGATCTTCAAAGCCTTTTTCATTTTTAATGTAATTGAACGTTCCCCATTGCTCGTCGGGACGAGTTGAACCATTGAGTCGTCTATAACCTCCCGCAGCATCACCGAGTTGTGCGACATTAGCCTGCGGGTAGTTGTCGGCGACTAACGCGGCATAAAAAGGTGACGGGATGGCGCCGGCTGAGGAGCCAGTGACAAAAATTTTCTCAGGTGCTGTGACGTTTGCATAGGTCCAATCTAATACTGCTTGCATATTAGTGCGACCCTGATGGTGAATTTTCAAAGGCTGTTGACCTTCTTTTACGGGTGCATAGACGGTGTCACTTTGACCTAAATGGACATCGCCCGTGCAGTAGGGAGCCATCACAATGGTGTAATCAACGAACGGGTTTTCGGCATTGTCGAAATTGAATATCCCGAACGGCGAAGGTTTAAATTCATCGCTGATATTCTGAGTGTAACTTGGGTTCATCTCGGGGTCACAAGAGTCACGGGTCCAACATCCGCCACCGCCTTGCATGTACACCATTAATTTTTCAGAAGCACCAGGGCGAACGAAGAACTTGTACGGTGAACCATCTGAGCATGTCGTCTTGCCGCTCGCAGAGAATTCATTCCAGCCAGCGTCTAAGTCGCTAAAGCGTTTTTCATCGCCTGAACTGGTTGAATTCAGGGAATTGCAGGCAGTGGCCGTTAGGATGATAAAAGTCGTCAGTAGGGAGCGCGCCAAAGATGTTTTCACAATATGACTCCAGAAGGTTAGCAAGCGGCAATAGTAATGTAACTTTGACTGCTTAAGCAAAATTATGCGGACGGGTTTCCGATATCCGTCGCCGCGCACAAGGCTGGCTATAATCTTAGGATAACGATAGCCTAATGCACTTATCGACGGCGAAATAGAGATTTTTCAGGAGTTCAATGTGGCGAAAATATTGTTAATGATATGCATGCTAGCGAGTAGCTTAGCCTTCGGCGAATACAGCCGAGTTTACATGGACTCACAAGCATCTTTTGTGAGTGACTCAAAAGGTGTCAGTATTGCTTATAAAACATTGGGACAAGCAGACGCAGAGGTGGTTGTGCTCGTTATGGGGCTAGGTGCTTCCCACAGCCTGTGGGGGGATACATTTGTGCAGTCTATTGTGTCCGCGGGCTATCGTGTCGTGCTGATCGATAATCGTGACACAGGTGCGTCGAGCCGTTTTGATGAATGGGGTAAACCGGTACTTTGGTGGGAGTTGCTCAAGAATCAGCTCGGCTTTGGTGTGAATGCCCCGTATTTATTGGATGACATGGCGGCAGACGTTGTGTCCGTTATGGATACATTAGAAATCGATCGCGCCCACATCGTAGGCGCATCTATGGGTGGCATGATTGCTCAAATTGTCGCGGCCGATTACCCACAGCGTACTCAGAGTTTAATATCCATTATGTCGACGACAGGCGCACCCCATTTGCCGCCACCAAGCTCAGAATCCTCAAATTTATTGAAGAATATTGCTTCGAACGACAATGATGAGAACGATTCGGTTGCCGCCGCGATGACGCTAAGGGGCTTCTATCCTGAAGCTGTGCCGCGCCAGCTAATGGCAATTTTAAAAACCGGTGATCGTACCGTGCGTGTCAAAACGATCGAAGCGCCAACACTGGTATTACATGGTGCGGATGATACGCTGATACCACCTGCGCATGGCCAACACACGACAGATACAATAACGGGCTCAAAGTTCGTGATATTCGAGGGTATGGGACATGACATGCCGGAAGCTGTCATGCCTAAAATACTTGCGGAAATGACAGCGCATATGGCACTTTGGCCTGTCGCGGGAGATTAACGATTTTCCCGTGCATCTAAAGTCGTGGTGGAAATAGAACGGGTATACTGTTTTCTAGTCAAGCTAGGCATTTCGATGACTATTGAGTTTGAAATATTAGAAAAATATCAGATGATTCTGGCCCGTTCATATGGACCTGTTCAACGTATTGAGATTAGTTATTACCAGCAAGAAATGCTTCAACATCCTCTTTTTTCCTCAGATTTGCGTCAGTTGGTCGATATGTCGCGAACCAGTTTGCTGGACATCAAGCCTGAGGAGATTGAATCGCTTCCGTATATATTTGATCGTCAAACAAAGCGTGCCATTGTTGCAACCTCCGCGTTGAGTTTTACCCCTTTGCGTTTGCTACAAATTCAAAGGACAGACAAACATTACGGTACACTTTTGGTTTGTCGCACCTTGGAAGAAGCGTTGTATTGGATAGAGCTTGATTTGGAAGATTACTATGATCTTTGCAAAGACGTCGGTTTTAGCATAATTTGAAGCCTTAGTTTTGCATGGGTGATATTGCCCACACATGTTAGCGTTTCGCCATCGATCGTCGCCTATCGACCGCGTTTTCGGGTTTTCTTTTTGCTGAGGTTTAGGTCATTGCGGGAGAAAATTTGTCAAATACAAAATATGTTTATCTTCATAATTGGAGCATTTCATGGCGTTGTTAAACTTTCATCAAATTACATCCAACATTGGTACTTCAGGACAGCCCACGAAGGATGATTTCGGCGGGTTTGCAGACTCGGGTGTGACAACAGTGGTTAATCTTGCCATGCACGATTCCGAAAATGCGTTAGACAATGAAGGTAGCGTAGTTGCCGCTTTAGGCATGGCCTATATTCATTTCCCTATACCGTTCGAGGCACCTTCAGCAGGCCAGCTGAGAAAATTCATCGCATTGATGGAAGCACTTGAGGGCGAAAAGGTACACGTGCATTGTGCGGTTAATGCTCGCGTTTCTGCGTTTATGTTCAAGTACCTGACGTTGACTAAAGGTGTTGAAGAAGCTGAGGCAACGACTCCTCTTTTAAACCGCTGGAAACAGCAGATGGATGAGACATGGCAGCGCTTCCTGCAGATTGATCAAGAAGAACTGAGTCGAATGCGCTAACTTCATACTGCGCCACCTATTTTATCGTTAGTATTTGGTCGGGGTAATAGCGTTAAAAATAGTGGCGTCGCGCATTTAATAACGCATCATTGAATAAGCCGTCATTGTTCCCTCAACGCAAAGGAATGTCATTATGAAAGATGCACCACAGGGTTGGCCAAGAATTACGACAACTATCTACTACAAAGATGCGAAAATCATGATTGATTGGCTGTGTCGGGCTTTTGGATTCGAAGTTCAGATGGTCGTTGAAGGTGAGGCGGGTAACATTGAACACAGTGAGTTGAGATTAGCGGAATCTTTGATAATGGTTGGTCAGGCCGATATCAAAAAGACTAAACGATGGGGTGTTAGAAGGGCTAGTCCGATAGATGTGCAAGGCTGTAATACACAAACACTGCAGATGTATGTTGATGATATTGAAGCGCATTATGCTAATGCGAAGCAGCAAGGAGCAACGATCGTCGATGAGCTATCTTTGCGGGACTACGGTAAGGATTATTGGGCAGATAATTCCTACGGCGCGATGGATCCAGAAGGACATGTTTGGTGGATATCGGAACGTGCGCGCGGTTAGTACGGGCCCGATCCAATGCCTAATGGTGTTGTACGGTCAATTGGCATCCAGCCGAGTGAAAAACGACGCAGTTGTCCGACTGCGTCGCCATCTCAGAATTACGCTGTTGTTTCGTCGGCCCTTGCAAGAGATTTACAGTGCCGGCAATGAGCCTGGTCATTTATTCAAGGCGCCCATTAACGTTGGTTGTGAGTAGTGCGCGCAGCTCGAGGCTGCAGGTTATACGTTTATTAAAGTGCTAAACGTTGCGACCAATGCATATATCGTGTTTTTTGGAGCAGGGTTCAACGACATTAGTATTCTTGTTTGACGATATAAAGCGGTCTGGATTTGGTTTCCAAGTAAATACGTCCGATATATTCGCCCAATATGCCCAGTCCAATGAGCTGAATACCTCCGAGGAATAGTGTGACCGTGAGTAGTGATGCGTAGCCAGGAAGGTCGATACCATAGATGATGGTGCGCAGAACAATGAGCGAGCCGTAAATAAACGCAAGGGTTGAAATGATGGCGCCGATGTAGGACCAAACTCTTAGAGGCAATGTACTGAATCCAGTGATACCCTCGATGGCCAAATTCCACAGCTTCCATGTACTGAAGGTTGTTTCTCCGGCAATTCGTTGTTGTCGCTCATAGCTCACCTCCGTGGTTTTGAAACCTACCCAGGCAAATAAGCCTTTCATGAAGCGTTGTTTCTCCGGCAGTTGCTTGATTGCATCAACGACTTTACGGTCAAGTAACCTGAAATCACCGACATTCTCCGGAATAGGCGTGTGGGCAATTTTGTTGTGAAATTTATAAAACCAATTTGCAGAGGCGCGTTTCGTGACGGTGTCCTGACTACGGTCAACCCTTTTAGGCAGTACCACTTCATAGCCACTTCGCCAGAGTTCTACCATTTGAGGAATGAGTTCAGGCGGGTCTTGCAGGTCAACATCAATAGGGATAACGGCGTCACCACGGGCATGATCTAAGCCAGCGGTAAGGGCTGCTTCTTTACCAAAATTTCGAGAGAAATCGATTATCTTTATCGTGGGTGTTTTTTTCTGTCTTTCGATAAGTATTGACAGGGTCTCATCGGTACTGCCATCGTTTATGAACAGCAACTCGTAGTCGTCATTCAGTTCGAAGCCATGACGTTGGTAATCGCATCGATGAACGTATCAATGACTGCAGCTCATCGTTAAACACTGGACAGACAATCGACATCATAATCATCAGCAAACTAGTGGTTTCAGCTATTCTGCACGCTGTATAGATTGAGAACAGGCCCTCGATACAGTCGCCTTAGGTTTGTCGATCGTTGTCACTGCTAATGAGATATGTTGGTCACGATCGGCGCTAGCGTTAATCCAGCGGTGACAATCATCGAGTAGTATCATCGCTAATCAAGCAACGTTAACAATCTGCCTCAGTCGCGTGCTATCTTGAGCAACGCCTCAATAGCTTGAGTGCGAGGTAACTAGTAGGGCACGTCGACGAAGAGTCGACTTGCTCATGGCGAGAAACCTATCGCGTTAAAAGGAAAATTCATGCAAGACAATATCATTCAAAAGACGCCATTTGGCAATACCGGTCATTTGAGCGCGCGGATTATCTTTGGCGCTGCTGCATTAGGAGGGATGCGGCAGGATAAAGCTGATTCTGTACTTGAAATGATTACTAAACGTGGTTTGAATCATTTTGACTGCGCTGCGAGTTATGGCGACGCCGAATTAAGATTGGCGCCATACCTGCAGGATCACAGAAACGACGTTTTTCTGGCAACCAAAACAGGTGACAGGACCCGTGATCTTGCATGGAAGAGTATCGAAAATTCGCTTGAGAGAATGCAGGTAGATCAAATTGACCTTATACAGCTACATAATCTCACACACGATGAAGATTGGGATGTCGCCATGGGCGAGCAGGGTGCACTAAAAGCTGCGATCGAGGCAAAAGAACAAGGCTTGGTAAAGTTTATTGGTGTTACGGGTCATGGCACCAGAACCGCTGAGATGCATTTAAGAAGCTTAGGTTCCTTTGAATTTGACTCGGTCCTACTTCCCTATAGTTATGCGTCACTTCTTGACGAACGTTACGAGAAAGAGTTTGAAACGCTTTATGCGTTGTCTAAGGAGAAGGGTTTTGCCATCCAAACCATTAAATCGATTGCTAAAAGACGATGGCGTGATGAAGACCCCAGCCCGAAATTCAGCTGGTACGAACCCTTGAGAGACAAAGATGCCATTGCGAGAGCCGTTCAACTGGTCTTTAGTCGGCCAGGTCTGTTTCTAAATTCTTCCAGTGACGCCACATTGTTGCCGTTGATACTTGATGCGGCAGAGCAATGCACTAACGAGGAGATGGGATTAGCTGAGCGAAACAATTTGTTATCTGAAATAGCTAAAGATGTTGCAGCTAACGATATTGAGCCGCTGTTTACCCGCGGTGTTCAAGACGATGTTCTTTAGATAGCCATTGATACAGCGTTAAATTTCTGCAGACTAATTAAGCGCGATTTATTTGGTTAAGGATACGCAGTGCTGCGCAAGCGGCACCATAACCATTGTCGATATTTACGACTGTCAAGCCAGGTGCGCAACTGACAAGCAATGATTGCAGTGCTGTCTCGCCACCCTTAACCATGCCATAGCCAACACTGGTCGGCACAGCGATGATGGCGGAGCCAATAAGGCCACCGAGTACAGTTGGTAGCGCGGCGTCCATGCCAGCAATGCAGATTACAACTTTGCGGGTTTTGATTTCTTCGACACGGTCCATCAAGCGCCAAAGGCCTGCTACACCGACGTCGTTTATTGTCAGCAGTGGCTGTTGATAGTATTCGAGCGTTCGTATGACTTCGCGGGCGACAGGTAAGTCTGATGTGCCACCGGTTATCACCGCCAAATCATCTATACTCGCGTTGACTGAACTCGTTAAGAGTTCAGCTTGGCTGATAGATGTGCGGGAAATAGGGTCGTAATCGAGTAGCCCGGGGAAACGTGCTTCGATTGCTAGCCAAGCGTCTTGCGCGAGCCGAGTAAAGAGCATCGGCTTTTCCTGAGCATGTAGTCGATCAGCAATGGAAAGCAGTTGATCAACAGACTTACCCTCACAGAATATTGCCTCCGCAAGTCCTGTTCTATTTTCGCGGTTTAGATCCAATAATATTTCTGAATCAATATCTCGGGTATGACTAGTCAATGCTGAGAGTCTCCACAAGAAAAGCGCTGCCGCGCTGATAGGGCTCGATGGTTATCGACGCTGCGTAGCTGGAAAAGCCCTTTTCACCAAACTTTTCGGCAACAACTCGGGTTGCCTCAAGCGCGTAGTCTGCCGTCGAACTAATGGTTTCATTCGTTTCGACTTCGACTGCGACACCATTTTTGCGGATCCGACAGCGAACACCTTTTATGGGTAGATAAAGTTGTAGTGTCTCCCATAGGGTTTCTTCAACTTCATTAATAACGGGTAGTAGTTCAGCATTAATTGATATGCCGGTTTCTATGCGACTTGATAAACACGGCGAAGCAGGTAAATCATGCAGGTCATCGAGTTGTAGGTGTTTTGCGATTTGACGTAATGTATTTTTATCGATGTCTGTTTCAACGTAAGGATGCTTCACCTGATGTTCACTCGCTGCTGTGAGGCCTGGACGATAGTCACCCAGATCATCCATATTCGTGCCAGATAACACCAGATGCGTCGTGTGGCTGGTCACCCCGTCGTACAGATTTGTTTTGCAAAAATAGCAACGGTTTGCGGGGTTAGCGAGGTACTCAGGGTCATTGATTTCACCAGCATCAATAATATTTAGGTTCCAGCCTTCCTGTTCCGCGTATTGGCGCACCCGCGCAGTTGCTTGGTTCGGTACAGCAGGGGAAATTGCATGATAGATATGCGTGGCCGGATTCGCGCGATGTGCGACAACCGCTAACGTCATGCTATCGACACCACCACTGACGGCGACGGCAATAGGACCGAGTTGGGCGAGATAGGTTTGAAGCTCTTCGAGTTTTTTCATTCTTCGCTCTGTTCCTGCGCTTGGCGTTCAATGGATTGTCGCAGTTTACGTTGTTCTTGTAGTGTCTGCATGTCCCGCAAGTCATCCATCTCGGCTTTGACGGTATTACCGCCAGGGCGCTGAGCTGCTTTAGATTGATACCCGATGCCCTCAATGGTCGTTTCAACGGGTCTGCGATGAAGAATGACGCGCTTGGTTTCGGATTGTCTGACACCCAAAGTCGTTGTTAACCTAAAACACAATTGCAGTACCGTTTCTGCTTTTTCTGGCTGACATAGTACTCGCAGACTGGTTGCCATACGATTCTTCTTGCCGAATACGGCGTACTGCAGTACATCGATGACGGCGGCATCCTGCTGAAGGGTATCAACAGCATGGGCAATTTCCTCCGGTGTTTGATCATCTAACTCAAATTCCAGCATCTGAATGGCGTCGGTTGTCCAATTTTGTAAGTCTTCATCGATCACGGAGGCCTGTGCAGAATCAAAATGTAATAGTCGCAGCACATTGGATATACCGGGGAATCTCTTCGTTCCAAAACCAAAACCTTGGTTGATTAGGTTGCCTTTACTTTTCTGCCTGTGTTTTGGTTTACCCATGTCGGCAGACAGATACTTGAGGATCGCGGCGCCAGTGGGGGTGATTCGCTCGCCGCTGATACCATCATCAACAAATTGGAAATCTTTCAATATCAGCGCAGTTGCTGGTGCTGGCACTGGCAGCATACCGTGTGCAGTTTTTACCTGGCCACCGCCTAAGGGTAAATCAGAAATGCTAGTGTCAGTAATGGCCGATTGAGCAATCACAAAGCTGGCACAAATCACGTCTGCAATTGAATCCCAAGCACCAACTTCGTGAAAGGCGACTGACTCTATGGTCTTGTCATGAATCTCCGCCTCGGCGACAGCAATAATGCGGAAGATCTCTAAACTGATTTCTTTGGTTTTATCGTCAAGCTTTGATTCAGAAATAATGCGCTGAATTTCACTGTAGTGTCGATGATGATGACCTGTCGCATCCTTGTCAGCATGCACCTTAAAGTGTGTGCCAGCTAGTGTGCCGTCGTTAAACGGGCCGTGTTTCAGGCTGACGAGATCGGGGAAACCGGCGAGTTCGATTTGGCCTTCAAGAAGGGGCCCGTATTCCGGGAATAGGTCCAACATGGCACTAATAAACATGTCGCCGGAGATGCCGCCAACTAAATCAAGATGTAGATGCATGTCTAGCTCAACATTAAATGGGTAGGACCGCACAACTGGGCAATATTAATCCCATGGGTGCAAGCATCTCTGCAGGGCGCGCCATCGCATGACAGGCAAGCGTTCGCAGAGTCTTCAA
This sequence comes from uncultured OM182 clade bacterium, assembly GCA_905182025.1. Lineage (GTDB taxonomy): Bacteria > Pseudomonadota > Gammaproteobacteria > Pseudomonadales > Azotimanducaceae > JAHRVQ01. Next base: position 59,168 of record CAJJAA010000016.1, read on the forward strand.
GGGCTGCATACTCGGTTTGGGCGAATTCAAGGTTGCCGTAATCTGTTGCATACATGCGCGTTCTGAGGACATCAGCAATAGGAACGTTGTAGGGGCAGGCACCTTCGCAATCGTTGCAGGCATGTCGACAATAGGTCATGTCGGTGTTGCGCGCATATTGTTCAAGCAGTTTGAAATCTGCATCGGTGATTTGACGTTCACCTGATGCGGCAACAAATTCATCGATCTTATCTTTGCTTGTCATCGATATGATTGTTGCATCCACATTATCGTTCGACAGCGCCCATTTAAAGGCAGCCTGCGAATAGGTTGCACCGTCTTTTTCGAACACACGCATATCGTTTAGACGTGCGCCCCTAAGCACTTTCATTGCTATAACGCCAACATCTTTCGTTTTTGCCTTCGCCATGATGCGTGGTAGTTCAGGCTGATTGGCGACCCAGTCAAACGACTTTACAAAGCGTTCATAGAAGGAGGGGTCTTGGCCAAAGTTATGACCGAGTAGAAGCACATCAACCAAATCGTTATCCAGTGCGTAGTCACAACATTCAACAAGGTTGCCTGCATGTCCAGAGATACCTGTATAGCTAATCTTTCCCTGTGCTTTGGCCTTGGCGGCGAATTCAAACCACTGTTCATTTTGTAGGCGACTGATATCGTTGACAGCGTGATTGAAAAATATTTCGACATGATCGGTTTGCAGCCGTACCAAACTTTCTTCAAGGGACTGCATCATGGTGTTTTGGTTTGTTAAATCACCGGCATGCATCTTGGTGGCGATATAGACTTGATCACGCTTACCTTTTAAGGCGTTGCCCAGCACAATCTCAGACTGCTGTTTTGAGTAACTCTCTGCGGTATCAAAGTAATTTACGCCTCGGGCCAGTGCATGCTCAACCAAATATTCCTCGCCGGGGTTTAACTGGCTAGAACCGAAGGATATATCTGAAATTCTCAGCTCTGTTCGACCCAAGCGCACATATGTTTTGATACCGGTGTTATTGGAGGCTTCTGCAGCGGGGGCTGTAGCGGTCGAATCAGCAGCAATAGTGCCACTGAGCGGCAGGCCCGAGGCAATACCTGTGACAGCGCCGATTTTTAAGAAGGATCTGCGGTCGATGGGGTTCTTCATGGCAATCTCCGAGGTTTCCGTCACGGTTCAACAGCAGCAAATCTAGCCTAACAAGCGCGGTGTGTAAAACGAATTAGATCGAACAAACGGTAGGTGAGCTCAGTAAATGTCTAATTGTCCAGATTCGAGACAGTCTTGATGGCGCTTGGTCACTCCGCTTAACCATACTGCGAAGTGATTAAGCGCAATAATCCTAGGTCTGAGAGATGATGTTGCTGTCCTTGAGTTTACTTATTGTCTCATTTTCGATGCCAAAGTCAGCGAGTACCTTGTCAGTGTGTTCTCCCAATTTTGGTGAACGGGACCTTGGACCGACCGAGGTGTTTCGAAAGCGCATCGGGATATTAACAGTGCGATATTCGCCCAACGTTTCATGTTGCAGCGTAGGGAAGAGGCCGATATCTTTCGCCTGACTATCCTGTGGAACTTCATGCAGACCCAGTACTGGACCCCAAATCAAGCCAGCGGCATCGAATATGATGCCCCATTCGTCCCGCGACTTTTCCGATAGTGCTTCATCAACCATTGGCACGAGCGTGTGCATAAGGCGAAAACGACTTCTAACGTCAACAAAACGTTCGTCTTCTAACCATGCCTCCCGGTTTATGGCTTTACAGAATTTAGGCCAAGCTGAAACCTCCGGCATGTTGAATACAACCCACTTGCCATCACCACAGGGATATCGGTTTGCTGTTGGCAGAAACAGTTGTTCTCTTGATCGTTGTCTAACCGGGGCATGATCCATCGCGGTGACGGAGTAGTCAGTCGCCTGAGTCCAAACAGCGGTCTCATAAAGTGACGTTTCGACGACTTGACCTTCGCCTGTTTTCTCGGCAAGCCTTAATGCTGCAAGAATCGCAGCGAGTAATGCGAGGCCAGTCGTGTGATCGCCCTGAGCGGGTCTAGCCATCGGCACGATGCCGTCCTGACCTTCTCTCATTGAGTCATACAAGCCGGAACGGCCGAAGAAGGCGGTTACGTCATAGCCAGGACGCCAGGCGTCGGATCCTTCCGTGCCATAGCCCGTTAATGTGGCATGCACAATTTTTGGATTGAATGAAAGGATGGTGTCAGGATCTAGTTTGTATTTTTCCTGTCTGACAGCAAGCAGGTTGCATAGAAAAATGTCGGCACTTTCACATAGTTTCTGAACCACCGCGACGCCATCCGTGCTGGTGAGATCAATGCAAATGGATTCCTTACCTCGATTGTCGACATCAAATTGAAAGTCATAGGCTTTCATAGCTTCATCTTCGATCTTGGGCGATCGGCCGGTATTGCGCATCGGGTCACCGGTTAAGGGTTCGACCTTAATCACCCGTGCACCTAAATCAGCCATAATCGCGCCTGCACTCGGTGCAGCCATCCAATTGTCTATTTCTATTACTGTAATTCCGTCTAACGGTGCTGGCACAATGGCTCCAATGTATTCTGGTTGGTGTTAATGACGTTCATGGTACGCAATGCTTCGGCGATGGTCAGCAAAAAGTTGTGCGCGAATGTTGGTGTATGTACGCGTTTGCAAAAACGATAATTAAAAAACTAATCTACATCAATCAGCTTTTTCGATTTGAGGTACATGTAGAGCTGCCGATCGTGGCGACTGGTTGCGCTAAGTCTGCCGGGACGAATCCAAGGCTTCCAGGCCGGCTTGTCGCCTTGCGGTTTGTCACCCATGATAGTGACGCGCTGGATGATACGTTCGCCGACAAAGTCATTCAGCACAAAATGTTGGGTACAACGATTATCCCATATCGCGATAGTGCCTTCGGTCCAGCGGTATCGTACCGTGAATCGCGGATTGGCGACCCATTTTGTTAGATAGCCTAAAAGGACATCGCTCTCTGTTGAATTCATCTCGACAAGACGTCGCGTGAAGTGTTCGTTGACATAAAGTGCTTTCTTACCGGTTTCCGGGTGGATGCGTACAACGGGATGAACCGCCATTTGGTCAGGTCGATTATGGGGGTGAGCATCGTGAAGCGCTGATAGACCATTGCAAAGATCTTGCATGGGTTCTGAGAGCTCGTCGTAGGCTGCATAAAGGCTAGTCCACATCGTATCACCACCGGTTTCTGGGCATTTCACCATGTTCAAAATTGACATTAGCGCAGGTTCTTCTTGGAAGGTAATGTCTGTATGCCATTCATCGGCAACGCCGCCCTGTGTCGCTTCAAGTTGGAAGACTTCGGGCGGTAAAACAGATTCACTCTTTAGGTTTGGATGTCCTTCGAGCTCGCCAAAATAGCGACCAAAGCTGACATGATCTTCGACAGACATATGCTGGGCTGGGAAGAACAACACCATATGATCGAGCAGCAGTGATTTTATTGAGTCGATGTTGTCCGCTGTCATATTCGCTAAACTAAGGCCAGTAACTTCAGCACCAATAGACCCCGCGAGCTTTTTTACATCCCATTGTGTTGTGGTCATGGACTTTCTTCCTCAAGATCGAGGTAGAAGGATAAACGATGTTGACGTAGTTCTGTAGTAGGTATAAGAGAGTCTGATGCTCTAGCATATCTCGACGTTTTCGGTAGAGTGACGAACCAATAATCTTTGGATTGGACGTCGAAATGCCGTTAGCGGCCCAGAGGTAGATAATTAAAACTGGCTAATCAATAGCGGCAAGGTAATTTGATGAAATGTATTTGGCTGGAGGCGGGCGCGCTTCAACACAAGAATGTACCGACGCCTCAACCTGCACAGGGTGAGTGTCTGTTGGCGATTAAACAGGCTGGAATTTGTGGTACAGACCGTGAGTTATTGCGTGGTTACTATAACTTTCAAGGCATTGCTGGGCATGAGTTTGTAGCGACGGTGGAACGTGGTAGCGCCGCTTGGCAGGACAAACGAGTGGTCGCTGATATTAATATCAGCTGTGAGGTCTGTGAGCACTGTTCAAGAGGTCTGCAGCACCATTGTCCACAAAGGCGAGTCATCGGTATTAAGGACCAAACCGGCGCCTTTGCAGAGTATATGTGCATCCCTGAACGCAACCTGTTTGAGCTGCCTGCTTCGATGTCAGATTATCAGGCCGTGCAGTTGGAGCCGCTTGCTGCAGCATTGCAAATACTCGATCAAATCGCGCTCGATGCGACTGACAGGGTTCTGGTCGTCGGCGCCGGTCGGCTTGGTCGTATGGTCTGTCGCGTGTTAAAGGCGCGTGGCCAAAAGATCAGCGTATTAGTCCGAGACAAAGCGAAGGTGGCGAAGACGCTTGACGGCATAGACGTATTGTCACAAGCCGATCTGGGGTCTTTGTTCAATATCGTCATTGAATGTACCGGTCATCAAGATGGCATGGCGTTGGCCTTGGCGGCCATTGAGCCCAGAGGCACTATCGTAGTGAAAAGTACCTATGCAAACCCGCTAACGATCGATATGAGTCAGTTGGTCGTCAATGAAATATCGCTAGTCGGATCACGTTGTGGCGATCTCGGCAAGGCGATTAGTTGGATGGTCGACAATGGCGAAGAATTCGATCTGCATCTGAAGAATGACAAGGTACACGCGTTTGCATTATCTGAATATCAGCAAGCCTTTGACGAGGCGGCTAACACCGGTCTCGAAAAAGTCATTTTTAATCAGTTCGATCGCTAGTTGGCCGTGATGAGTGCCTAGATCGAAAATCTAGACACGACTTTCTATACACGCACTTGTAAGCATAAACGTTTAGGCGGGCACTTTGAGTTACCCGTTAGCTTAAAAATCGTCGAAGAATTGCAATGTAATGGGCGCGCCGCCGCCGTCAGAGTCTGCAATCACGAGGGTGTAATAGCTCGCTTTCTCGAGATCAATTCGTGTCGGTCCAACCAGCGTGTCATTCGTGCCAGCAGTTGTAATAGAGACATTGTAAGTGCCCGGTGAAAGTTCGCCTGAGAAGGTCGTATTTCGATCCATACCATTGATTAGTGGAAATGAGTTGCTGACGTTGCGTTCTGCTGGCAATACATAGATATCAATATTTGTTGAGAATGTTGGACTCAAATGCGTGATGGTCATGCGGGCATGGGTCGCAACAGGGCGACGATCGTCGAGGCTGGTGGTGTGGCTGATATCATTGACAAGACCTGATACACCGAACGTTACGAACCGACCTGCACTGATACTCTCCGTCGTTGATAGTAACTCGTCCGCTGGATCACCAAAGGTTGTCACAGTGAATGCATTGTCTCTAATAAGAGCATCTTGATACTCACTGATATCAGCAAAGATTTGATTGCTTGCCAGTGATGCACCATTGATTGAAAAATCTACTGGACCACGATCAGCAATAAGATTCAGGCTACGAACCTGTACCGGTAATGCTCGCTGCCTGAAGAAATTAGGGAGGTTGACATTGACCAGCTCGACGGTTGCCGCGCCAGGTCCAAAATAATCAATCAGGGTAAATACTTGTTCGCTGCGAGCAGTTAAATCAAAAGTGCCTGACGCGAAGAGTAAGTTGCCATCAACGTCATGCACTTCTAACGTCATGTTTTCGCTGGCTGTTGTCGTTATTTTGTCTGTAGCGACAGCATAAGGCATAGTGATTGTCTGATTCTCAGCGTTAGGGTTTTTCAGAGTGACTGTCGCTGTGTCGAGCCCCGGAGAAGCATTGAGGAAAGTTAATCTCGCTTCCGTACTACCTTCTGCAAAATCAAATGGCGGGGTGTTTATTACAACTGGTGCAGCAGCCGCCATCGTCCCGGTCAGCACAATCGTTTGGAAATTGTTGATGTCGATTTGGGTTACCGATGAAAATAGGTTTACTTCGTTATTGTCGAGAAGATAGTTAACCTGATATTGCCGGTCAGCTTGGGGAATGGCTCGCACGATGGTGCTTACACTGCCGTAGCTAGTTTGCGCGGCGAGTGATCCTTCTCCCGTGATTCTGAGATTTGGTGAATCCACGACAGCATTAAAAAATTGAGCCTGGGCAGTGGGAACGTCAATAGGCTCTTGAAAACCGTTGTCATCACCGCAGGATGCAAGCAATACAATACTTATCATTGTGACGCTAAATAATCGGATTCTTCTCATAGGGGCTGAATACTTTTGGTTGGTTACAACGTAATTATGAATGTTTTGCTCGAAAGACATTACCTATCCTATCTCGTTGACTTAGGGTCGGATGGCAGGCCGCAACAATAATTCAATTTGTCGAATGAATATAGGGCTAATTTGTCAAAACACGGAACGAAATGCCACTAGCGCAGCGGCGACACTCACATTTAGAGACTCGATGTCATTTGCCAATGGGATTTTTATTTGATCATCGCAGGCACGGGCAACTTCAGGCGTCAGTCCGTTAGTCTCATTGCCAAGGACAAACACGCAACCTGTCTGGCCGGCTATTTGGCTAATCTCCTTGGCGGAGTGACTTGAGAGTCCATATATTTTCCTGCCCTGTTGGGCGAGCAAGTCGGTTGCTGAGGTTGTTGTCGAACAAAAATAGATTCGACATTTGAGTGCTGTGCCAGCGCTGGCCTTAATAACCAAGGGGTCGATGTTGGCGCAACCCTTTGTCGGCAAGACGAGCCCGAGAGCCGGAGATGCGGCGACCGAGCGAATGATCATACCCAAATTCTGAGGGTTCGTAACACGATCTAATAGAATCAAATCCCCTTGCTGTTGAGCATCTAGCTGATATAAAGGTTGATACCCTGGCGCCTGAATATCCAGCGCGATGCCTTGATCCTGTTTGCTGTTTTTCGAGATCTGAGATAAATCGCGCTTTGAGTGGAACAGGATCTCGACATGCCTGTTTTTTGCGAGTGATGTAACCTTATCGATGATGTCGGCGGATCGATTGCTGTCCGCTAGGTGCAGGCGATAGGGCTTAACCTCATGGCTCTGTAGTGCCTCAAGTACCGGTTTTCTGCCGTAAATGGTCAACAGGCTATCGAAAAATGCTTTGCGATCGTCGTAGCTCATGTCTGCGGGATCAATATCGGGACTATCGTTGTTTAAGTTGTCTTTCACCTATTTCGCATCCTGGTGTATTTCAGTGGTTCGGTTAAGCGCTAAAAGTATCTCCGTGCCGAAGCACATGTGATTCATTTATCCCGCTCGTATTTAGCTCTTATCGAGTTTCGGGTTAGTCTGCTCATTGGTCAATGACAATCCTTACCGGTCTCGAAACCGCTTGTGTCAGATTTTGGACACGACCGTTGATGAGTTGCCTATTTCGACGAAAAGGGGTGTTCACCCCATATCAGTCTCAACAGATCGCATATTACTGGTTTCATCGCGTTGCAACTCTACAATGTTTCAACAGCCATCGAAGGAGCCCTTGCCTTATTTTGCGCGGTAGCGCAGAAATAAGACAACGAGATATTCGACATGTATCTATACAAAGCGTTAGCGAGCAAATGGACCGAAGCGGCATCTACTGTGGCAACAAGTGTATCGAACAAAACGCCATCTATGCGAAGCATTAGTAACGCCGGCTTCGCGCTCAGTTTATCGTCTGTTATTTCAGACAAGCTCGTGCGTATAGTGCGCGCCCTGTGTGCAGCATTGATGTTCGCGCTGATTAGCTTCAATTGTATCGCAGAAATGGCTCCTATTTCTCAGGACGTGACTTTTCAGAACAATTTTTTTCAGAACAATCTTTTTCAAAGCAATGCTCCTCAGGGTCATGTTTCTCGAAGCAATGCTTCTCAAGCGAATGTTCCGCAAAGCAATATTTTGCAGCACAAAGCCGCTCGGGACAAAAATTCGGAAGCTGTTGAACAAGTCGATAAAATGCTAAGTCGATTGGGCGGACGCAAGGTTTGGCAGTCGGTCCGCTCTCTATACACGATGGAAAAGGCGCGCCATCCGAAATACGGCGACGGCATTATTGCCTCCCACTGGCGAGACCTTGAGGAGCCGGCAGAAAAAGGTGAGCTAAAACACGCGAACCTTTCCACAAAATACGCATGGAATGCGAAGGGGGGCTGGGTCAAGAAGGATGGTCGCCTGCGGGAATATATTGATGATGAAGTACGAGGCAAGATGTTTGTGTGGCAACGCGACTTTTTTACGCTCGTACATCAACTGGCACTGGGTAATGAGGAATATGTATTGATGGCACTGAAACCCTTCGGGTTTCGTGTGCTCGATCTTGGCGGCGAAAAGATTGCAGATTTTAAATTAACTGTTGATGGCGAACTATATTACTGGCATCAGTACGACGATACGCATCCTATGTCGTTGGTGTTCGGCCCGACCCAATCTTTTGGCGCAATTCAATTGCCACAATGGGTTAGTTCGGTAAAGGGCGATTGGTCCTACATTTACATCCAGGTAATGCCCAGCGACAAACCTTTGGAAGAATGGGTGTCTTTTGCTAGCCCTGGCGGTCAATGGCATGGAGGCGCAGTCAATAAAGACTGTCCTGCTGACGGTTAATCACCAAGGCTAGTGCGTTGTAGATGCCTCTAATGCATCCGAAAGCTTTTTTACAAAAGGTCCGCTAGCGCTGCATCGATTTCTTCGGGCGTCGTTTTAGGGTGAAAGCGCTTCAGTACACGTCCATCGCTAGCGACCAAAAACTTTGTGAAGTTCCAGGGTATATCTTCTTTTCCTTCGTCATCCGGTTGTTCAGACTTTAACCATTGGTATAAAGGCGCAGCGTCATCACCATTAACCTCAAGCTTTGCAAACATAGGGAAATTGACGTTGTACTTTGACTTGGCGAATGCCAGTACTTCTTCGTTTGTACCGGGTTCCTGTGCACCGAATTGATTACAGGGAAAACCGAGCACGGTTAATTTTTTACTTTCTTGCAGAGCACACAGACCTGTGTACTGAGAGGTGAGTCCTCACTGGCTTGCAAGGTTGACGATTAACAATGCTTCATCTTTGTATTGTGAGAAGTCTACGCTTTTGCCTTCGATTGAAGACATTTTCAGCTCATAGATATTCAATTTATCTCTCCGCTATGTGATTAGGTCTAAATTCTAGGACAAGCTACGCAAAGATGCCATGTAAATACCATTGGTCTAATGCTGCGTGTTTAAATATCCAATACAAACTGCCATCCGGTTGGCTGGCGATGTAGTAGTCTCTTGTCAGCGGTTTGTTGAGTGGTTTATCCCACCAGCCATAATCGATTCGTTCAGGCCCCTTTATTAACGTCAGCTTGTTTGTAATACATGGGCTGTTTCCAATCATCTTTAAGGCTTTCGGCGTTGGAAGAATAAAGGCCGGCCGTATAGGTGGCGATTTTCTGCTAAGTGCAGTTGAAGGTTTTTTATCAAGAGCCGTAGAAAGCTTTTTATTCGAAACAGCTGAAGGCTTTTTATTTGCAAAGGCTGAAGGCTCTCTACCTAGCGCTGCCGAAGGCTCCTTAAAGGCCGAGAGAGGCTGCCATGATTTTTCTGGACGGTGGTCATCGGCAAGGGCGAGCCGAAAACAGTGCTCTTCGCCGAGGCGGGTATGCAGCATATTGAGCAATAAATTTTCATTTGGCTGGTTCTTCAGAAAATTATTGCCCGCTGACACACTGCCATGTGGCGAAAAATCCTTATCTGAAAAAGAGTGATCAGAAAACAAATCTGTTGTTTCTGATTGGGTCGAGAAAAGTTGGTTGCTCGATAATGCGATGGCATCGACTTCCTTGATGTCATTAATTTGATCAAGCTTTAATTGGCTTAATGTCATGAATGCTTTTGGTTCATTTTCTGCGTTAGCAAGATGGATGCTAAAGGATTTTTTACCGTGATTTCTGTGACAGAAATGCCATGTGAATTGATTCGTTTGTAATTGTCTGGCTGTTAAAAAATCTGAAAGCTCTTTGAGTAAGCGCTTAATTGGGAACACTAATGAATTGAGGTTGTCGACGTCCGAAAGAAAGGTGATGTCATGATAGAAGTTGGCTTTTTGGCTGATGAAGTTTTGTGGATCGGGTTTGTCGCCAATAAGTCTTTGCAGATAGTCAGCAAAGTATGTGTCGAATCTTCGGCGCAAGCTGCTCGTTGGCAAGTCAAATACTTTCCTTATATTACCGATGCCCATTTGTTGTAATGCTGTGATGTGCTTTGCATCAGTTTGCAGATACTGAACGGGTATATGTTTGATGCTGTCGAGAATCGATTTGCGAGTAGCTTCGTTAGCACCTTTATGCGTATTGTTATGAACCCCTCGGGTTGTTCCTGTAGGAGACGAGGGACTTGTTGTCTGCATTGAAGTGCTGAATCTTGCTAGCAGTAAAGCGGCCAGTGGCGTGTGGTTAACTGCCATGACGGGATGATAGCCAAGCTGATGTAAACCATTGCGGATCAAGTTGCTTAGATTATCAATGCCTTTAAAAAGGCTTAGGCATCCTGTTATGTCGAGTAACAAACAGTCTGGGGACTTTATGGTTACATTAGGTGTGAATTGATAAGCCCATTGCGCAAGATGCGACAGTGTTGCAACTTCTTTGTCTGGATCCCGTTCAAATAGACAGATATTGCTACTCAAACTATGGGCTGTATCCATACTTTGTCCGATTGCTATGCCAAGGTCGAATGCGGATGGACTGATGCGATAAACCCGTCTCTTTTCGGTAATGACGACCGGCCGAGTGTCATCGGGTCGAATACCTCTGCTTAAAATTTCTAGTGATAGCTGATCGAATACCAAACTTATCCATAATTTCTTTTTAGAGGTGTCCTTAATACTTTCATGAGTATTTTTGCTCACTGGTTTATTAATGACTTCATTTGAAGATCTGAAGGAAGAGTGCGGTGGCTTATTGGAGGACATAATGCTTGATACCGGAATGCTTAAGTGTCTGCAGGGGTAGGTTGTTTTCTCGCGGTTGGTTGTTGACGTTAAGTTCATGAAACTCAGGCGTTGTTTGCAGTAGCTGGTCATTAAGTTGCAGACTAAAAGTCTCTGTTGCCCAGCCGCCTTTGCGTTTTAATATTTTCAGTTTTAAATGCGAATGTTGATTAAAAGCTGAGGCAGGATGAGCTTGTAATTGGATTCTCAGTTCGGCCGGGGATGGGTTTTTGGCATCACGACTGTGCCTGAATAGCACGCCAAGACAATGCCCCGCTTTGCAGGCGACTTGAAAGCGCCGCAACTGCATATCTTTCAAGGGTTGTTGGGGCCAGGCGAGGACTGCTGAGCAACTTTGAGAGGCGAGCGCTTTTTCTAATACCCATAGTGTGTCAGTGCTTTTTTTAGGTGTCACCACCAATACTTTTGAAATATCGATGCCCATTGATAATAGTGCTGGCGCGTAAGGGATATAGGGTGGTGCGACCATCAGCAACCATCGGTTCTGATCTTGACTTAGTTGGGATAAAGCGGGTGTGAGTAATCTAATTTCACCAATACCCGATGTATCAAGCAGGAATTCCGTCAAGCTATTCGTCGGCCATCCAGAGCCGGCAAGGTATTTGTTCAATTCGTCATAACCGGTTGAAATGGTTGATGCCGAAGCGCTGTTGATACCATTGGTGTGACTAATATCAGAGGCACGCCAAACATCAGCTTTCTGCAATATTTTCTCTAGCGAATCTGGCGGCATCAACGCTGTAGGTTTCATGTCAATATGGTCACTATGATGATGGTCTTGATTAATTTAGTTACTAATTTAGTTACTGACTTAGCTATTAATTAGTGATGAATGCTGTCGTGGATAATTTAAGTTGATCATTACACGCTGAAGCTAAGGGATATCTCGGCGCATGATTTATACTGTATTTATATACAGTACTATAGCGATTCAAAAATGGCAATTGAACGTTAGCTATCAAACGAAAATTTAATGTTGTGGCTTTTTGAAAGCCAAGACCAAAGGCTAAGCGGACTAATTGGGGATAGGTAAGGTTTGTGTTTCTTTAACTTCTTCCATGACGACATAGGTCCTAGAATCACTTACTCCAGGCAGTGTCAGAAGTGTTTCACCTAACAGCTTACGATAGGCTTTCATGTCAGCAACCCGGGCTTTGATAAGGTAATCAAAATTGCCCGACACCAGATGACATTCAAGCACCTGTGGCAGTGCAGCGACAGCTTGGCTGAACTCAGCAAAAACATCTGCTGAGGTTCGTAGTAGTGATATTTCAACGAAGACTAATAATTCAAGGTTCAATTGTCGCGGGTTGAGTTTAGCTTGGTATTGCTGAATGTAACCTTGGGCTTCAAGGCGTTTAACGCGTTCTGCGCAAGGTGTGGCGGACAAGCTGATTCTGCGCGCCAATTCTGTATTGGATAATCGTGCATCCTGTTGCAATTCACGTAGGATCTGTCGATCAACTCGGTCTAGTGATTTATTTTGTATTTCAGAATTTTTCATAATAAATACGCCAATATAATGAGTAAAGACAAAGATAATTGGCTAATTATAGAGTTATTTAGGTGAGATTCACTATCGGTCGATGAATATACTGTCGCCAATCGACTCGTAAACTATTTAGTGGTGAATTTGATGCTTATTGGCGTACCGACAGAAGTGAAAAATCATGAATATCGCGTTGGCTTGATCCCGGCCGGTGTTAGGGAACTGACTCGACAGGGGCATCAAGTCATGCTCCAAAATGATGCTGGCCTTGGCATTGGCTTTGGTAATGCTGCTTATGAATCTGCCGGCGCCAGAATCGTGGCGACCGCCGAGGAAATATTTCGCGAAGCAGAGATGATCGTGAAAGTTAAGGAGCCTCAAGCCCACGAGCGAAAATGCCTCAAAGAGGATCAAACACTCTTTACTTACCTACACCTAGCGCCTGATTTGCCTCAAACCCAAGATTTGATAGACAGTGGTTCAACCTGCATTGCCTATGAGACGGTCACGGATGCAATGGGACGGTTACCCCTATTGGCGCCAATGTCCGAAGTGGCTGGTCGCATGTCTATTCAAGCAGGTGCAATGTGCATGGAAAAGGCTCAAGGCGGGCGAGGCATACTATTAGGTGGCGTACCGGGTGTTGCTCAGGGCGAAGTATTGGTTCTGGGCGGTGGCGTCGTCGGCCAAAATGCAGCTCAAATGGCTGTTGGTATGGGTGCACGTGTGACGATCGTTGACCGTTCGATTGATGTATTAAGACGACTCGACAATTTGTTTGGTAATCGTATTCAGACCCTATATTCGACGCACGATGCGGTCGAAGAAGCCGCCATGAAGGCGGACTTGATTATCGGTGCTGTATTGATTCCAGGTGCTGCGGCCCCAAAGCTCATTACCGCCGAGATGGTGAAGCGAATGCGTGCGGGTACCGTATTGGTCGACGTCGCGATTGATCAAGGGGGTTGTTTTGAAACATCGAAGGCAACGACCCATGCTGAACCGACTTATATTCTTGATGATGTGGTCCACTATTGCGTTGCCAATATGCCAGGTGCTGTTGCCCGAACCTCGGCGGCGGCGCTGAATAACGCAACCTTGCCCTATGTACTCGAACTAGCCAATCGCGGTGTTAAATCGGCCTTGACGGATAATGTTCACTTATTGCATGGCCTGAATGTTTTCCGCGGCCAGGTCACGAATGAATTTGTATCGCAGGCACATCATTTGCCTTACATCGATCCTCGCAAGGCTATCGCTGCTTAAGGCTGTCTATCGCTCAGGGCTGCGACATCCAAGCGTCGGTCGCGGCGGTTTAGTTGATTGAAGACTCGGTACGTAGCATAGTCAGGCGCTTTCTCTTCTCAGGAACAACATTGTTTAGTGCGCGATTAAGTCAGATACCTCGGTGGTTGAGCTCTCAAAGGCGACAACGACAACCTTCACCTAATCGCGGGGCCGCTAATCGTCGTCGGCGGTCAGCTAATTCAATGTTTTTTACCGCTGCAACAATCCCTACCTTTTTCAAACTTGGCCTTTCACTGGTTGTCGCAGCATTCATCGTTGGATGTGATTCAAAGGAACACAATGCCTCTGCGTTAACCCCGCCTGTTGCAAAAGTTGACCCTAAGGTCTTATCAATTCATGGTCATGATCGCATTGATGACTATTATTGGATTCGCGATGACGAGCGTAAAGACCCCGAAGTGTTGTCGTTACTCGAAGCCGAGAATGCCTATACACAAGCGATGATGGCGCACACAAAACCTCTGCAAGAAACGCTTTACCAAGAGATAAGTGGTAGGTTAATCATTGAAGATAGCTCTGTCCCGGTAAAGCGCGGTAATTACTATTATCATCGAGAGTTTCGCAGTGGCGGTGAGCACCCTGTCTATTTAAGACGCGAATCATCGAATACTGAAGCCCATGTCATATTGGATGTTAACAAGCTGGCGAAGGGACACGAATATTTCAATGTCGGCAATTGGGTCGTGAGTGAAAATGATATCCTCGCGTACGCAGAAGATAATGTAAGCCGTCGAATTTACACTATTCGATTTAAGAACTTGAAGACCGGACTGATCCTTGAAGATTCGATACCTAATGCCTCTACCAGCATAGCTTGGGCTAATGACGGTAAGACTCTGTTCTATGTATTGCGGCATCAAGAAACGATGTTGCCTTATCAGGTTTATCGGCATGTCTTGGGGACAACCAATGATCAGGATGTACTCATCTATGAGGAAGAGGATCATAGCTTCTATACCTCGGTTTATACGAGTAGAAGTCAAGGTTTCGTCATCATCTCGAGTTCCAGTACAGACTCTTCAGAAATACGATTAGTCGATGCAAATAACCCAACCGAGCCCTTAAGACTTTTCCTGCCGAGAGAAGAAAAGCTCGAATATCGCATTCGGCACAGTAAGGATACTTTTTTCATTCTGACAAACTGGCAGGCGGAAAATTTCCGGGTCATGCAAGTATCGAGTCAGACCTTAGGAGATAAATCCCTTTGGGAAGAAGTGGTGCCGCATGATCCCGATACGTTAATTCAAGATATCGAGCTGTTTGACAATTTTCTTGTCATCGACGAGCGCAACAAAGGTTTGACAAATTTGCGTGTGATTAACCGATTAAGCGATGAAGAAAGATTGATTGGGTTTCCTGATCCAAGTTACACAGTCCACCTGCATTCAAACCCGGAGGTGTCATCAACACAGGTTCGATACGTCTATTCCAGTCTAACAACGCCAGATTCAATATTTGAATACGATTTGTATACAGGCTCCTCAAGCCTATTAAAGCGCGACAAGGTGCTAGGTGGATTTAATATTGATAACTACCGTTCAGAGAGAATCGATATTGTAGCTCGGGATGGTAGCTTAGTGCCCGTTTCACTCGTCTACCGTGCCGACATGAAGGCAAAGGGTGAAAATCCGATATATATTTACGCCTACGGCGCTTACGGCTATTCCGCTAACCCGCAATTTAGTGCAAAACGGATATCCCTGTTGGATCGTGGATTCGTTTTTGCGATGGTCCATGTTAGAGGTGGCGAAGACAAGGGGCGAAACTGGTACGAACAGGGCAAATTACTTAACAAAAAAAACACCTTCTGGGATTTCATCGATGCAACAGACGCATTGGTTGAGCAGGGTTATGGCCATTCGAAAAAAGTATTTGCGATGGGCGGGTCAGCCGGCGGTTTACTGATGGGGGTTGTCGCAAACGAAGCGCCAGAAAAGTATCTCGGCGTTGTTGCTCATGTTCCCTTCGTTGATGTTGTGACAACGATGTTGGATGAAAGTATTCCTTTAACCACTGGCGAATTTTCAGAGTGGGGTAATCCAATGAATAAAGAATACTATGATTATATGTTGTCCTATTCGCCCTACGATCAGATAAGCGATCAGGACTACCCCAACATTTTTGTGACGACAGGTCTGTATGATTCACAAGTTCAATACTTTGAACCTGTAAAATGGGTGTCAAAACTCAGACAATTAAAGCAAAACGAGAACAAGTTGCTGATCGATATCAACATGAGCACCGGTCACAGTGGTTCATCTGGACGATACGAACGTTATCGAAAAGATGCACTGGAGTACGCATTTATTCTTGATACGCTATCTCTGGGTAATTAACGTTCTGTAAAGCTTCTCGCGCCCGAAGAAGTTTGAGCTCGTCTGTATCTTCGCTTTTAGCGACAGCTCTCATATCGTTCGATTTTAACGCGACCTGCATCCAGCAATCACAGCTGTTGGTTCTAAATGTTGTCAACGTCTAAATGCATCTCGGCGGTTAACGCGAGACCTGCACTATTCATTATACAGGTGCCGGAAAACCAACGATTAAATCAATTCGTTACTGGGCACTGCCAGCGGCATGCACTGAGAATCTAAAGCTCAAAACCGACTAGCATGCTTTTCCGCTCTATGAAAAATATCGCATGAAACGCTTATTGACGAGTCAGCCTAACAAGCGATTGCTCTTCGATGTTGATCTGTGTGGCTGAATTGTTCCTTACCGAAACCATTGGCCGCGCTCTTATTGAAACGAATCGTCGCGTTAATTTCACAACAACGCCAGCCATTGTGAACCATTGCAGCAAGCCAAGGACTTTTGACATTGGTGGATTGCACACGCGGTTTAGCAGGGCCTGTAGACACATGCAGAGCTATCCAAAAACAATAGTGATAAGTCGCAATAGTAATTTTTTGTTGATCGCACATCCTTATGCGGCATGCGTCGTTATTAACATGTCCCACTATTTTTCCGTTTAGGGCTAAATCTCGGACGACAGCAAGATGCTCGTGGCGGCTCTCGTTAGGTCGGCGAAGTACGTATTTCTTTTGGTAATAAAAATTAGCAAATGTTCGTAATACAGCGTCTCTGAACCCCTCAGATTCATTGGCCGCCCCAGACTATGAAGGTTAGTTACAAAAGGTTATTTACAAAAGCTTGGCTGACAGTTAGTTACAAAAGTTTACTCAACTAGACCGTGCGGAAACAAGGAGTTGGAATTAATTCAGTATTGTCTTATTTGTAAATGTAGAGATGAACATCGGGTTGAAGAAAAACCAGTTCAAATTTAGGTGTCTACACCAACATTTTACTGATGTTCGCTTTGTAATTAATGATAAATGGGGCTTTCTATGAACAACAACGGTCTAGACAGTTTCAAAAAAACCGCAAGCTTGTTAGCACGAAACACCACGACATTATTAGTGTTGGGTAGTCTCTCCTTACTGAGTGCCTGCGGTGGCGGTGGCGGCGGTGGCGGTGGTGGTTCGGCACCAAGTCCAGCTGTATCCGCCACATCAACATCATCGTCACAAACCTCGTCATCAGTTTCTGCATCTGCATCTGCATCTGCACCAACATCAAGCGCCACTGTGAACCCAACGGTTGCGGCCGCGCCGCCGGTGATAGCCGTTAGCTCACCAAGTCCTTGTTGCTGCAGACCCAGTGCAGGCTGAATCGCTAAAAAAGGCTTGAGCCTACAGCGGCCTATGTGCTTCCGCCAGGTGCCAGAGACCTGGTGCAACCGGCTTTACAGGACGCGTCCGACGCTTTATCTGAGCAATCACAGTTGTTAATCGATTGCGTCATTTTGTTGACGCAGGAGGCCGGTTGTAGTTTAGATACTTTGCCTCTAATCGGTATGTTGACTGAAGACCCATCGATTGACGAGATCATGCAGCGCGTTTTAGTGTCGCATCCTTGGATGGGATCACGATTTAGAGAGGTACTCGAAAAAATGCCTGCTGAGATGTTGTTAATGATGCGTGGTGTCACCGCGATTGTAATTTCCTATGACATCCGACCCTCTAAGCACAGTATTTACAGTGGCGCGATATATCTCGACCCGAATGTTATGTGGTTAACGCGGGAAGAAAGAGATGTCATCGATGACACGCCGGATTTTAGGTCAGGTTACGGTGCGGAACTTCAGTTCGATTTCTTACGCCGGTATGTAATAAGCAATACTGATATTCAGTCTCTGCCAAGAGATATTGATACGATTAGTTTGAGCACGGCCTCGCTCCTTTTTCATTTACTTGCGCACGCGAATAATTTAATTTCTCCTGCCGATATAGATCTACTGGATCGATTTTTACCTATCCATCTTGCGTTAACAGGGGTTTCAACGTCCTCGCGTCTTAGCGCAACCTATCCGCTGCAGTCATCAACCTTGGAAGCTCTGGCAGCTGTATCCTTTCTCGGTGAGCTTTCCTCTGCGGTTCAGCAAGAATCGACGGCTGCTGATCTTGGCGCGCAATTCGCTGCGGATTACGCCAGTGACTATTTCAATTACACGAGTGAGTTTGAAGATTTTGCAATGATATTTGAGGAAGCAATGATGTTTCACAGTTTTGGTGTACAAAAGGATGTTGCGTTCACTCAAGCAGGGGGATCACGATGCGGTGATTACATCGTCGAATGGGGACAAAGAAACCGCTTGGCAGATCCGGCCGTACAGGCGAGAGCAAATTTTGTTGTTGCTGAATTGTTGCCAGAGTACGCTGCGGCTGTTGAAAATACGCTGGCATCAATGCCGGGGGTTGTGAGCATGACGACGGGGTTGAGCTGGTGCAGCAATATTAATCTAAACGTGGCCTCGACGAGCGCGAGCATCAACAACGGAAGTGTCGATGTTGATGACGCCCCTGTCGAAGCGTTGCCATCCGAGGGCTAACCCAAATTGTTGTTAAGGTCTGCCGCTGATCTAAAAAACATCGCTACTCACCGGCAGACTTTGCGCGAATCTCTGAAGAGGATATGTCCACTCTGAACTCTGCTTCACTCACCTCGTCGCACAGTTCCTTTAATGCTGATGGAATATCCGCGTGTCTCAATGTGAGGTATGCGTCGCCATGAGAGCGACCAAATACTAAAAATCGATGTTTATTGTCTTTCAGTGATTGGATTGCCGCATCACGTTTAGTGACACTATCGTCATAGTATTTGGGGTTAGCAATTCGAGTAATAGTGTCATAGCCAACGATAAAACCTGCGCCAGGGAATAAATGGGACTTATCCAGAAATGTCGGTGCATTTGTAAACACGTGTGGATGGTCCTGTAACAAACCAACGCGGTCTTGCATGTCAAGATAGTCAAGTGGCGGTTTGTCGACGTTGAATGTGGAAATTTCAAGCGTGACCCGTTGACCTAGTTTTTGTTCTGCGTAGTCAATCATTTTCAGATGACCGGCGTGTAGTGGGTTGAAAGCACCGGGAAATAGTATCTGCGGAGATGTAACGCCCGACTGGGTTGAGTTGGCTGTGCCAATGAGCAATTGTTGCCATGGTAGTGGTGCATTGGCCTGCCGCATTTGTGCGGCTGATGCTTGCGCGACAGGGGTCTTGTTATCGTGAATAAGGTTATTAAGGTCGTTGTCCTCGAGACCACAGGCATGTGCCATAGCGGATAGTATGAGCCTTTGGCAATGCTGTTCCTGCGTTAGGCGGTCATTGGATTTATCCAGAACGAGGCTGAATTCCGCGGTGTGGTGATCCGATTGTGCTGCGACAAAACACCGATCGTCTCCTTTTCTGTCTCTATTTGTTGTAATTGCAGCGGTTGAGCCCAAACCGATTACCGAACCATGGGGTTCAAGCTTTTTTGCCCTCAAGTAGGCTCTCATTGCCATCTGGCGCGCGGTATTTTGGCTGACAGCTTGTAAGGGGTCGAAGCCGAGATATTGTTTCAGGCTTTCTTGGCTGTAGGGAACCATCGATTCGAGCAGGGTGTTGGATGCACCCGGTATTGCCAGAAGCTCACTAATCGCGCTAGTGCCGCCGCCGGTAATGGCAATGACAAATTGATGAGGTTGTTGGTGTAATCGTTCTATTAGGTCCAACGAGAGGATCTCCGTATCTTCGAGAATAAATCGCGCCAGGCGCTATCGTCTCAACGCACTTCGACAAATGCCCGTTGAGCCTATTAAAAATGTGCGACGACAAACAAGTCAAAATGAGCAAGTCTTAGTCGCAAAAGCTACCAAAAGTCGAGTCTATCAAAAGACAACGTCTAATTACTTGGCTTCTACCCCAAGGTTTGGTGGATAATGACGTGACTTATCTGGAATTATACGATCATGCAGCAAATAAACCGCCACTTTATAGCCGTCTGCTCCCTTTATTTGCTGTCATTTGGTGTATATGCGCAAGAGGTTAGCGTTACTGTTGACGGGGCTGAGAGCCAAACCGAACTAACAAGCTCTATGCGCGAACTGACGCCGGAGCAACTTGAACAATACGCATTTCCGGAACAGGAAGATAATTTCGAATCAAGAGACCTCACAGCAGGTCAAATTGAGATATTGGCGAATATGCGTAAAGCGGCAAAGGAGCTCATCCAGCGCAAGTTGGGTATATTGTCGATTAACGGCACGAAATCCGACTTAACCGCAATGCAGTCTATGATCAATCGCCGCATGGTTCGTCTTGACGATGTGATTGTTTGGCAAAACCTTGGTGTTCTGTTTGGAGATGTTCTGGCACGGGAATTCAATATGATCTGGGTCATCTATGAAGATGACTTGGGCCCAAGCAAGGCACTTCGTTGGCGCAAGACAGATAACTTCCTGTTTCCTGTGACCATGCTGTCAAAGCGCGCCAAATATGGCGAAGAAATCAACCTAAAACAGATTCTTGATGAGCTTACTATCACGGTTGATGAATTCAAAACATGGGAATTGAAACCTAAGCTGCCAAATCCGATTAAATCGCGCTAGAATGCGCGCTGTTTTTAGACCAACAAAAGGTTAACTCCATGATTAAGAAGTACATCCAGGCCATATTGAAATTTTTCCTGGTTGATTCAGTTGTTAATATCCTAGGCAATTTGTTCGAACAGCCGCTGATTATGTGGGCGTTCATTGGCTGGGGTTGGTTGTCGGTGTTGGCTATGATTGCCAGTATGGCAACAACCGTTGGCGCTGTTATCGGCGCTTAAAGCTGGGACGCTTTAGCTGACTGTATCGTCAGACCCGATGTCGCAATCAACGCGGTTATTGTTAAAGAGCAAATTGATAAGAGAGAATTGACGAAGAGTCCGAAAGCTGACTCTTCGCGTCCCCACTTCCGTATTGCTAAAGCGCCTTGATCAACTCTGCTAGTTTTTCCATCACCATGTCGCCAAATTCGACAGTCGAAACCATTTTACTTTCGTCGCCACCACCGGCGAGGTCTCGGGTAGAGTAACCGGCTTCGAATACACTTTTCATCGCATCCCAAACCGCTTCTGATTCCTGTTTCATATCGAAGCTCATATCCAGCATCATCGCTACAGAACCAATCATCGAATACGGGTTTGCGATATTCTGACCAGCAATATCCGGTGCAGAACCGTGTGACGGCTCATAATAAGCTTTTTCAGGTCCCATGCACGCAGAAGGCATCAGTCCGAGTGAGCCAAGTATACCGCCGCCCTGATCGCTGAGAATATCGCCGAACATATTTTCCATGACCATGACATCGAACTGGCCTGGGTTTAAGCACAGTGCGGTTGCAGCTGCGTCTACTAGTAGGTGTTTTACTTCGACATCTGGGTAATCGGTGCGAACTTCTTCGAGCACTTCATTCCAGAACACACTCGACATGAGAACGTTACTTTTGTGAATATTATGAAGCACTTTTTTTCGTGCTCGGGCTTGTTCAAAGCCAACGATTAACACTTGCCGTATCTGATCTTCGTTGTATTCCAGAACTTCCTTAACGTATCGTTTGCCGTCTGCATTGATGCCTCGCTCTTTCTCGCCAAAATATAAGCCGCCGACAAGTTCGCGGATCAGCAAAATATCGATGCCGTCCTTAATCACTTCTGCTTTCAAAGGAGAGAAGTGCGCCATGTCTTTACTTAAAAAGATCGGACGGAAATTTGCGTAGGTATTATACCGAGCCCTTAAAGGTAGTATGGCGCCGCGCTCTGCTTGCTCCTCTACCGGAATTTTCTTTGATTCCTCATGACTGAGTCCGACAGGTCCTTTCAGAATGGCGTCGGCTTTATCGCAGATAGCTTTAGTCTCGTCTGGGAACGCTTTGCCATGTTCGAAATAAGCGTGCGCACCGAAGGGCGCTTCCATTAACTCAAATTCGACATCGCGATATTTAGAAAGAACATCAAACACGCGCGTCGCCTGTGTCATTATTTCAGGACCGATGGCATCACCTGCCAAAATTGCGATCTTGTAAGTATTACTCATAGGATAGGAATTCCGTTCGCTGTTTAATTATTAGGTATGAAAATTAGCTGTCAAAATAAATAGCATCAATCGCTACTCAGCGGGCTAACCAAAATTGAGCTAAAAGCTTATCACGCTTAATTAGCTCTGCAGGTGGTTATCGCGAGTATAAAATGGGGTTATGTTGGCCAACTCTGGCGGATCTGATTGGTCGTGGACAAAGCGCATGGGTCACGGATAAATAAGATAGTTCGCTCGCTCGTTCTGCCAACGATCGATGTCAGGCTCTAGCAGCGCATCTAGGGAGGCTAACTCTGCATCGTGGTCTTCGACCCACGTGCGCAGAGTGGAACCGCCATTAATGACATCAATGGCGACTCGATCGTTTTCGTATTCATAGTAAAAATCTCGCCATATAGCCTGCTGTGGGTTGAGCTGGTGGCAAGCTTTCAACATACCCGCAATCAATCTATAGGGTTGGAAGCGTGCATGATCATAATTTGGCATGCCCGTGTGAATTTGAATACCCGCACATAGAAGCCCTTGGTGTTTGTGAAAGGTGGGCTCAAAAAAGCAGCTGCGCAATAGAACGCCTTCAATCCAGTGCGGCACTTCAGCGAGAAGTTTGTCGATGATCTGTTGCGAGGGAAAGCCTGGCCCGCCAATGATCTCCAGCGGGACCGTCGTGCCTCTGCCCTCGGAAAGTAACGTGCCTTCTAACAGGACCGTGCCGGCAAAACATCGTGCCATATTCAGACTGCTGGCATTAGGACTTGGGTTAATCCAGGGCATTTCTGTTGGCCAGCCATAGCCGGGTGCTGCGTCCGGTTGGTAGTCCACCATTTCGATGACTTTGATGTCTGTCGCCAGTTTGTTTTTGTCGACAAACCATCTCGCTAACTCACCTGTCGTCAATCCATGGCGTGTCGGTAACTCATCACATCCTACAAAACTTTCGGCGCCGGGCTCTAAGTAGAGACCATCAATGGGCCTGCCAGCTGGGTTAGGTCTATCGAGTATCCACACTTCAACACCCAACGGTCCGCAAGCTTCGAGAAAGTATTTCAGGGTAGCGATATACGTATAAATACGACAGCCAATGTCCTGCAGGTCAAACAACACGATATCTAAGTCATGTAGCATTTCTGGCGTTGGTCGTCGGTGTTCGCTGTAGAGTGATATAACGGGTACGGCGTGAATTGGATCGAGGAAATCGCTCGATTCGATCATGTTGTCCTGTTTGTCACCGCGCATGCCGTGTTGCGGGCCGAAAGCGCGCTCTAGGGTTATGCCAGCTTTAATTAGCGCGTCCATTGAATGCGATCCGTCTTGAGTAACGGATGCCGGATGCCCGACTAAGGCAACTCTGGCTGATGCTAGCCGGCTAATCAGCTTTGGATCGTCGAGGAGCTGATCGATGCCGAATTGAAATGTCATATTTCTACCGTGTTTTGTACTGCATAAATAAGGGCGCCAGTATCGGGAGGGAGGACGACTTAAGTCAAGTCAGGGCTCACTAAATCGACCTAACTGTTTTGTCTGAGTCCGGATCAAGCGCTATATCGGTTCGTCTGTATACAATTTGAGTAATCGACTGCTAGCCAGATGGAAATCAGGCTGTTTACTGGGATGTGTCAGTGCATAGTAGGTCAGCTCGCTCGATCCTGGCATCGCTACATCAATCCTCGACGTACGAGCAGGCTGCATTTCAAGAATAGCCGATATAGAAATATCGAGGCTAGTTGTAACAAACTGGGGAAGACTATACTCCACTGTACAGGACAGTGAACAATGCTCGGCATGATGGCTCGCGCTAGATTGCGTAACGGCGAACGTATTTGAGACCGATTGAGCTTGTCGATAGTCGTCAAACCGATAGCATTGCCAATTGCCCGACGGCGAGATGTTAATTTCGAAGTAGGGTTTTACAGGACTTGAGTCTGTCGCTGAGGCGGCAACGAAGATTTCGAAGCAGGTTGACTTCCAGAGTCCATCCTGTCTGCGTAGAATGCGTTCCTCAGATGGCCAGACTAGGGCATGCTGCCGGGGATCAACATGCCATGCTATTTGCATTTGGTTGGCTGTTCTTACGAGGCTGCCAGAAACGACCGGCAATGTGCCTGCGCCGAAAGGAACAAGTTCGAAATGAGTCATTTAGGTTGACCTTATTGCACCGCTAGGTTCGGTTATATCTTGAATGTTAGAAGTATATTTGAATTAAGGTAAAAATGAGTAACTACTATGAGTGAGTATGATTTTGATTTATTTGTCATTGGTGTGGGTTCCGGCGGTGTTCGCGCAGCGCGCATGAGTTCGACATATGGTGCGCGAGTGGCGACGGCGGAAGACAAATTTATGGGTGGTACCTGCGTCAACGTAGGTTGTGTACCCAAGAAATTGATGGTTTATGCGTCCCACTTTCACGAGGATTATGCCAATGCTGAAGGTTTTGGTTGGAGCGAGGTGAAGCCAGAGTTTGATTGGCCAAAGCTGATAGAGAATAAAAACAAAGAAATTCGCCGCTTGAACGGTATTTATCAAGGCCTGTTGGATAATGCGGGCGTCACTCATTTTGATGGACGCGCACGGATCGTCGATGCTCATCACATTTCGATTGGCGATAAAGTTATTTCAACAGAGTCTATCTTGATCGCAACGGGTGGCTGGCCCGTGGTGCCAGAATTCCCAGGCTCCGAACATGTCATCACTTCAAATGAAGCGTTCTTCCTGGAGCAGTTGCCAAAGCGGTCTCTCGTCGTCGGCGGTGGTTATATCGCAGTAGAATTTGCCGGCATCTTTGGTGGGCTTGGTTCACAGAGCCATCTGTCCTACCGCGGACCGCTCTTTCTGCGCGGCTTTGATTCAGATGTGCGTGAGTTTGTCGCAGAGGAGTTAGGCAAGAAAAATGTTCAGCTCCATTTCAATTCAAATGTTGAGCGCATAGAAAAGAACCCGGATGGATCGTTAAAAGTCTCCTTTAAACAAGGTGAGCCGCTTGAGGTCGATCTAGTGATGTACGCAACCGGTCGCAAGCCTGCTGTCGACGACATAGGCTTGGAAAATGTCAATGTTGCGTTGCAAGAAAACGGCGCAGTTATTGTTGATGAACAGTTTAGAACCTCCGAGCCGAACATTTTCGCGTTGGGTGATGTCACCGACAAGATCCAACTGACGCCGGTTGCCATCAAAGAGGCAATGGCTTTTGCACAAACACAGTATTTGGGTAAACCGACTGTGATGGATTATGACGGCATCGCAACGGCGGTATTCTGCCAACCGAATATTGGCACCGTGGGGCTGAGCGAAGAGCAGGCTCGTGAGAAATACGGCGAAGTGGATGTGTATCTATCAAGCTTTAAAGCGATGAAGCACACGCTGTCAGGTAGCGATGAGCGTAGCATGATGAAAATCATCGTTGATCGTGAAAGTGACAGGGTGGTTGGCGTACACATGGTCGGTGCTGAGGCTGGTGAGATTATCCAGGGAATAGCAATCGCGATGAAAGCAGGTGCAACCAAAGCGGTGTTCGATGCGACGGTCGGTATTCATCCAACGTCCGCTGAAGAATTTGTGACGATGCGTGAGCCAGTCGCATCCTAAGGTTCGAGTGTTAAGTTCACTGGAATTGTTTTCAGCCCTGACTTGTTTGGCTTAGAGAGATAATGACGACCGCCATCGAAGCATCAAAGCAGCTGTTGCCTGGCAGGTATGTTGGCGTGGATGGATGTCCTGCGGGTTGGTTTGCAATATGGCATATTGCTCAACCTGAAGGGCAACCGACGTTAAATGAGCCTATTGGCTATGCGGTTTTCAAGGACATTGCTGACCTTATGTCCGCAATGGATGATGCGCGCCGCATTTTGATCGACATGCCCATTGGCTTAAAGGTTGATGCTCCCCGGCAACTGGAAAGCCGATTGAGGAAGTTGCTGGGTAAAAAGGGATCCAGTGTCTTTCCCGTGCCCGTGAGGTCAGCCGTGTATGCGACAAGTTATGAACAAGCTTGCCAGTTGAATATGCTCGCGTTAGGCAAAAAACTATCGAAACAGTCTTGGAATATTTGCGCCAAGATTCAACAAGTTGATCAGCACCTCATCCAACATCACGATAGTCGCAGAAAACTGTTGGAGTCTCACCCTGAGCTCGCGTTTCAGCGTTTAGCTAGTCGGGCGCTTCAACATGGTAAGAAAACCAAGTTGGGCCTACAGGAAAGGCTGCAAATACTGGAGCAGCACAGCGAGGCACTTGCCGGCATGTACGGAACCATTTTATCAGCCACGAGACGTTCTGATGTGGCCAGAGACGATGTTCTCGATGCAATGGCGTTACTGTTATCCGCGTTAAAATGTGAGCAATTACCTTTCGATTTTGAGCAAGGGTTCGATTCAATTCCCATTCGGATGTCGACCTTCTTTTAAAGCGACTTGCAAAGTCTAGCTTCGATTGCCTAGACCCATCGCGGCGAGCATGCAAATTTGCTATTGTCTGCGGCTTATATTGTTTACTAGGTGATGGTGTTTGGAGTCTTTTACTGGGTTTCTTAATCTTCTTGACGGTCTATTGGGTTCCGCCCAATATTTTCCGTTTGTATTGCTGGGCACCGGTTTATTTCTAACGGTCTATCTAAAGTTTCCGCAAATCCGTTTCTTTAACCACGCATGGCGAATTGTACGCGGCAAGTACGACAAACCAGATGCGCAGGGTGATGCGACACACTTTCAAGCATTGTCGACCGCAATATCCGGTACCGTCGGCACGGGCAATATCGGTGGGGTCGCTTTAGCAATCTATCTTGGCGGACCCGCTGCCTTGTTTTGGATGTGGATGACGGCGTTCCTTGGCATGACAAGTAAGTTTGTTGAGGTCTCGTTGAGTCACAAATATCGACAAGTTGATGAAGAGGGGCACATTGTTGGTGGTCCCATGTACGTGATGGAGCGACGCCTCAATATGAAGTGGTTGGCCGTATTCTTTGCGGTAGCGACGGTTGTCAGTTCCTTTGGCACGGGAAGCTTGCCTCAGAGTAATAACATCGCCAACGGTGTTGAAGCATCATTTGGTATTCCGTTATGGATTACCGGGCTGGTGTTGTCGATCATTTTGGCTTGTGTAATTCTCGGCGGTATCGACCGAATCATTAAGGTTGCGGAAAAGATTGTACCCGCGATGGCGGTTATTTATCTGATTGGTGCATTTGCAGTCATTATTCCAAATGCCGCTGAAATCGGCCCTGCCTTCATGTCTGTCTTCAGTGATTCCTTCACCGGGTCCGCAGCAACAGGCGGGTTCCTCGGTGCGAGTTTTGCATATGCATTCAACAGAGGCGTTAATCGCGGTCTGTTTTCTAATGAGGCTGGCCAAGGCTCGGCTCCGATTGCGCATGCTGCGGCGAAAGCTGACGAGCCTATTTCAGAGGGCATGGTTTCGATATTGGAACCCTTCATCGACACTATTATCATATGTACCATTACAGGTTTGGTAATCTTGTCATCGGGTGCATGGCACAAGAAAGTCGATAATGAATTCCAAGATTTTGATACTGAAATAATTTTAGGTGAGTACTCCGAAGAAAACTTGGAGCAAAGAGAAGCGTTGTTCGAGCATCTTAATTTCGGTTCGTCAAACGATACGATAAAGGCCTACAACGGCAGCATTCTAGTCGTAGCCGGTGTTGCTGTTTCTGATGGGTTTACAATCATTCACAATCGATCAATAGCGGAAGATGTTCGGTACCTCGATGATGAATCTCTCTTTAATGGAGAGTTAGAGGTCGTCGATGGGGAAATTCAGTCTGATATTGATCTAACCGGCAAGTCTTTGATTCATTCGGTAGATCTCACAATGGAAGCTTTTTCAAAAGGGCTCTTCGGTGATTATGGAAGGCACATCGTATCTTTGGGTTTGGTGCTGTTTGCGTTTAGTACTGCTGTTGCCTGGTCTTACTATGGCGATCGGGCAATGACCTATTTATTTGGCGTTAGGTCCGTGCTGCCATACCGACTTTGTTACGTTGTCGGTTTCTTTCTTGCTGCGATTGTTGATACGTCCCTGATCTGGTTGATATCAGCTATCGCCATTGCGTTCATGACGCTGCCGAACCTTTTTAGCATGTTATACCTGCACAGAGAGATGAAAGACGAAATTGGAAAGTATTGGGATAAGTTTCATAAGGAAAATCCCGATAGTAAATATGGAGCGAAATACTAGTGTCGTTAAAAGATAATGTCATCATTGTTACGGGCTCGTCTTCGGGTGTTGGTGCAGCGACAGCAAGACTGTTAGCGGCTCGTGGCTGCCATGTAGTGATTAATTATTCAAGCAGTGAGCAAGCTGCGCGAAAAGTAGCCGGCGAATGCGAAGCGCTCGGTGTTGAAACCATCGTCGTTAAGGCGAATGTTGCGATAGACGAAGACTGTAAACGGCTCGTCGACAGTGCCCTTGAAAAATGGGGTCGATTAGATGGCCTCGTTAATAATGCCGGTAAAACCAAATTTGTACCCCATGAGCAATTGTCGGGTCTTGAAAAGGATGACTTTTTCGATATTTATGGTGTGAATGTGGTCGGACCTTATCAGATGATTCGTGCGGCGGAAGACGCGCTTAGAGCGTCAGGTCGTGCCTCGGTCGTTAATGTCTCATCGATAGCAGGTGTGACAGGTATAGGCAGTTCTATCGCTTATGCAGCATCTAAGGGAGCCTTGCTAACAATGACTCAATCGCTAGCAAGGGTAATGGGACCGGAGATTCGCGTTAATGCGGTTTGTCCTGGTTTTATTCAGGGTGAATGGCTAGAGAAGGGCATGGGCGACCGTTACAAGAAAATCATGTCATCCCTGCAAGCATCGGCGCCATTGCAACTCACCTGCACACCGGAAACTGTTGCAGACTCTATTGTGTCTTTTCTCGAGGGACACTCGGTCGTCACCGGTCAACACATTATTCTCGATGGCGGTCAATATCTTGTCTGATATTCAAAAAAACAAAGTTACTGAGGCACACAGCGGCAATGACGGAGTGATTAGTCATCCAGCATTCAAGCATCTTCGCAGTCAGCGAATCGATACCCTTGATGTCACAGTGCGCGAGTTCGAGCATATCAAAACCGGCGCGATGCATTTTCATATGGAGGCTGACCATCAAGAGAATGTATTTATGGTTGCGCTACGCACCGTGCCCATGGATTCGAAGGGCGTCGCTCATGTGTTAGAGCACACTGCGTTGTGCGGAAGCGAGAAGTACCCCGTTCGCGATCCGTTTTTCCTTATGCTCAGACGTTCATTGAATACCTTCATGAACGCGTTCACCAGTAGCGATTACACGGCCTATCCCTTTGCTACCCAGAATGTGAAAGACTTCAATAACTTGTTAGATATCTACTTGGATGCGGTTTTTTTTCCGAACCTTGATAAGTTGGATTTTGCTCAGGAAGGTCATCGGCTTGAATTCGAAGAAATGCAGAACCCCGACTCAGCTTTGGTTCATAAAGGTGTTGTGTATAACGAGATGAAAGGGGACTCAAGTTCGGTTGTGTCACTGTTATATGACGAGGTCAAAACACACTTGTACCCAACGTCGACGTATCACTACAACAGTGGCGGCGATCCAAAACATATTGCCAATTTAACGTATGACGAGTTGGTTGATTTTTACAAGTCTCACTACCATCCCAGTAATGCCATATTCATGACCTTTGGCAACATGAATCATGTGGACTTGCAGCACGCAATGGAAGAAAGGGCGCTGTGTAAATTCGATCGCTCCAGTGATTTTATCGCTGTCACGCCAGAGCAACGTTTGACATCAACGTTGAGAGTATCGGAACCGTATCCGACCGATGATAAAGATAATCTGCAGGGCAAAACGCATATCGTCATGGCATGGCTGCTGGGCGATAGTATTGATTTGGCGTTGCTGTTGAGGTGCAATTTACTGTCGGATGTTCTGCTTGATACCGCGGCATCGCCATTGCGTAAAGCATTAGAATCAACGGGTCTCGGTGCAGCACCGAGCCCACTATGCGGACTGGAAGAATCTAACAGAGAAATGAGTTTCTTGTGTGGTTTGCAAGGTAGCGATGAGTTTAGAGCCGATGAGGTCGAAGCGCTGATTTTGACGACACTGGCAGAGGTGGCGGAACAAGGCGTTGAAATTGGTGCGTTAGAAGCCTGTTTACATCAATTGGAGCTAAGTCATCGAGAAATAGGCGGTGACGGTACACCTTTTGGTATGCAGTTGATCTTTTCCTGCATGTCGGCCGCGATACATCGTGGTGACCCTATTGATCTACTTGATATCGATAAGGTTATCGCTCAACTCAGGGTTGAGATCAAGGATCCTAATTTTATTAAAAACCTCATAAAAGAGGTTCTGCTGGATAATAATCACCGCGTTCGGGTTTGTTTATACCCCGATGCACAAATGAACAACCGAAATCGGCTCGAAGAAGAGACAAACCTGCAGCAGATAAAGGACCGTCTGAGTGATACAGAAAAACAGGCGATCGTGACGCAATCAATCGATCTGGAGACGAGACAGAATAGGGAAGAGCCAATTGAGCTGTTACCTAAGGTCGGTATCGAAGATATCCCTGCCTCGTTGCCTGAGCCCAAGCCGCGGATCGTTGCTGCGGGGCATAAGCATCTGGCTCAGTTTGATGCCGGTACCAATGGGCTTGTGTATAACCACATCGTCAGTCAAATGCCTGCGCTCGATGCCGACAGTATGCGGCTATTGCCATTGTTCACGCATTTGTTGACCGAATCCGGTTCCGCCGATAGGGGCTACCTGGAGGCGCAAGCACTCCAGCATAGCCTCACCGGCGGTATTTCTGCGTTTTCAACGGTGCGCGGAACTGTAAGTGACCCTGAGAGCCTTGTAGGACATATATCAGTATCGAGTAAAGCGCTGAATCGAAACGCCTCAAGTATGATGTCTTTGCTTAAGCAGACCTATGAACAACCTAATTTTACTGAAACTGCCAGGACGAGAGACTTGGTGAAGCAGGCAAGGGTGAGAAGAGATAGTAGTATCACCAATTCGGGCCATATGCTGGCGATGACCGCTGCGAGCAGTGTTTTGCGGCCTGTACCGAGGTTGAACCACTATCTAAGCGGGCTCGAGGGCATTCTCCACCTACGTCATTTGGATGATGGTCTTGACGATGCCGATAATTTGGCACGCTTAACGGATCAGCTACAGAAAATTGGCGAAGCGATGCGTGATACGAAAACCCAGTTCTTGATGATCAACGATCCATTGGTTGCTGATGAGATGCAACATGCGCTGGCTGATATCTGGTCTACGATTTCACCATCCGTTGAGACGGGTCTGCTCGAGACGTCATTTGCGGCACCGGAATTTCGACAAGCTTGGATAACGACAACACAGGTTAACTATTGTGCAAGAGCCTTCAAGACTGTGCCCGAAAATCACAGAGATTCTGCAGCCTTGACAATACTCGGTGGTGTGTTGCGCAATGGCTATTTACATCGAACCATTAGAGAGCAGGGTGGGGCCTATGGCGGTGGCGCGAGCCATGATTCAACTAACGGTATTTTTAGGTTTTACTCTTACCGTGATCCGCGCCTTCAGGCGACATTTGATGATTTTTCAGCCGCTGTTGATTGGGTCATGACGACGCCGGTCACGTTTTCGGATGTTGAACAATCGATACTGGGCGTCGTCAGTAGCATCGACTCTCCAGCTTCGCCAGCGGGTGAAGCGCGTCAGGTTTTCTATAATGATTTATTTGGCCGCGATGAAGTCTATCGTCAACAGCGTCGTAGTGACCTGTTGAACGTAACTGTTGAGGATGTGCGTCGCGTTGCGACGGCGTATTTAACAGGCGAGCCGGTTGATGTTGTTGTGACGAATGAACGAAATGCGCGGGATCTTGCGGCGGGTTATGTCGATCATATCCTTTGATTGCAGCTGAAAAATCAAACGTATAGTAGGTGCTGTAAAAGTCTGTGTTGTAACGGTATTGATTACCGCCAAGTCAATCCAGCTTCTTTTTAAGATGCAGAATCGATTGAGCTTAATTGGCACGCACTAGTTATGTGCGTCAACGGGCTTTTGGACTTTAATATAGCAATATTGGCGATGTTTTAATCGAAATGAACAGTGGGAAACCAACTCTTTATTTTAGCATAAGACAAGTTCTTTACTGCAAAATGAGATCTTTAACCAAGATGTAAATCCCTTCTATGATGTTTGAATCTATCGTTAGCTATATTTGGTTCAGTTCGCTTGACAAAAGATCATGGCTTCTACATCCTATCGGCCTCGCAGCTTAGTTAATAACAGTGGTGACCATGACCGCTTCAACGCTTAAGTAGTGAAGAACAACAAAAATATTATAAGAATTACATACAAGCAATAATTCCTGGTAGGTACCAACATGAAAGAACATCAGATTAGGCGGGTGCTTTTTGCATTTGCGATAAGCGTCTTGTCTGCGGTCAGTTTCAACGCAGCTGCGCAAACTCTCGACGAAGTGTTGGGAGTCAGAGCGACCACCACCGTAGATGGTCGGAAGTCTCAAATGAAAATTGACTCTCTTACCGACGATACGCGGGACTTGTTGTCTCAGTACAAACAGGTAATGAAAATCGTCGATGGCTTGCGTGTCTATAATCAACAGCAAGAACGTTTGATCAGAAATCAAAACGAAGAGATGGGCAAGCTAAATCAGTCTATCGATAACGTTTCACTTGTTGAGCGTCAAATCACTCCGTTGATAGAGCGAATGATTGTCAACCTTGAAAAATTCATCGAGCTTGATCAGCCGTTCCTGATTTCAGAACGTCGTGAACGCATTGCCTTCTTGAAAGAAACGTTAAATCGAGCTGACGTTGCCGTTTCAGAGAAGTTCAGCCAGGTTATGCAGGCATATCAAGTTGAGAATACATATGGCTCAACAATCGATGTCTACACAGACGTGATTGAAATCGAAGGCGTTGAACGTCAAGTCGATATTCTTAAGTGGGGTCGAGTATCCCTATCTTTCCAAACGCCTGACGCAGCAGTGGCAGGAACTTGGGACAGAGATCAAAAGCAATGGGTTGTACTTGGAGACGAGTTTAATGCTGGTATTCGAGACGGGCTGAGAATCGCACGTAAGACACAGACAGCCAATATCGTCAAATTACCCGTAGCGGCACCAGGAGAATAAGAACATGAAAAAGTTATTGGTATTTTTCACAGCGTTGGCGCTGACACTATCTGCGACCACACAGGCTGCGGAAGACAAGATTAATGCAAAGAGTCTCAGCGAACTATTGCAGATGGTTAAAGAAGGCAAACTCATTAACCGTGATGTAAATAACCAGCGCGAGAAAGACTTCGTTTCTAACAAAGCAAAGCAAGCGCAGGCAGTGAAAGACGCAGAGCGTATGCAACTAGTAGAAGAAGAGCGTAGTACGCGACTTGAAAACGAATTCGAGAAGAATGAAAAAGAGATCGCTCAGCTACAGGAAATCCTGTCTAAGCGTCTCGGTTCATTACGTGAGTTGTTTGGTGTACTTCAGCAAGTCAGTGGAGATACGCAAGGCGTCTTCGAAGGTTCGATTATTAGTGCTGAATACCCTGGACGTACCGAATGGTTAGCCGATTTTGCTCAAGAAATGGGTCAGTCTAGCAAGTTAGCAACAATCGAAGAAATTGAACGTCTTTGGTACGAACTGCAGCGTGAAATGACAGAGTCAGGCAAGATTACTCGATTCACAGCTAAGGTTAACAAGCTCGACGGCGAAGTGGTTGAACAAGAAGTCATCCGGGTTGGTGGTTACAATCTAATAAGTGAAGGGCAGTACGTTACTTACGACATCGAAAACAAGATCATCAAAGAGTTACCCGCACAGCCTGCAGGACGCTTTGTCGACTCTGCTGATGCATTGCAGAGCTCAACCGGTGGTTTCACATCTTTCGGTCTTGACCCTACTCGCGGCCAGTTGTTGGAACTTCAGATTCAAATTCCAACGATTGAAGAACGTATACACCAAGGTGGTACAACCGGTTACGTCATTATCGCTTTGGGTATCGTTGCGGCATTACTTTCACTTGAGCGATTTACGACACTGACTATTATGGGCAGTAAAGTTAACGCACAAACGAAGTCTGCAACACCAAGCGATGGTAATCCTTTGGGGCGTGTATTGAAGGTTTACGCAGAGAACAAAGAGGTTGATCCGGAAACACTTCAGCTGAAATTGGACGAGGCAATATTGAAGGAGCAGCCGGCGATTAACGCACGGATAGCCTTCATCAAGATCATCTCGATGGTTGCACCTCTTCTCGGTCTTCTCGGTACCGTAACGGGTATGATCGTAACCTTCCAAGCAATCACGTTGTTTGGTACGGGTGACCCTAAAACAATGGCTGGTGGTATTTCTCAAGCATTGATGACGACGGTTCTTGGTCTTTGTGTAGCGATACCAACTGTTCTACTGCACTCAATTGTGCAGTCTAGAAGCAGCACTGTTTTGCATATTTTGACCGAACAGAGCGCTGGTCTTATCGCTGAACACGCCGAAAACGCTGAAAAAGCAGGTAAGTAACTCTTATGGAATTCATAGTAGTTGCAATCAGAACGTTTATGGAAGCAGGGGGTAATGTACTTTGGTACATTGCCGGCGCCACTTTCATAATGTGGGCACTGATTTTCGAGCGGGTTTGGTTTATCAATACTGAGCACAAGACAGATGTCGGTACAGCGTTAGCCTATTGGGAGGGTCGTTCTGAACGGAACTCCTGGAATGCTCACCGCATTCGCGAAAGGCTTATCTCAGAAGTAAACATGCGCTTGAACACGAATCTTGGCTTTATCAAAACATTGATATCACTGCTTCCATTACTCGGCCTTTTAGGCACGGTAACGGGAATGGTTCAAGTCTTTGAAGCAATGACCTTTTCTGGTGGTAACGCCAGATCGATGGCAGCGGGCGTTTCAGCTGCTACGATTCCGACAATGTCGGGCATGGTCGGTACGCTTTCAGGGGTGCTCGCGAATACATTTATCACTTCCAAGGTGCAGACAGAAGCAGCTTTCATGGAAGACACACTTACGATGGATCATTAAGATCAAATCGTTAGGTTAGATCGGGATAAAAATGCGAAGTAGAAGAAAAATAAAAGAAGAAGAGAAGGTCGCGGACTTAACGCCGATGCTTGATGTTGTTTTCATCATGCTGATTTTCTTTATCGTGACGGCAACCTTTATTAAGGAAACCGGTGTGGAAATTGACAGACCTGATACCAAGACGGCTGAGGCTAAGAAAAGAGTCTCATTGTTGGTTGGTGTCGGTTCGGACAGTGGCATATGGATCGATAAGAAACGTGTTGATGTCAGAAACGTCCGACCCATGATGGAACGGCTGCATGCCGAGAATCCAAAGGGTGGCTTGGTTATCCAGGCGGACAGCGAGTCTAAAGTTGAGAAAGTACTAGCGATTATGAATGCCGCTCGAAAGATAGGTATTAATCAAGTCGCTATTGCCTCCGAAGAAGGGTAGGAGGAATTTATGATTTTACGAATTAGTGGTTCTATGATTGCTGGCGTTGTGATAACAATCGCATTGTTGTATTTAATGCAGTCGCTCATATCGAATACCAAAAGTGCCCTGACGGATGATGGTATTGGTCGTATCGTCGACATTGTCCGTGTCAAGCAGGAGAATGAGGTTCAAACGAAACAGCGTAAAGCTAAGAAACCACCACCACCCGATCAGCCACCGCCTGATATTCCGCCGATGAACATTAACGTTTCTGTCGATCAAACCGGGTTTACGATGTCTGGTCTTGATGCGGGCGCTGGCGTTGATATCAATGCAGGTGGGTTCGGGATCTCTGACGGCGAGTATTTGCCAATCGTTAAAGTTCAGCCAGTCTATCCACGACGCGCATTGTCCAGAGGTATGTCAGGTTGGGCGATTGTCGAGTTTACTGTTAGCGCTCAGGGTACAGTTAAAGATCCTATTGTTGTTTCCAATTGTGGTTGGGTTAAAGGTCGTAGTTCTGAGGGCGCCTGTGAGGATTCTCCGAATAGCGTGTTTGACAGCGCGGCGGTCCGAGCAGCACTGAAATTTAAATACAAGCCGAAGGTTATCGATGGCACACCTGTAGAAACTGCAGGCGTACAAAATCGAATAGTCTTTGAGTTGGCGGAATAGAAGGGGTGATGATGAGACTACTAATTGTTGTTAGCTTTTTGTTCATGTTGCCTGTTGCGATTCAATCGGCAACCGGTTTAAACCTTGGTCAAGCCGCTTTTGCCGAAGCTGCCAAACCCGAGAAAAGAAAGGTCCCACCATTAAAGGAACGGACTTATAAAGTGCTGGCACAAGCACAGATGCTGATAGATCCAGATTCTGTGCCCGTTGAAGAAGGTGAAGAGAAGCCTGACGTTCAGGCTGACCCACTGGCAGCCGTTGAGTTGCTCAAGAAGTCACTTGAAAGACGTGGTTTGAACGCCTACGAAGTCGCGCAGATCTGGAATACGTTGGCTTTTGCTTACTATACGCTTGATGACGTGCCTAATACGATGAAGGCCTATGAAGCGGTACTTGCGCAACCACAAATGCAGGTATCTCTTGCTCTGGAACTCGGTGCGACAAGATCATTATTCCAACTTTACTACGCGGACGAGAACTATCGTCGGTCACTTGAATATATTGCTCGGTGGGAAAAGATCAACGCAACCCGCGATGCCACTGTTACCTATATCAAAGCGACCGCCTACTATCAGTTAGAAGAGTATAAAGACGCATTGAGTGCTGCCATTGATGTCGAAGACATAGCGCGAGTGCAGGAACGCACGCTTAAAGAAAACTGGTTGTATCTACAGGTTATCCTTTACAACGAGCTTCAGGATTTTGATAACGTCATCGTCGTTCTTGAACGTATGATCGTTTTATACCCTAAGAAGCAGTACTGGATGCACCTCGCGGGTCTGTATGCTGAGAAAGAATGGCAAGATAAAGCGTTATCGGCATACTACGCTGCATATGTTCAGGATATGTTAGAGAAGGAAACAGAGATTGTTATGTTGTCTCAGCGCCTACTAAATGCAGAAGTGCCGTTCGAAGCCGCCAGGATACTTGAAAAGGGTTTTGACGACGGCATTATCGAGAAGAACGAGAAGAACATTCGATTGCTTGCGGCGTCATACACCATGGCTCAGGAGTTCAATAAGGCGATTTCGTCTTGGCAAGAAGCCACTGAATTTGCGGAAGACGGTGAAATTCACTATCGTCTAGCGCAGGCGCTGTCAAATGAAGATCGACATGCCGAAGCGGTGAAGGCTTACCGTCAAGCGCTGAAGCTCGGCGATTTGAATAGACCTGAAGATGTAAACTTCTGGCTAGGTATCTCGCTCATGCAGATTGAAGAGTGGGACGGTGCGCAAAAGGCATTTGCGGTCGCAGCAAAGGACAAGTCTAAAGCTAAAAGCGCAAACCAGTACATCAAGTACATCAATGGTGAGAAGAGACGTTTAGCCGCTTTGCAGGATATGATTACCGGCGGTTAACATAATCGATTGAAAGCGGTAGTGAAAAACAAAAAAGGACAGTGTTACTGTCCTTTTTTCGTTGTTAGGACCTCAAATTCGGCATCTATTTTCGCTTCGATGGCCGACTCTTAGGGCTACGAGTAAACTTTTTACGCACAAGTTTTTTCTCTGACTTCAGTTTAGCGTCGAAACGCGCGTTGAATTCAGACATTTCGAGTTTAAATTTTTGGTAGCTCTGCAGTCGTTCGGGCTCTAATTTGCCGTCAGTGAGTGCTCTTTGCAGTGCACAGCCAGGTTCGGTTTGATGCTGGCAATCAGTGAACTTGCAGTGGCCGATAAATGCCTCCACGTCCTCAAAAGTCGCCGTCATGGTGTCCTCATCCGCCCAGATCTGTATTTCTCTCATGCCCGGGGTATCAATGACCAGACCACCATTGTCCAGTAAGCACAATTCCCTGTGGGTCGTTGTATGGCGGCCTTTACTATCGGTTTGCCTAACCTCGCCGGTTTTAAAGTGATCGAAACCGAGGATATTATTAATGATTGTTGATTTACCAACACCAGAGGAACCTAGAACAGCTGCTGTACAACCTGGTTCGATATAGTTCTTCAGATTTTCTAGGCCGCTATTATTCAAGGCGGATATGGCGTATATCGGCGTGCCCCTTGATATCTCCTCAACTTCAGCCATTTTTTCATCTAAATCTGAACAAAGATCTGTCTTATTGAGAACAATGACCGGCAGGGCACCACTGTTCCAGGTGAGTACAAGATAACGTTCAATGCGAGCCGCGTTAAAATTTTCATCTAGCCCGGTAACGATGAATACCATGTCAATATTTGCAGCGACAACCTGTTCATCAAACTTTTCGCCAGCTTCTTTGCGACTGAACTTGCTCGCGCGATCGAGGGTTTTCTGGATAACAACCTGGGTGGGGTCTGAGGCATCCGCAGGCGTAACTAAAACCCAATCACCGACGGTCGGTAATTCTGCTTTTGACGCAATTTCTTTCCTGATACGCCCTGGCAGGATGCCGATCAGTGGACCGTTTTCACTCAGTAGATGGTAACGGTTCAAATCCTGTCGAGAGACTCGAGCAGGAACAAGGTCGTCTTCAGGGTCGAGCTGCTGCTGAAAGAAGTGCTTCCAACCCAAGCTTTGTAGCGTGTATTGAAGAGACGTATTATCGGGGTGTTGTTCAACTTGTGATTCCTTGAGATAAAGACCAACGGCCGCGTGATGCACTTGGGTACCGATGTGTTCGTAAGGAATTCAGAATTAGGTAACGTTTATCTGGCGGAATAATGACTTAAACGAGCGAAAGCAACGCAGGCGCTTGATAAGGGGTATTGACTATCATGGGGCTCCTCCTGCGTAGGTTCGCTTTGTTTTACATTATTCGTTACTCGAAACTGTTGTTATCAACAGTCGTTTGACGCGAGCGATGGAGGTCAAGGTTAGCTTGTTAAATCGTTACAGTCTAGAGGCGTTCTGTTTGTCCTTGAAACCTTTCAGAGCCGATTTCATTAACATTCGTAATAACGGTGACATCAGAGCAATGACTGTCAGGACAAGCAGACAAAGTGTTGTCGGACGCTCCCATAGAAATGAAGCGTTACCATCTGAAAGGGTGATAGCTCTTCGAAGGTTATCTTCTAACATTCCGCCAAGTATAAAGCCGAGTAATACCGGCGCCATTGGAAATGTCATTAATCTTAGGATGACGGCGCAAACGGCAATGTACAACATGAGTTGTAGATCGAACGGATTAAAAGACACAAGGTATACCCCTGTTAGTGAAAAGAAGCCTATCAGCGGAATCAGAAACGTACGCGGAATCGTTAACAACTTCGCGATGTAGGGAATCAACGGTAAATTCAAAAACAGCAAAATCATATTACCGAAATACATAGACACGATCACCGACCAGAATATTTCCGGCTGATCAATGTAAAGGCGAGGACCTGGTTGGATGCCATAAGCGATGAGTGCGCCGAGGAGTATCGCTGTCGTGCCTGAACCTGGAATACCGAGTGTTAGAAGGGGTACAAATGAACCCGTGCAGGCTGCGTTGTTAGCTGACTCAGGCGCT
Source organism: uncultured OM182 clade bacterium (assembly GCA_905182025.1). Lineage (GTDB taxonomy): Bacteria > Pseudomonadota > Gammaproteobacteria > Pseudomonadales > Azotimanducaceae > JAHRVQ01. The sequence goes on from CAJJAA010000016.1 coordinate 98,838, forward strand.
GCTAATCCTTTCAGGCTTCCTTTCCCGAACTGCGCTTTGTCGGCGGTACTGGCGATACCTCTCTCCATGCCATAGGCGAGGAATGAAGCTATGGTCGCACCGGCACCGGGAAGGACCCCAACGAGAAAACCCAGAACCGACGAGCGACCGACAACGGGCGCGATTTCTCTGATCTCTTGCCGATCGAGTCCAAGGTCGGTTGTCGGAAGGCTATTGTTAGCACTTTGGGATGGTTTAAGCACCATCATAAATGCCTCGGCGAGCGCGAAGGTACCCATTGCGAGCAATAAGAAGCTAATACCATCAATTAAGTCCATTCGGCCGAATGTGAAGCGTTGAACGCCGGCGGTAAGGTCTGTACCTACCGTTGCAAGCATCAAACCCAGAATCGTCATGAGTAACGCTTTGAGATGCTCACCCTCGGCCGCAAATGCTGACACCAAACTTAGCCCCAATACCATCAGCATAAAATAATCCGCTGATCGAAAGCCTAATGAAAGTTCGGCAAGATACGGTGCGAGCAGAACCAGAAAGATAGCCGCAAGCGTGCCACCGGCAAACGAGGCGTAGGCCGCAATTGTTAGAGCTTTACCGGCTTTACCTTGGCGCGCCATAGGATAGCCATCGAATGCGGTGGCGACTGTACCTGCCACACCAGGCGCATTAATTAGAATTGATGAAGTTGAACCGCCAAAAATGGCGCCGTAGTAGACGCCTGCCAGCAGAATCATGCCGCTCGCTGGGTCTAGTGCATAGGTGATTGGTATCATCAAAGCTATCGCTGAAATGGGACCTAGACCAGGTAACATGCCGATTAATGTGCCGGCTAAACAGCCCGCGAAAACCAACAACAGATTTTGTATTGTCAGGACGGTCGCCAGTCCAACAAGGATGCCCTCAAACATCTAACCATCCCATCCACAAATCTCCTGGAGCAAGATAAATTCCAAGCCAGTTGATCAGCAGTGCAAAAGCGCTTACGACGCCGATCGATAACACGGCCATTATTAACCAACGTCGTTCCCCTAGAATGGCGGAGGAGCAGAATAAAAAAAGGCTTGAGCAGACAATAAAGCCAAGATACTCAAGTGATAAACCGTAAAGCCCTATGATCAGAGCGAAGGCAATTGTGGGGATCCAGTTTAGTTGTTTAAGTTCTTGCCACTCGTGAGGAGCGTCTGTTGCTGATGCTTTTGTGGGTGTGAAAATTAAACCAATGGCCACAAGTATACCGCTGACACCGATAAGGTAGGGCATAGACCGCGCGTTGAAGACTTCACCTTCGCTCCAAAAATCCAATTGGATTTGATGGCCGAAGTAAAGGTAGAAGCAGGATATGCAAAGAAAAAGCACCCCTATTGCTCTTGAATATGTAATATAAACAGTCACTTATAGTCCAAAGTTAATTAGTTATCTTAAGAATCCGAGCTGCCGCATAAGTACTGAAATTTCCTGTTCCTGCCGTTCTAAGAAGCTGTAGAACTCTGAACCTTCATGGTGCAATAACGTCCAACCGTTTCTTTTTCGTACGGCTTCAAAAGCATCAGTACTGAGCGCATCGGAGACCGTCAGCATCATATTCTCGTAATTTGCATCACTGAGACCCGGTGCTGCAAAAAATCCACGCCAATTGGCAAATTGAAGATCGTAACCCTGTTCGATCAACGTGGGTATATCAGGTGCATCCGTAAGTCTTTGCGGGGCAGTGACGCCGATGATCCGTGCTTCACCTGCACGTGCCATATCCAGCGCTTCGCTTAGCCCTGTTGAGAGAATTTGGCTTTCACCGGTCAGAATGCCTGCCATTGCTTTTCCGCCACCATCATAAGGAACATAAATCAGTTTGCGTGGATTGCCACCGGCAAGTTCAAGTGCCCGAGCAAGTATGAAATGATCTGTACTGCCTTTGACCGATCCGCCCGCAGCCTTAAGCTTCCGCGGATCCTGCTTAAAAATCTCAGCTGCATCAGCAAAGGTCTTGATGGGCGAGTCCTTCGCAACGACGAAGCAGCTGTAGTCTGCGATGACGGACGCGATCGGCTTGAGATCACGAAATGACTGCGGAAATATGCCTTGCAGCGATCTCACGACCATTGGCGTTGAGTTAATAAGCAGTGTGTTTTGCTGCCGAGGTGCGGTTTCGATCAATTTTGCAATGGCTCGGCCGCCACCACCGCCGGTAAGGTTCTCGTAGGAGGTTTGGGAGACAGTACCAGACTTCAGCATGGCTTCACCCATGCCTCTTGCTGTGCCGTCCCAACCGCCTCCAGGACCGGCTGGGATGAGAAAGTGAACCTTATCAAGTCTTTCAGCACACTGAATGTCTGCGGAGAAAAGTGCAATGAGTGCAAACAGGCTCGTTATATACGTTAAAGCGATTGGTTTCATAGAGTCTCTAGTGCATCACTTGTTAAGAAAGTTGAGTGGTAAACCTGCGGTTGGCCATGGTACGGACACAAGTTTACCGGTAGTCGATAAAGTAATATAAGCGGTGTCGAGGTTCTCACCACCAAAGCAAATATTCGTCGTGAGCAGGTCAGGCATTGGAAACAGTTCAGCTCGCTTACCGTCAGGCGAGTGCACCGTAATACCGCCGGTAATGAGCGTTGCCACGCAAATATTACCCTCAGCATCAACAGCCAGAGAGTCAAACATATGATAGTCGGGTAATTGCGCCATCATGGTGCGTGCACCCGTGATTTCACCTGGTGCCTTGAGATCAAAACGCCACAGCCGCCCAGTGGGTGTTTCAGCGACGTAAAGCTTGTCCTCCTGAGGTGACAGGCCTATGCCATTGGGAGCCTCTAAAGGAAAGATCACTTCTTTTATCGAACTACCATCGGGCAGGGCGTAATAAACCCCCGTTCTGTCTTTTTCTCTGGGTCTGTTTTTACCGTGGTCGGTGAACCACATACCCCCGGATGCATCGAACACAAGGTCATTGGGGCCTCTTAGTGGTATGCCATCGCAGTGCGTGTAAATGACTTCGACGTCTCCTGTATTGAGATCAACGGCCTCGATTCGGCCACCAGAGTAATCGGCAGGTTGATCACCGGGCAGTAAAAGCCCGTTTCTGTCGTGCCACTCAAAACCACCGTTATTGCAGAGGTAACATCGACCATCGGGACCTATGGCCGCGCCATTTGGGCCACCGCCGATTTGCGCAACAACCTCGACCTTTCCGTCGGCGCATACTCTAGTCAAAGTACCGCGCTTAATTTCAACGAGCAGAACGCTACCGTCGAGCATTGCGATCGGACCTTCGGGAAATGCCAGTCCGGTGGCGAGCTCTTTTAGATTCTCCATGTGCTTTCTCTGACAAATGTAATCGGGGTACTATAAATGGGTCACTACATCATGGAAAGGCAGATAGAAATCTATGAGTAAATTTAAATTGCATGCTTTGAATAATGACTTCAACTGGACAGATCAAGTCGGTCCCTTCAAGCAAATCTCTGACGCCCAAGCGGCCAGCTGGAATGGAGATGGATACTTTTTATATAAGAATGCATTTAGCGCGGATCTGCTCGATAAACTCATCGAGACGTTTGATCGGATCGATTTACAAACGGAGGCGTTCTTGGAGACTAATGGCGGACAGTTTGGCATTTCCCGGGCCAATCAGCTCACCTTCACCAAACATATCGTGGAAAGATCGGCATTAGCGAAGGCATTTACCCTTGAGGCGACGTTTGCAGGTTTGTGTTCAGATCTCTTGGACGACAACGCCAGATTATATTGGGACCAGATTGTTTATAAGAAACCGGGTAACCCTGAGGATTTTCCTTGGCATCAAGATAATGGTTATAGCTTCGTTACGCCGCAAAACTATTTAACCTGTTGGGTCGCGCTGACAGATGCAACTATCGATAATGGTTGCCCCTGGGTCATGCCCGGTGTGCATAAGCGGGGCACTTTAAAGCACTGGCTGACGGATTTGGGCCTGCAATGCCTTGATAATAGTGACGGGGCGGTTGCGGTCGAGGCGAAGGCTGGCGACATTGTTGTTTTCTCATCCTTAACACCACACAGAACCGGACCGAATCTAACCGAAGATACTCGCAAGGCATATATTTGCCAATATGGTTATGATGACGCCCAGGTTATTACTCGCGAGGGTGAATACCTCAAGCAAACAAATCCACAACGCCAATATCGGATCCTTTAAGGGCTCAATGTTGATGAGACTGACTTTTTGAATTCTGCGCTGTGGAGTAATGGGTCGCAGTGAAATCTCATTTTCTCTGATTCAGGCTGCTATGATGCGTGGATGTTCTGTCATTCGATGTAAACGGGATACTCGATGGGCAAGCCAATCGTATCCTATTGGAGGAATCCGATAATGACGTAAACAACACCGATTAGAAATTCAAATAGACTTTTATTACCAAGGAGAAGTGTTGTGGCGAAAGGCAAAGACAAGCAAAAAGTAAACGATAGCTCGAAAGCTCAGAAAACGTTGAAAGAGAAGCGAAAGGAAAAGAAACTGAAGAAATCGAGTCGCACCTAAACAGGTGTGTTGTCTGCGGGCGATTTGCCACCAGGGGCGCGTGCCAATCCCCTAGTGGTTCTACGCAAGTTTTGAATTATTCTGCTTTGACTTTAGCGTAAGCCCAGTCGATCCAAGGCATAAGTGCGGCAATATCAGAAGATTCGACTGTCGCACCACCCCAGATTCTTAACCCTGCCGGGGCATCACGATAGCCTGCGATATCAAAAGCAACAGCTTCTTCTGCAAGTAACTTGGTCAACCGCTTAATTGTCTTACTCTGATCGTCGGATGTCTGTTCATTGAACCAAGGGTCGGTAATTTTAAGACAAATCGACGTTGATGAACGGGTATCTTCTCTTTCGGAAAGAAAATCAGCCCAATCGGTGTTCTTGACCCACGCTTCAACGACCTTTAGGTTCGCCTGGCTACGAGAAATCAGCGCATCGAGTCCACCTATTTGTTTTGCCCAGTTAAGTGCATCCAACTGATCTTCGACAGCAATCATCGACGGCGTGTTAATTGTTGCGCCTGCAAAGATATCGGCGATTAATTTATTGTTCTTCGTTAAGCGGAAGATTTTTGGAATAGGCCATGAAGGCGTGTAGGACTCCAACCGAGCGACGGCTCGCGGTGACAAAGCGATCATGCCATGTGCTGCCTCACCACCAAGGACCTTCTGCCAGGACCAGGTTACAACGTCCATCTTGCTCCAATCCATTTCCATTGCAAAAGCCGCGGATGTCGCATCACAAAACGTGAGTCCTTGTCGATCTGCAGCAATCCAGTCAGTATCAGGCACTTTTACGCCAGAGGTTGTGCCATTAAAGGTGAATAACACATCGCGATTACAGTCAACCTGAGAAAGGTCAGGCAGTACGCCATAGTCCGCCGAGATGTCTCTGACATCTTCAAGCTTGAGCTGTTTAGTGACATCGGTGCGCCAGCCTTGGCCAAAGCTTTCCCAGGACAATACATCGACACCGCGTTCACCCAACATTGTCCACATGGCCATTTCAAATGCGCCTGTGTCTGACGCAGGTACGATACCTACTTGAAAGTCCGCTGGAATGCCGAGAATCGCCTTACTTTGCTCAATCACGCCTCGAAGTTTCGCCTTTTCTTCTGCTGCTCGATGAGAACGGCCTAAGCTGGTCGTCGGTAGGGATGCAATATCCCACCCAGGACGTTTAGAAGTAGGACCCGAAGAAAATCGGGGATTCTGTGGTTTTAGTGTTGGCATGGTCATTAAGCTATTTCCTTTCAGACGAACGATGAGTGCGTCAGCAAATCGAAGGCGCGTACAATATCCTAAGCAACGTTTGTGTACCAAGGAAAATCATTCATCCTATCTATCGAATAGACTCATAGACTCGCGTCTTCTGCTAAATCTCCGTACTATTCCAGCTTAGTCTGCAGATAAACCTACGCGAATGAGCACTGCTTGAAATGTCCCAGAACCCGGATACCCCAAAAACTAGGCTTGACCACATTAACCCGCCGGCAAGAAAACCGGCTTGGTTGGCTGAAGGGTACGCGGAACAATTTGGCTTTCAGGCAAAGGACGGTTTCGTGATAAGCGGCGGCACATTGTTGATTTTCGAGATAGGCGAGCCATTGGACTATCGGCGCAGTACTCACTTTGGCTATCGCTGTAAGTCACGGGGTCAGGCGCGCGCTTGGGCGACAAAATTGGATGCGACGCAAGAAGAAGGTGCGATCTACAGTGGTTTCAAAACTAATGACCCAGAAGGAAATTTCCGCCAGATGTATTGGGAAGAGACGGCTTGAATAAATTGTCCCGTGAGTATCAAGTCGCTGTACTAATGGCACTGTCGGCGATGTTTACCCTTGCCGGTTACGAGTTTATACGGTCGGCATCAACGGTACTTTTTAAGTCTGCCTACGGCGCTGAAAATCTGCCACTGGTCATGGCGGCCATGCCATTTGTTGTTTTTGCCGGTGTCGCATTGTACGGACGCATTCTTACCGCATTGGGGCCACGGCGGACGTTACTGGTCACCTCATTGGGTTCAGGTTTGCTGATATTTTGCTGTTATTTATCGCTACTGAGCGGAAGCAAAATTGTGACGCCCGTATTGTTCCTGATTAAGGAATTGTACATCGTGCTATTGATTGAACAATATTGGTCATATATTAATTCGAGTTTAAGCACTACCACAGCCAAAAAAGTTAACGGTCCAGTAACAGGTGTGGCCGGTATCGGTGGCGCGATTGGAGGTACCTTGGTCGGCCTTACCGCCAGTCAATGGGGAACAGAGACGATGATTCTGCTGGCGGCGATTTCTGTTATACCGGCAGCACTGCTATCCAATTTTACCTACATGAAACTTGGTGAGCCGGAGATCCCGCCTGTTGATCCAGAAAACGTTAGTTATATGGGTTGGCAGAAATTTAGGGAAAATCCAATGCTCATTTATTTGCTAGCCGTTGTGCTGATTTCTCAGCTTGTTGCGGCGGTTTTGGATTTGAAGTTTCAAGGCTTGTTGTCGATCGAGTTTGCAGGTGCACAGGATAAGGAAACGGCCTTTCAAGGATGGTTCTGGGGCACACTGAACACATCGGTGCTGTTGCTGCAGTTTATCATTGCGCCATTGTTATTGAGTTTTGTTTCGCTACGGGCCATCCACGTTTTGATGCCGTTAATACACGCCTGTGCCATTGGTTTCGCGATCATCGAGCCGTCGATTTTCTCGGTCGGCTTAGCGCTATTTCTTTTTAAGGCTTTTGACTACTCTGTGTTTCGCGCGGCTAAGGAAGTACTTTATGTACCACTGGGTTATGACGAAAGATACCGAGCTAAACAAGTCATTGATGTATTTGGATACAGGACTGGAAAGGGCGGTTCTTCCGTTGTCATTGTCGTGCTTCAGAAGCTGGGTGTGGTGATGGGTAACTACTATCTCGCGATTGGTTTTATAGCGACTGTTGTCTGGCTAGCCTTGGTATTTAAACTCACAAAACACACGGATACTGTCAACGACAATGATAGCGTCTAGCGATATTCACGACTTACATACCCGTTAACCTAAACACAGGACAACACAATGCCTTTCAACACCTTGACCGACATGGTTCAAATGGCGAAAAATAATATTGATGCCAATAGTTGGGACTATCTTATGGGTGGAGCAGATACAGAATCTGCTTTGAATCGTAACCGACATGGTTTGGATTCCTGGGTGTTTTTACCCCGCATTCTCAATGATGTCAGTGACGTCAATTACTCGACCGAGTTACTAGGGCACAAATTAAAGATGCCTGTCATTATTCCACCGATAGGTTCGATACAAATATTTGAGGCAGGCGGTGGTTCGGCGGTAGCTGAAGCTGCTCAGGAATATGGAACGCTACAGGTTTTGAGCTCGTCGTGTTTGCCAGATTTTGAACAGGTGGCGAAGGATGTGCCGGGACCTCGTATATATCAGTTGTATCTGATGGGCGATCAAGCGTGGATGGACGATACGATTGAGAGAGCAATAGCCGCCGGTTACATTGGATTTTGTTTAACCGTCGATACGCAAGTTTATTCTCGACGAGAGCGCGATATTCTAAAAGGGTACCAACCACCCGGAGGTAGCCAAGCCGGATGGATGGGAGGTGATTATCAGGCAAAGATAACCGCCGCCACGATCGCGCACATTAAAGAGAAGTTTGATATTGCCGTTTTCGTCAAGGGTGTCAATGTCGGCGCAGATGCAGAGCGATGCATTGAAGCCGGTGCAGATGTCGTTTGGGTGTCAAACCATGGTGGACGTCAATTGGATCATACTCGCGCTTGTATTGATGCATTGCCGGAGGTTGCGGCGGCCGTTAATGGACGGGTACCCGTGATCGTTGATGGTGGTTTCATGCGAGGCGCTGATGTACTGAAAGGACTCTGTCTCGGCGCAGATATTGTTGCCATGGGACGACTTGAAGGGTTATCCATGGCAGCGGCTGGTCGTGCCGGGCTCGTTAAAGCATTGAAGCTGGTCGAAACAGAATTGCGACTGTCAATGGCACTGCTTGGTGTGGCTGACATTGCGGACTTAGACGGGGAATTAGTTCACAGAAGTGAGGCACTTGGTCAACCTAATGTATTGAGCGCTTTTCCCTTATTGGAAACGCTGTAATGCTGACAGCTGAGTTTTATCTTTACCTCGATCGCACGAGTCAGTTCATCAGTTGGCCTGCAAGGTAAATGCTGAAACGGGTCGATCTTCTGCCAAAGCGTTTAAGATGGCGGCTAACCTTAAGCCTGCCTTCTGCAATTGTGAGATGACGATTGGCTTATTCTTTTCCAGATACTGATCTGAAAGCGAGACGCCATTTGTGATTTTTTGGCCGGTTGCATCGCGATAACCGTTTTCTCTGGCCAGCATGAACGACTCTTTCAACCATGCTTCGACATTTAGCTCGATATCAGTTGTTTCATTCGTCATAAGGTAGTTCAAACTACTTGGATAGCTTAGGTTTGCTTGTTGCATAATGCCTGAATCCCAAACCCTATGGAGGTTTGAGCGCTTACCAAACCACTTTACAGCGATCTTGTTGCCGCCCCAATCTTCGGTGTTTGAGACGTGCATGGGTTGATGTAGATCGCCAATGAAGTGTCCAAGAAACCTCAACGCTGCCGCTTGCCGCGCTTTCTCTCGCTTTGAGCCTGCGTCAGTGGACAGATAAACTATGCTGCGTTGAATGCCGACCGCGATGCAATCGAGTGCAGCGCAATCTCGTGCTAGGTCTATGGTGTCTTGGTTTTCGGCAACATTAATAAAATGATTCTCATAACTGCCGAGGTACTTCGTGCGCCTAGCTGTATCCGCCCACAAACAACTGGTTGGAAAAGAAATATTCGGTTTTCCATCAAGGTGTTCCGATTGTTTGCTGATGTTGTTGACGAAGGTTATCGCTGTTGGACTGAGTTTAGCTTCAGCAATGGCGCAAATAATTTTGTGTCCATCATGTCCCCATGCAAATGCTAACTGAGGGCTTGTGAGAAAAGCCGCTAGCATTAGGGTGGCGGCTCTTAAGGCAGTACGAGCAGAAAGCATAGATTGAAGTACCGATGTCGCGTTACCGCTATCCTGTCACGATAACTCGAAGGGCGTCAATGGTAGGTTCTATATAAGGCATGGTATGTGCCACGTTTTAGATGCCGTACGGGGTCTACTGAGGCTTTTTGCGCCGCTTAATCCTATGACGTAATAAATGACATTTGCCATTTGGTGAAACTTTCATAGCGAAGAGACGGTCCGCGACGGATAGAAGCTGACGGCTATGTGTGACATAAATAACCGTTGTACCACTAAGCTTTATATTACTAAATATTTTAGTGGCGAGAACAGGGTCCAAATGCGCGGTACCTTCATCAAGCACTAATAATTTCGGCTCTCGGTATAACGCGCGCGCAAGGAATATGCGCTGCAACTGTCCCGTTGATAGTGACACGCCCATCTCGCCAACCGGTGTTTGATAACCCATTGGCAAACTCAAAATGTGTTCGTGAATTTCCGCTAGCCTTGCGGCTTTCTGCAGCCGTTGCCAAGATGACGACACGCTTAGATTAACAACGGATTCATTTTGCATTTTGTGCTGCGGATCATCTGTCTGACCGTCAATGACGTTTTCTCTGGCCTCGTCAGTTGAAAGCGTGATGTTGTCTTTTAACGAACCGCTGAACAGCTGGTCATCCTGCATGACACAGGCTACTAAGGATGCAATTGATTGCTTGCCTATCAACCGAATGGGAATGTCGTCGAAGAAAACCTCTCCCTGTTGTGGCGTCAGTGAGCCGGTGATAAGCCGTATAAGTGTTGACTTGCCTGTACCCGAAGGACCGCAGATAGCGATATGTTCACCCCGGAATATTTGCAGACTAACGTCCTGAAATACCCATGAGCCAGCACTACTATACGTGTAGCTAACATGCTTGAGGTTAATAGTAGAAACATCGTCGATAACCTGCCCATGGCACTGCTGATTCTCAGCATCCGCTAAATAGAAGTCCGATAGGCGTTCGAAGTGAAGGGATAACATGAGATAGGTTAGAAACTCAGCGGCCAACGATCCCAGTGCACTTTCTAGATGGGCACGGTACGCAAGGAAGGCAATCAGCATTCCAATGGTCATGTGCCCCTTAATAACCTCTGTTGCGCCGGCGTAAACAATAACCAGGGCGCCCAATGACTGAATCAACAGGGTACAGGTGCTCAAGCCGAGATTTATTCGATCTAATCTTATGTTGGTGTTTATAGCGTTAACGAGTTTATTTAGCCACTCGTTGCTTTTGCTAGCTTCGATTCCAAATCGTTTTATTGAACCGATGGAACGGACGATCTCCATGAAGTTAGAATCCAAATTTGCAGACGCAACCAGACATTGGTTCTGGCGTTTTTTGACCGCAGAGAAGAACACCAGATCCAATGCTAGTTTAATAGCGATGGTCGCAACCACCAGTACGGCCAAATATGATGAGTACATGGTAATGACAATCAGGGTTGTGACAGCCATTAGTCCATCTAACAGAATGGCGATAGAGCTACTCGTGATGAATGATTGTATCGGCTGCAGGGATCCAAATCTCGAAACGATATCACCCATATGTCGAGTGAAAAAAAACCTTTCGGGTAGCAGTAATACCCGGCGAAATAGACTGCTGCTAAGGACATACGAAATCTGGTGAGATAGATAGATGCTGATCCAACCGCGCAGCGTTTGAGTGACGAGTGAAATCAACGTGACGATTGAAAAGCCAATAAGAAGCGTCAACAATAACTCCTCATTTTTCTTCGCTAATACTTCGTCAATGATCAGTTGTGTGTAAAAAGGCATTGCTAGCGCAAAGATTTGTAACACTAAGGAAAGTATAAGTATTTGAAATAGCACGGGGCCAAGCCCTAAGATTCCATCAAGGAACATCGAAAAGCGAGGGGCTGCCGAGGCGCCGTTTTCCATTGAATGTTGAGGCTGATAGATTGCGTCTGTGGGTGTCAGCTCTAGAGCCACGCCGGTGAAGTGGTCCTGCATTTCGTTTTTGCTATAGTGACATTCGCCAACCGCAGGGTCATAGACAATGAACTTGTCCGCTCGGCTAGATTTCAGAACGACATAGTGATTGAAATCCCAATGAAGAATGATTGGTTTGTCGAAGTGTTTCAACTCACTGGTTTCACAACGCACGGCTCGACAAGAGAATTTCAACAGTCCTGCTGCGTTCATGAGTACGGCGAGGGTCGTTCCTTGATTGCCAAGCAGACAGTAATCTCTGATGTAACTCGAAGGTACTTTTTGCCCAAAATATCCACAGATCATCTGCAGGCAAGCTTCACCACAAGCAGCAATATCAGTTTGCAACACAAGCGGCAGTCTGTGACGAAGCCCGAAGTTAAGTTGCCCAATCACTCGGCAAGCAATCCGCTAATTTTTGTTGCAGCAAGCAAAGGCTCGAACATCAACGCATAGAGATTTCTCTCTCCTAAGATGACGTCAGCGGAGAATGTCATGCCGGGTTTTAACTTGATCGATTCAGGTCTGCTGGCAGGCAGGGGGAGATTCACCAGGCCTATATAGAACCTGCCGGGATGATGGAGTTGGTGAGGTAAATCAATCGCGGAAACCGGATGCGTAGAGATCGATAAAATTTCACCCTCTAATGTACCGAATGTCGTGTGTGGAAATGCGTGAAAACGCATATGAACCCGTTGTCCAGAAACAATTTGTCCACTCATTTCACTAGAGATAAGTATGCGAGCATGAAGCGGTTTTCGACGCGTGGAGATAGTCGCAATGGTGTCTGAGGCGACGATGCGATCGCCTTTTTGTTTAAAGACGTTGTTTATGACACCTGTCAAAGGTGCGTACAGGGTCTCCTGTAAGTTACTTCTTCTATCCTTCAGGTTGGACTCAAACAACAGTGCCTTTTCATGTTGCGCAGACAGAGCGAGTTTAAAACCCGCTTCAAGTATTAGCGCCTTGTGAGCGAGTTCTGTGATGGCTGTTTGCTGGCGGGCCCGGCGTTGATCGAGCTCAATGTCTTGTTGTAGTAGCGAGTGCAGTTGATCCTCTATACCGGACCATTGCAAATCTGATATGGATCCTTGTTGCCATAATGGACGCGTTCTATCGTTAACTCTTTTTGTCCGTTCGATTCTGTCGCGTTGTAGATTCTGAAGTAATGCGATGTTTAATAATGAGGCTTCTGATTGCGACAGCGCTTCGGTTAACACTTGCTTGTCGATCTGATATTCATCAATCAACAATTTTTTTTGTTTCGACATCGTATTGATCAGGTCTTCGCTGATGAAATCCTGGCTCAGCGCTTCGCTGCGGGTCGAACCGATACTGCCAATTATTTGCCCTTGGGTGATTGAATCACCTGGGTTAACTAGCAAAAACTCAACGATACCGGTTGATTCCGCCGATATTCGATGCTCGTCAAGGTGAACGAAGCCAAAAGTCTGGGATTTTCTGGGGTAGGTCTGGGTCGCAACGAAGGCGACACCAATACTTAAGGTACAAAGCAGTAGGATAATCGTCATGCTTGCGGCGGGGGGAGACGCTAAGCGTGGCTTGCCCGCTGGATTAGTTGCTTGATAACGCAAGGCTGCAAGGCTGAACAAACGTGTCGTCATGAGTGCTATTTCGTTTTAGCTGTAGCCTAGATTACAGTCGTGACGGGCTTGGCTTTGTACGCGCTTATCCCGCGAAGGCGTCAGAGCAAGCACAGCCATGTTGTGCGAACGCAAAGTACTGGATAAATTACCGCGACAAACTAGGTAAGCAAGCTACCGAGACGGTTTACGAGGACAAAGAGCGTTTCTTTTCTAAGCCTGATAGGTTCTATTGAGTAAATGGCGCGTTGGTGTCAATTTAACGTTTTAGACATTCCAAATGTAGGGGAACAAGAATGAATAACGAAGGTTTGTTAGCAGGCAAAGTCGCAATAGTTACGGGTGCTAGCCGAGGTATTGGCGAAGCGATCGCTATAAGATATGCGATGGAAGGGGCGAAGGTGGTTGTTTCGGCTCGAACGCTTGACGAGGGGGACCATCCTTTGGGGGGCAGCATTAACAGTGTTGTGAGTAGGATCAACAACGCCGGAGGTGACGCTTATGCGGTTCGATGCGATTTAGCAATTGCAGAGCACCGGGAGAATCTAATTGCCGAAACTAAATCCAAGTACGGTAGCGTCGATATTCTGGTCAACAATGCCGCTGTAACCTATTTTGTACCCGTCAAAGACTTCCGTAAGAAACATTACGACCTAATGCTTGAAGTACAAGTTTATGCGCCGTTTCACCTATCGCAGCTATGTTTACCAGCAATGATTGAACAACAATCCGGTCGTATTGTGAATATTTCTTCGCATGCTGCATTACATCCTGAAAAAGATGCCGGTGGCAGAGGCGGTACCGTCTACGGTATGTGTAAGGCAGCACTGGAGCGCTTCACGACGGGTTTGGCCGCAGAGGTCTATAATGATCATATCGGCGTCAATGTCATATCACCGGGTCTAGTTGCGACGCCTGGTGTTGTGCACCACAAATTAATTACACAAGACACACCACGGGAGAGGGTTACGCCGGTGGAGCATATGTCAGAAGCTTGTTTACGTTTGGTTCACGGTGATGCTCAGTCGATGACCGGAAAAATCACCTATGCTTCAGATATGTTGAAGGAATTCGATCTGAGTCCAGCCGATCTTGCCTGCTAACAACGGGTGAGACTACTGTCTGCTAGGTTAAAGCGATGCCAATCTCATCCAATTCACTACCAATCTTCTCGGTATTGAAAGGGGTTAACTGATAGACATAATAATTAAGCCAGTTAGCGAACAATAAATTGCCGTGGCTCTTCCATGTGACGATTGGGCTTTTGGTCGGATCGTCATCTGGAAAATAGTTTTCAGGGACGGCGGCTGCAACACCCGATTCGATATCTCGATCATATTCATCTTTAAGGCATAGAGGCTCGTACTCGGAATGGCCTGTGACAAATAGCTGCCGGCCATCTTTTCGCGCGAATATATAGGCACCGGCAGTATCCGATACTGAGATAACCTCGAGTTCAGGTTGCGCTTCGACGTCTTGCGTTCGCACCTCAGCGTAGCGTGAATGTGGCGCATCAAAGATGTCGTCAAAACCTCTAACGATGGGTGACAGTGGTTTCACTAGCTTGTGTGGATACACGCCGGATATTTTCTTAGGCAAGACATGTTTCTCGACACCATAAAGGTGGTACATCGCCGCTTGAACACCCCAGCACAGAAACATAACAGAGGTGACATTGGTTTGAGTCCAATCCAAAATTGTCTTCATATCTTCCCAAAAAGTCACATCCTCGAATGGGGTTTGGCCTAAGGGTGCACCCGTGACGATCATGCCATCATATTTTTGATCTTTAACCTGCTCAAAGGATTTATAAAAGGTCTCCATATGTTCGATCGGTGTGTTCTTGGATGGACGATCATTGATGCGCATTAACTCGACGTCCATTTGCAAAGGCGAGTTAGCGAGCATTCGCATCAGATGAACCTCAGTTTCAATCTTTTTCGGCATCAAATTGAGTAGTAAGACGCGAAGTGGACGAATGTCTTGATGATCTGCTTCGGAGCTAGATATACAAAAGATATTCTCATGCCGCAGAGCATTGATGGCAGGTAGATTATCGGCTATCCGAATGGGCATTGAAGTTAACCTCTTGGCGAGCAGGTAAAAAAAAAGCCTACTAGCAATGGCTAAAGTAAGCTTTTTAGGCTCTCTTTAGCTGAATTTATTTAGCGCCCGCAAGCTGAACTCAAATCGGCGCGTGTTTTGTTCATTATATGTTTTTATACAAAATGTTCAACCGGCTATTTGTTGTACAGCCCCTGCAGTCAAACCGTTTTCTGTATTGATTTTCGGTTTAGGTTATAAAAACGCCTCGCCGAATTTCGCCTGCAATCGTTGCATTCCACTGATCCAGCGATCGTAGTTGGAGGTTTTACGTTGCATATAGGTAAGTACCTCAGGGTGAGGGAGTACCAAAAAGGTTTCTTCGCGCAATGTGTCGATGACAGAATCACACAGAACATCGGGCTCCATCATGCCATCAATGCCAGCGACGCCGCCGTTGTCGGTATTTTCTGTCATCGCGGTTCTTACCGCCTGAGGACAAAGTGCGGAAACCTTAATGCCCCGTTCTCCGTAGGTGACGGCTAACCATTCCGCATAGGCAACCGCCGCATGCTTTGTGACCGCATAGGGTGCGCTGCCAACCTGCGTCAGCAATCCAGCCGCAGAGGCTGTATTGAGGATATATCCGTCACCCCTTTTCAACATATCGGGTAGGGCAGCTCGGGTTGCATAGACATGCGCCATCACGTTGATGTCCCATATACGCTGCCAGTCTTCGTTCGGCGTCTCGGGTCCGCCACCGACACCAATGCCCGCATTGTTGCACAGAAGATCAATCTTTCCCTGAGTTGCTTCTACGTGCGCGATCAATTGCTGCACTTCCAGATCCGAAGACACATCGGTCTTGATGGCTTCAGCGCCAATTTCTTTGCCGACTTGATGCACTTGGTCGGCATTGAGATCTGCTATTGTTACGTGCTTAGCGCCTTCAGCGATAAACCTTTTTGCCATCGATCGACCAATACCGCTTGCGCCACCGGTGACAATGACAATTTTATCTTTGATTTCCATCAACTCATCCTGAATAAATTTCCGGCAGGCAGGGTCGCATATTTCACGTGCGACTGAAAGCATCAGTTGATGGGATTTAGGCCTGCGTCTTGATGTTTGTTGATTGCAGTAACTGCAACAGATCCGCAGGCGACTCTAAGATTAGGTCGGCACCTGCGGATTCAAGCTCATGCCTATCTCGAAATCCCCATAGCGCGCCTATTGCCAACATCCCACAACTGACAGCCGTTTCAATGTCCATTTTTGTATCACCAACAATCGCGAGCTCAGATGGGTCGAGTGCTAGCTGCTCGGCGATCTTCAGTGCGCCGATTGGATTTGGTTTGTGAGGTACCTGTTGTGTAAAGCCTTGTATTGCGTCGAAACTAACTGACGGGAAGAAGTGCTCAACGCACAATCGCGTAAACGAATGGTTCTTGTTAGACAACACGGCGCAGGGATACGCCTGTAATGAGAGATATGACAGGAGTGAATCGATGCCTTGGTAGATACTGACATCATCACGCCATGTCGCTTGGTAGTCTTCAAGTTGCAATGCCAGAAGTTGATCCACATGGTC
>CAJJAA010000017.1 GCA_905182025.1 uncultured OM182 clade bacterium
CTAGCCTTTTCTTTATTGTCTGGCTTTTATTTTGAGGCCTTGACGATGTTCTTTTCTAATTCTGTTGAGTTGCGCTTTTATCTGCGGATCAAGTTTTTCTGTCGCCGCACTGTAGGCAATCGGATGAATCAAGGTCAGCTTTGCGCTGATGTACTCAAGGGTTAAGGCGGGATACAGGTTATAAATTTCTCGCAGCGTCCAGCCCAGGCCTTTTTGAACATAATATTGGTCATCAGCCAGAAGATTTTCAATCGAGTCTATTAGCACATCGAAAGCCAATACCCGTTGACGCTTGCTCGCATATTCAATCAAACCAACGACAGACTGCCGACGTTTCCAAGGGTTATTGGATTGATTCCATTGCTTCAAGGTTGGCAATAGCCATGAAGGGTTTTCCTCAATCGATTGGGCATAAATTTTTGAAAGATCGTCGCTGTGTTCCCAACAATCGCATCGGTTAATCCATTGTTGAATGATTTTGATTTCATGCCGCTCAAGTGAGCTGTGCTGGTAGTAGTAAAGTGCCTGGCAAGCCACTTCGTAATAGGGTGTATTGCGCCAGATATAATTCCATTGTTGTGCAATTGATAATCGTGATTGGTCTAGGAAATGATACGGCGTCTTCGTGAGTTTTCTGACCGCTGGTACCCTCAAGTTGAGGCGCACAAAACCCTTTGGGCTTGCGGCTAAAGTATCAATTATTGCGAGGCTTTGATTGGCATGATTTGCAACTGCAAGGGTAACCTGGGTTACCTCCTGCAGTGCATCTTCTTTAGACATCTTCTTTAGACATATTGTTTAGACATCAAGCTTAATGTGCCAGAACTTAAATAGGTTTAAAAAGCGGTATATTCAGCGTCTCGTGTTCCTCCCACTCGACTTGTACCTTTTGGCCAACGCTAACGTCTTCCGGCGCTACACCGGTGACGTTGGATAAAATCCTCGGACCTTCATCCATATCAATCCAAGCGACCACATAGGGCACCATATTACGAAAGAAGGGATGGTAGCTTTGCCTTACGACGCTGAAGGTATAAACGCTGCCAGTGCCGGCGGAAGTTTTCCACTCCAATTCACCATCGGTACAACCGGTGCAATGGCGCCGTGAGTAAAACACAACCGTGTTACAACGCTTACATTGTTGGTAGCGAAACTCTTTCTCTTTGGTACCTTGCCAGAAAGCCGCTGTATCAGGTTCGTCACTTCGAGGTATTGGTCGTTTTACATCATTCATGATTAATCTCTCCCCAAAATTACTGTTCCGGCAGCGTGACGGCTACCGAGCATACCGCCGTTACCGTGGGCAACGGCGAGCCTAGCGTCTGCAACCTGTGATGTGGATTCGCCCCTTAATTGACGTGCGGCTTCGATCAACAAAAAGATACCGCGCATACCGGGATGATTTGAGGACAAACCACCACCATCGGTATTGAGGGCTGGACCGCCTGATTGATCAAAGCGTAATTTACCGCCCTGAACCCAGCTGCCACCTTCGCCTTTCTTACAAAAGCCGAGATCCTCGAGCAGGGTGAGTACGGTAATACTAAACGAGTCATAGACCATCGCAATGTCGATTTCAGCTGGCGTCACGCCCGCTTCACCAAATGCCTGCGGCGCAGATTGGGCTGCTGCACTGGTTGTAATATCGCCGCCGTTTTCTGGGTATTTAGTTGCTTCACCGCCGCCTAAAATCCAAACCGGAGGCTTGCGGCAATCCCTAGCAACTTCAGGCGATGCAATGACGACGGCGCCGCCGCCATCGGAAATCATGCAACATTCGAGCAGGTGTAGCGGGTCCGCAATCATGCGCGAATTCACCACATCACTGATCGTCGTTTCCCTGATATCGAGAAACTCAAGATCTTCCATGGCTTTCACCGCTTCAGGATTTCGCATCGCGTGATAACGCGTTGCGGTGGAAATTTCTGCGAGCTGCTCGCTGGTTGTGCCGTATTGGTGCATATGTCGCCGCGCCACCATGGCGTAGTTAGCAATTAGCGTCATACCGGCAAAGGCATCCATATTTTCAGCGGGGTGCATACCCGGTCCGCCTCGACCGCCGACGCCGATGGCGCGTGCATTTGAGTGGGCTGTTGATCCGTAGGTTAACAGGGCAACTTTCGCTTTGCCTGCAGCAATATCCCGTTTCGCATGGGCAGCGTGGAATTCATAAGATGAGCCGCCGACGTTGGTCGTATCAATCACGTTCGGTTTTAAGCCGAAGTATTCGGCAATGTTCAGTCCACCCATACCGCCGCCGTCACCGGCATCATAAATTGCGTCTACGTCAGACCAGTTCAAGCCGGCGTCTTCCAGCGCGCGTGCGGCACTTTCTGCTTTAATCTGCAGAGGTGAAACTTCACCCTCTACATCCCTTGATGGATACTCGTGGATGCCAACTATCGCGGCGTCTCTGTCCGAACTCATTGTTTTCTCCCCAACTACTTCCGAATTGCTTGTTATTAACCTGATGGTTAGATCAAGTCTACCTAAGGTCATTGTTGATTAGTAGCCGCTGCGATGGCTCAACGGTATAGAGTTTGAGATGAGCAACAGGTGCAATTTACCGCCCGCTGTGGCAGATTGGTATTCATAATTTGCGTTCGCCTAATCGCGTACGATCAACATCTAAAACAGGAAGTCGACGTGAAAATTATCTGCCTCACCGGTGGTTTAGCCTCCGGAAAATCCACAGCATCCGAATACCTCGGTACCTTGGGTGCGGATGTGATTGATGCGGATCGTCTCGGGCATCGAGTTTACGATCCGGGCACTCAAGCCTATCGAAAGGTTATTGATACTTTCGGTGAAGAGGTTGTTTCTGATGATAACCAAATTGATCGAAAGATCCTCGGCGGAAAAGTCTTTGGCAAACCTGAAGAATTAAAGAAGCTGACGGATATTGTTTGGCCGGAAATTCGCCGTTTGGCCAGTCTGGAGATATCCGGATTTGATGCCATCAACCCTGATACAACCATTGTGCTGGAAGCTGCTGTTCTGTTTGAAGCCGGTTGGGAAGATTTGGGTGACGAAATTTGGGTTGTCGTCGTTGAGAGGGAAGTGGCCATAAAACGGGCGATTGCGCGAGACGGCTTTGATCGGGCGGCGGTTGAAAGTCGTCTTGATAGTCAATTATCGAATGACGAGCGAGTCAGTCGAGCTGATATTGTCATAGACAACAGTTCGACCCTCGAGTCGATGCTTGCGCAGCTTGATACGCAATGGCAGCGGGTCAAACCTGCTTAACGGTTGAGTCCGCCGGATATGCGCTGCTTACGTTGATCTAATGCCGGGCTTGTTAGTCCAAGCCGGCCAATACTAAGCTGACCGTGCCGCTGCAAAAGAACCTGCGGGGATAGCGAGCTTGGGTGGCTTCGTTTACAATGCGCGCTCTTTTTTAGTTCACCTATTCTCTCAATTGGAAGACCGCTGTCGTGGAAATTAGTCCCCTTTTAAACCTTATTCAGGATCTGACGGAACGCACTGCCGTTCTTAGGGGGTACCTTTGACTATGATGAACGCAAAGACCGCCTCGCAGAAGTTGAGCTAGAGCTCGGTGATTCAAACGTCTGGGACGATCCTGAAAAGGCTCAGAGCCTTGGCAAAGAACGATCCTCACTCGAAGCGATTGTTCTCACGATAGATACCCTCGAAACCGGCTTGGTTGATGTTGCAGACCTGCTTGACCTTGCTCAGGAAGAAAGTGACGAAAGCCTTGTGGTTGAAGTCGAAGCTGATCTGGCGGGCATGAGCTCTAAACTCGAGGTGTTGGAATTTCGACGTATGTTTTCTGGCGAAATGGATGCCAATAGCGCCTATCTCGACATTCAATCAGGTTCCGGTGGCACAGAGGCTCAAGATTGGGCCAATATGTTGCTGCGCATGTACCTGCGTTGGGGTGAGTCGAAAGGTTTCAAAACAGAAATCGTTGAATTGTCTGAAGGGGATGTTGCTGGCATAAAAGGCGCAACGGTTCGCTTTGAAGGTGACTTTGCATTTGGCTGGCTTCGAACCGAAACCGGCGTGCATCGGTTGGTGCGTAAATCGCCGTTTGATTCTGGTTCTCGTCGGCACACATCTTTTGCCTCCGTGTTCGCTTCACCGGAATTGGATGACGATATCGATATCGAAATTGATATGTCAGTTGTTAGAGTTGATACCTACCGCGCCAGTGGTGCCGGTGGCCAGCACGTTAACAAGACAGACTCGGCAATACGCTTAACCCACGAGCCATCAGGCATTGTTGTGCAATGCCAAAATCAGCGTTCGCAGCATAAGAACCGCGATCAGGCGATGAAACAACTTAAAGCTAAGCTCTATGAGATGGAAGATCAGAAAAGACGCTCGGAGTTGCAGGTGATTGAAGACAATAAGTCAGATATTGGCTGGGGCAGTCAGATACGATCCTATGTGTTAGATTCAGCGAGGATCAAAGATCTACGTACCAATGTCGAAACCTCCTCAACGCAAGCTGTTTTGGACGGTGATCTCGACCAATTTATTGAAGCAAGCCTTAAGCAAGGGTTGTGAAGATCGGCGCATACAATTTAGCTTGTAGCGCCCACACAAAAAATTCCATTCATTGATTAAATTTAACCTATAGAACTCAAGTGATGTCAGAAGAAAATAGCAACGACCAAGTGCCAGAAGAGAATGAAATTATTGCCGTTCGCAAAGCTAAATTAGCTGAATTGCGCGATAAAGGTAATGCCTTTCCGAACCAGTTTCGGCGCACAGACTTTTCTGAAATGCTGCATCAGACACACGGTGACGCTTCGAAAGAAGAGCTGGCGGAACAGGCCATTGTCGTCAGTATCGCGGGGCGAGTCATGCTGCGACGGGCAATGGGTAAGGCAAGTTTTGTGACGCTTGCAGACATGAAGGGACGAATTCAAGCCTATATCCGTTTGAGTGACGTCGGCGAAGAAGCCTACGCGGCGTTTAACAAATGGGATATTGGCGACATCGTTGGCATTACGGGCGCCATGATGAAAACCAACAAGGGCGAATTATCGGTGCATGCAACGCAGATCGAGATGTTGACCAAGTCACTGCGACCCTTGCCGGAGAAACATGCCGGATTGACAGACACCGAAACTCGGTACCGCCAGCGTTACCTTGATCTGATGATGAATGAAGAGAGTCGTGCTGTGTTTACGAAGCGCGCAAAAATCATTGATTACATTCGCCGCTATTTCATTACGCGTGATTTCATGGAAGTCGAAACGCCGATGATGCTCAATACGCCTGGTGGCGCGACAGCCGAACCGTTTGTGACTTATTACAATGCGTTGGATACAGAGATGTATTTGCGTGTTGCGCCTGAGCTAAACCTGAAACGCTTAG
The DNA here is from genome assembly GCA_905182025.1 of uncultured OM182 clade bacterium. Taxonomy (GTDB): domain Bacteria; phylum Pseudomonadota; class Gammaproteobacteria; order Pseudomonadales; family Azotimanducaceae; genus JAHRVQ01. The sequence continues at coordinate 5,347 of CAJJAA010000017.1, forward strand.
TTGTTGGCGGTTTTGAACGAGTGTTCGAGATTAATCGTAACTTTAGAAATGAAGGTGTTGATACGAAGCACAGCCCTGAATTCACCATGCTGGAATTCTATTTAGCCTATGCGGATTACAATGATCTGATGGATATGACCGAAGAGATGTTTCGTGGTATCGCACTGGAAGTGTTGGGCACAACGAAATTCACTTATAAAGACACAGAAATCGATTTTAGTCAGCCCTTCCGGCGCATGACCATGGAAGAATCCATTCTTGCCTACAATGAGCGTATTTCCGCTGAAGAACTTACCGATCCTGAGCAGGCACGCGCACTCGCCAAGAGAGTTGGCGTTGAGGTTAATGACGCATGGGGTCATGGCAAAGTTGTTATGGAGATATTTGAGGCCGTGGTTGAGGACAAGATTGAACAACCGATTTTTATCACTCAGCATCCGACCGAAGTTTCACCCCTAGCGCGTCGAAATGACAATGATGGCGATGTGACTGATCGATTCGAATTATTCTGTATGGGGCAGGAGATTGCCAACGGATTCTCTGAATTGAATGATGCTGAGGATCAGGCGAGTCGTTTTCAGCAGCAGGTTGATGCGAAGGATGCAGGTGATAACGAAGCCATGCATTATGACCACGACTATGTGACTGCATTGGAATATGGACTGCCACCGACGGCTGGAGAAGGTTTGGGTATCGATCGTTTGGTTATGTTACTGACTGACTCTGCCTCCATTCGTGATGTCATCTTGTTCCCTCATATGAGACCGAGAGGCTAACCGGTCTTGACGCAACTCTCAGTCAAATTGGACGCGAGTTGGCTTCACTATCTAGGTGCTGAGTTTGATCAGCCCTATATGAAAACCCTACAGACATACTTGGTCGAGCAACGCAAAGCCGGAAAGACAGTCCTGCCGGCTGCTGATGAGTACTTCAATGCGTTTAATGCCACCGCTTTTGAAAGCGTAAAGGTCGTGATTCTGGGTCAGGATCCTTATCACGGCCCGGGTCAGGCACACGGATTGTGCTTTTCCGTCAAAAAGGGCGTCAAACCACCGCCTTCGCTTAAAAACATCTATAAAGAAATTGCCGCTGACCTTCAGGTCGACAATAACTTTGCCCATGGTGATTTGACCCATTGGGCGAATCATGGGGTTTTGTTGCTCAATAGCGTGCTAACAGTCGAGCAAAATTTGGCAGCATCCCACCAAGGCAAGGGCTGGGAAATATTCACTGATCGGGTCATTGAGGTATTGTCGGAGTCCCGCCAGCATTGTGTCTTCATGCTTTGGGGCAGCTATGCGCAGAAAAAAGGTCAGAAAATTGATGCCACAAAACACCTGGTGTTGAAGTCGCCCCATCCTTCGCCATTATCAGCCTATAGAGGCTTTTTTGGCGCCAAACATTTTAGTCAATGCAATACCTATCTCGAGCATACCGGCCAGCAGGCCATTGATTGGGCAAATCTCTGATTTCATTTCACCGTTGTATTCTGCTCGAAGTGCCCGTTGAGTAAATAAAACGGTAGAAATCGCTGGTTTATCTAAGGACCGGCATTCGATATCATCCGCGCACTATTTAGATTCCTTAGAGCGCAAAGAGTATGACAAACAAAGTTGACCTGTATGTGAATGGAGAGTTCAGTCAGGGTAGTGGTACAGAAACTATTTCCGTAACGAATCCTGCAAATCAGGAAGTTTTGGCCGAAGTTGCCTGTGCAACGTTGGAAGATGTTGATGTAGCCGTTGCTGCTGCTAAAGCGGCCTTCTACGAATGGCGCTTAATACCTGCGCCAGAGCGAGCAAGAATGCTGATGAAGTATCAGATGTTGCTAAAAGAAAAGCAGGACGAAATTGCAACGGTACTTGCGAAGGAAACCGGCAAGACATTTGCGGATGCGCAGGGTGATGTTTGGCGCGGCATCGAAGTTGCTGAACAAGCCTGTAATGTACCGGCGATGATGATGGGTGAGACGTCAGAGAATGTTGCGCGCGGAATTGATACCTACAGTTTGATTCAGCCTTTAGGTGTATGTGTAGGTATTACGCCGTTTAATTTTCCGGCAATGATCCCTTTATGGATGTTCCCGCTTTCAATCGCCTGTGGAAACACCTTTATTCTAAAGCCTTCAGAGCAAGACCCGATGACACCAACCTTGCTGGTTGAGCTGTTTTATCAGTGCGGATTTCCAAAGAATATTTTGCAGCTGATTCATGGCGGTGCAGATCAGGTTAATGCGCTGCTCAATCACGAGGATACCCGCGCGGTTTCCTTCGTTGGCTCAGTTGGTGTTGGGCAGCATGTTTATCGTACGGCGACTCAAAATCTAAAACGTGTCCAATGTATGACGGGAGCGAAAAACCACATGATCATCATGCCCGATGCCGATAAAGCGCAAACCATTAGCGCCTTAGTAGGTTCGTCTGTTGGTGCTGCGGGCCAGCGTTGTATGGCAATTTCTGTCGCCGTGTTTGTTGGCGAAGCGCAGAGCTGGATACCGGATGTTGCTGAGGCAATGGCGAAGATTCGCCCGGGCGCATGGGACGATGAGGGCGCCGGCTATGGACCGCAGATTAGCGCGCAGGCGAAAGAACGTATTGAAGGCTATATAGAGAAAGGAAAGGCTGAGGGTGCTACGTGCATGCTCGATGGTAGTGGTTGTGAGGTTGAAGGTTTTCCTGACGGTAACTGGGTCGGCCCAACGCTATTCAGCGATGTAACGACAGAGATGAGTATTTATACTGACGAAATATTTGGACCCGTTTTGGTTGGTGTGAGTGCTGATACGCTTGATGAAGCGATCCAAGTGATTAACGCAAACCCCTACGGCAATGGTACGTCGATCTTCACATCCTCTGGCGGCGCAGCGAGAAAGTTCCAAAGTGAAATCGAAGTTGGTCAGGTGGGTATCAACATTCCGATTCCTGTACCGCTACCGTTCTTTTCATTCACGGGTTGGAAGAATTCTTTCTACGGCGATCAGCATGCTTACGGTAAGCAGGCAATTCGTTTCTATACTGAAACGAAGACGATTACAGCGAGATGGTTTAGCAGTGAATCGACGGTGAATGACAATTTGACTATCGCACTCAAGTAACATTAGTTTGCCAATGACGGCTTGGGAAAATGAGGCGTTTAAATCGACAGCTATTGCGAGTGTCATCACAACAGCTGCGTGGAGAAATAGTCACCAATGAACTTTGACCTTACGGAAGATCAGGTAGCATTTAAAGATGCTGCCCGATCATTTTCTGACAAAGAATTTGCGCCGAATGCAGCGGAGTGGGACGCAGGTAAAATATTCCCAAAAGAGGTTATAGCGAAGGCAGGGGCGCTTGGTTTTTGTGGTTTATATTGTCCCGAAGATGTCGGTGGGCTTGATCTGAGTCGACTTGATTCAACCATCATTCTTGAACAACTGGCAATGGGTTGTACTTCTACAACCGCATTCATTTCAATTCATAATATGGCAACCGCAATGATTGCCAACTTCGGTTCAGCTGAACTCAAGGAACAATTCTGTCCGTCTCTTACCGCTGGGACGACGTTAGCTAGCTATTGCCTAACGGAAGCCGGTGCAGGTTCAGATGCCGCTTCGCTAACAACGAGAGCTGAAAACAAAGGCGACCATTACCTGGTTAATGGCAGCAAGATGTTTATTTCCGGTGCCGGTAGTACAGATGTACTCGTGGTCATGCTTCGCACTGGCGCGCAGGGTGCCAAGGGCATTACAACGTTGGTTATTCCCGCTGATGCCGATGGCATTCGCTACGGTTCAAATCTGGAAAAAATGGGATGGCATAGCCAGCCAACCCGCGAGATCACTTTTGAGAACGTCAAAGTGCCGATTTCAAATCGATTAATGCAGGAAGGTGATGGATTCAAAATCGCCATGAAGGGACTCGATGGCGGCCGGATCAATATTGCGACGTGCTCCGTTGGTACAGCGCAGGCTGCTCTGAACAGAACCCGAGACTATATGCATGAGAGGCATCAATTCGGTGAGGCTATCGCTAATTTTCAAGCGTTGCAATTTCGCTTTGCCGATATGGCAACCGAATTGGTGGCAGCGCGACAGATGATTAGATTGGCTGCATTCAAAGTGGATCAAGGGCATTCAGAAGCCAGTGTTTATTCTGCAATGGCTAAGCGTTATGCGACGGATATTGGTTTTGATGTTTGTAATCAGGCATTACAGATTCATGGAGGTTATGGGTACATGCAAGAATACCCGTTGGAGCGCTACATTCGGGATACCCGTGTGCATCAAATATTGGAGGGGACAAACGAGATTATGCGTCTTGTGATTTCTCGTCGATTGCTGGCGATTGCGGATCTCGAGGTTGTTCAGTAGTGCAGGTTAATCGTGGTGCTCGGTACCTAAGTTAGTTGATCGGTTAGTTGATCGGTTAACTAAAGCGATTAAGTAAGGCAGTTGCCAGCACGGGTTCACAAACTTTTGAGGTAATCCTCGTTATCGTGGTTCAGATCGATTCAATTTATGGCGAAGAATATGACCAAGATTGATAACGCCAATTTCTAATCACTTAGTATTAAATAAAGTCAAAAGGACTACGAAGATGTCAGACAAACTCTTGATGGAAATGAGAGGCCACACAGCGCTCATCACAATTAATACGCCACCGGCGAATACTTGGGATGAAGAAAGTTTGCCGCGTTTGGCTGATTTGGTAGAGCAGCTCAACGAGGACAATAATTGCTACAGCTTGGTTATCACGGGCCAAGGTGAGAAATTTTTCTCCGCCGGTGCTGATCTGAATATGTTTGCCTCCGGCGACAAGCTTGTCGCGAGAGATCTGGCGACAAAATTTTCCGCCGCTTTTGAGACCCTAAGTCAGTTTCGTGGTGTATCGATTGCTGCCATTAATGGATTCGCGATGGGCGGCGGTCTTGAGTGCGCATTGGCCTGTGATATCAGGATTGCTGAATCCCATGCGGTTATGGCGTTACCGGAAGCGACGGTAGGCTTACTTCCCGCCGGTTTAGGGACGCAGCATTTGTCGTGGGTCGTGGGTGAAGGCTGGGCAAAGAAAATGATTTTGTGTGGCGAGCGGGTTGATGCAACCACAGCGGAGAAGATTGGTTTAGTCGAGGAAGTAGTCGATAAGGGGCTGTCGGTCGAAAGGGCGCTTGCGCTGGCTGCAAATGTTGAAAAACAGAGTCCGAAAAGCGTCGCGGCCAGCAAACGATTAATTCAAGCTGCGCGGCACAGCTCTATTAACGCTGCCTATCCGGTTGAGGCCGATGAATTTGTTGCGCTATTTGATACCAATGATCAAACAGAAGGGGTGAATGCTTTCCTTGAAAAACGTCAGCCCAAATGGACCAATAGCTAAGATGAGTGAAGTTATGGTTGATTCTACCTCGGTTGTCCTATTTGAAACTGTTGAGTTGTCAGGCGGTAAACAGTTGGGGCTGATAACGCTCAACGTTGAGAAAACCCTTAACAGTCTGAGCCTTGAGATGGTTGATCTTATTCATCCTCAACTGGCGCGATGGGAGCGAGACGACGCGATCGGCTTGGTCATGTTTCAGGGTGCTGGAGACAGGGCGTTTTGTGCCGGTGGTGATATCCAGAACCTTTATCACGATATGGTGGCGCATCCTGGCGGACCTTGCCCCTACTGTGAGGCTTTCTTTGAGAGAGAATATCGACTCGATTACTATCTTCACAATTACTCAAAGCCAACGATTGTCTGGGCTCATGGCGTCGTTATGGGTGGCGGTTTAGGCATTGCATCAGCCTGTGATTTTAGAATTGGCACGGAGAAAACGCGCATTGCCATGCCGGAGATAACCATCGGGCTAATTCCCGATGCTGGCGCTACGTGGTCATTTATGCAGATGGATGAACATTGGGCATACTTTCTCGCTTGGACGGGTGCAGCGATTAATGGAGCTGACGCGCTTCGTGTAAAACTCGTCAACGCGCTGATTAATCATTCTGACCGACAAGACTTTATCGACGATCTAGCGAGCGCAGACTGGGGTGCGCCAGCGCAACAGGTGATCTCAAACGTTATTGATAAATTTGAACAAAAACGGCAGGATTTTCCTGCAAGTCAGATCGCAAATCATGAGAAAATTGTTAAAGAAGTGATTGCTGAATGCCTACAAAGCGATAACCCCGTTGCAACGCTGATAAGAAACATGTCTCAGCTGTCAGGGGATAGTTGGCTCGAGAAGGCAGCGGCAACCTTTAGTCATGGGGCGCCAACGACCGCTGAAATTATTTATCGACAATTCCAACTTGCAAAAACAATGAGTCAGAAGGAAATGTTTCAGATGGAACTTACTTTAGCTGTTCAGTGTAGTCGTCATCCTGATTTTGCAGAAGGTGTCAGAGCGCTACTGATCGATAAAGATAATCAACCTTCCTGGGAATATGCAGTGATGGGTGAGGTGCCGGCGAGTTGGATTGACGAGCATTTCGAAAACCCGTGGGACAATCACCCTATGGCGGATCTTTAGTACTATTATTTACAGTGAATCGTCATTTGGTATGTTGATGAAACAACGCAACCTATGATTCTCCAAAAATAAAAACGTTAACAATCACTACGAGGACACATCGCATGACAAAAGTCGGATTTGTTGGACTGGGTAACATGGGTGGACCCATGGCGAAGAACTTATTGCAGCAGGGTTTTGAATTGAAGGGCTACGACATCGTTCCACAGCTTCTCGATGAAGCGGTTAAGCTAGGCGCTGTTGCTTGTGATTCAGCAAAGGATGCGGCGACAGATGTGGATGTCTTTATCTCCATGTTACCCGCGTCCAAGCATGTGCAGAATCTGTACCTCGGTGACGAAGGCGTGTTGAGTTGCCTGCAACCTGAAACGTTGGTGATTGATTGCAGTACGATTGCGCCAACTGTGTCTCAGGAAGTCTCAAGCGCTGCAAAAAAAATCGGCATTGCCATGATTGATGCACCTGTTTCCGGTGGTGTCGGCGGGGCCGTTGCTGGCACCCTTACTTTCATCGTTGGCGGTGGTTCGGCACCCTTAGAACAAGCACGACCGCTGCTTGAAGCAATGGGTAGTAACATTTTCCACGCCGGCGAATCCGGTGCAGGACAAGTGGCTAAGGTTTGCAACAATATGTTGTTGTCCGTTTTAATGGCGGGGACAGCGGAGGCGCTGCAATTGGGTGTTGATAATGGCTTGGACCCAGCCGTGTTATCCGAAATTATGCGTAAGAGTTCCGGCGGAAACTGGGCGCTTGAAGTATACAACCCTTATCCCGGTGTGATGGATGGCGTACCTGCTTCCAGAGAGTATGAAGGTGGTTTTCTCGTTGATCTGATGATTAAAGATTTGGGTTTGGCAATGGAATCTGCTCTTGCTGTTGGTGCATCAACACCGATGGGCGCGCTGGCAAGAAATCTGTACGTTAACCACAGTAAAGAAGGTCATGGTCGATCCGATTTCTCAAGTATTCAACAGGTGTATAATAAGTCTGATGCGTAGGCGGCAAACTGCCTGGTAAATAGGTGCGCAAATGACATTGTCCGAGTTACCTGAAGCGAAACAACAGGCTATTCGTCGAGAGTTCCCGCGAATAGCTGAAGATTGGATCAAGGGCTATCCTGCCTTGGTCGCACGCTGTATTGAAAAATGGCAACTGACACCGGCTGATCTGATAAGGATTGGTTTGCCGATCAATGTGTTGATCTACGCGACTGGCAACAGTGACCAACAGTATGTCGTCAAAATAGCCCCGCCTCATCCCGAACAACTAAACGAACGCATTGCGCTTGATCATCTGAACGCTAAGGTGATGGTCAACTTGATTGATTTTTCAGTAGATGATGGCGCGATGTTGCTGGACAGAGTTCTACCCGGGCGTATGTTGCGCGAGGTAATACATGATCGTGATGAGATTCGACGCGCTATTTCGTTACTCGTCTCTGTGCCGACCGAGATTGAAAAAACCAGCTCGAACATGCACTGGTATGAACAGCTACCTCGCTACCAAGGCTGGATGAATGATGCGTTCGAGAAATATCGTGGCGAACAGCCAGCCACAGAGTTTGTTTATTTTTTGAAAACAGCTGAAGTTATGTTTGAAACTATTCAGCGGGATTGTGAAGGGGATTTTTTGCTGCACGGCGATCTTCACCATGAAAACATGCTGTTTGATGCAAGCAGAGGTTGGGTTGCTATCGATCCGAAAGGTGTGATTGGTCCGAAGTTAATGGAGTGTGGTCGATTTCTGCATAATTTTATGGAGGATGAACTCGACGCCGTTGAGGATCTCTCAGATGCAGAGATAGTTGATTTGGTTAGCATTTTATCGAAACGTTATGCATTGGCGAGCGAAGTGTTGGGTGTTCCAATTGGCGAGCTCGCTAAGGCGACGTTTGTTGATATTACCTTGAGCGCTTGTTGGAGTTTTAATGCGGGTGCAAGTGAGTATGTTAAGAAGATGGCGATGCAAAGGGTTGAGGCGACCTATCATTTTCTTCGATCAACGCATCAACTCAGCTCGGCCAATTAGTCACTTAGACAGCCTACTAAGCGAATATCCTACTAAGCCAATAATCGACTAACGTATTAATCTGCGCCTGCGTCGCTTTGTTTCTCTTGGTCGGCAAGGTAGAGGTCTTTTAGCTCAATCGGGTCACCGTTACTGAGATGATAGGTTGGCAATACTTGAGATGTTTTCTGTTGGGATTTCGTTTGAATAACACACAGGAATGAATCATTGCCGGCCGCGACAATTTGGCCAACGTTTTTGCTCGCCTCATTCTGGATACTTTCGCCGACGTTGATGCGCGTCGAGCTAGATGATTTGACCGAGCCCAGATGCAGGCGTTTTTTTAACTCGCCGCGAAATTGCATTCGGGCAACGATTTCCTGACCAAGGTAGCAGCCTTTTTCGAAGCTAATACCGTTGAGGTTTTGTAGGTTGTACATTTGCGGTATATAGGTCTCGCTCGTTTGCGTTACCACCCAGGCAATACCGGCGCGCACCTCTTGCTCCAGCCAATTGTCAGTCGGTTGATTGGCATCGAGGGCTTTGTTCGACCAGATTTCAAAGTAAGCGTTGCTTGTGGTTTTCATGTCGACTTTGATTATCCAGCCATCTAATGCCGAATCGCCGACTTCGATGGGGTCGTTGTTGGGTTCAAGTTCGTTTCTGGCAGCGAAGGTGTCCGACGCCGTAGGGACATTGCCACTATTTTGCGTAAGCCCATAGCACCAGATCTTGTCGGATAGATCCTCAAGGCTGGCCTTAGAAAACACAATATACTTGGCAAGGAATTCAATCGCAGTTGGTACTAAGGCGCGAGGCATTCTGAGTAACAAGCCAGCTTCGATAGGAATTAAGCGAAAGTTGCACAGCATTCGGCCTTGAATCGTGCATATCGCACCGACCAGACTTGTGTTCCCTTTAGCCAAATCGACATCGCAGGTTGTATAGCCTTGTAAAAACTTTGCGGCATCTCTGCCGGTGATGGCTAGAAAACCGAAATGTTCGAGTGGTGTTAGCATATTTAAATCATCGCTCATGAAGACATTCTACATTCAGTAACGTAAGAAGCGTTATACTTTCGACTTAAATTCACAGTTTTAAGCAATTCAGCAATAAGGATGAACCCGTGCCAGAAGATTTAGTTTACAACCGATTGAGATGGCGCAGTCGCCGAGGCATGCTTGAATTGGATTTACTGCTTCTCCCCTTCTTCGATGAAGAATACAGGGGTCTCTCAACCGAGCGTCAGGCAGCCTATGTGACATTGCTCGAGCAAGATGACCCAGACCTACATGTTTGGTTCAGTCAAAAAGGTGAGCCAGAGGATCCTGACTTACTTGATCTTGTGCGTTTGATTCTTGATAGGGTTCAGCCTAGTTAACGTGAGTAACATGGATCGAATGGGTAGCATCGTTGAACTGCGGCTACAGATTTATCCATCTTGGTTGTATGTGTTTCTTGTGACGATCGTCTATGGCTCGACGATGATATGTTTTATTGCTCTATTTGCTCACCATGCGTCTTTTCTTTGGTGTGGCCCTTTAGTTGTCATGACCCTCTCACTTCATTTTTGTATCCTTCTGCGTCAGGCCCTCTTGCTGAGCGGGACAAGCATCCAACAGCTTCATAAAACCCAAGCGGGCTATTGTTTACTGTTGGTGAATGGCGAACAGCGTGTAGTGCAATGGACGGGTAAAGGGTTTATTTCTGCGCCGTTGCTCATTGTAGAATTTTGGGACGGTGCAGAAAAATTTGTTCTTACTGTGCTGCCCGATGCGCTATCAAGGGATCAACATCGACGCGCCAAAGCGCATTTTCTTTTATATAAACCACACGTCGGAACAACGGGTAGTTTGGCTAGTTAACCAACGGGTCAATATTGCTGATGCGTATCAAGGATGAAAGTCGCGCCTTTTTTCAAGTCGGACGTTAAAGCCTGGCGATTATCCGAACCGGGGTGGCACAAGCACAGTGTCCTGTGGGTCGTCATTTAAATCAGGGAAATCGAGTGTGTAGTGCAGACCGCGGCTTTCTTTGCGTTGGATAGCAGATCGGATGATAAGGTCTGCGACTGTCATAAGGTTTCTCAGTTCAATCAAGTCGCTGCTAATCTTGTAGTTGCTATAGTATTCGGCGACCTCTTGATTCAATAGCTGAACCCTGCGTCGGGCTCGCTGTAAGCGTTTGCTGGTTCGTACAATGCCAACGTAGTCCCACATGAAGCGTCGAAGTTCCTCCCAATTGTGTGAAATGACGACATCTTCATCTGAGTCAGTGACTTGCGATTCGTCCCAGTCAGGGATTTTCCAATCGCTGTTGGTCGCTGGAGTATTTTGAATATTCGCTGCAGCGGATGTGGCAAAAACCATACACTCTAACAACGAGTTGCTGGCCATTCTGTTTGCGCCGTGTAAGCCCGTGTAGGTCGACTCACCGACAGCGTACAGATGAGGAATGTCGGTGCGTCCATTTGTGTCCGTCATGATGCCGCCACAGGTGTAATGCGCAGCGGGCACGATTGGGATGGGTGATTGTGTTATATCGATGCCAAGGCTGAGACATTTTTGGTAAATAGTTGGGAAATGACTTTTGATGAACTCGGCAGGTTTGTGCGAGATATCCAAATGAATGAAATCGCAGCCTAAACGTTTCATTTCATGGTCGATGGCTCGGGCAACAATGTCTCTTGGCGCCAGTTCGCCTCGCTCGTCAAATTTGTCCATGAAGCGCGAGCCATCCGGTAGTTTTAGATAGGCGCCTTCACCTCGAAGTGCTTCTGATATAAGGAATGAGCGAGCTTCAGGGTGGTAGAGGCACGTAGGATGAAATTGGTTGAATTCCATGTTCGCAACCCGACATCCTGCTCGCCAGGCCATCGCAATCCCATCACCGGATGCTGTATCGGGGTTGCTGGTGTAAAGATAAACTTTGCTTGCACCGCCGGTCGCCAGCACAACGTGTTTAGCGCGGAACAGTTCGACATGCTGCGTTTTTAAGTTAAGCACATAGGCACCAATACAGGCATTCCCCGATTGGCCTATTCGATCTGTTGTGATCAGGTCAACCGCAACGAAGTGTTCGAATATTTCGACATTTTCATGTTGCTCGAATCGCTGTTCGAGCTTGGAGGCTATTTCGCGCCCAGTTGCATCAGCAGCATGAATGACACGTCGATGGCTGTGGCCGCCTTCTTTGGTTAAATGAAATTCTTTACTGCCATCTGGCTGAATTTCAGTGTCAAAGTCGACGCCTAGCTCGACTAGCCAATTCACAACGTCTGTACTATTTTCAACGGTGAATCGAACAACGTCCTCTTGGCATAACCCCGCACCGGCATCTAAGGTGTCATCAATGTGGGATTCGATGCTGTCGTACTCATCAAGAACTGCAGCGACACCACCCTGAGCGTAATAGGTTGAACCTTCGTTTGTGGCTTGTTTGCAGAGCATGGCAATGCTGTAGCTTTTGGGTAATTTTAATGCGGTAGTCATCCCGGCAGCACCGCTACCGATGATCAAAACATCATGAATGTGAGACTTAGTGTTCAATGTTTGGTATCACGTCGCGAAATAGCTGGTCAGATTACACTAGTTCTTACTTTGTTTTAAACAGACTGGACTTCTTTGGTGTAAAAATTTGAATTGTTGGATTTGATTGTTGGACCGGCTATTGTTTTGGTTGTTGTTGTTTCGTTTACCGCAGGCGCCGCTATTCGCCAAACGAGATGCATCCGCGCGACGTAATTTGCGCGGCGGAGGTGGCGCTTCCTCAAACAGGAGTAGATACATTATTGTCAGCGCAACTGATATGATCGTTGCGTTAAAAATCAAAATTCCAAAAGAAGCGAACTATAGCGTTGAACAACTGTCTACCAACCCATGGAGTAAAACGGCGGATCCTCAAGCAATCTTTCTTTTATGTTACGCATTGCCGAAAAATCTGTTTTCAGGTCGTTTTCAGAAGGGGAACCGGTAGTGCCTAGAGAGGAAACCGATCGGCAATTGGTCGAGCGGGTCCAGCGCGGAGACAAACGCGCCTACGATGTATTGGTACTGAAGTATCAGCACAAGATTGTTGGGTTAGTGAGTCGTTACTTGCGGGATCAAGATGAAGTTCAGGATGTGACGCAGGAAGCATTTATTAAAGCCTATCGAGCCTTGCCGAATTTTCGAGGCGATAGTGCTTTTTATACTTGGCTGTATCGTATTGCGATTAATACAGCCAAAAACCATCTGGTATCGCGCTCACGCAGACCACCGAGTACTGACATTGATATAGATGACGGTGAGTTTCAAGAAACTTCGGGCATTCTCAGTGACAACGAAGGTCCTGAGAACGTGATTGCCACCGAGGAGCTGCAAACTGTTGTTTTTAACGCAATCGAGAACCTAGCGGAAGACTTGAAAGTAGCGGTTACCCTGCGGGAGTTCGAAGGGCTAAGTTATGAAGAGATCGCAGTCGTGATGGAATGCCCCGTTGGCACGGTCAGATCGAGAATATTTAGAGCGCGTGAGGCGATAGAAAGACAAATTGCAGAACTAAATGCCTAATTTTTCCGAAATTCCTCAGCCAGTAGGGAACTTTTCGGGCAAAGATTGCTCCAAATTGAAAGCATCACTCGAAGTTTCTAAAAGGGATGCAAAAAAGTCGGTAGACGGAGTGAGGCTATAGGACCAAAACGGGTAACCGAATAAGAATTTGTGGCAATGGGAAAAGGTTGTAATCATCATAAATTGGTCGCTGTAGCGCGGTGTTACAGTAGATAGTGGGAATAAACAGTCGAGGGTCCGGTGTGACGGAAAAGGTTAAAGAGTCCATTTCAGCATTAGTGGATGAAGAAATAAGCGAGATTGAGGTACATCGACTGTTGCGTCAGTATTCCGATGATGACGAGCTGCGGACAACTTTTGTTTCCTATCAGCAGATCCGCGCAATCATTAAGCAAGAGAATTATCTTTCCCATGCACAACATGTTGTTCTGCACAGTAATATCTTAGCGGCCATTGAGTTGGAAGAAGCGCCGGTGTTGTCATCCGAAATGGCTAGCGCAAGCGCATCCCGATCCGTTCAAAACCGTGCTAGTAGAAAGACCTTAATGATGTTTCCCGAGCGAATGAAATTGCCCGCAGCCGGCTTTGCTGTTGCTGCCTCTATGGTTGTGGCCGTGTTTGTTGGCTTCAATGTGGTGGACAACCCGGCCAATGTAGCCTCTCAAGACAGTGCGGACGTTCTTGCTACACAAAGTGCAACCAATACGTCACTTGCTGCATCATCGACGCCATTGCCTCAAACGACTGCCTCTACGCAGCTTGATTCGCGTAGGACAGGGCCGCTGGACGCGCAATCGGTTTCAAACCAAGTCGCTATGCAGGCGGGTGCGGGATCAGATTTACAATCAGAACTTATTGAAGTTAACGACAGCCTTGGCGAATTGCGAGAGCTTGATCCAGATAAGCAGCGTCAATTGCGACAATACTTAAATCAGCATGATCGTAATATTCGCATGAACCCCTATGCGCGTACCGTCGATTATAAGCAGCCAAAGCAAAAGTAGCCGATGATGCGTATTTTCGAACTTCCTCTGATGATCGTGCTGGGGTTATCAGCCACGCACAGCTTCGCTGATGCGGCGGAACAGACAGTAGAAGGTTTGTTGTCTGAAGCGCAGCCTGAAAACGCATTGACTCAAGGTCTTACCGCAGCCGAATGGCTTGAAAAGATGGACATCGCTCAGAGGGAGCTGTCATATCGCGGCACATTTATTTATATGCGCGGCGCTCAGTTTGAAACGGTCGAGGTCGCGCACCAATTTGTTGATGGTCAAGAAAGACGACGACTCACCAGTCTTAGTGGTCCCGAGAGAGAAATTATTCATAGTGACGATGAGGTCATTTGCCGTCATCTGCCAGGTAGCGACTTTGATCCTGGTCATGATTTGCCGGTAGGGCCTTTTTCCTCGGTGTTTAGCAAAATTTTAAGTTCCAATCATGCGATGTATCAGATAACAATGAGGGGTGCTGGCAGAATAGCGGGTCGACCCGCTGTTAAAATCCGTATCACGCCACAGCATGAAGACCGCTACGGTTATCAAATTTGGTTGGATCAAGAAACAGGACTGTTACTGAGATCTGATTTGGTGAATCGTGGCAGAGTGCTCGAACTATTTCAGTTTTCTGATATAGAGATGGGTCAAGAGCTCGACGCTTCAATTTTTGCCGCGACGATGAATGACAACTCGCAAAGTCATTCGCTTGTGCAGGCCACTCCTCGTCTAGCACTGAGTGGTAAACCCAAAAACTGGAAAGTTTCCTGGGTACCCAATGGCTTTAAGGCGGTAAATCCTCACAATGGTAATGGTATGGTGTTTTCTGATGGTATTGCCAATTTGTCAGTATTTGTTGAACAAAGTATTAACACGAGTTTAGGTGATATGCACACCTCTGTTGGAGGTACCGTTGTGCTGACCCGTCAAATCAAAGGCTCTTCGCAACAGATTACGGTTGTTGGTGAAGTGCCCGTGTTGACTGCTCAGAAAATAGCAGAATCTATCGAACCCGTTATCTACTAGCCGGTGCTCCGATTTTGACGGTTCATATTGGCAATTTATTAGACAATAAAGTCATCACGTTTCCTAAAGCAGGGTGTCATTCCTGCGCCCAGACCTGTCGGCAATCTAAATCCATTAACATTGAACTTCCTGCGTCAGAATTACGTAAGTTAACAGACTCGCAGCGAGTTGAACTCGTTATGAATTCGAGTCTACAGATGAAGCTTATGCTGAACTCGATCCTATTGCCCTTGTTTGGTTTTGTCACAGGTGCACTCGTTTCAGATTCGCTGCAACTCAATGATTTTGGGGCGGTAACCTGCTCCCTAATTGGTTTGGCACTTGGGATACTCGCTTGTCGACGCTTCTCCTATTCTCATTTGCAGATCTCGGATCCTTCAGTTTCTGTAAGACCCACAATTTCAGTAAGCCAAAAATAGAGGTAAAACCATGCTGAGCACTTATCGAATTACTTTTGTATCGTTTCTGTTGGCGATAGTCAGTTCGGTGTTAATGGTGTCCCATGTTAGCGCTAAGTCTTTTCCGGAATTCACAGAGTTAGTAGAAGTTGCGTCGCCAGCTGTTGTCAATATCACTGCTATTCGAAACAACTCAAATAGCGTTCAAACCATGCCTGATCAACAACAGGTGCCAGAAATATTTCGGCGCTTCTTTGGTAACCCAGGGCAGAATGCACCCAGACCTTCGAGAGGCTCGGGGTTCTTAATTTCTGCAGACGGCTACATATTGACGAACAATCACGTTGTTGAAGAGGCGGACCAAATATTGGTTGCTCTCAGCGATAGGCGTGAACGAGAGGCTGTGCTGGTAGGCGCGGACCCCCTGTCAGATTTAGCGCTACTGAAGATCGATGAAGACGATTTGCCGTCGATTAAGATAGGCAGCTCGGATCAACTGAAAGTGGGTGAGTGGGTCATGGCAATTGGTTCGCCGTTCGGTTTTGAGTTGTCAGTCACTGCTGGAATAGTGAGCGCGAAAGGGCGCAGTTTGCCCGATGAAAGTGGAAACTATGTGCCCTATATACAAACGGATGTTGCAATCAATCCTGGTAACTCTGGAGGTCCCTTACTGAACTTAGACGGTGAGGTTGTCGGTATTAACTCGCAGATCTTCACGCGCTCCGGAGGCTTCATGGGTTTATCTTTTGCCATACCTATTGATGTTGCAATGGAGGTCGCAGATCAACTTAAAGCCACAGGGCACGTGTCTCGAGGCTGGTTAGGTGTGCTTATCCAACGT
Source organism: uncultured OM182 clade bacterium (assembly GCA_905182025.1). Classification (GTDB taxonomy): domain Bacteria; phylum Pseudomonadota; class Gammaproteobacteria; order Pseudomonadales; family Azotimanducaceae; genus JAHRVQ01. The sequence continues at coordinate 21,650 of CAJJAA010000017.1, forward strand.
GTTGACAGAGACTTAGCCGAGTCTTTTGGTCTTGATAGAGCGTCGGGTGCACTGGTCACCGACGTCCTGCCTGATAGTCCTGCAAAAGCGGGCGGCCTATTACCGGGGGATATAATTCTTGAGTTCAATGGCCGAAAAATCGATTTGTCTTCCGATCTTCCTCATGTCGTGGGACGAACCCCTGCGGAAACAGTCGTCGATGTCCGCGTCATGCGAGCGGGTAAGCCAACGACGTTGAAAATTGAGATTGGCCTGCTGCCCGATCAGCCACAACGAATCTTGGCTGGAATAGGTAAAGGTCTTTCCCAAAATCGTTTGGGTATCGAAGTTGAGACGTTGACGGATGAGCAAGCTGAGCGGTTCAATATTGACGAAGGTGTTTTGGTTACGCGGCTGGGTGATGGACCTGCCAGTACGGCGGGATTGCAACGGGGTGATGTCATCACAACGCTGGACGGAGACGCGATTAGTTCGGTCGATCAGTTTGAAAAACTGGTACAGGCGTTGCCGGCGGATAAAGCGATTCCAATAAGGGTTGTGCGCAATGAGCGACCTGAATTTCTGGTGATTAAGGTGCCTGCTGCCGAGTAGTTTGGCAGATAAAATACATCGTCTATTTAGAGGGGTACAGGCACCTTTAAATAGGCGTTCGCTGGCTGTTTATTCGCGTAAAGTGACAGTTTCCTATAGACTCCACGGCTTTTCTGGCTGAACTGGTTTAGACCTTTATAATCTGATGTTCGAAACTCAATATATAAGAAATTTCTCAATTATCGCCCACATTGACCATGGTAAATCGACCCTCGCGGATCGGTTCATTCAGATGTGTGGTGGTTTGACTGAGCGCGAGATGGGCAATCAGGTCCTAGATTCGATGGATATTGAGCGAGAGCGTGGTATCACCATTAAGGCGCAAAGCGTCACGCTGTATTACACCGCAGACAATGGCCACAAATACCAGCTCAACATCATTGATACGCCTGGTCACGTCGATTTTACCTATGAAGTTTCTCGCTCGATGGCAGCCTGTGAGGGCGCCTTGCTGGTAGTCGATGCCGCGCAAGGCGTGGAAGCGCAGTCCGTGGCTAACTGTTATACGGCGATAGAACAGGGTCTCGAAGTTCTGCCTGTACTCAATAAAATCGACCTGCCCCAGGCGGACCCCGACCGGGTCAGCCAGGAAATAGAGGAAATTATTGGTATTGATGCGACCGGCGCGCTGCATGTCAGCGCAAAAACCGGTCTGGGAGTGGAAGACCTTCTGGAAGAGATGAGTCGAAGTGATTCCGCCGCCAGCGGGATCTCGTGAGGAAGCCATTTCAGGCACTCATCATTGATTCCTGGTTCGATAATTACCTGGGTGTAGTTTCTCTGTCAGAGTACAAGGCAAGTTATCCAAGAAAGACAAAATTGTTGCGAAGTCCCTAGGTAAAGTTCACCAAGTGGATTCCGTCGGCGTCTTCACTCCAAGAAGAACAGAAACAGGTAGTCCTCAACAGCGGCGAAGTTGGTTTCATAGTCGCTGGCATTAAAGATGTGAAAGGCGCTCCAGTCGGTGACACGATACGCTGAGTGCGAATCAGGAATCGGTGCCAACTTGCCGGGTTTTGAAAAATTAAAGCCTCAGGTTTATGCCGGGATGTTCACGTCAGTTCCGATGACTTTGATAACTTTCGGGACGCGCTGGAAAAACTCACGCTGAACGATGCTTCTCTTGCCTATGAACCAGAAAGCTCAGATGCGCTGGGAAGTGGATTCCGCTGCGGTTTTCTCGGCATGTTGCATATGGAAATCATTCAGGAGCGTTTGGAAAGGGAATATGATCTTGACCTGATCACGTCTGCCCCACCGTGGTTTATGAGGTGCTGACTAAATCAGGTGAGGTCATATAAGGTTGATAACCCTCTCAACTACCTAACCCGTCCACGATAGAAGAAATGCGCGAGCCGATTGTGCGAGCAAATATTCTTGTGCCGCAGAACACGTAGGCAGTGTCATTACGCTTTGCGTTGAAAGACGAGGCGTTCAAAAAGACATGCAGTTTGTCGGTAAACAGGTTTCGTTGACCTATGATATGCCGATGAATGAAGTCGTACTCGATTTCTTTGATCGGTTGAAATCGGTTTCCCGAGGATATGCTTCGCTTGATTATTCATTCGATCGTTTGAGGCGCGAACCTGGTCAGACTCGATGTGCTAATTAACGGTGATCGCTGTAGACGCATTGGCAGTGATTGTTCACATGGACGATGCTAGGGGCAGGTTTGCTGACGAAAAAATGAAAGAGTTGATTCCACGGCAGATGTTTGATGTTGCTATTCAGGCAGCTATTGGTGGCCAAATTATTGCTCGCCAGACAGTGAAGGCATTGCGGAAAAATGTAACTGCCAAATGTTATGGCGGCGATATTTCCCGAAAGAAGAAACTATTAGAGAAGCAGAAAGCAGGGTAAGAAGCGAATGAAGCAGGTGGGTAGCGTTGAGATTCCGCAGGAGGCTTTCTCTCGCCGTACTTAAGGTTGATAAATGAGCGTAAATTTCCCACTTTTCCTCGTTCTTAGCTACCGCGTTCACCGGTGTCATCTGTGCTGCTTGATGGATTACTGGTGTCTTCGCCACGAAGAGGCTTAGCCGCCGCTGCCAGGCTAAAGGCAAGATAAAAGATGAGACAAAAGGCCAGCAAGCGATAGCGCAAAGATTCTCGCAGTGCCTATTTACGTTGAGTATTCAGTCTCCTTCTTTCCTGTTCTATCTAATCGTTTTAGTACTACGCTCCTTCATCGTCCGAGCCCTTTCAGATCCCCACCGGGTTCGATGATCCCGACCCTTGAGGTGGGTGACTTTATCGTTGTTAACAAATTCACGCTTATGGCATTCGGTTGCCGGTCGTTGGTACCAAGATTGTTGATATTGCATGAGCCGAAGAACGGCGATGTTATGGTGTTCATTCCGCCCCATGAAGATCGAGTACTTTCATTAAACGTGTTGTCGGTATACCTGGTGATCGGGTGCGCTATGAAGATAAGGTTCTTTTCATCAATGGTGTTGAGCAGGTTCAGAAGTTTGTTGCTAAGATCCCTCCAAACAAGCCTAGATACGTTGTATATGAAGAAACATTGGGTGGCGCTAACCATTTAATCCATAAAAACAACTTCCGAGACACCCGCGCATATGAATGGGTGATACCTGAAGGCCACTATTTTATGATGGGTGATAATCGCGATCAAAGTAGCGATTCTCGTTATTGGGGTCTTGCATCAGAAGAGAACATCGTCGGTAAAGCCTTCGCTGTTTGGCTGCATAAGGAGCCTGGTATGCACTTTCCGGACTTTTCACATAATGGCTGGATAGAATAGAACTTTCCTATAAAAAAGGAGTAGCGCGATGAACTTTCCACATCATCAAAGAGGCATGGGCTTCGCTAGTTGGTTATTGGTCATCCTTGTTTTAGGTTCGATTCTCACAGTGGTATTGAAGCTTGCGCCACACTATATAGATTACAATACGATCAGTAGCATCATGGATGAAATGGTGACTGAAAATGGTATGGCGGCGAAGAACAAGGCACAGTTAATTAGCGCCATGGAAAAGAAGTTGAAGATTAACCAGATTAGAACCTTCCCTTTAGAAGAGAATCTCACTTTGAAATCTACTAAAGATGGATCTCAAGTGATACTTGACTACGAAGTAAGAGAGGCTTTGGTCTCCAACGTTGATGTTGTCTTGTCCTTTGACAAAAAAATTGAGTTGCGTAACTAGATAGATCGGCGGGCCACCAAGTAAGGTCGCCACGAGTTTTCGATCTAACTTTCATAAAACACTAATCAGGTATCGCTCAGATACCGAGAAGACATTGATAAGCAATGGAAAAACTGCAGCGAAGTTTAGGCTATACATTTGCCAATCAGGATTGGTTGGTAAAAGCAGTTACTCATCGAAGTCACGGTAAGCGCAATAATGAACGGTTGGAGTTTCTGGGTGATTCCATATTAAGTTTCGTCATTGCTGATGCTTTGTACCAACGTTTTGCTGATGCAAATGAAGGGCAGCTTAGTCGCCTTCGCGCATCCTTGGTCAAGCAACAAACGTTGGCGGAAATCGCCCGCGAGCTAGAACTCGGCGATGCGCTCATTATGGGAACAGGCGAGTTGAAAAGTGGTGGTTTCCAGCGCGATTCTGTCTTATCAGATGCGCTCGAAGCGATCATCGGAGCAATCTACTTAGATGCATCGGTAGAGGTTGCTCGTGAACGGATATTGCACTGGTTCTTAGAGCGACTAGAGTGCATGACGACGGAGCAATCCCATAAAGACGCTAAAACTAAATTACAGGAATTCCTGCAGGCAAGACAAGAACCACTTCCAAATTATGTGATTGTTAAAGTTTCGGGTCCATCCCATGACCAGACATTCGTTGTGAGTTGCAAAGTGAGTTGTTTAGCTGAGTCCATTGAAGGGGTAGGAAATTCTCGGCGTATCGCGGAGCAAAACGCTGCGACGAGTGCGCTGAACCAACTTGGAATTGAGCATGAACATTAACATGGACGAACAAATTGACACACGTTGTGGATATGTCGCTATTGTCGGCAGGCCGAACGTTGGCAAGTCAACGCTGCTGAATTACATTTTGGGACAAAAGTTAAGCATCACTTCCAAAAAGCCTCAAACTACGCGGCATCAATTACTCGGCATCAAAACATCTGAGAAAGAACAAGTCCTCTATGTTGATACGCCCGGAATACATGGTAAGGAAAATAAAGCCATCAATCGGTATATGAACAAGAGTGCGAAGAGCATTGTAAAGGATGTCGATGTTGTCATTTTTGTCACCGATCGAACAGACTGGCAAGATGATGACGAAATTACTGCTGAGAGCTTACGTAACGCGCCGGGGCAAATAATCATCGCAATCAATAAGATTGACCTTCTAAAGGATAAAGAACGACTTTTACCAAAATTGAAGGAATTATCTGACAGGTTTCCCGATGCGGTTGTTATACCTATTTCTGCAGAAAAGGGCGATAACCTAGAGCAGCTTGAGTTGCTCGTGTCCGAGCGACTTCCCTATGGACAATTTCTTTTCTCGGATGATCAGTTGACCGACCGGTCTATGAGATTCTTAGTTTCTGAAATTATTCGTGAAAAAATCATGCGCCAACTAGGCGAAGAAGTACCCTACGCAGCGACGATTCAAATTGAAAGTTTCAAGCAGGAGCGTAAAACCACCCATGTAGACGCAACAGTGTTTGTTGAACGGGATGGTCAAAAAGCAATTTTGATTGGCAAACAAGGCGCCAAACTGAAGCGGATCGGCACAGATGCTCGCCATGATATTGAATCACTTATTGACGGCAAGGTTATGCTGCGTCTGTGGGTAAAGACCCGTACAGGTTGGAGTGATGATGAACGGGCGTTGAAGAGTCTTGGGTATGACGACATTTAGTCAAAACGCCGAACTAACGCCAGCCTATATATTACATACACGAAAATATGGCGATTCGAGCCTTATTGCTGAATTTCTAACGGAAAAAAATGGGCGCATATCTGGCGTTATTCGTGGTGCACGCAGCAAGAAGCAAAGTGGCACTGTGCAAGCTTTTACGCCGTTGCTTATTTCATTCATCGGTAACGGTGATCTTAAAACCATAACAAAAATTGACGCTGGTAATATTTCACATATCGTCGGTGATGAACTCCTTGTCGGGTTTTACGCGAATGAGCTTCTGGTGAGGCTATTGGCGAAATTCGAACCGATGCGGTCTGTTTTTTCTGCTTATCAAAATCTACTGCTTCAACTTGTTTCCGGAACCAACGTTGAGCCCTGCTTAAGAGTCTTTGAAATGACCTTATTGTCAGAGCTTGGCTACGGTATATCCTTTGATGTTGAGGCGCAGTCTGGCGAGCCAATTGATGAAAATGCGTTTTATCGATTTGGGCTTAATCAAGGCTTTTACCGTTTGGCCAAACAAGCGTCGGGCAGGAATTTTCAGGGTAAATACTTACTCGGCATTAGCGAAGGAAATTTCGCTGAGCCAATGGTAAACACTTATGCAAAATTCATTATACGTGATTGCCTTGATCACCTGTTAGGCGGCAGGCCGTTGAAAAGTCGTGAGCTTTTCAAACTCTACAGGTCTGCGGCAAGTGAGGATGTTAAGGCTAAAGTTGAGAGTAAGGTCGAGGATGAGGATGAGGATGCGCAGTAGATGCAGGCCAGCAAGGGTGTTTGCTGCTCTATTGAGTAATTATAGCGAACGTTGAATTCGTTTTCTCAAGCCACTTTAGGGGTTCCTGCGAGTTGAGCTGCAGAGAGAATGACGACAGGACAGAGGGGCTGGAGTAAAACTAAAATAATGAATTTCTTAGATGCAGATTTGAACAAGTTAGCTGAAATGTCCAAAAGTGATCAGGGTGAAGTGGTGGTGATGCTAAACCTTTTGAAATATCGGGACGTTGCTGAGTTGGGTTATGGGGTAGATGGGCTATCCGGTGAGCAGGCGTACCGTGTTTACGGAGAGAAATTCGCTGGCTTGCATGCGAGATTTGGTGGCGAGCCAATCTGGATGGGTAAGACGCACAACACCATTATCGGCAGTGAAGAGTGGGACATCGCAATTATGGTGCGGTATCCCACGCGGAAGCAATTCGTTGAGATGTTTGAAGATCCAGACTATCTTCACATAGCGCCAATAAGAGCTGCTGCACTGCAAGATAGCCGGCTAGTGGAAATGAGCCAGCTTTTACCCAAAACCTAGCGGCTCATCTGGTGGGAGTATTGGAGGCTGGCCCAGTCTGGCTGCGGCTTAAGCCGACTTAAGGTAAGCCGTTAGTCCAATTCCGATTTTGTGTTATTTTAATGTTTCTCATGCGCCTTTGCTAAGTCGCTGCCGCACTAAATTTTGCCTAATTGCATAATAACTACCTATTTAGGTGATTCACCGTCTATAGTTAGAGTGTCATTGTAATGGTTGAGTAGCGACCTCGGATGAGCACCAGAATGGATTCTAACGATCAGAAAGATGCGGTGAGTGAAGATGACAGTATCGACTCAACCAAACTTGTGGAAGCGATAGGTAGTGGTCAGGTCCACTTAGAGGCTGAATTTGTTAAACGTTATCGCGAAGGTGTGCGACGCATTCTTGAGCGACTTAGCGGTGACCATGGCCGCGCGGAAGATTTGACCCATGATGTGCTCATCATCCTGTTACGAAAATTACGCAGCCGCAGCCTCAGGGACCCAACTAAACTGTCGAGTTATGTCTTTCAAACCGCGCGCTTTGTCTATTTTGGTTGGCTAAGAAAATCTGACAGTCAACTCGAGTATCGACATCAAGTTGATGACTTTGGCGACCAGGCACAGGGAATGGAAGAAGTGTTGCTACGATCTGAGGCGTCGGAACTGCTGTCGCAGAGTATTCGTCGTCTTCCGGTCGAGCGAGATCAGGAAATTCTTTTACGGCACTACCTTGTTGAACAAACAAAAAACGAGATCTGTGAAGTTTTGTTGTTAAACAGCGCCCAATATAATCGGGTCCTCAGTCGAGCGAGGAGCAGATTGAAGTCTTGTCTGGTCGATGGATTGGCGCGTTCGAGCTAAAGATAGGCACTTGCGTGAGTCTCGATGCAACGGCGCGACTTGTTTATAGTTGATTAAGTGTAAAGTGTCCTGCGTGACTCTTATACCAAGTATTTAGCGCTTCAAACTCTTTTTCTAATTGCTCTACGCCTTTTTCGACTTTTCGTGAGTCGATCGGCGCTTGTCCCACTGCAATCGGTTCTCTAATTAACTCGGCTAAGTGAAGTACCGCTTGTGTCACGCCGGGTACCGCACAATACCGCAGCGCGCCGATCATTTTGTGCAGTCTTGTCTTAAGTTCTTTGATGTCCCTGTCGGCAAGGTATTTTCTGATGATCAGAATATCCTCGGGTAAGGTATCCATCAAAATCTGCAGCAAGTCTCTTGCCAGCTCAATGTTGTCGTTAGCGCGATTTAACGCCAAGGTGCGGTCAAAGATTTTTAAATCGACACTGTCATTAAGCGAAAGAGGCGCGTGCCCAACATTATTCGATTGCTTATGTTGATGACAGAATATACTTGCCAATTGCCTTATGCTAACGGGCTTCGATATTAGCTGTGATAGGCCGGACTTTAAAATTGCAGTTGAGGCTCGCGCGGGCGTTTCAGCGGTGACACAGTAAATGCGACCGTCATAACCCTGGTCTCTTACGGTGCGTGAGAAACCTGCGCCGCTCATGCCAGGCATTTGCAAGTCAGTGAATATGACGTCGGGTTGGTGTGTTCTGACGAGCTCTATGGCTTCTGCTGGCGTACCTGATTCGATCACTCTGTGACCGAGTGTCAGAATAAGTTCACTTAAAATCTTTCTATTTTGCGCGGAATCATCGAGCACCAGCGCCTGTTGCTGGTGCTCGGGCTTCGATTGTAGTTTAAGAAGGTACAACAAGTCTGATTGATAGATAGGGTATGTGAGACGATGCCAGTGCTTTTTTTGATAGGCAAGATCATGCTCTAAAAGATAGACGGTTGTTTTGTGGTGCAGTCTCGCTAGGGCATTTTGAATATCATCAGACTGTCGATGCAGGATAAACGCCACCTCTGCTTTGGAAGGATCCTGGGACACTTTCATGCCGACATTTTTTAACCTGCTTGACAGGCTTGCATACTGTTTTTGATCACTGCAGAAAATCCTGTAACTAAGGTGATGGGTTACCAACGGATTGCTTCTCGTAGATGCCAGTGCAGGTATGGCAAGCACTTTGCCATCGAGACGTGCCCTGCATGCATTGAGTAATTTACGCAGCTCAGGTGTGTCCTCAATGCGGCTGTTGTCATCGAGCTCAAATAAAATCCATCGACTTTTCATCCGAATTTTTAGTGATATCTGTGTAGGTTCTTCTGAGGGAAATCCCTTGTCTGATGATTGGCTAATTGGATAGGGTGTCGTAGCAAATGATAAGCCTTGCTGGGACATTGCAAAGCGGTGTTTTTTCGAGTGAATCAGCAGAGTGTGAAACAGTAATTGCCTAATTTGCATCTCGCAGGCGATCGGTTGAAAACGGCAGGATTGGTCAAAGATAGGCACAAGTTCTCTGTCGAGTTGGTCAAGGATAGGTGACATGAGTGAAATCACACTATCAACAAGTTGATGTAAATCAATTTGGCTGACTTTCAGTTGGGCTGATTCGTTGATAGCCGAAATGTAGGGTTGCTGTCGATATCGGTTATCTGAAGCACAAATTTGACCGACTAAAAATTGTAGGTTGTCTGTACCACGCATGAGTTCGACCCGACATTTTTGCGCCTGTGCAGAAGAGGGTTGTTGCATCAGGCTACGTGTATTATTGATCGTTGTTTGCAGAGGGTATTGGGTCAAGCGTGCAAGTGTTTGGTAGTGGTTTTCTGTGATATCTGATTGTTTCTGTAGATAGAGCACATCGTTTGATAGAGCCCGAATACGTTCTTCGAGGACGTTTTTTTCCTCTATGAAAGCGCATTGCAGCGCTATTGTAGCGACGGAACTTTCTTGTAGGTCCTCGTTCAAGGCGCTTTCTCTGTTGTTTAGTTTGACTAGCAGACTTTGAAAGATGGAGCATTCACTGTATATATGCTGCGTTAGTTTTTTTTCCGGTTCCTCTAATCGCTGGTTTAATTCAAGAATTGGCTCGACGATTTTTTTCTTGATATAAAAATTGATTAGCCAACCCCAAGTGATCAAAATCAGCAGCGCAAGAGCGCTCGAGGATATCGGCTGAAGGGGCAAGGGGTAACTTGTTACATCAAGCCAAAGCGCGCAGGGCAAAAGTAGAATCGGAAACAGGGTGTAAAGGTACACTCTAGTTTGAATCATCCGCATGGTAATTCCCTGCATTTTGATCATCGATAATAAAATATAGTGAGATATTGAGACGATTCCTCTCATTTAGTCTCTGATTTGATGTGCTGCTATATTCCCCAAGTGAATTTAGTTAGATTAAGCAGATATTATCTGTATGGTTTTTGATCTTTTATTATCCATTCACAGCTATTTTGAAAATGGACGTTAACGACTCAATGAGTGAATTCAATACAATCGAGGCTTGCATCGGGGAAACCCCGTTGGTGCGACTGCAGCGTCTTACGGGCGACAGTAGTAATACGATATTGGTAAAGCTTGAGGGAAATAACCCGGCCGGCTCAGTCAAGGATCGACCAGCGATGAGCATGATCGCAAGTGCCGAGGCTCGCGGCGAAATCAGCCCAGGCGACACCCTGATTGAAGCAACCAGCGGCAATACGGGTATAGCCCTAGCGATGGCGGCTGCAATCAAGGGCTATCGTATGGTGTTGATCATGCCGGCTCATATGAGTGCAGAACGTAAAAGCGCTATGGCGGCTTATGGCGCGGAGTTGATCCTAGTAACGCAGCAAGAGGGTATGGAAGGCGCGCGAGACTTAGCTGAGGCAATGCAGCGCCGGGGTGAAGGTATCGTTCTTGACCAATTTGCGAACCCTGACAACCCTGCAGCTCATTATCGAGGTACAGGTCCTGAAATCATGCGCCAGAGTTTTGGCAAGGTTACTCACTTTGTCAGTTCCATGGGGACCACAGGGACGATTATGGGTGTCTCGAAATATCTCAAGGAAGTGAAGCCAGAAGTTGAAATTGTTGGTCTTCAGCCAGTTGAGGGCAGTGCAATACCCGGTATACGTCGATGGCCGAAGGCTTATCTTCCTAAAATATATGACGACCAGCGGGTTGATCGCATTATTGATATGGATCAAGCGACCGCAGAGGAGACGATGCGGCAACTTGCGCGAGTTGAAGGGATATTTTGCGGCGTGTCATCTGGCGGTTCGGTGGCGGCGGCACTTCTATTGAGTCAACAGGTCGAAAATGCTGTCATTGTGGCAATAGTTTGCGACCGTGGTGATCGTTATCTTTCTACTGGCGTGTTTGGTCCAGATCAGTAAACTACGCGCTTCCCATGGCTTCAGGAAGATGAGTGAAGAAGCGTTTTGAACCAGTCAATACCAAAATAGTCGGTCTTCACAAAGACGGTTACGGCATCACCGAAGATCCGAAACTCTGCGTGCACGGTGCGCTCGCCGGTGAGGAAGTCACGGCTTTACCTTTCACGCGAAAGAAACAAAAAATCTTTGCGAAAACCACGGCAGTACTCGAAGCCTCGGTTGATAGGTGTGTGCCAATGTGTCCCGTTGCGGCTGATTGTGGCGGATGCAGTCTTCAGCACTACGACCCTCAAGCTCAAATTGAACATAAGCAGACCTTTCTCGTTGATACACTGGCGGATACTCAGCCAGCGAGCTACTTTCCTCCCCTTACAGGTCCCGTCAGCCATTACCGTGCAAAAGGCAGACTGGGTGTTAAATACGTTGATAAAAAGGAGCGGGTGTTAGTCGGGTTTAGGGAAAAACTAAAACCCTACATCACGGAAACGACTAACTGCTTCGTCTTAAGAAAACCCGTGTCTGACTTGTTGGAACCCTTGGCGAGATTGATAGAGAGCTTAAGTGACCCACGTACCTTGCCTCAAATCGAAGTTGCCATAGGAGATGCGAACGCAGCTTTGGTATTCCGACATCTCAATGAGTTGGACGACAACGACCTTGAGCGCCTGAAGGCTTTCGGGGCTGCGCATGAGCTGCATGTTTATTTACAGCCAGGCAATCTAGAGACCGTTCACAAGCTATGGCCTGCAGATGGCATTGAAAGGCTTCAGTACGCGTTGCCGGATTTTGATCTAACATTTGATTTCCACCCGATGGACTTCACGCAAATAAATCCAGAGATTAATCGAAAGATGGTGGCCAAGGCCATCGAGTATTTGGATGTAAACGATGCTGATTGCGTCTTCGATGCGTTTTGTGGCATTGGTAATTTCAGCTTGGCAATGGCTCGGCGGGCAAAGCATGTCATTGGTATTGAAGCATCGATTCCGAGTGTTGAGCGCGCAAAGTCAAATGCGGTCAAAAACTCGCTCCATAATACCGAATTTTATGTGGCCGACCTGTTCGCCGAAGGCCCTGATATGCCTGCTTTACAGCAGGCTAACAAGGTGCTGCTTGACCCGCCCAGAAGTGGCGCATTTGAGGTCTGTAAAAAACTTGCAAGCAGTAAGGTTGAAAGGGTAGTGTACGTCTCCTGCAACCCTGAGACGTTAGCGAGAGACGCTGAAATTCTGGTTGCGGGTGGGTATCAATTCGACGGTGCAGGTGTGATTGATATGTTTCCCCATACGACACATGTCGAGTCTATTGCCTGCTTCTCTAAGTAGTCCGATCATCTTTCTATGGTAAAAGTCAGAGAGGAACAGCCTCTTCATTTTGATGGTAGTATCAATCTGGAATTATGGCTTAGTCAGCTTAATGAAATTAACCCTGATGTTAATCTGGGGAGAATTCGTGAGGCCTGCGATTTGTCTCAACAGGCAGAAGAAAAAGCCGTTGCGACCAATAGTGTCTGGCGTGAAGGTGTCAGTAGCTACAAAACTGGCCTCGACATGGCCAATATCCTATCCGAACTCCGAATGGACGAAGATGCCATAGTTGCAGGCATTATTTATCGTGCTGTTCGCGAAAATCAAATTACCCTCAACCACGTACGGAAAAACTTTGGGCCGACAGTCGCCGATCTTGTCGAAGGCGTTCTCAAAATGGCTGTGATAGGCACAATTGATCTCAAGCCTAATCAAGCGGTTCTTGGTGTAAGGTCTGATCAAATTGAACAAGCCCGGCGCATGATTGTGGCGCTAGTTGATGATGTTAGGGTCGCCCTAATTAAGTTGGCCGAAAGAACCTGTGCAATTCGAAATATTGCTCACAGCAGTGCTGATCAGAGAATTCGACTGGCTAGAGAAGTCTTCGATATTTACTCCCCGCTTGCTCATCGACTCGGTATCGGTCATTTGAAATGGGAGTTGGAAGATATTGCATTTCGTTATATCGAGCCAGAGGACTACAAGCGAATCGCAACGCTGCTTGATGAAAAGCGAGTCGCTAGACAAGACTATATACGTAGAGTGATTGATACACTGCAAGACAAGCTAAAGATAATTAACGTCGAAGCCGATCTTGAAGGGCGCGCTAAACATATTTACAGCATCTGGAGAAAGATGCGTAATAAAGGCATTCCCTTTAGCGAGGTCTATGACGTCAGAGCGGTGAGAATTCTTGTGCCGACTGATAATGATTGTTATCGAGTTTTGGGTGTTGTGCACAATTTATGGCGTAGTGTCCCGTACGAGTTTGATGACTATGTTGCAAACCCAAAAGAGAATGGCTATCGGTCGCTGCATACGGCTGTCATCGGGCCTGAAGGTAAAGCGCTGGAGATTCAGATACGAACTCAGGAAATGCACCAGGAAGCTGAATTTGGGGTTTGTTCTCATTGGCAATATAAATCAATCGATGGCGAGGAAAAGCCCGCTTCGTACGAAAATAAAATAACCTGGTTGCGAGGGATTCTTGAGTGGCAAGAGCAAGGTGATTTATCGAGTCTTGCGAAGGAGCTTAGGGATGAAGTTAGTCTCGATAGAATTTATGTATTCACCCCGGAAGGTCACGTAATTGACATGCCGCCTGGTTCAACGCCTGTGGATTTTGCTTACCGGGTCCATACGGAGGTTGGACACAAGTGTCGAGGCGCAAAGATAAATGGCCGTGTTGTGCCATTGAACACCGCGTTGAAATCCGGCGATCAAATACAGGTTATTACTGCCGATATAGCTGATCCAAGGCGTGAGTGGCTCCATGAGCACCTTGGCTATGTTACGACGGGCAGAGCAAGGGCCAAGATTCAGAGTTGGTTTGGAAATCGAACCAAGCTTAAGAATATAGAAGAGGGAAAGCGCATCTTGTTTGATGAATTGCGCCATCTTGGAATCGAACGGATGACCGAGGAAGAACTGCTTGGATATGTGCAGTTCGATAAGGGTAGCGATTTGTTTGCCGCTGTCGGAAGCGGTGATATTAATTCCCTTGAGATAATCAGCAAGGTTACAAGCTTGGTGGAGCTGGATGAAAGAGATCATCAGTTGAATCTAGGTCTCATTGAGCAGGAACACCTCGGTGATACTTCTCCGGTGTCAGGCATCGGTGATTTCGACCACCAGATATCAGAATGTTGCGCACCGGTTCCCGGTGATTCGATTCTGGGTGTCATTGATGATGCGAATTTGGTGCACGTGCATCGACAAGATTGTATACAAGCACTTCGAGCTGATAGTTACGGTCGACTTTTACGGCTGGACTGGCAAGACGATACTCAAACGACGTTTCCGGTGACCGTAGCCGTAGACGCCTATGATCGATCAGGTCTACTACATGAAATTACGGGTGTTTTCCTAGATGAAAAAACCAACGTGGTAGAGATGATTTCTCGATCGGACAAGAAGAGCAACAGAGTAAATATGAGCATGATTATGGAAGTAACTAGCTTGAATGAACTCCTTCGTACGCTGGAGAAAATAGAGCAGCTTCCGAATGTAATATCAGCTCGCAGATCAAAATTAGCCTAATAAACTATTAATCCAGGAGATTCGTTGTGAAAATCATTCTATTGGGAGCGCCCGGTGTCGGAAAAGGTACACAGGCACAATTCATTACCGAAAAATATGGTATTCCACAAATATCGACCGGAGACATGTTGCGGGAAGCAATCAAAGCTGAAAGCGAGCTTGGTAAGAAAGTTAAAAGCGTAATGGAAAGTGGTGCGTTAGTGACTGATGATATCATTATAGATTTAGTGAAAGAGCGACTGACAAAACCGGATTGTGCTAACGGCTATTTGTTCGATGGGTTTCCCAGAACGATTCCGCAAGCTGAAGCTTTAGTTGAGCAGGGTATCAGTATTGATAATGTGCTGGAGATAAAAGTTGAAGCCTCTGAAATTATTGCCAGATTGAGTGGAAGGCGCGTCCACGTTGACTCTGGTAGAATTTATCATGTCATATATAACCCGCCCAAAGTGGAAGGAAAAGACGATGTTTCAGGGGGTGATCTTATCCAGCGGGATGATGATAAGGAAGAAACGGTAAAGGAGAGACTTAATGTTTATCGCGACCAAACAGAACCGTTAGTAAAATTCTATCAAGATCTATCAAATCAATCTGGCGGAAGTTTAAAATATTCAAAGATTGAAGGTGTTGGTAATACTGACGAAATAAGAGCGAATATTTTCTCTGCGCTTGAATCTTAACTTTGGTTTTGTCTTCAGGCTTGACGCCACATAACGTGTTCGTTAGCAGTTACAGTTGAAGGAAATTCTAGCTGAAACGACTAAAACATTGAAAAAGATACGTTTTTTAGAAAAAAAGTTAGCAAATTCTTTTTTTTTTTTCTAAACTGTATTACGTAAGTGCAACTGTATACATTTGTTCTTCACATTTTAGAAGGAGGTATCAAAAAGAAATCACTTAATTTGAATGTTGATTAGGTGAGTAATTTTTGAAACCGAATTTGAAAAGTGGTTAGTGACAGACACTACTGCCGAGGAGATGTGATATAGCTGCTGACGAGAATGATGTACTGATGCGGTATTGATGCTGTACAAAGTTCAACTTTCAAACGAAAGACAGGAGTGTAAACGTGGTCGCTAAAAAGAAAGCTAAGAAGAAAGTAGTTGCTAAGAAAAAAGTAGTTGCTAAAAAGAAAGTAGTAGCTAAGAAAAAACCAGTAGCTAAGAAGAAACCAGCTGCTAAGAAAAAAGTAGCGGCTAAGAAAAAGCCTGCTGCTAAGAAAAAAGTAGCGGCTAAGAAAAAGCCTGCTGCTAAGAAGAAAGTAGCGGCTAAGAAAAAGCCTGCTGCTAAGAAAAAAGTAGCGGCCAAGAAAAAGCCTGCTGCTAAAAAGAAACCAGCCGCCAAGAAGAAGGTAGCTGCGAAAAAAGTTGCTAAGAAAAAGCCAGCAGCTAAAAAGAAACCAGCTGCTAAGAAAAAGCCTGCTGCTAAGAAAAAGGTAGCGGCTAAGAAAAAGCCTGCTGCTAAGAAGAAAGCGGGTAAGAAGAAGTAAATACGCGCTCGTTGAGTGACAAAAAGCCCTCTTTTGAGGGCTTTTTTGTGTCTGAAATCCCTGCAGGCTCTTCTGTCCAGCCTATAGCGGCTCTTGTGTGGCAGCGTTTTTAGGCACAGGCTTCAGTCGTATTGATAAAAAATCCAATTGTTGCAGAAAAGCGCCTGCACACCGGCGTTTAGTGCAGATCTTCAGGATGATTCAGGTTTCTGAATTGCTGCTTCAATTCACTTTCGAGTGTTATCCACGACAGGGTCGCGAGCCAAGAGACAACAGACCTACGATTTGTTTTCAGATGAGCCTCGATGCTTAGCAGGCTGCTGGTGCGAATGAGGGACGCGAGAGGTTCTGTCCCTTTACTTGTTTTGACTGATATTGCGTCTTTGTCACCCAATGCATTAGCGAGATCTAGGACGATCGTCCTTGGTAAGAATGGCATGTCGCATGCCGTAATGAAGCAATAGGGCGTTGTAATTTTTCTACCGGCACTTAACAGGCCGGCAAGTGGTCCAATGCCTTCTTTGTTGTTTTGTTTATCGTCAGTCTCGCTATTGGTATTGTTGGTATCAAGATTGAAATCATCGATCGCAATGGGATAATTGAATCGACGATATTGATCGAGGTCTTCATTGCAGCTGATCACAATATTCGAAACCTGGTCATGAAGTTTTTCAAGTACATGTTCGATAAGCGGTTTACCATTAAAGATAAGTAAGCCTTTGTTCTTACGACCCATGCGTGTTCCGATGCCGCCGGCAAGAATGATGGCAGAAATTTCTGATGTTTTTAGTGTCACGTTAAGCTCGGAGTTTGAGTCACTAGTATGAAAATTACTTTTAGTACGTACGAAATTGTATCTGTCACTGAAGGGTTTGTCCTTTGAAAGAAGACGAGAGTCACTTTTTTGACGAGACGAGTGATCTCGCCGGAGATCTGCAAGACTTTCGCTTTAGACCTGGTCAGGTTGAAATGGCATCGTTTGTTAGTAATGCGATTCGTCGATCACGCCATGCGATCATTGAAGCGGGTACTGGCACAGGTAAAACTTTTGCCTATTTAATGCCGGTACTGCGCTCGAAAAAGAAAGTCATCATATCGACCGGTACAAAGAACCTACAGGATCAACTCTTCTCAAAAGACATACCTTTGGCGAACAAGCAGTTTGGGGTGAAGGTCGCCATTTTGAAAGGACGAGCTAATTATCTTTGTCGAGACCGCCTCTTCAAAAATATCAAGATGATTGGGCAAGAGCATGCCGCAACGGTGCTGCAGGCGTTGAGTGAGGTTCAGGATTGGGCGACCCGCACACGTACAGGAGATTTAACGGAACTTCTCGACCCATCTGAGATGAATCCGGTCGTACCTATGGTGACAAGTACGACTGATAATTGTCTAGGGCAAGACTGTGATTACTACGACAGCTGTCCTGTGTATATCGCTCGCAGGCGTGCTCAAGAAGCGGATCTGGTTGTTGTAAATCACCATTTGTTGCTCGCAGACCTAGGATTGAAGGAGCTCGATGTTGCTCAACTTTTGCCTTCTGCTGAAGTTGTGGTTGTTGATGAGGCTCATCAACTTCCGGATATAGCACGACAGTTTTTTGGCGAAAGATTTAGCTCAAGACAATTACTGGAACTAAGCGGTGATACAAAACGTGAACAGTTGCTTGTATCAAACGATGATCCAGGATTAATCGAATGTTGTCATATGCTCGAATTGGCAACAGGTCGATTGACTCAAAGTTTCGCGCTGGCAGTAGGCGAGCTAGAGAGGAAGCTGGATGACAGTTCCGTTCAAGAAGTTATCGAAGAGATTGATTTACTGCTGTCAGACTTAGTGCGGTTTTTGAAGCTTGCTGCAGAACGTAGCGTTGGGCTTGAGCATTGCTACACGCGAGTTTTAAGTTTGGTTGACGTGTTTGCGACGATGACTTCGATAGGTGGAAATGAAGCTCATGCGCATTGGATTGAGATGATGGGATCACACCCACGATATTCAGGCTTTGTTATCCAGCGAGCACCGGTCCAAGTTTCGGAAGAGCTTGCGCCGATAATAGAGAAGAGCTCGCAGAGCTGGCTTTTTGTATCGGCCACGTTGACGGTTAATAAATCTTTTGAACATTATAAGAGCGCTATCGGCCTAAAAAACATTGACGAATGTCGTTTGGAATCGCCCTTTGATTTTGCATCGCAGGTGCTCAGCTTCGTACCTTTAGGGCTTCCTGCTGCGGGTACAGACCAGCATACTCAAGCTCTTCTAACAGAGGTGTTACCTTTAGTGCGTCAGCATTCGGGTCGCAGTTTCATGTTGTTTACTAGCCATCGGGCGTTGCAACTCGCATCAAGGTTACTGCAACACGAGCACGATCTAACCTTCCTGACTCAGGGGTCGATGCCAAAGAAGGCGTTGCTGCAAAAATTCACGCAACTTCCTAGATGCATATTATTGGCAACGCAAAGCTTCTGGGAGGGGGTGGATGTGCGTGGTGCAGATTTACGTCTATTAGTGATCGATAAGCTGCCATTTTCTAGTCCCGATAACGCAATTTTTAGAGCGCAAAGCAAAGCGGTTGAAGAACAAGGCGACAATGCATTTCGCACCCTTGCCTTACCGGAAGCCGCGATCACTTTAAAGCAGGGCTTTGGTCGACTTATTCGACAAGAGACTGACTCAGGACTATTTGTGCTGGGAGATTCCCGCATTATTGAAAAGAACTACGGCGGTGTTTTAAGAGCGAGTCTGCCTGAAATGCAATGGACTTCCTCGCTCGATGAAGCACAAAGATTTTTAGAAAAAATTGACAATGCATCAACGCAATAATCCCCATATTTACTTTGCCAGATTAGGTAAAGCAAAAAGAATTTCCTTGGCGAGTATTTGCTAAACTGACTAGGTGTCCTAACGAAAAGTAAATCTATGAATATTTTGGCAATCGATACATCCACTCCAGTCTGCATGCTTGGACTTAAGATCGGCAATGAACTGTTTACCAATAGCCAGAGGGTAGACAGAACTCATAGCAAAGTTGTGCTGCCTAGAATTCTAGGGCTACTGCAAGACGCTGGCATTGATAAATCGGACATTGATCTCATTGTCTATGGTCAAGGTCCCGGTTCCTTCACTGGTTTGAGGATTGGTGTCGGGGTTGTACAGGGGCTGGGTTTCGGCTTGGGGGTGAAGGTCGTTGGCGTATCGAGTATGGCCGGTGTCGCTCAAACTGTAATGCGCAAAAAACGAGTCGATCACGTGTTGGTTGCTCTCACAGCTAGGAATAAAGAGGTTTATTTTGGTTCATATTCAAAGCAAAACACGATTGCTGTCGTTAATGGTAACGAGGGTGTTTGGGAAGCGAGTGAAGTTCCATTCCAGGCGAAGGATCTAAGCTGGTCAGCTGTTGGTTCCGGTTGGAACCTAAGCGACGAACTATCGCTCGCGACGGGTGTTGTACCGACGGATATCGAACTGGAGGTTGAGCCGATGGTTGAAGACTTTATCTGTTTGGGGCAACAGCGAGCGCTTCAAGGCTTTTCTACCAATGCGATTGATGCGATACCCGAATATTTAAGAGAGCAGGTGGCAACCCCGCCGAAGAAGCAAAGCTGAACCGATGCCTCGATTTAAATTGATACAGCAGGATTCAGGTTTTGAGCTTATAGATAGCCATCAGTCTCAGCTGGCGTTACGCATCGATTTTGGTTCATCGAAATTGCAGCATCGCGCAACCCGTGGCGGCAAAAAAGAACTCTTGCTCAGGGCCGTAGATGCTAAACCGGGCTTGAGGGTTATGGATTGCACGGCAGGACTTGGGACCGATAGTTTTTTGCTGGCCAATGCCGGTTGTATAGTGACGATGCTTGAACGTTCGAAAATTTTAAGTATTTTGCTGCGTGGTGCACTGCAGGCGAATGTGTCGCAGGATATACAATCAACGTTATCTCGAATGCACCTGATCGAAGCTGATGCGAAAGATGTATTGTTGAAAATGCGCAAGACCGGCTCAACGGATGAGGATCGAGGAGGCACGCTGCCCGACGTCATTCTTATCGACCCAATGTTTCCTTCACGAAGAAAACAGGCGTTGGTGAATGGTTCGATGCAGATGTTACAGAATTTTGTTGGTAAGGATCAGGATGCAACGGAACTACTCGGTCTTGCGATACAAACAGGCTGCTCGAAGGTTGTCGTAAAACGTCCGGCGAATGGAGACGAGCTCGATATGTTTAAGCCTTCATACCAGTATGTCGCAAAGGCAAATAGGTTCGATGTGTTCTTACAATAGCGTTGATTTGCTGGTCTTTTCACAAGGGCTTTTTGCAAGGTCTTTTTACAAGGTCTTAGCAATAGATCGTTTCAATGACCCATGTGACAGATCTCTGTGACAAATTTGTGCGACAGATCTCCATAAGAAGGCCTAGTCGCGACAAGTCGCCGGATAAGGGGCTCAGGTCCTCGTCTCGCCCCCGTCTCGGTTAATACCGATAAAGCCCTAGGGTAGCCAGTAACGCGTCTAGCGATGGCTCAGCGACTGAATGACGTTGAACCTGACAGCTGCGTCGAGTAATGAGTCTATGCTGTTATGAAGGGTTGTAAAACCGCCGGATGGGATCCACGTTTCATCAGATTTAGTCATGCTGCCCGATACAGATAACGCTGTCATAAATCGTGCAAACAGACTTCTGTCAAAAAACTCTGGCGAGTTTATGCCGAAAATTAGCGATAACCGCCGTGCCACATCGAGTGCTGAGGTTTCAATTTCTTTGCTTGATCTTATGTGTTCGTCCGCGATTAACATCATCACGATATGAAATCTTTCCAGACAGGGTTCGACGATTTCTGCCAACTCTGACAGGGACGCAAAACCATCGCTGGTCTGGTCAGTCGCTGAGACGATGTCCGCCTCTTTGCAAGCGAGGCCGACGGTGATTAACACTTCAATGGTATTGGCTATACGTGCAGGTAAATCCTCCGTAGAGATGTTCAAAAACAACTCCTTCGCAAGGAAAGGATAGATGATTTCGCAGTTTTGGTTTATTTCCGCGAGGCTGACGCTTCCTTTGAATCGAATAATTCTGGCAATCAGAGAAGCCAGTGCAAAAACGTGTAGGGTGTTATTACGATAGTAGGTTAATGCTATTGCTGTCGTTGCTGAGGCTGTAAGAATATCGCCAGAGTGATGGCTAATGCGGTCCAAGCCAGA
The DNA here is from genome assembly GCA_905182025.1 of uncultured OM182 clade bacterium. Lineage (GTDB taxonomy): Bacteria > Pseudomonadota > Gammaproteobacteria > Pseudomonadales > Azotimanducaceae > JAHRVQ01. The sequence goes on from CAJJAA010000017.1 coordinate 42,871, forward strand.
AACTTGCTCAGCGTGTTTGATTATCTCAATTTCGTTGAGTGTGGTGACGGTGGTTGAGTCGGCTCGGGTAAGGCGACTGATGGCACGAAGGACCTTTACCTGATTTCGTAGTCGTTGTTCCCCCATCGCCTGCTTGGGCGTGCACAACAAAGCCGTGGCAACGAGGTTGGTTGGATTAATTGTTGCCGCGTCGTTGATACGTTCGGCTAGCTGGACTGCGAGTAGATTATGGGCCCGTGTCAGTGATGCGGGTGTTAGTTCTGTGTTGGATGCCTGTTTCCAACCCGGCAATTGATCGTCCAGAAATTCATTGAGATATAACGGTGAGCCAAAATTGACATCGACCTGCCCGAACGCTTTTTTAAAAGTACTAAAAATGCCGAAAATATCAAAAATGGATTCATCTTGTTTTGTTTTCCCCGAAAGTTCGCCCTGATAAGTTGAACCCTCAAGAATTCGTTCATATCCGAAGTAAACAGGTAAAAAAGCGATGTTCTTTGCCGGATCACGCCGAAAGCTACTCACTGTCATTGATAGCATGCCCGTTCTTGGCGATAGCGTGCGGCCGGTTCGACTTCTTCCACCTTCAATAAAATATTCGACTGAGTAACCTTTGGTAAACATCAGGTGCAGATACTCATCAAAAACCGCTTTGTAAAGTAGGTCGCCTTGAAATGATCGGCGCATATAAAATGCACCGGCGCGGCGCAGAATAGATCCGACAACGGGTAAGTTCAGGTTCTTGCCGGCGGCAATATGAGGCGGTGTTAAGCCGTTGTTGTATAGCACATAGGATAAAAGAAGGTAGTCGATGTGACTGCGATGACAGGGTATATAAATTATCTCGTGAGACTTGGCGATCTCTTTTGGTATGTCGACGTTAATAACATTGATGCCGTCATAGAGTTTGTTCCAAAGCCAAGTGAGTAATATTTGGAATGAGCGAATGACACGATAGCTTTGGTGGGATGCAATTTCGTTGGCATAACTGAGTGCCTTCTTTTCAACCTTCTGCTGGTTTAGCTGGGTTTTTGAAACCTCATTCTTGATTGCAGTTTGGACGGGTTCGCTTTCCATAAGCGTGTTTAACAGCGTCCTGCGATGTGACAAATCTGGACCAAGAATTGCCTGCCTCTGACGATTGAAATGAACCCGCAGAAGGCGCATCAGTTTTCGCTTCTGTCGCTCGATGTCAGGCTCGCTGGCAACGAGTTCAGCCAAGTTAACTGGCTGACTGAATTGAACCATAATATGACTGCGATATAAGATTGCCGACACTAATTTTTTAAATCGGCTGGTTGCGGTCCAGTTTTCTGAGAGAATGACTTTGAATAAAGACTTCTCTCTGTCTGGCTGATGTCCCCAAAACAGTGAGACGGGTACTATTTTGATCGTGCCTCGGTTGTCCAACAGCAAGGATTCGTTCTGACTCGCGCTCTGATACTGCAGCAGACGCTGCATGCGAGCAGATTGCTGGCGCAATGTCTTTCTACCAAAGGTACCTTCCGGATGGCCTAGGAAGAAGAATGAGCGTGATTCGTGGTCATTAAGCGCCGCAGTTGGTTTTGGTAAGCCCGCGAGTATGCAAGCCTGTTCAAGCACCAGTAAATCCGTCGTTGATTGGAATGGCATAACGTAGCAAACACGATCGTCAGGTTGTAGCGACAGATAATCAGCATCATTACCAAGAATAGTAGGTCTGATCCAAGAAAAGAGAACGGATCTTGAGAGCGAAAATGTACTCGCCTTGATAGCCAAAGAGGTTTTTTTAAGAAAACCGAGAGGTCGATCGGTGGCCGTGTCGATGATCGTCGAAGCAGAAGAGCCAACCGACACGGAATCCCGCGTCGATTGCGAATCTAGTCGTTCCGATTCGGCCTTATCGTTTTCCATTAAAGTGGTCGGTTAGTTTGTCCAAAGGGTCTGTGCCCTCAATAACGACTTCCCAGACATTGTCGTACTTTCGGGTAGTCTGACTTTCCATATCGCTTGAGCTGGCAATCACGGTCGAGCGTATAAACACGAGCAGGTTCTGTTTTTCCGTTCTAACCGACTCGGCTTTAAACAAGTAGCCAATTAAAGGGATATCTTTTAGGAGGGGAACACCACGTTCACTTTCTGATTTTTTATCTCGGGTGAGACCGCCTAAAATGACGACTTCACCATTTTCAGACAGCACCGTCGTTTCGATTGTTCGAATGTTTGTGATGAGATCAGCTGAGCCGTCATTACCAATATCAATCGTACCTGTCTGATCGACTTCGGAGACTTCCTGTTCAATCTCTAGTCGAATCGAGTTGCCGTCGTGGACGTGTGGAATAACCTTGAGTGTCAAACCAACGTCCTCTCTTTGAATCGTTGTAAAAGGGTTGACGGTTCCACCGCTGCCCGTTGTCGTTGATCCGGTTCGAAACGGTACATTTTGGCCGACGACAATTTTTGCTTCTTCATTGTCCATGGTGGTGATGCTGGGTGTGGATAGCAGATTGACGTCTGAGTTTTCTGATACAGCCTGGATGATGAAGGCGAAGCTAGTACCACTTGAATCGAGATTTCCACCACCTAAAAGTGGTCGAGTGCCTAGGTTTGCGGAGGATGGGTCATTGGTTGCAATGCTTTGCAGTATGCTCGCCAGAACACCGCTAGGTTGGGTTATGGCGATAGGTAGATTTGAGCTGCCCTGATCGACAATCGCGAGCTCTGTACCGAGTTCCCGGGTGAAGTTTGTACTCACCTCCATAATAACCGCTTCAATAAGAACCTGCAGCCTGCGCACGTCGAGACTAGCAATGATGTCCTTGAGTTCATTCATCGTTGTTGGGTTGGCTCGAATGACAAGTGCGTTTAAAGAGGCATCTGCATGTATGCTGGTTTTAACATTTTGATTACCCTTATTGTCTTCGTTTTCATCAGACACAAGATTCTTCAAAATCTCAGCAAGTTGTTCAGCATCGGAATGAGCGAGACGAACCACTTGGATGGTCCCTGCTCGATTTGCAGGGACATCAAGTTCTTGGATGAGTTCTTCGATTTTCTTCAGTGTTGCGGCTTCACCTTTTAATACCAGCGAGTTGGTGCGTTCACTTGCCACAATTGTTACTAGGTTTGGACCTTTTGCACCTTTGCCTATTTGTTCTGGGGCTAGTTTTTCAAGTAGCGCCACCATGTCCTCAACCCAGGCTTCTTTAAGTTGAATAATCCGAGTGGTTTTTGTGTCGGCAACATCAATATCTTTAACCATCTCCATGAGACGGGCAATGTTACTGGCATGGTCACTGATAATGAGCGCGTTTGGCTCGGTCAGGCCAGCGAGGTGGCCGTACTGTGGAATCATAGGTCGCAGTATTTTTACCAACTCTGCTGAGGGTGTATTGCGTACCGGGATGACTTTCGTGATGAGCTCTTCACTATCAATATTGTTCGCAGCATCGAGTGGATTGCCGCTTTGCTTGGCAAGCGTTTGCTGGACTATTTTGACGACTCTACCGGCGGGTACCGCTGCATAACCGTGTACTCGAAGTACACTGAGAAACAGTTCATAGATGGCGTCGGCGTCCATCGCCGTGCTTGATATGACGGTAACGTTTCCCTTTATTCTTGGGTCGATGATAAAACTTTTGCCGGTGATGGCAGAGACTTGAGTTGTGAACTCACGGATGTCCGCGTTCTTCAGATTTATCTTCCAATTATCCTGTCCAAGAATTGGGGCAGCGAAGATAATCAAAATGAGAAAGACTAGACGTCTAGGTAAGTACATAAACAAAAAACACCAAGCGGGTGAAAGGGGCATGTTACTTTAATTTGAACTCGGTTGGCACTAGTCCGGAATTGGAACAGTCACAAAAAACCGTCGCGTATCTCGTTGTACCTCAACTCTGACTCTCTTTGCTGCAACCGTTTGATTTAAAAGATCTTTGTCACTTGAGACATTTCCAACAGGTTTGCCATTAACCGACAATATGACATCCCCCTTCTTTAAACCTGACTGACGCAAGATAGCTTGGGAGACTTCTGCGCCGATTTTGTAACCCGATGCTCCACTTTCACTAACCGGCGATATGCCTAATTCGCTCAGTACTGCTTCTGGTTCGGTGTCCAAGCGTTGTTGATAGGCCGCAATTTGTGATTTTAAATTCGATCCCTTTTGCTGACGCTTTAGTCTCGCATTGGAGGCTTCCTCACTGCGCTTTGCGATACGTTCTCGAACCTGTTTGAGTCGAGCGTTCGGACCGTTAGTTGGATCGGTGGGCTCGACAGAATTTGCGTTAGAGACGGCCTGGAATTGTGATGCGAGTGGATTATCGAGAAACGGTAGTTTCTCGATGCGTGCACCGCGCTTAATCAGCACATGGTCATCAAACACGGCATGTAATGTGGCATTGCCGGGAAGCTTGTCACCAATTTGGTAGAGTTCGCCGGATTTTCCTTTTTGAGCAATAATAGCGCTGGATTCAGTCTTGTCCTCTGCTGTGAAGACCCCTTGTAAATCCAAATTCAATTTCGTCTTAGGTGCGTCGACAAGTTTAGGCTGTTCCGTTTCTGCGACAGAACCAAATAGGTCGAGTGCAGCTAGACCATAATTTTTCTTGGATTGACCATTGTCGGGCGTTGTCTGCGCTGAATCAGCGTTTGTTGCAGGTGTGTTCTCTAATTCTTCAAGGATCAGCAGGGCAACATTGGCAAGGGACAGGCTCAGGAGCACAACGAGAGTGACATTTGTGAGAGTGACTAGAATCTTGTTGTATTGGTTAAACCAGTCAACGACGGCGTTCAATTGTTCATTCCCTCGATTTAAAAAAGTAGGCCTAAAGAATTTTCTCTTCGAACTCTAGCACAGTGTCGTCAGCTTCAGTATCTGCGGATGTGGCGATGGCTGCTAATTCAAACAATCGACCAAGAACCGTTACCTTGACCCAACCGCTTTGAGCAAAGCTTATATTCATGATGGCCTTGTTCTGGTGTGTAACGGACAAATGCGAGACAGGACTGTTGTCGGTGATGTCGTTCCTAGATGAAAGCTTACCTTGCAGAGGCGGTAGAACAAATTGCTGTAAATTGGTGCCGTTTCTTGCGGTGATCGAGCCGCCCGCCCAATGGATGAGTCCGGCGATGTGGTTGATCTGCTTCAAATCAGAGGCGAGAGAAAGATCTGTCAAAATAAGCTGATTCGTCAGCGTTAGGCCAAGCGGTACGCTGACGACATTGATGTATTCACTGTCTATGGCACCTTGGATATTTTGTAGCAGTAAATGATCCCTCTCAGCGGAGATGTTGCCGCTTAGTGTGTGATCAGTCCCTGAAATATCGAAACTCACTTCTACCCTTTTTGAAAGCAATGGCAGTGCTGATAATCGCCACTGCAGATTGCTGAGGGGAAAGTCGCGGTATCGGAAAGTTGTTGCTCCACGCCAAACAGTGCCGCTAATTTGATTTATGAATAAGCCGGGCACTGCTGCCATGATTTGCGATTTAGTCGATTTAAGGAGGATATTTGCAGGCGCAAACACGGCAACAAAACAGATGAAACTCAACAGGGCGGCTGCCCCGTATAGCATGAATTTTCTCATTATCTGTTAAAACCAGTTGACGGTTTTGATGTCGTCATCGATAAAACGGAACCAACCACCTTCATCTTCACCATCCCAGCCTCCCGTACTGCAGCGAACTTCCAATTTAAAATATTCATAGGCGTCTACTGCACATTCACGATCTGTCTGCCATTTTGTAACATTTCTTTTGAACCAAACTGAAGCGAACCCGCCTTTGACAACATTTTCTGCAACGACACATTCAAATGCTTCTTGATCGGCATTTTTTAATTCGAAAACAACACCTTCGCGGGTGTCCTTGGTGCCGGTTATTTCAAAATACTGCGACAACCAAGCGGTCACAGCATCGAGCTCTACACGCTTAACGTAAATTTCGATATCGGGGAAAGCGTCGGTCGAATCATTGTGCTCAGTCATTCTTCTTCCCTATAAAGACGCGTACAAGTTCCTTCACACGTCCGTTCACAAGAGTCGCGAGACGATATCTTGGTAAACCACCGCGAGTTGATCTAGATCTTTAATGGCGACACATTCATTTACTTTGTGAATCGTTGCATTTCGAGGACCTAGTTCGACAACTTGCGTGCCTGTCGGTGCAATGAATCGACCATCGGATGTGCCGCCAGAAGTAGAGAGTATTGTCGTCAAATGAAGGTTTGACGAAATAGACGCTTCAACCGCGGGAATCAATTCGCCACCGACCGTGAGGAAAGGGACGCCAGATAAGGTCCACAATATGTCATAGTCAATGTCATGTTTATCAAGAATTGATTGGGTGCGCGCTTTAATCATTGGTTCGTCGAGTTCTGTCGAGAAACGGAAGTTGAGCAGTAGCTCCATGGTGCCGGGAATAACGTTTGTGACGCCGGTGCCGCTATGTAAATTCGAGATTTGCATCGAGGTTGGCGGGAAAAACGCATTACCTGCGTCCCAAACCTCATCGGTCAGTTCAGTCAGTGCTGGTAGCGCGGCATGGATGGGATTCTTCGCGTCGTCTGGATAGGCGACATGCCCTTGAATCCCCTTGAAGACAATTTTGGCGTGCAATGATCCACGTCTGCCCGTTCGAACAACGTCACCGAGTGCCTTGTCGCTTGATGGCTCGCCAATAAGACACCAATCTAATTGGATGCCTCGCTCTGCGAGCGTTTCAATGACCCGTCGAGTACCGTTAATGGCATCAGCTTCTTCGTCTGATGTAATTAGAAATGCCAGTGTTCCTTTGTGATCAGGGTGTTGTGATAGAAAGTTGCTTGCGGCGGTCAGCATGGCGGCGATAGAACCTTTCATATCGGCCGTGCCGCGACCGTAAAGGTGACCATCGACGACTGTCGGTTCAAATGGGTCAGTGTCCCAATTCTCAAGTGGACCGCTCGGGACCACGTCCGTGTGTCCAGCAAAAGTGAAGTAGGGTGCTCCTTCGCCATGCGTCGCCCAAAGGTTGGAGACATCAGCGAAAGGCATCGCCTCGACCTCAAACCCTAGTTGCTTTAGATACTCGGCAATGAGTGTCTGACAACCTTCATCTGCAGGCGAAATCGATTGAGCACTAACGAGTTTCTTCGTGAGTTCAAGTGTTGAATCAGTCATAGCAATCAGGTCAGCCTAGTTGTTCGAATGAAGACTGTCATTTAGCTGAATCGCTTTTTTATTGGTGCGACATTCAACGATTCCCGTTTGAGAATTACGAATAAACAGCATGTCATTTTGGCCGGAGAGATCACGTGCTTTGGCGACTTTAACGAAGCTCTTGTTTTCATCCAATACCTGTACGGCAGTACCGGCTGTGATGTACAGACCAGCCTCAATTGTGCAGCGATCACCGAGTGCAATGCCTGTGCCCGCATTCGCGCCGAGAAGACAATCTTTGCCGATGGTCAAAACAATTTCGCCACCACCTGACAGCGTACCCTGTGTGCTAGCGCCGCCTCCGAGGTCACTGCCGGAGTCCATTATGACGCCTTGAGATAGGCGTCCCTCAATCATGTTCGGGCCGATTGCACCGGCGTTGAAGTTTACAAAACCTTCATGCATCACCGTTGTACCTTCACCCAGATAAGCACCTAATCTTACACGGGCACTATGGGCGATTCGAACCCCATACGGCGCAACGTAGTTTGTCATCTTAGGGAATTTATCGACTGAAGAAACTTCGAGTAAGCGACCTTGCGCCCTTGCTTTGAGTTGCTCATCCGGCAATTCTTCCAAATCTATCGCGCCTGCATCTGTCCAGGCAACATTGGGTAACTGCGCAAATATGCCGTCAAGGTTTTGCGCGTTCGGCAGAACCTGGCGATGCGACAGTAAATGCAGTTTTAGATAGGCTTCCGGCGTCGACGTAAGTGCTGCGTCGGTCTGCAACATACAGGCGACCCTTGGACTGGTCGACATACGCATCATGCCAAGGATTTGCTGTTGGCGACTGTCTGTAACGATAGAGGCCAAATCACCGATCAACTTGTCGGTTAGATCGATTGACTCATTGCCGCCCTTATAACCTAGGACCTCGGCAATCTTGCTGACATCGTCGCCCATCGGCTTGAAGACAGGTACAGGGTAAAACACCTCCAGCCACTGGCCTTTCTTATTTTTGGTGCCAATACCCAAACCGAAGCTATAAAAATTTGTGAGATCCATGTGTGATATGTCCTGTGACGATCGAAGCGCGACATTATGAACTTATCGCTTGTAAAACAGTAGGTGATAAGCGGAAATTATTCTCAGCAGCAGTTTAGCCACCCTAAAAGCAAGTCATTGACCAACGGTATCGCTCCAGTATCCGCTTCTTAGCGGCACCTTTAGAGACCGCCTCTAGCAAGTTGATGCCGAATCATAATTATAAATACTGTTTTTGATCAATAAAGGTTTTTATGCGTTGTGCGGCTTCGACACACTCGTCCGTTGTGGCAACAAGGGCCATACGTATGCGGTCTTGGCCGGGATTTTGATCATTGACCACCCGTGACAGATAGCTACCGGGTAAAACCTTAATGTTAGTGTGTTGAAGTAGCTTTCGAGTGAACTGGAGATCATCGCAGGGTGTCTTTGGCCAAAAATAGAATCCAGCTGCAGGGATGTCCATTGGCCAGCTGTCACTGAGTATGTCGGCAACGGCATCGAATTTTTGTCGGTACAGTATGCGATTCTCAATGACGTGTTCTTCGTCTAGCCATGCGGCGGCACTTAGTGCTTGGTGATGAGATGACATGGCGGAGCCGTGATAAGTTCGATACAGCAGAAACCGACTAATAATAGATTCGTCGCCCACAACGTAGCCGGAACGTAATCCAGGTAGGTTCGAGCGTTTCGAGAGGCTATTGAATGCGACACAATTTTTGTAGTTGTCTCGGCCCATTTCATCACAGGCCTGCAGAAGTCCGGGCGGTGGGTTTGATTCGTCTCGATAAATTTCCGAATAGCATTCGTCTGATGCGATGACAAAATCAAACTTGTCAGACAGATGAATGAGTTTTTGCATCACGTCTATTGGCATCACCGAACCTGTCGGATTGCCGGGTGAGCAAATATAGATGAGGCTACATTGTTGCCAAGTAGTGTCGTCGATCGAATCGAAATCAGGTTGAAAATTATTTTCCTGTAAACATTCAAGGTAGCAAGGTTTGCTGCCGGCGAGAATCGCTGCGCCTTCGTAAATTTGATAAAAAGGGTTCGGCATCAAGGTCAGTGGAGCGCCGCCTGAACCATCGCTATCGATCACTGCTTGGGCGAAAGCAAAGAGCGCTTCTCGTGTGCCTGTCACAGGTAAAACCTGAGTTTCAGCATTTATAGGCGCCTGAGTTAACTTGAAACGTCGGTTAACGAAGGTGGCGATGGCTTGCCGAATTTCTGGGCTGCCTTTCGTCGGCGGGTAGTTGCCAACACCTGCTTTGAGAAATTCTCGGTCCGCATAGATATCCATTAGGAAATCTGGCGCGGGGTGTTTGGGCTCGCCTAATGAAAGTGGGATAAAAGGGTAGTTGGATGCGGGTGTAATATCCGACAACAACGCATTAAGTCGTTCGAATGGGTAGGGGTGTAGTCCGTCTAGTCGGTGGTTCATATGTTGGCGTTCGCAGCGTTAAGTTAGTGGCTTTAAGTGCTTGATTTTAGGTGCTTGATTTCAGGTGCTTAGATTTACGTTCTTGTTTGATCGCCGGTTTTGTCGATTTGTGGTCAGGCAACAACTGATTTCGATAGTTCAACATGCCCGTCGAGTTCCTGCCGGAGTCTTTGTGCCAGAGACTCCGTATCAACCTTGTTACCCGGCAGATAAAAGAGGTCTTCGACTTTTTCGCCGAGTGTCGTGATCTTTGCGCCCTGTAAGGAGATGTCAAACTCAGCCAGCACTTCCGCGATGATCGTTAAAAGTCCCGGTCGGTCTGGGCAAATAATTTCCAGTACCGTGAGATCCTTGTCCCTGTCATAACTTAGCGTGACTTCGGTTTTGAAATCGAAATTCTTTAGCTGTCTTGGTGTGCGCCGAATTTTAGGAGCCTGTTCGTCTTCTTCTTTTAGTAATTCTTCGGTTAGCAGCGACTTGATGCGATTTTGACGATGAGTAAGAGGACCGACAGCTTTGCCATTTTCTTCTAAGACAATGAATGTATCGAAAATTAGATCGCTGCTGCCACTGGCAATTCGCGCGTCGACAATGTCCAAGCCAAGTTTATCAATACAGCTGACCGCGTTTGCAAAAACCCGCTGGGTGCCTTGAGTGTAAAGAAATATCTCAGTTGCCCCTTCGCCCTCGCGGCGCGGTTCGGTGTCCCTGAGTATCACTAAAGGGCCGTCATCGAGGTTATGGTGTTTGATAGCCTGTGTATGCCAAACAATATCTGCAACGGACTCCCGCACGAAATATTCATCGTCTACAGTGCCCCAGATTTCTAGGGTTTCTTCTTTCGTTACATCATGCTCTGACAAACGTTCGATGGCGTGGTTTTGTGTCTCTGAAATATACTCAGCTCGGTCAACATAGTTTTCGAGACCGTGTCGCAGAGCGCGTTTGGTTTCCAGATACAGTTGTCGCATCAACGACGCACGCCAGCTTGTCCACAGTGTGGGGTTTGTTGCATTAATGTCGGCAACAGTGAGTGCGTAAATATAGTCGAGTCTCACCTGATCCTGAACCAGCATTGCGAATTCTCGGATGACATCCGGATCTGAGATATCTTTCTTTTGCGAGGTTGATGACATCACAAGATGGTTTTCAACGAGCCAGCAAACAAGATTGGTATCCCAGGTTCCCAGTTTATGCCTTTGACAAAAATCTCTGGCGATATCTATACCTAATTGAGAATGGTCGCCACCTAACCCTTTCGCTATGTCGTGATACAGGCCGCTGATAAACAATAATTCCAACTTAGGCAAGCGAGGGTAGATGTGTGCGGCAATCGGAAAACGTTGCTCTTGATTTTTATATCGAAAGCGCCGCATATTTCGAACGACCTGTAAGGTATGCGCATCGACGGTATAAATATGGAATAGGTCGAATTGCATTTGGCCAATAATACGACCGAACTCAGGCAGATAAGCTGCCAAAATGCCATAACGTTCCATCAACCGAAGCTGTGAATACAGGTGGTTCGAATGTGCCAAGATAGAGAGAAAGGTTTTTGTTACCTCGTCAGCAGCGCGAAAATTTTCGTCAATAAGGTCGAGGCTACTCGTAATCTCGCGAATGGTTTCAACGCGAACGCCTTCGATTTGATTGTTGCCGCCCATGATCTCAAATATTTCCATTAACGCAGGTGGATGCATTTTAAATACGTCTTGGCGCGTCACCTCGATATAATTATTTCTAATCTGAAAGCGCTCATTGATCGGCGTAATGTTGTCGTGGTTTTTCTTTTTGATGATTTCTTCGTCGAAGTACTGAAGCAAAATGTCGCAAGTCGCATTAACCGTCATCGCTGTTCGGTAATACGATTGCATGAATTGCTCAACCGCGAGTTGATCGCCATCGGCATAGCCGAATAATTCTGCCAAAGTTCGCTGGTGTTCAAACAAGAGTCTATTTTCATCGCGCCCAGCAACGAGGTGGAGCGCGTAGCGGATTCGCCACAACAACCGTTCGCCTGCTCCGAGAACATCTCTCTCTGTCGCAGTTAAAAATTCACGATCGACCAAATCATCAAAACTCTCTACCCTGCCAAATTGACGCTTTGCGATCCACATCACCGTTTGAATATCGCGTAACCCGCCTGGGGAGCTTTTGACATTGGGTTCTAGGCTGTATTCAGTGTGATTGGATTTTCGGTGACGATCTTTCCTCTCTTCAAGCTTTGCGAGAAAGAATTTCTTTTTTGACCACACTTTATTTGGGCTAATGAGCGCATGGACCTTATTGAAAAGCTCCGGATCGCCAACGATGGTTCTGGCCTCTAATAACGAGGTAATGATAGTGACATCAACCGCTGCTTGGACTTTGCACTCTTTAACAGAACGAACGCTCTGACCAACTTCAAGCCCGATATCCCATAATAGCGTCAGGAAGCTTTGAATATTTTCTCTATGTTTGTCGTAGGAATTGCGTTCGAGTAAAATTAGAAGATCGATATCTGAGTTGGGGTGTAATTCCCCTCGTCCAAAACCGCCAACGGCAACAAGCGAAACACGACTTTTACGCCAGCTAGTGAGATTCTCATCCCATTCGAAGCGGTTCCACGCTAGAGACAATATCTGATCGATGAAGGCGGCATGATTAAGCATCAATTCGCTGACATCGGCGCCTTCTCGAAAGCGATTTTCAAGGTCTTGCTTGCAATCAACAATGGCTTGTTTGAATGCGGGTATGATCTGGCGCGAACCAGTGAGTTCTTTTACAAGTTTGGCTTGAATGACGTTTAAATTATCGCTGGTCAAGATTATTGATCCATTAGGTTGAGCGGGCAATGGTGTCATCTTCTCTGAATGTCAGAATCTCGTAACCGGTTTCGGTCACTAATATCGTGTGCTCCCACTGTGCGGTGAGCTTGTGATCTTTGGTTACAACTGTCCATTCGTCGGGCAGCAGCTTCACGGCCGCTTTACCCGCATTAATCATTGGTTCAATCGTGAAAATCATGCCTGGCAGCATCTCCGCGCCAGTGCCTTTTTTACCGTAGTGCAGAATCTGTGGCTCGTCATGGAAAACTTTACCTATGCCATGGCCGCAGTATTCTTTAACCACTGAGAAGCGGTTCTTTTCGGCATGGACTTGGGTTGCATGTCCAATATCGCCTAAATGGTTGCCAGGTTTCACCTGTGCAATACCCTTGTAGAGCGTTTCCTTGCATGTTGCGGCGAGTCGTTCTGCGAGTACGCCACACTTTCCGACGGTGAATGTTTTGCTTGTATCGCCATGGTAACCATCTTTTATAAGGGTGACATCGACATTCACTATGTCACCATTTTTTAGGATTTTGTCATCCGAGGGTATGCCGTGACAGACAACGTGGTTAACCGATGTGCAGATCGACTTAGGAAAGCCTCGATAGTTTAAGGGGGCTGGAATAGCATTTTGCACATTGACCGTGTAGTCATGGCAAATTCTGTCCAGCTCACCCGTACTGATCCCGGGCTTTATATGCGCCTCGATCATTTCTAGCTGCTTAGCGGCGAGTGCGCCAACGATGCGCATCTTCTCTATATCTTCGGAATTTTTGATTTCGATGGTCATGTATTTGTCTGGGACTTGGCAAAAAAGGGGCGAACTATAGCAGATTGTTCGCCGGGGGTAATATGCTTAAAGATATTGGACTGCAGCGGTGATTTTTAGTGCTTTTTGGCGAATATTGAGGAAATCAGGATAAACTCTTTGGAGTGATGGATGTTATATGATATAAAGCGCGCCGGTCTGGGGGAACCAGATCGAAACCAAATTCTCACATACACCGACACATCATTCGGGTGCTCTCGATCTTTCTGGGGAACAGAAAGTTAAGGGGTTGGACGATGGGGCGTATGGAGGCCTAACCCAAATTACATTCGGAGAAAATATGTCGTCTAGCGTATCTATGCGGGAGCTGCTTGAAGCAGGCGCCCATTTCGGTCACCAAACACGGTACTGGAACCCAAAGATGAACAACTACATCTTTGGTGCACGTAATAATATTCACATTATCAACTTAGAGCAGACAGTACCCGCTCTTAATGAGTCACTTACCTACATTCGAAACCTAGCGTCTAAGCGGAATAAAATCCTCTTCGTCGGTACGAAACGAAGTGCAAGTAGAGTCGTTCAGGAAGAAGCAGAACGCTGTGGTATGCCTTATGTTGATAAACGTTGGTTGGGCGGTATGCTCACTAACTATAAAACGATTCGTCAATCGATTCGTCGTCTGAGAGACCTTGAAGAACAGTTCAACGATGGTACTTTCACTAAGCTAACCAAGAAAGAAGCGCTTTCTCGTCAACGTGACCTCGATAAACTAGAGCGTAGCCTCGGTGGAATCAAGAGCATGGGCGGATTGCCTGATGCGATCTTCGTTATCGATGTTGACCATGAACGCATTGCGATTACTGAAGCGAACAAGCTTCGTATCCCAGTTGTAGGCATTGTTGATACGAATAGTAATCCAGATGGTGTGGATTTTGTGATTCCAGGTAACGACGATGCGATTCGCTCGATTCGACTCTTTGTTCAAGCGATTGCAGATGCAGTGATTGAAGGTAAAGCTGAGTTCGAAGGACCCGGTGCTGGTGAATTTGTAGAAGTTGCAGAAGCAGCCGTTGCAGAAGAAGCTACGCCAGAGGTTGAGGCGGCAACAGCTGAAGCGCCAACCGCGGACGCACCAGTAGCTGATGCGCCAGTCGCTGAAGCTGAAGTGCCTGCTGTAGAATCTGCACCTGCAGAAGAAACCAAGCCTGCGGAATAAATCCGCTGCACTCGGTAGATTAAGCCCACTCGACGCTGGGCTTCACATCTAGCTTAAGTTAATAAAATATTTGGGGGCATTCATTGCCCCCTTCTTGCATGAGGAAATCATCATGGCTATTACAGCAGCAATGGTAAAAGAACTTCGAGAACGTACGGGTCTCGGAATGATGGATTGCAAAAAAGCATTGGTTGAAGCCGACGGCGATGCGGAACTGGCAATTGAGAATCTAAGAAAATCTAGCGGCATGAAAGCGGCTAAAAAGGCCGGTCGAACAGCAGCTGAAGGTAAACTCGGTACGAAGGTGTCTGGTGGCGTCGCTGTTATGGTTGAAATCAACTGCGAGACGGACTTCTGCGCTCGGGATGACAATTTCAATGGTTTTGTAGAGATAGCGACGAATGCAGTATTCGATGCTAAAGAGCCAGATGTAGCGGTGCTGCTTCAGGCAGGACTTGAATCCACGCGTGAAACGCTCGTCCAGAAAATTGGTGAAAACATATCGGTTCGTCGCGCAGCGGTATATGAAGGTACTGTCGCAAACTATATTCACACCACCGGTAAAATTGGTGTTTTGATAGAGCTTGAAGGCGGAAACGAAGAGTTGGGTAGAGATATTGCGATGCACATCGCAGCCGTTAACCCACAATTTGTTTCATCAGAAGCTGTTCCAGCTGATGTTATCGCCAAGGAAAAGGAAATATATGTCGCTCAGGCCGCGGATAGCGGTAAGCCACCAGAGATCATCGAAAAGATGGTTGAGGGCAGAGTGCGTAAATACCTCGCGGAAATTTGCCTAGTCGATCAGCCTTTTGTAAAGGATGGCGACATAAAAGTCGGCGCTCTTTTAAAGAAAGAAGGCGCGTCAGTGAAGCAATTTGTTCGTTTTGAGGTCGGTGAAGGCATTGAAGTTGAAGAAGTTGATTTTGCTGCTGAAGTTGCTAGTCAACTAAGATAACGTACCGGTAAAGCTATTCACAACCCTGAGAGATTCTATGCCTAACAAAACGACTCTAAAGCATCGTCGTATACTGCTGAAATTAAGCGGTGAGGCGTTAGGGATCGAAGGTGTTGGTATAGATCCAAAGGTTCTTGATCAAATGGCGTTGGAAATAGGCCAACTTGTAGGCATTGGCGTGCAAGTCGGTCTCGTTGTCGGTGGTGGTAATATTTTCCGTGGCGCAGAGCTCAACGCCGCGGGATTGGATCGCGTCACCGGTGACCATATGGGAATGCTGGCAACGGTTATGAATGCGCTGGCTATGCGTGATGCGCTTGAGCGAGCGCGTATTCATACCAGTGTTATGTCGGCGATTCCAATGAGTGGTATTGTCGAACATTATGATCGACGTAGAGCAATTCGTCATCTTGAAGACGGTGAAGTCGTTCTATTCGCTGCTGGAACAGGTAACCCATTCTTTACGACAGATTCAGCCGCATGCCTGCGAGGCATTGAAATCGAGGCTGATATAGTATTAAAGGCAACGAAGGTTGATGGCGTATACAGCGCTGACCCTGTAACTAACCCTGAAGCAACGCGCTTCGATGAATTAACTTACGATGAAGTCCTCGATAAACAATTGGGTGTCATGGATTTGACGGCTATTTGTCTGGCACGAGATCATGACATGCCGCTTCGAGTATTTGCCATGGGGCAGAATGGTGCGCTTCGTGCAGCTGTCCTAGGCGGCGATGAAGGAACATTAATCACTCGTTAGGTAATCTGAGTAAAATCGATCTCTGACTGAGAATCAAAAGAGGAATCCCATGCTAGAAGAAATAAAACAAGATGCTCAAGAACGCATGCAGAAGTCGTTAGGAGCCCTCGCTGGAGCATTTGCCAAAATTAGAACGGGTCGAGCACATCCTGGCATTCTCGACGGTTTGACTGTCGACTACTATGGAACGACCACGCCGCTTAATCAGGTTGCAAATATTACGGTCGAAGATTCAAGGACACTGGCTATCGTGCCTTGGGAAAAGCCGATGGTTTCGGTTGTCGAAAAGGCAATCCTAAAGTCGGACCTTGGTTTGAACCCGGCAACATCCGGCGACAAAATACGTTTGCCTATGCCAGCGCTAACCGAAGAAAATCGACGAGATCTCACTAAGATTGCTAAATCAGAAGCTGAAAACGCTCGAGTCGCGATTAGAAATATTCGGCGCGATGCGAATGCTGATCTGAAAGATCTTTTGAAAGAAAAAGAAATCACAGAAGACGAAGAGCGCAAGGGAACTGACGATATTCAGAAGTTGACCGACGCGAAGATTAAAGAGATTGAGGATTCTCTTGTGACGAAAGAATCGGATCTAATGGAAATATAGGAACGTTACGATCAAAGCTTATTTTTACCAGTACGCAATACCTTCTGCTGGCACGAGTCCTGAAAAAAGCGGCTCTATGATAAGTAGCCCATTGGGTAGACGCTTATCATGCTAAAGCAGCGAGTGATTACCGCTGTTATCCTCGCGCCGATCGCAATCGCGTGCATCTTCTTTCTCCCTAAAATGGGGTTTATCTATTTTGTTGGTGCGGTTATTACCGTCTCTGCGTGGGAATGGGCGAACCTTGCAGGCTTAACGGGCTGGCAACGTTACCTTTATGCGGCCTTCGTCGCCCTGTGCCTACTGCCTGCCATTCATATACCTTTGAGCCTGGTCTTGTCGGCTGCTGCACTCTGGTGGCTGGCGGCATTGTTCCTTGTTATTCAATACCCAAAACGAACCTCTCTGTGGGGTGGGCAATGGACGCGATGTCTGATTGGCCTATTGAGCTTGATACCTGGGTTCGTCGCGTTAGTCGAACTTAAATCCTATGCCGACAGCAGTTTTCTCATCTTGATGCTCTTCTTTCTTATCTGGGGTGCCGATATTGGCGCCTACTTCACAGGTAAAGCCATCGGTAAGCGCAAGTTGGCCCCCGATGTGAGTCCTGGCAAATCAATAGAGGGACTTTGTGGTGGTGTTGTTGTGGCATTGATCATTGCGGTGCTTATGTTGCAATGGTTGGGTCGACCTTCGTTAGCCACTGTGGATGGCGCCCTGTTTATGTTGGGCAGTTTGGGCATCATTCTTATCTCTGTGCTTGGGGATCTTGCGTTAAGTATGTTTAAGCGCTTTCGTGGTGTAAAAGATTCAAGCGGGCTACTTCCCGGTCATGGTGGATTCTTAGATCGAATAGACAGCCTTCTATCCGCTGCGCCTCTATTTGTGCTGTTCCTCGTTGTTTTTCAGTGGTGATGTTGCAGTGAAATTATGAATACCTCTCAATCCTCCGCAAGTCAAAACATTACGATTCTAGGTGCCACTGGCAGTATTGGGGTGAGTACGCTGGATGTCGTGCAGCGTCATAGTGATGCGTTCAATGTGTTCGCGTTAACAGCAAACACCAATGTCGAACTGCTGTTCTCTCAATGTGAACGACATAAACCTCAATTCGCCGTCATGCGTGATGAAGCGCAAGCCGAGCGTTTAATCGGTAAGTTAAAATCTGCTGGCAGTGCGACAAATGTGTTGTCTGGGTCAGAAGGGCTGGACTGGGTTGCTGGCCACGAAGAGACAGATGTTGTCATGGCGGCGATTGTTGGCGCGGCCGGTTTGCAGTCGTCTTTACGCGCCGCCGAAACAGGTAAGCGATTACTACTGGCGAACAAAGAGTCGTTGGTCATGTCCGGTGCCTTGTTCATGCGTAAAGTGCAGGAAAACAATGCCGTATTGTTGCCAATTGATAGCGAGCACAACGCGATTTTTCAAAGTTTGGCGAACGGTGCGCCTGGCTACGCCGGCGGTGTCGCGAAGATCTATTTGACTGCTTCAGGCGGACCATTACGAGAAACGCCTTTGGCGGATCTACACGGCGTAACTGTAGAGCAAGCTTGTGCCCATCCGAATTGGGATATGGGAAGGAAAATATCGGTCGACTCTGCGACGATGATGAATAAGGGTTTGGAGCTTATCGAAGCGCATTGGCTTTTCGATGTCCCCGTGCAGCAAATTGAGATTGTTATTCACCCACAGCAAATTATTCACTCTATGGTGGCCTATCATGATGGGTCCGTCGTTTCTCAAATGGGTAATCCTGATATGCGGACACCCATTGCACATGGCCTTGCTTGGCCCTCGAGGATCGACTCAGGGGTCACAGACCTCGATCTTATGACCATGGGGCGACTAGATTTTGAACCTGCTGACCGGCATCGATTTCCTTGCATCGCGCTGGCAGAGGAAGCAGCCAACGGCGCAGATAGTTTATCTATTGCGCTCAACGCGTCGAATGAAATTGCGGTTGAAGGTTTTTTAAATGAACTTATTCGATTTACTGATATCCCAATCATAGTTGAAAAAGTTCTAGCGCAAGTCGATGCGCAAGCTGTAGGCGATGTCGATGAAATACTAGCCGTCGATGATATTGCTAGAATATACGCGCGAGAAATCCTGCGTCAGCGTCAAATATAAGGACATAGCGCCTCAAATTATGGGGCCTAAATTTTATTTTGTAGTTGCCACAAACCCAGTTCATGAGCACGATGACGTCAGAGCTAGCCACTAGGTCTAAGGTCTAAGGTATTGGTCAATTGAACGTTAGTTTCAAGAGAGAAATAGATTTATGTTGGATGTAATTCAGAGTGTCGTCGCACTCATAGTCACCTTGTCGATCTTGGTGACTATTCACGAGTTTGGTCACTATTGGGTGGCTAAATTGTGTGGTGTGCATGTTCTTCGGTTTAGTGTTGGTTTTGGTAAGCCTTTTTATATTAAGCATGGTAAGCAACCTGTCGTGCAGCCGCCGGCGCATCAAGTCATCGAGACGCGCAGTAATGAAACGCTTGCGCCTACTGAATTCGCCCTTGCGGCGATTCCGCTTGGCGGCTATGTGAAGATGCTGGACGAAAGAGACGGCTTTGTGGCGGATGATCGGCTGCATTTAGCATTTAACCGTAAGCCTGTACTACAGCGCATCGCGATTACTGCGGCCGGTCCTATCGCCAATTTTCTGCTCGCGATTGTTGCCTATTGGGTGTTGTTTATCGCCGGTGTTTCCGGTGTTGCACCGATACTTGGTGAGCTTGATAAGCAAAGTGTTTCAGCACAGGCGGGTTTAAGCCAGGGACAGGAGATCGTTGCCGTCGACGGCGAGCCAACGAACACTTGGTCTGATGTTAATATGCAACTATTTGGTCGCATTGGTGATACCGGCGATATCGCCATTTCGATTAAGGAATTTGGCAGCAACGATGTTACCCGACAATATCAACTCCCTGTTCAACGCTGGCTATCGGATCAGGAAAACCCTTATCCCGCAGCTGCACTTGGATTGGTATTAAACTATCCAGAAATTCCAGCAGTGATTGGCGGCGTCGTTGCTGATAGCGCAGCGAAAAAAGCGGGTCTTCAGGCGAACGATAAGATTTTACGGTTCAATGGCGAGGCTATTGTTGATTGGCTACAATTCGTAAAGCTCATTCAATCCCACGCTAACCAAACCGTGCAATTGGATGTTCTTAGGGCAAATACCGAGCTGTCTGTTGCGGTTACGCCGGGCTCAATCGATAGAGAGGGGCAGCAGGTTGGTTTTCTGGGTGCTTCCAGACAGGCGATCGAGATGCCTGAAGAGATGTTGCGACATGTGTCGTATCCATTTTACTCCGCTTGGATTCCTGCGGTCGATAAAACATGGTCGGTGACGATGTTTACGCTCGAGTCCATCTACAAAATGCTCAAGGGTGCAATCTCTCCAAAAAATCTCAGCGGCCCTATTACAATTGCTCAGGTGGCGAGTGATTCAGCCGAATCAGGATTGGAAAACTTCATTTCTTTTCTCGCTTTGTTAAGTATTAGCCTAGGTGTGATAAATTTGCTGCCTATCCCCATATTAGATGGCGGCCATCTAGTTTATTATCTGATTGAATTAGTCACTCGCCGTCCCGTTCCCGAACGGATCCAAATGATGGGCTTGCAAATGGGGATGTTTCTCCTTGTGGGTATTATGATGCTAGCTTTTTACAATGACTTGATGAGGCTTTAGACCTCGCGGTGCAGTAATTTATGATAAGAATTAAAAGCTTTATTGGCCTGTTTTTGTTGGCCTTGAGCTGCAACGCTAGCGCTTTTGTAGTTTCAGACGTTCGAATTGAGGGACTACAGCGGGTATCAGTCGGCACCGTGTTTGCGTCTATCCCTGTGAATGTGGGTGATGAGTTGGGCGATGTTGAAGTTCGACAGCTCATTCGAAACCTGTTTCAGACCGGATCCTTTGAAGATGTTCAGGTCGGCCGTGATGGAAGTGTGCTTGTTATCACATTGTCTGAACGTCCAGCCATTGACTCCATCGTTATCGAAGGCAATAAGGCGATTAAAACCGAGGCGTTGTTAGAAGGCCTAAATTCTTCAGGCCTGGCCGAAGGCGAGATTTTCAAGAAAGTTACCCTTGAACACATCAGAACAGACCTAGAGCGACAGTATGTTTCTCAGGGTCGCTACGGCGCAAGAATTGAAACCGCGCTCGTGCCGATGCCGCGTAACCGTGTCGCCATTCGGATTGAGGTGAGTGAAGGTGATGTGGCCGGCATACGTCACATCAACATTGTCGGTAACGGTGTCTTTGATGATGAGACTCTGCTTGATCTACTTGAGCTGAGGTTGCCCAGTTTATTTTCCTTTTACACCAAGGACGACAAGTACTCACGGGAAAAACTCACCGGCGATTTGGAAACCCTTGAGTCGCATTACCTAGACCGTGGTTATCTCAACTTTGTGATTGACTCAACTCAGGTATCAATTGCGCCGAACAAAGAAGATGTTTACATCACGGTAAACATTATCGAAGGCGACCTGTATACGGTGAGTGCCGTGGATATTGCCGGTGAATTACATGATATCCCCGAAGAAGGTATTCGCGCGTTGGTTTATGTCCAGCCAGGCCAAACATTTTCACGGCAATTGATAACAGTTTCTGAAGAACAGATTGAGCGTGCATTGGGAAATGCCGGCTACACCTTTTCTAGTGCGACCGGCCAACCTGTGCCAAACGATGATGACAACTCGGTCGAGGTCAAATTTTTTGTTGATGCGGGTAACCGAGCCTACGTACGTAAAGTTACTTTCCGAGGTAATACGCATACGCAGGATGATGTGCTGCGTAGAGAGATGCGTCAGATGGAGGGTGGTTGGGCGTCAAATGCCTTTATCGAACGCTCCAAGGTTCGACTTGAACGACTCGGCTTCTTTAAGGATGTTGGCGTTGAAACACCAACGGTCCCGGGCGTTGATGATCAGATCGACGTTGAATATACCGTCGAAGAGCAATCCTCGGGTTCGATATCAGGTACGTTGGGATACGCTCAAGACATGGGAGTCATTCTGGGTGCAAGTTACCAGGACTCAAATATTTGGGGCACAGGCAACAGTGTTTCAGTCGGCGTGAATCAAAGTGATTTTCAAACCTCCTACAACTTTTCGTTCTTTGACCCTTATTACACAGTCGACGGTGTGAGTCGCGGTTATTCTTTCTTCTTTCGTTCAAGTGATTTTGACGCGAGAAATATTGCACGGTTTTCAACCGATTCATATGGCGCTAACGTTAACTTTGGTTACCCGATTAGCGAAATTGCGCGAGTGAATTTCACTTTCGGTTATGAGAATACAGAAATTACCGAAGGTATTTTCCCCGCGCAGGAGATATCCCAGTTTTTGCAGAGAGAAGGTAATGAATTCAATTTGTTCTCTGTGCAGGCCGCCTATTCAATGTCTGCTTTGAATCGTGGTTTTTTGCCTACGGGCGGCCGGTCACAATCCCTCTCGTTTGAAATGACCGTGCCGGGTAGTGAACTTGAGTTTTACCGCATTAATTATCAAGGTCAGATTTTCTTGCCGTTAACTAGAGCTTTGACACTGAGACTGTCGACGCGATTGGGTTACGGCGACTCCTATGGCAGCACGGAAACCTATCCATTTTATAAGAATTTCTATGCCGGTGGGTTTGGTTCTGTGCGTGGCTACGAGAGCAATTCACTCGGACCAAGGTCAACGCCTAATCCGAACGACTCTTTCGCAGAGCCAGATCCAATCGGCGGTAACGTATTGGCGACGTTCAATGCGGAAATCATCTTCCCATTGCCTTTTGTTGAGGATCAGCGACAAATGAAGTCGGTCTTCTTTATTGATGGCGGTAACGTCTTCAATTCAAACTGCCTGGAAGTGAGTGTTATATGTACCGACCCTAAAGATGGCGAACTGCGTTATACGGCCGGTTTCGCACTCACATGGATCACCGGTTTTGCGCCGTTGAGCTTTAGCATCTCGATACCACTTAACGAGAAAGACGGTGATGAGACGGAGTCGTTCCAGTTCGAACTAGGTCAGGCGATGTAGCGATAAAGCGCCATTTTTTCATCCTGTAGATCGAATTTGAATGCTTACTTTAGTCAACGAGCACGATGATTTAGGCAAGGTTGTTTGGAACTAAAACAGTCTTTTTGTTGTCTAGATTAGGTAACCTGCGACGAATGGTGATTTTGCCTGTTATACAAGGTTAATCGGTCGCCGAGACATTGAATCGAGCTCGCGGATGTGACAACATCAGCGCCTTCAAAAATGCGTTCGACACAGGGGCTTGTTTTAAGGGCAACTTGAACGATACGTGTTAGATAAGGAACTTAGGTTCAAAACTAGGCCAGACGCTGTTCTAACCGTCTTGGCTCAGACGAAAATGCAATAGGCTTGTTGAATAAGCTGAATAAGCTGAATAAGACGGTCGTGTTAAAGGTTCCAAAATAAGAGACGAACACGCCCTAGGCGTTTTTTCATGAAACTTTACAAATTTCTAATTCAATAGCACTTGAGGAGACAATCTGTGTCTATAAAACAATCTATCCTGGCAATCCTGGCGATTTCGGTATTGACCGTTACTTCACCATTCGCATCAGCTGAAGTTAAGATCGCTGTTGTCGATGTGCAGAATGCCATTCTTCAGTCAGAGGAAGCTAAGCGTCTCTTAACGCAGATCCAAGAAGAATTTAAAGGCGAAGAAGACGAGATTCGTAAGATTCAATCGGAAGCAGCCGCGTTGTTAGAGCGAATGAACAAAGATGCTGATGTGATGAGTGACTCAGAGAAGCGCCGTCTGCAACAGCAAATTGAATCAATGAACAATGACTTCGTCTATCTTAGACAGAAGCTACAGCGCCAGATCGAAGAGCGCCAGACAGAACTCTTTACCGGTATTGACAGTAAAGTTCAAAAGGCCATTGAAGAACTCGTTTTGTCTGAAGACTATGACATGATCCTTCCTCGTGGAGCGGTTCTCTATGTCACAGACCTTTACAACATTACGCGTAAAGTGACAGAGAAGCTCAATCAGTTAAATGCCAAATAGTATCGAATAGATAGTCTCGATTAACATTCCACAATTCGGTTTGAAACTGAATCGGTTGGAATCATCGAGCCGATCATTCCAGCAATGATCATATAAATTAGGAAATGGGGGTGCTTTGGGACCCCCATTTTTTTTGTCTTAACCTGCTCGGAGCAGTGGCTTGAACTACACACTAGGTGAGATAGCTGAAAGGTTTAGTCTAGAGTTGCGTGGCGACCCAACAATCCAAATTTCAGGAATTGCGAGCCTAGAAGAAGCGACGGTTGAGCAGTTGGCATTCTTGTTTAATTCGACCTTTACCAAATCATTAGCTGGCTCCCAGGCCGCTGCTGTGGTTTTGTCCGAAAACGATGCGGCATCCACCGATAAACCAACACTCATTAGTGCTCAGCCACGATTAGCTTTGGCGCGAATTGCGAGTCTATTTGATTCACGACCGCTGCCGGATCAGCGTGTTCATGAAACAGCCGTCGTCGCTGCGACAGCGAGCTACGGTAGTCAGGTCACAATTGGTGCAAATACCGTTGTTGAATCAAATGCTAGAATTGATACGGGATCAGAGATCGGTCCCGGTTGTTTCATTGGTGCAAATGTAAGAATTGGTGAAGGCGCACAAATAGCGGCGAACGTCAGTATTTATCATGATGTTGAAATCGGTGAGCGAGTCGTTATTCATAGTGGCGCGGTACTCGGCGCTGATGGATTTGGATTTGAGTTTGATGCTCAGACGTCCACGTTAGTTAAAGTGCCGCAGATTTATAGTGTCCAAATTGGTAACGATGTCGAGATCGGTGCAGGTACAACAATTGACCGCGGTGCTTTGCGACATACAATTATCGGTAACGGGGTCAAACTCGATAACCAAGTTCAAATTGGACACAACTCGCGTGTCGGTAACAATACCGCTATTTCAGGTTGCACTGCGGTTGCGGGCAGTACCACTATCGGCGCGTATTGTCTGATTGGTGGTGGTGTAGGCATCATAAATAACATCGAAATAGCTGATCAGGTCGAAGTCACAGCGATGTCGCTTGTCAGTCGGTCGATTAAAGAAAAAGGACGGTACTCGTCAGGAACAGGTCTGATGTCGGGTACTCTATGGAAACGGAATATTGTGGGATTCTCTAAGTTGGACGAGCTGTTTAAGCGAGTTCGCTCTTTGGAGCGCCTCGAGAAGAAAAAATAATGGATTATCTAATGGACATTAACGAAATCTGCCAGCTCCTTCCGCATCGCTACCCTTTCTTGCTGGTTGATCGAGTTGTCGAGTTTGAAGCAGACAAGCGAATTGTGGCAATTAAAAACGTCACGATTAATGAACCACAGTTCAATGGACATTTCCCGGGTAACCCTGTTTTTCCAGGCGTTATGATCGTCGAAGCATTGGCGCAAGCTTCCGGAATTCTCGCTTTTAAGAGTCGTAATCGAACCTTGGCTGATGGTTACGTCTACTATCTTGCCGGTACCGATAAGACGAAGTTCAAACGATCAGTTGTACCTGGCGATCAAATGCGCCTTGAGGTTGAGATTACAAACCTGAGAAATCACTGGTTGAAAGCAACCGGTAAAGCCTATGTTGATGGCCAACTTGTCTGTTCGACGAGTCTGACCTGTGCGGAACAGAAAGTTACCTTATAGTAAGTAGACAATGGCAATTTAATTGTGCCAGAGGAAGTCAGCGCTGAACGTGTTGCAATCGGACTCATTAGATACAGAGACTGTCGAGACGGACAAGCCGGTAATTTTTGCGCTACTCGCAGGAGAGATTTCTGGGGATAATCTTGGCGTCGATCTCATTCGAGGCTTGAAAGCTCGATTTCCTGCCGCTCGATTTGTTGGCGTCGGGGGACCCGCCATGATTTCGGAAGGTATGGAGTCATGGTTTGATATCAGTCGGCTTTCAGTTAACGGTTTTGTTGATCCACTAAAACGCCTACCCGATCTCATTCACATCCTTCGTGAAATGAAACGGAAAACAATTGAAAGTGGCGCTTTGTGTTTCATTGGTATTGATTTCAATTTTTTTAATTTGCTGCTGGAAGGCATGTTAAAAAAACAGGGCGTTAAGACTGTTCATTATGTTTCACCAACAGTTTGGGCATGGCGCAAAGGTCGAATAAAAAGTATCGCAAAAAAAGTCGATCTGATGCTAACGCTCTATCCATTCGAGCTGGATATCTACAGAGAAAACGGCATTGATGCCGAGTTTGTAGGTCATCCGAAAGCCTACGAATATGATCCGTTAGATGGAATTACCGGTATGCCGGCGGCACAGGAAAAATATGGCGTGAGCCATGCGAGCCACGTTGTCGCAATACTGCCGGGTAGTCGAAGCGGCGAAGTGACACATACAGGTCCAGATTTCCTTAGAGCCGCCATTATTGTTGCGGAAGCACTTCCCGATGCGATGTTTATCATTGCGGCAGCGAACGAAAAAAGAAAACAGCAGATTGAACAACTCATCGAGCTTGAAGTTGGCTCCCAGAACACGGCTTTGAAGGTAAATGTTGTTACTGGAGATGCCAAAGTGGTCATGCAAGCTGCGGATCTGGTTTTAGTTAATTCAGGCACTGCCACCCTTGAAGCGATGTTGTTACGTAAACCAATGGTCATGTCATATCGATTGGGCAAGATCACTTATGCCATTATTTCAAGGCTGGTCACAACAGATTACTTTGCTTTGCCGAATATCCTTAGCCAAAAACCACTGGTTCCTGAGTATATTCAAGATGCAGCGACCCCTGAAGTTCTAGCGGACGCGATGATGGCGTTACTTAAACAACCTAACAACGAGTTAACTGCAGCATTTGACGAGATACATCAAGGGTTGAGAAAAAACTCGGGTGAAGTCGCAGCACAGGCCATAGCAAAACTTATCGTTCGCTAATGAAAATGACGTTAAATTCAAAATATAGAAAAGACCGTATAGCAGGTGTCGACGAGGTAGGCCGAGGTCCTCTTGCGGGTGCTGTGCTGGCGGCGGCGGTAATTCTTGACCCTGCCAATCCTATTGAGGGCTTGAAGGACTCAAAAGCGCTTACGGAGAAGCGACGTATTGTGCTTGATCAGGCAATAAGAGAACGCGCTATAGCCTATTGTGTGGCACGAGCGGAGGTGTATGAAATTGATGAAATCAATATCCTGCATGCCACTATGCTCGCGATGCAACGAGCGGTTGCGGGTCTTAGCGTGAAGGCAGAATATGCCATCGTTGACGGCAACCGTAGTCCGGTATTTGAATGTCCCTCAGATTGGCTTATAAAGGGCGATACAAAACATGATGCCATTAAGGCTGCATCCATCATTGCTAAAGTAGCTCGAGACCAAGAGATGATTGAGCTTGATGCTGTTTTTCCACAATATGGCTTCGCGCAACATAAGGGCTATCCGACGCGTATGCATTTGGCGGCATTGAAGAAGTACGGGCCCACAGAAATTCATCGCATGTCCTTCAGGCCCTGTCGAGATGCGTTGGAGGAAAGTTAGTAAATGCAGATGACATACAAGGCGACGGCGTTTGGCGTCACTTGGATCTAGATAGCCACGACCACAGTTTCATCGAGTCTATGGCTGTTTTACGAAAATCGACCTGGCGGTCTAAAAGCCCGTGAACGATTCGGCTGTCGGTAAAATTTAATTTATAGGAGAAATAACCTAGTGGAAAATCGAGAATTTGATGTCATTGTTTGGGGGGCCACCGGTTTCACAGGCCAACTTGTTGTTGAATACATGGCGAGTAAATACGGCGCAGATAGCGATTTGAAATGGGCGGTTGCTGGACGAAATGCCAAAAAGTTGGCGAACGTGGTCAGCAAAAGAGCCGGAGGTTTTGCCGCAGATATCCCCCAGTTGATTGCCAACAGTGATGACCCTGACTCGATTCGTGCACTGGTCGCTCGGACCAAGGTCATCTGTGCTGTCGTCGGTCCCTATGCCTTATATGGCGAGGCGGTTGTTGCAGCTTGTGCTGAGCAGGGCACGCATTACTGCGACCTCACCGGTGAAGTGCAGTGGATGCGAAAAATGATTGATAGCTATCAGTCTCAAGCAGAGGCCAGTGGTGCGACCATCGTCCACACATGCGGCTTCGATAGCATCCCCTCTGATATGGGCGTTTTTTACCTGCAGAAAAAAATGCAGGAAGCTCACGGTTGTCATGCCTCGACAGTTAAATTTCGAGTTGGCGATACAAGCGGTGGCGTCAGTGGCGGTACGGTTGCCAGCATGATGAATATGATGGAAGAGGGGAAAGTCGACCCCTCCATCCTAGATTTAATTGCAGATCCGTACGCACTGAATCCGCAGAATATGCCAAGAGGTGAAGATGGGCCCGACCAGTCAGCTGCAATTTATGATGCCGACTTTAAGCAATGGACGGCGCCGTTCGTCATGGCAGCCATCAACACACGGGTCGTAAGACGTAGCAACGCGTTGATGGATTACAAATATGGTTCTGAGTTTCGCTATAGCGAATCGATGCTGATGGGTAATGGTCCTGGTGGTTATATGAAAGCATCGCTGGTTGCAGGTATGTCCGGGTTGCTGATGTTGCTGACGGCATTTAAGCCAACACGTTCACTGTTAGCCCCATTGATGCCATCACCAGGCGAAGGACCATCTGAAGAAGCCATTGAGAAAGGTTATTTCAAGATTGAGTTTTTCGGTGAAGCGTCTGACGATGCCGCGAAGAAATTGAGTGTAACCGTGACGGGTGATCGTGACCCTGGTTACGGCGCCACATCGAAAATGTTAGCCGAGAGTGCTGTGTGTCTTGCTAAGGACAGTTTGGACGTTGCTGGCGGAATATGGACGCCTTCAACAGCGATGGGTGAACAATTGCTGGATAGGCTCGAAAACAATGCGGGTATGAGTTTTACCGTTTCCGACTAGGTTGTTAGTCCGACTAAGTTGTTAGATAGCACCGGATGTGATTGCTCGTTGCGATGAATTGAATGCGCGAAAGCTAGACGTGGTTGAGATTGTTGATCATTCATAGGTGCAAGCGTTTTTTCTGTGTAATCGGGATGGGCACCGCATCTACTATGCGGGTTCTGCCGCATCAATGTGACGATTTTTTGTAAGCAAAGACGCCATTAATGTTGTCCGGGAATCCTGCGTAATAAAAATCTGGCTTTATAATCAGTATGTTCTCAAGTTTTGGGCGTAACGATAAAGAACGCATAGCCGTAGTCGCTTGAAAATGCTTTGTAGTTATCGATTTCGTTTTAACAGGCTTCGATTACGCTTAGCGCAGATTGGTAGTTGAGATATTTGTTATCCAACACGTTCAGTTGTTGTGTCATCAGCGTGTAGTAATGTGGCAACCAATCTTATTTTTGGCAAGGTAAGATGATCGATCACCGTGATGTTGACCATAGCGATAGCGCCTTCGTAATGCCGAGAAAATATAGAGCCGCCTCGCTCCACGGGATATCGAAACTGGCCGATTGATACGGTGGCTTTGCCATGTCAGCGTTTTCGAAGCTAATACGAAGATCCGTGTCCTGTTGTTGGTTGAGTCGTCGGGCGATTTCTCGACCCGCCACTTAAAATGGCTCATGAGTGTCAATTGCGGTGATGTTGGCCTGGTGAAAGACTTCAGCGAATTGGCGTGTTTGTAATCCGGGTCGACAGCTAATATCCAGTAAATTCAGTGGCGATTGGGCAATATCCTTGATTCGCATTGCGCTAAAGCGCGCAGCGTACTGGCGCGACAGCCAGGCCCTTGTCGAGGTAGTCCTTCGTGGACGTTTATAAAAATTTCGCGGGCTGTTTTTTCATTAGATATCATCGCTATAAGTCACAAAGTGTTGTGGCAAAAGAACAGTGGTTGAGTGATTGGTTTCGTTTGATTTTGACATCCGTTACTATGGGCCTTCAATTCGAATCCATCTTTGGAAAATCAAAACGCACTCAATGAGTCAACCCTTCGTACACCTTCGTATCCATTCAGAATATTCCGTGAGCGATGGCATTGTGCGGATTAAACCCCTCGCTTCGGAAGCCGCTTCGATGGGCATGCCTGCCCTGGCGATTACAGACAACAACAACATGTATGCGTTGGTGAAATTTTACAACGCAGTGAATGCGGCGGGCGTAAAGCCTATCGTTGGTTGCGATGTCTGGGTTCGGGCGGAGTCTGAAGACGAAGCCCCTACGCCACTGGTGCTGCTTGCGAAAACAACGCAAGGCTATCGTAACCTGACAGAACTCTTGTCGCGTGGCTATCAGGAAGGTCAGCATCTGGGTAAGGCACTCCTGCAGAGACAGTGGATTGAAGAAAAAGCGGAAGGACTGATTGCGCTTTCTGCCGGTAGCGAAGGCGAAATTGGCAGGGCATTGTTGGCGGGTAAGCAAGCGTTAGCCCAAGATCTAGCGCTTTACTGGATGTCTGTTTTTAAAGACAGTTTTTATCTTGAGTTGCATCGCACAGGTCGAACCGGTGAAGAAGAACATGTCCATAAAGCCGTCGACCTTGCCTTATCGATAGATTGTCCGGTGGTCGCGACGAATGATGTCAGATTTCAAAACCAGGATGAATTTGAAGCCCACGAAGTCAGAGTGTGTATTCATGATAGTCGTACGCTGGATGATCCAAGGCGAGAGGAGCGTTATTCCGAGCAGCAGTATCTAAAGACGCCAGAAGAAATGTGCGCGCTATTCGATGACATACCGGAAGCCATTGAGAATACGATTGAGATAGCCCGTCGCTGTAATGTGACGATCGATCTCGGCAATTATTATTTACCAGAATACCCAATACCGGAAGGTTACACGACAGAATCTTTTTTCTGTGAAGTGTCCGAAAATGGCATGGATAATCGACTTTTGAATATCCTTGATAAGGGTGCCGATGATTATGAGGCACGCTATCAGGTATATCGCGATCGGCTAAAGTTCGAGCTCGACGTTATCAACAATATGGGGTTCCCCGGCTATTTCCTTATCGTTATGGAGTTTATCCAGTGGGCTAAAGACAATGATATCCCGGTTGGGCCCGGGCGTGGTTCAGGTGCCGGATCGTTAGTCGCGTATGCACTTATGATCACTGACGTTGACCCGATCGAGTATGATTTGCTGTTCGAGCGGTTTCTTAACCCTGAGCGGGTTTCATTGCCCGATTTGATATTGATTTTTGCATGGATGGTCGTGATCGTGTCATTCAGCATCGTCACAGACGCTATGGTCGGATGCGGTTTCGCAGATTATTACCTTTGGCACATGGCGGCTAAAGCGGTTGTGCGTGACGTTGCCCGAGTTCAAGGCAAACCTTTCGGCTTGGCGATAAGCTAGTCCAAATTATTCCTTTCGAGCCGGGTATGACGCTAACGCAAAGCGTTGGAAGAAGAGCCTTATTACGTGAGTTCGTATTCGAAAGTGAAGAGGCGCAAGAAATTATGGAAATGGCCTTTAAGCTTGAAGGTCATTTCTCGCAATGTAGGTAAGCATGCGGGTGGTGTTGTTATCGCGCCAACCAAGACTGACGGATTTTTCGCCGATCTATTGCGATGAAACCGGCGGGTCTTGATTACGCAGTTCGATAAAGAATGATGTTGAGAAGGCGGGGCTGGTGAAATTTGATTTCCTTGGCCTGCGAACTCTGACGATCATCGACAATGCAGTGAAAAGCATTAACGCGCGAAAAAAATCCACCAATCAAGACGACATCAATATCGAACGTATTCCTTTGGAAGATCCTGCGATTTATCAAAATCTACGGGACGCAAAAACAACCGCCGTGTTCCAGTTGGAATCAAGGGGTATGAAAGACCTGATGAAGCAGGTCAAACCTTCACGATTCGGCGATGTTGTTGCCTTGGTTGCGCTGTTCAGACCGGGACCGCTGGAACTTGCGCCAGACTTTATTCGCCGTAAGAGTGGAGAAGACGAAGTCGACTATCTGCACCCGTCACTCGAGCGAGTTCTTGATGGCACCTATGGTGTCATGCTCTATCAAGAACAGGTGATGCAGATTGCTCAGATTCTTGCGGGTTACTCATTGGCGGATGCCGATTTACTGCGGCGCGCCATGGGTAAAAAGAAACCGGAAGAGATGGCGAAGCAGCGCGATAGTTTCCTAAAGGGCGCGACTGAAAATGGTGTCGAGTCGAAACAGGCGGACCATATATTTAGTCTTATGGAAAAATTTGCGGGTTATGGTTTCAACAAACCTCACTCTGTTGCTTATGCCCTGATCGCCTATCAAACCGCATGGCTAAAACATTACTATCCGGCAGACTTTATGGCGGCGGTGCTTTCTGCGGATATGCAAACGACCGATAAGGTCGTGACGAACGTTGAGGAATGTCGAGAAATTGATATCGACCTTTCTCCACCTGATGTCAATCGTGGTGCCTTTCGATTTGTAGCTGATACGGATAAATCGATTATCTACGGTTTAGGTGCGATCAAAGGATTAGGCGAAGGTCCGATCGACGATATTGTTGAGAACCGGGGCGTAGCGGGAACCTACAGTGACCTATACGAGCTGTGTGACCGCATCGACTCTCGAAAAGTGAATAAGAAAGCCATCGATGGATTGATTGGTTCAGGTGCGCTGGACGAATTGGTGACTTTTGAAGGGCAGACGGACGCGGAATCAACCATAGACTTCAAGCGTGCGTTGCTTCGGGTTAATCGAGAAGCGGCGGTAAAAACAGCCGAGCAAAATGCAAGGAACAAAGATGGTGGTCTGATGGACCTTTTTGGCGACAGTATTTCAAGCGGTCAAAATGACAAGTCGCCCTATAGCCAAATTGATACTGTTCGAAGCCTTACGATTAAAGAGCGTTTGGACTTGGAAAAGGATACTTTAGGTCTTTATCTAACGGGACATCCGCTTGACTCTTACATTGATGAGCTTAGAAAGTTACCGACAACGCGCATTACTGATTTGCGCATAGGTAAAAATGAGCAGTGGATCGTTGGTTTGATCGTGAATATTCGAACCATGAAGTCCCGCAAGGGTGAAACAATTGCATTTATAACACTGGATGATAAGACTGGCCGTGTTGATCTGGCCATTTTTGCGGACCTTTATGAGATTAATCACGGAAAGTTAAGCAAGGACAGTATCGTTTTTTGCAAAGGCGCTACGAGTCTCGACGAATTCTCAGGTGGTATTAAAATGAGAGCAACGGAAGTTTGCGATTGGGTTGATGCGCGCGAAAAATGGGCCAAACAGTTAAAGGTCAGCTTGACCCGTTGCGAGTTGGATAAGAATTTTGCTGTTGAGCTGGCAGGTATCCTTGCCCCCTTTAAAGGCCGGCCGGGCCGAGGCTGTCAGGTCGCGATCGACTATGTGAGGGATGAGGCAAGCGTGGATATTAACCTGGGTGATGCCTGGCGAGTCTCACCGGACGATGACTTGATTCAAATCTTGAAAGATCACTATGGCAACGAAAGAGTGGTGTTGGATTACTAGCATTTTTTAATTTGTACTGTTTTCAAATGCACAGCAATTGCGTACCAACAACACAGCAACTACACAGTAACTACACAGTAACTACAGAGCAGCAATCAATATCAGATGACAATGATGCGTTTTCTCGAACAGGACGTTGCTACCATCCTCGCTTGCAAGGGCAGAATTGTGGTTGGATTCAGTGGGGGGGTAGACTCTCACGTGCTCCTGCACCTGCTCAACAACCTGCTAGAAAACACCTTCGACAACACTGCGCAAAACCCTCTCGTCAAAACCAAAGCTAAGAGTATTGATAAAAGCGAAGAGGCCGACCCCGAAAGAATTGACGTGACAGCTCGACAGACAGACAATCGCAAAGTGGTCTTCGTGCCAACGTTGTGTGGGCTGCATATTGATCACGGCTTACAATCTGAATCAACGCGCTGGGCTTCGCATTGTGCGGAGATTTGTCGTGCGCTTGAAATTCCATTTGATTGTGAAAGGGTAAAGGTTAGC
>CAJJAA010000018.1 GCA_905182025.1 uncultured OM182 clade bacterium
GGCAGGTGACGCGCCTGATGAAGAAAATATTCTGCATTTCGAACGATCCCTCGACAATTTTGTTCAGGCTATCCAAGACTATCAATCAATAGAGCAAGGTCGTTTGGACCTGATTAATGCCCTACAAAACAATTGATCGAAATATTCATCGCGCGGCATATGCTAATCAGCGTTAGATAAGTTAATCACATCTAATTTTTGAAGCGGCTTCGCACCGGTAAATTCATGCAATGTTCTATCGAGCAGATGCGACGGCACAACGTCAGTGGTTGCCCTGAAGATACTTTCCAGGCGACCCGGAAATTGTTTATCCCAGCCTTGCAGCATTGCCTTGATCATCGGCCTTTGAAGATTTTCTTGAGACCCGCACAAATTACAAGGGATGATAGGCATCTGCATCAACTCGGCATAGCGCTCAAGATCCTTTTCCTTACAATAAGCCAGCGGGCGGATAACGACATTTTCGCCATCATCACTGAGAAGCTTAGCGGGCATTGTTTTTAACTTGCCACCGTGGAACATATTGAGAAATAACGTTTCAATAATGTCGTCTCTGTGATGGCCGAGCGCGACCTTCGTGCAACCATTTTTTTTCGCATATTTATACAATATTGCGCGTCGAAACCGTGAACACCAGCCGCAGTAGGTTTTACCCTCAGGCACCATCTCAGTGACGATAGAGTAGGTGTCCTCCTCTATAATGTCGTAATCAACACCAAGAGACTCAAAATATTGGGGCAATACGTGTTCGGGAAACCCCGGTTGCTTCTGATCAAGGTTGACCGCGACTAAATCAAAGTGAATTGGCGCAGATTTCTGCAGACCCAGCAAGATATCCAGCATGGCGAGACTATCCTTCCCACCGGAAATGCAAACCATTACCTTATCGCCCTCTTCGATCATGCCAAAGTCGTGGATAGCTTTGCCCGCTTCTCTCCTGAGCTTCTTTAAAACCTTCTTCTGCTCCAACTGAAGCTTTCGCTCATCGCCCAGCAATGCGGCGTCGGTGGCATCTTGGTGATCAATTGTCGACATAATATGCGGTAACCTAGTAGCCCCTATCTGGGCTTTTGGTGTATAAAATAAGGACGCAATTCTACACCTCGTGTAGCATAGTGGTCGACCCATTTTGAGATTGATGCTGTATGGTAAAGATAACCTGGATTTTACTATTTCTTCTCTTAGGTTTCTCTGTCAAGGCGATAGATAAGCCGCAGATCGTTCACGGCGGCGTTTTAATGCAGTATCACCACGTACACATTTCTACGCCCAGTAGCACCAGCATTAGCCCTGATGGGTTTTCTTTACACATGAAGACGATTGTCGACGAAGGCTATCGTATCTGGCCTCTGACGAAACTATTGGACGCCATTGCAACCCAAGCGCTTTTACCGGACAAGGTCGTGAGCATCACCTTTGATGATGCCTACGTTGATATTTACGATAACGCGTTTCCTGTTTTGAAACAGTACAACCTACCTTTCACGATCTTTGTCGCGACGCAACTTGTCGGCAGAAAGGGTTATCTGACTTGGGATCAAATCAGGGAGATGAAACGCGCGGGTGCGAGCATTGCTAATCATACCCACAGCCATGCGCATTTGGTTCGAATGGCGCAAGATGAATCGAAAGCCGAATGGATAAGTAGAATAAGAAATGAGATTGTATTTGCTCAAGAAATCATAGAGCGAGAAATTGGCCCAACGCCTAAGCAGTTGGCTTACCCCTACGGCGAGTACAATCCTGAGGTTCTAGCGCTGGTAAAAGAGCTCGGCTATATAGGCATCGGTCAACAAAGTGGACCCGCGAGCCGCTATTCCTCTCTTTTAATGCTGCCTCGATTCCCCTTCTCTGGTCCCTATAGCGCAATGAAGTCTTTTCGCACTAAGTTAAACACGCTACCTTTTCCGGTTGCAGAGACAGCGCTTAACCCGATCTTAAAGAACGATGAGACACCCACTCTTTCACTGGAATTACTCGAAGGAAACTACAGAGTTTCGGAAGCCACCTGTTATGGACCAGGCGGTCCGACTGAACTTAAAATAACCGATGCGAAGCAATTGATCGCCCGTAATAAAACGCCCTTGCCCGTCGGTCGCTCTAGGTATAACTGCACGATGCCAGCGACGCTGGGCAATCGTTATCATTGGTATAGTCAGCTCTGGATGAGAAAAAATATTAACCAAAGCTGGTACACCGAATAGTTTAGTTCAAACCCCTCAACACAATGGTCGGCGGTGTTCTAACGACTTTCAGAGTCGCTATGGTGCCGATCAAACCAATAAGTACAGCACCGATTACGGGCCCCAACAACCACAGCATAGGGTTAGGCTCGTAATCTAATTCAAAAATTTGTTCTTCAAGGCCATACACAGTAATTTCCGCACCAATCGCGGCAAGCACGCCGGCGAACAATCCAAGCACGCAGAACTCAATGACCAGACTGCCCATAACAAGACGTCGACCTGCGCCTAACGTTCGCAAAATCGCATGCTGCTTAAACCGTTCATCCATACTCGCTTGAATGCTAGCGAGTAGTACCAAAGCACCTGAAATAAGAATCAACCCGAGCACTAATTCTATTGCCATCGTGACCTGAGTGATTATCGTTTTAATCTGCTCGATAATGGCATCAACTTCAATCACTGTCATGGTTGGAAATTCACGTAATAATCCATTTAGGAAAATTTTATTTTCCCTTTCTAAATGGAAGCTCGTCATAAAGGTTGATGGGTAATCTTCAAGCGCGGCAGGCGAGAAGATGATATAAAAATTCGGTTGCATGTTGTCCCATGCGACGGAACGGATACTAGACACTTTCGCATCAAGTTGGCGACCTTGAATGGTAAACTCAAGCGCATCGCCTACTTTTAATCCATTCCTTGCGGCGAGATCTTTTTCCAACGAAACCAAGGCCGGTCCAACGTAATCTGCTGCCCACCATTCCCCAGAAGTTATCAGATTGTCATCAGGAATTTCGCCAGCGTAAGTTAAATTTCGATTTGAGGTCGCCCGGGGGCCCCTTTCCTCTTGATCATCCGTTTGTGTTTCACGCTCCTCACGTTCCTTCGCCACCTCGCCATTCACCTTCGAGATTCGACCAGAAATCATCGGATACAAAGGTTGTGAACGAATATCATTTTCGACCAGTAGATTGCGAATGGGCTCCACATCCTCTGGCGATATATTCATCGCAAAGTGATTCGGTGCATCAACGGGGATTTGTGCTTGCCAGTTTTCTATGAGCGACGTGCGCACCAAGAACAGTATCAGTAGCAGCATAATCGCCAGACCAAAAACGAGAATCTGCATGGTGTTCTCTTGGCCACGACGTTGCATACCCGCTAACGCTAGCCGCCAGACACTACCCGCTTGCATCCCCAGTACGCGGCCCGATTTGAGCAAAATAAATGCTAAGCCTGATAACACAAGCAAGGCAACTAGGCCGCCGGAGAAGATCATTAGTGTTAACTCAATATCTTCGCTGTACCACCACATCAACCCGATCGTACCGACCACTCCTATCAGCTGCGCAAGTCGATTACTACCTGTGCCAACCTCAATGTCACGGCGAATAACGCGAATCGGCTCTGTCGATCTCAACTTTAATAACGGCGGTAACGCAAAAGACAGCAGGCAAACAAACCCTGTCGTCAAACCTAACCAGATAGGACGCATACCCGGCGCGGGCAACTCGACCGGAATAAAGGGTTGCAGTGCGGCAGATATGCCGATCTGCGCCATATAACCAACGCCGCTGCCAAGCAACGTGCCGATCAGACCTAGCAGCACAAAAATCGTGATAAACAAACCATCAATGCCATTCGGCGTCGCACCTAACGTCTTCAAAATGGCAACATGATCGTAATGGCGCAAGGAATAACGTTGTGCAGAAAGTGCAATGGCCACGCCAGCTAAGATAACCCCTAACAGACCGCCGAGCAGAAGAAACCGCTCCGCTCTATCCAAGGCGTTACCGATTCCCTCAGTGCCCTCTTTAACACCAAACATTCTGACATTTTCGTCAAGGCGAGGTTCCACCCAAGCTTGAAAGTCATCCAGAGCCTGCTTCTCTCCAGAGAAAAGATAACGGTAGGTGAGTCGACTACCAGGTTGAACAACCTCGGTTAACGGTACATCACTTAGATTCATCAATACACGAGGGCCGGTGTTACTAAAACCGCCGCCCTTGTCTGGCTCTTTAATCAACGCCTTGCTAACAACAAAACTGGTCACGCCAAGATCTAATACGTCACCGGGTTGGACGTCTAACGAAGGTAGCAGTCGACTTTCGAGCCATATCTCACCTGGTGGTGGACCGGAGGTGACGATCTCACCGAATTCAAAAGGTTTATCTGAGGTGATCAGTTCACCCCGCAGCGGATAAGTATCAGAGACCGCCTTTACCGCGGCAAACTGCGCTCGCTCAGATGAAAATACCATCGACAGAAACGTGAGGGTTTCCGCTTGGCCAAGACCACGCGTTCTCGCTTCAGTTAAAATTTGAGGATCGATCGGTTGATTGCTTGAAATAACCCGGTCCGCGGCAAGAAATGTTGCCGACTCGGCTAACAGGGCCTGTTGCAGGCGGTCAACGAATAAGGTAATTGTCGTTACCGTGCCAACTGCGATCAACAAAGAAACGAGTAAAAGTGTCAGCTCGCCAGAACGCCAGTCACGCCACAAAAGCTTCAGCGCAAGGCCAAGCCTCATGATTCAATCAACGCCGAGGCCTTGGCTTGTATCGGCTCAGCAGTAATTACACCGGAGTCAATGAGAATTGACCTGTCGCAGCGTTCGGCTAAGCGCAAATCGTGTGTCACAAGGACAAGTGTTGTGCCAAATTCCCGATTCAACTCGAACAACAAATCAATAATTGTCGCACCGGTCTTGGTGTCTAAGTTTCCCGTCGGCTCATCGGCAAATAAAATTTTTGCAGAGGATGCGAACGCTCTGGCAAGAGCCACTCGCTGCTGCTCTCCGCCTGAGAGTTGGCGTGGATAGTGATGCATTCTGTGATCGAGACCGACTCTGACGAGCAGCTCCTTAGCTTTAGATTCAGCTTCGGGGTCGCCCTTTAACTCAGCAGGTAACATGACATTCTCGATCGCAGTCAGGCTGTCCAACAGCTGGAAGGCTTGAAATACAAATCCGACGAATTCACCACGGGCTTTAGCGCGTTGTTCTTCGTCCATTGCCGTCAATTCTTGATCGGCGAGAAATATTTGCCCTTGGCTGGGTGTATCTAAGCCCGCAATGAGGCTTAAAAGAGTGGTCTTACCGGAACCAGAGGCACCGACGATAGCAACGGCCTCAGACTTCTTGATTTCGATGTCGATCCCTTTCAAGATGGTCAACTGACCTTCAGAGGTCTGGACGGTCTTACCGAGGTCGATGGTTTTGATCATAATAGTGGCATCAACTTGAGTATTTAAATTGGTAGTTTCTGATTTCACAGCTAGCTTTACGCACCTTTCCAAAATTTGGATTACTGTTCTGTGCTTAACTTATGGTTCATCGGCAAGTGCAAACGATCCGAAAATACTCGTTTTCGGAGATAGCATCAGTGCAGCCTATGGTATGGAACCCGAACAAGGTTGGGTTCAATTGATGTCTGACAAGCTAAAACAGGACGGTTCCCACTACACGGTTATCAACGCAAGTGTTAGCGGAGAAACAACCGGTGGCGGACTCGTAAGATTACCTAAAACACTCGACGTACACCAACCCAATATACTCATTCTGGAACTTGGCGGTAATGACGGACTGCGCGGCTATCCAATCGACAAGATTAAATCGAATCTAAACCAAATGATTGAGATGGCAGCTGTCGAAGACATCCAAGTACTGTTGGTCGGAATGGTACTGCCGCCGAATTATGGTCGGCGCTATACCTTGGCCTTCCAAAACTCCTTCGCTGACGTCGCCACAGGGCAAGAAATCGCGCTAGTGCCGCATTTGCTTGAGGGTGTGACAACACCTAGAGATCTCATGCAACAGGATGGCATTCATCCCAGGGCAGAAGCGCAGTGGATGATTGTAGAAGACATCTACCCCTTGCTAAAGCCTCTGATGAACAGCGATAAATGACCTCTAAGTAGAAGATCACTGTAATCAGCACAACAACGTTTACAACAGGGTAAGTTGCCGGGGACTGATCGGGCCCCTATTCAATTTTGTTTCAATTGAGCGCCAATTTGGCTCCGCTAGATCCATTAATTGGTAAAAATCAGCATTGTGGGCGAAGTGGTGTAAATGACACAACTCATGTCGAATGACCATATCAATCACCTCAGGTGAATGTTTGACGAGATGCGTATTCAAACAAATTTCACCACGATGAGAACAACTGCCCCATCTGGATTTCATTTTTCTCACCCGTAAACCGCTAGGAATAACCCCAATAGGAAACTGCTCAACACATTGTTTAAGTCGAACAGCGAATACCTGCTCGCTCTGTTTTTTATAAAAGCGCTCTAGTGCCTCAGCGACTTTTTTTTGATTCGTCAAATCGATCACACTCACCTGGATAACATCATGTTTGATGCGAACCCGACTACGACCACTTGAGAGGCTCAATTTGTAGGGCTGACCAAGATAATAATGCGCTGATTTATCGTCAAAGCTAACGGGTGCGGGTTCAACCGGGAGCGATGCCAGGTTCTTAGCAATCCAAACATGCTTAGATTCGACAAAAGCGATGATGTCACGCCAGGCACACTTAAGTGGTGCACGCACTTCAACCGGCTGATGCGTTGCTATGAGGTGGATCGCGATTGTCTTTCGACGCTGCCGCTTCAAGATGACGCGAATACGTTGATCACCGAAGGTGAAATCAAGATCGTCAGATCCCAGGCTAAACTTCAAAATGCAATATCCTAAGCTTACGTATCCTGACGGTCGCTTGCTTAAACGTTATTAGAATGACCGCTAAAACGATCATTTAAAGGACCATCTAAATTACCGCCTTAACTTTTACCTTAACTTTTACCTTAAGTACCACCTAAACTACCACCTAAACAAGGCGGAGACATCGGTACATCGCCATGCCGGGTTTTCCATTCGGTTTGCGTGTAGGCATGGATAGACAAGGCGTGGATGGATGACGCCAGTTCATCAGCCAAGATTTTATTGACGAGCCGGTGGCGTGCAATCAGCGGTTTGTCCTGGAAATTGTCGGCCACTAAGACCACTTTAAAATGTGACTCGGAGCCCGCTGG
The DNA here is from genome assembly GCA_905182025.1 of uncultured OM182 clade bacterium. Lineage (GTDB taxonomy): Bacteria > Pseudomonadota > Gammaproteobacteria > Pseudomonadales > Azotimanducaceae > JAHRVQ01. The sequence continues at coordinate 7,221 of CAJJAA010000018.1, forward strand.
CACATTGTGATTGCTACTCTCGTTCAGAACCTCGATATGATCTAGGTTTAGCTCAGCCACAAGCTTTTCTTCAATTTTTAGTTTGACGGGTCCCTGCTGCAATGACATGTCCTTAGCCTTTAGAATCTAAATTGAAAATACCGTCCCAATTGGCCGGCGGTGGCGTCGCGATAAATTGACCACACCGCGCAATATAAGTCTCACTTGGCCCGTCCTTTGGGGCAATGGCTAACGCCAAGCGAAATGCTGCCATCGCATCTTTGTAGTTACCATCGCGATAAAGCTTCATACCACGATCAAATTGGATGACCATGTCCGAGATCAACCCTTCTGTTTGGTCTTTACGATCTAGCAATTGGTAAACGCGAACAGGTTCGCTTTTGCCGACAACGCGCAAGACGTCTAGCTCGCGCACATCGACGTCATCCTTCACCAACTTATAGGTTGCCTCTGAAATCATCAAGTCTGAACCGTAGGCTTTATTGGCACCTTCTAATCGCGCTGCCAAATTTACAGCATCGCCCATCATGGTGTAGTCCATTCTTTGTGCTGAACCCATATTACCGACAACCATCGTGCCGCTATTCAAACCCATCCTTACTTTGATCGCCGGTCTCCCTTCCTGCGCCCAACGTTCACGCAAAGGCACCAGCGCATGGTTCATATCAATCGTAGCTAAACAGGCCAGTTTGGCATGATCTTCTTGGATGGCTGGAGCACCCCAAAACGCGATAATTGCATCGCCTTCGAATTTATCGACCGTGCCGCGAGCATTGAAGATAATGTTACACATCTCTGTTAAATAGTCGTTCAGGACATGGACTAACTCTGAAGGTGTCATGTTTTCAGAGAAGGTCGAAAAGCCGGCGATATCCGAGAAGAATGCCGTCATTTCTCGTTCTTCTCCGCCCAAACTCAATTTTTCTGGGTCCTTTACTAAGTCCGCAACGACATCGGGAGAAAGATACTGACCAAAGGCGTCTCTTATTTGTGCTTTTTGTCCCATCTCTGTCAGGTAAAAGCGGGCATTGATAAACAAGATGGAAAGTATTGATGCTATCAGCATGTAACTAATGGATAGAACCAAGCCAGCATTCACATAGACATAGAAAACACCGACAATATATATTGCCAAAATCAAAATACTCGACATGTTTCGCGGCAAAGGATTAGCCAGATTTCTTGTCGCTATGAAAGACAACATCAGCACCAAAGCAACGGCGATTTCAACGAAAGTTGATGCCGCTTTTAACGGTCCACCGTTCAGAATAGTGGCAATCGTACTAGCAATAATTTCCACCCCAAACACATTGCCTAAGGGTGTTTCAAATTCATCGTGCGCGACCTCTGCAACTTCACCAATCAGAACAATTCGTCCCTCAACAAGAAAAGCAAGGTCCTCAAGCTCTTCCTCGTCTTCTGCGAACAGGATATCAGCGGCGGAAATACCAATGACTTCGTGCAGTTTTACCGTGCCGCCTGAGCCATCGTGGGGCAGCAGCGGAAAATCAATGTACAAGTCGTTAAATTGATCTAACTGAACCTCAAGATCACCGGCAAAACTCAGCACGTTATCCTCAAGCGTCACTTCCTCGGGTTCTATACCCAAAAGACCAATGACAGCTCGCACGGAAAATGGCCATTCACCAATGGATTCATTGATGTCAGGATAAACCCTCAACCTTACGATTTTTTCCGACACGGTGCTGTTTGATGAAATGTTGGAGTAACCCGAAATTGTTACTTCATCTATCTTTGGAATTGATTTGTTGATGCTAACAAATTCTTCACCAACCATTTCAGCCGTGGAGACCATTAAAACGTTTCCGGCTTCAACCAGCGCATCTACCAATGACGGATCTTCACCGTAAGCGCTATTGAAATCGAGCAACATGTCGACCCCGATAACCGCTGCGCCCATACTCTTTAGTCGGACGATAATTGTTGATAAATCAACTCGACGTAAAGGGAACTTGTCATATTCCTCAAAGAAGGCTTCATCTGTGTAAATAAGCACAACGTCTTCAATTGGAGCGACCTCCTCTTCAGGGGCCATATAGGTTCTTGCTATCTGACGGTATGAGAGCGTCTCATCTTCGAGCATTGAAAATGATTCACGATTCTCTAGAAATATTGCCAGCATAAAGACCAGCACAATCGCCAAGATGTCGTACCGATTCGTTGCACCCATTGTTAAACCTTTGTCTTTGTTAGTTACTTCTCTAACGGGCTTTTTCGAGCATGAAACTCACGGCAAAAAAACATAGCGAAAGAGAAGAAATGTGATTGGCCAAATTACCTAACGACAGGCAAAAAAAACCCACTGAGACCTTATTAGATCACAGCGGGCAGCTTTTTTGTACGGCCGTCTTTCAAATCAATATCTTTTAAAAGTTTTCCTCAAGAGAAGCATTATATAACCTTGCTTCATTTTCTCTTAAGTTACTCAACTTCAAACCTTGATATGATTGAATCAGTAACGGACGCATATCATTATCATCAGGGTTCTCAGTGAAGTAGTCTCGATAAATATCCATCGCGGCAACATACATTTCGTTAGTTTCTAGCATATTCGTCACCATAAACGCGTCATCACCTAGACCGTCGATGTTTGCCAAGATTTTCGCTTCCGAATCATCTGAAATCCATGTGAACGTAGAATCTTTCCTTGGTATATAGACGGTACCATCGACATCTAAAACCTCAACGCGATATGAATGTTCGCCTTCCGCTGTACCCTCAACAGAGAAACGCATCATCTCTGCATTTGAAGCCGCAGCAATCTCATGAATTTGATCGCCGTCAATAACGAGACGGTAAGAATATTCAGGGCATGCATTACGCCATACTAAGTCGGGATGAGCAGAAGATACGGCCACTGATCGAATGGTTCGCACTTTACTGTCACAAACTTGATCGTCCGTCTTTGTCACGCTTCTTCGAACTGTTGTATATCGTTGCGCTTTTGCAAACTTGTTCGAAAGCCCCTGAAAGATAGTGGAGGAATCTTCTATGGGTTCGGACAAACTACCCGATACCAATGCGATGTCCATATCTGTGACAGAGATTTCGCTATTAGCACCTAGTTCTTGTGCCATACCCGTTGTCTGGCTGATCAGTTTACCGCCGCCATCTTCGCCGGTTTTTATCTGATAGCCTGAAAACAAATACTTGGTTCTTGTAACCGGTCGCCATGAAGTGCCATTACGGCTGTACTCAACACTTCCCGTTACTTGCACCAGCTTTGCTACTGGTGGCTCACGAGCCTCTGACGGCGAGTTGAAGCCCATCAACACGGACATCAGCACGATCCCAACACCAAACAATTTAAAATTCATCTCGTTCTCCTCAGAACTTAACGGCAGCACATTCCGTGGCCACCCATAATCTACACGCGATAGTCGGTACACGTTGGTTTCTATTTCAGCACTCAGAATGCTTAGTGCCGCCTGATACCAATACTTACTCTATCTTAATCCTTTGTGGTCATTGTTCCTTAACCACTCATCTGCTTTAACCGCTTCTTTATCGTTATTAGGATACCTTATTTGTGCGCATCTACTGCCCGTTACACAAATAAGGCGTCGCATGTTACCTAAATTTCACCAACAATAAACGCCATTTCAATATCTGCTACCGATATCTCGTCGCCTGGATCAAGTTTCTTCGATCGAGATCCAATCGGTTGCTCGTTAATCTTCGATAAATAATTAGCGCTTGTCTTAAGCTCAGTCGAACTAACTAAGCACCTTGCTGACCCGCCCATCTTCATCAGGAAAACTTTGACGTACCCTGCAAAGCACAACTGAAATATTATCCTTACCGCCACTCGCATTAGCCAGATTTACAAGATGACCCGCCGCTGCCCCTAGATTAGAACTCAGCTCACGCAGGCTCGATTCTATGTTTGAGTCTACGACAAGATCAGTCAACCCATCCGAGCACATAAGATAAATATCACCCACGTTTACCTGATGTTCATTTACCTCAACTTCGACTTTTGGTGCAACACCCAAGGCCCGTGTGACAATATTTTTTCTCTTCGAGGCGCGGGCTTCATCCTTTGTATATATACCTTGATCAATTAGCTCCTGCACAAAACTATGGTCTTTAGTAATTTGCTCCAATTTATCCGCTCGAAACCGATAGACCCGAGAGTCTCCGATATGGCCGGTGATCAATCGATTATTACGAAACAATCCAACCACCACCGTGGTGCCCATCCCCTTGTACTTGGGCTGGGTTTGAGAAACATGGAATACCGAACTATTGGCTTTCTCAATGGCAGACTTTACCGCAGCCTGCACAAGTTCATCCGTTGCACCTAACTCGGCTTCAAAGACCGAATTGCCTGTTTGATAAGCCCTCAAAGCATCCATCAATAGCTGCACGCTCATTGCGCTAGCAACTTCCCCTGCATTAAGCCCGCCCATGCCATCAGCAAGGACAGCTAGGCCAACATCCTCATCACTGCTTAACGCATCTTCATTGTGGTCGCGCATCTGACCCACATCGGTCTGGCAGGCTATCTCGATCTTGCCCCTAAGGTTCATCTTTTACCTCGGTACTCGGTTGGATTCTTTCAAGACAGATCCGTAAATTTTCTGCCATCCCCCCCCCTGTTTGATAACGCCCTTCAGGCTTCTTGCCAATTGCGTTGTGAATAACTTTACTCCAAGCGGGTTCTACTGATCGCCTCAAGGGGTTTTTCATCCGCTGCCCCCGTTTACGTCCACAAACGGCCGCGAGCGCTCTGTTTGTATGTTTCTTTTCGACGATGGTTGTTCAGCCAAGAGCATGTAAGTCTGGCTGCCTATCCCTTTTTTGTTCAATTTTGCCCATTCATAGCAAACATGTCTATTGAGAGCCTCGCGTGAGTTGAACAAATCGAGTATTCTGCCTTCTTTCGCTTAAAACCCTCGGAACATTTTATGCTCACAGTCATTTCGCCTGCGAAGACGTTGGACTTTGATTCAAAACCGCTAACGACTAAAAGCTCATCGGCCGATTTTCTAAATCAATCCGAAGTCTTAGTTTCTACAATGCGCGGCCAATCTGCAAAGCAGCTTTCTAAGCTTATGGGCATCAGTCCTAAGTTAGCTGAACTGAATGTAGAGAGGTTTACTAACTGGCAACTTCCCGATGAGAAAAATGACGCTAAGCAAGCTATCTTAGCGTTCAAAGGAGATGTTTATTTAGGGCTCGCTGCAGAGGAATATAATCAGAGAGATTTCAACTTCGCTCAAAAGAACCTGCGTATCCTTTCTGGCCTATACGGCTTGCTAAGACCGCTTGACTTAATTCTGCCTTACAGACTAGAAATGGGTACGAAAATTAAGAACCCGGGAGGCAAAGACCTCTATGAATTCTGGGGTGATAAAATCACAAATGCCATCCAATGTGAGCTCAGTAGTCACAGAAACAAAACACTGATTAACCTCGCTTCAATCGAATATTTTAAATCTATCAACACATCATTGTTAACCGGCAATATCATCAACCCAATCTTCAAAGATTATAGCAACGGTAATTACAAGATCCTGTCTTTCTTCGCGAAAAAAGCCCGTGGCTCGATGTCTTCTTTCATCGTTAAAAATCGCATTACGAAACCGAGCGATCTCAAATCCTTTGATATCGATGGCTATAGCTTCAATGACAGTCTATCGACGGATCAAGATTGGGTTTTTACTCGTAAGTCTAACTAAGCAAGGATGTATTTTTGAATCAAGCGACGGTGAGTCGACTGGGGATTATCGTCAATCCTATGTCCGGCCGAGATGTAAGGAGAGTTGCAGCTCGAGCGAGTACAACGACACACAATGATAAACAGCAGCATGTGACGCGATTAGTGCTCGGTGCTCTGGAACAAGGCGTTGAAGAAATCTATTTGGGCAACGAGCCCTTTCGAATCAACGAACGGGCTGTTGAGAATCTGCCTGAAAAAAACAAAATAAAAATCCTGCCTTTCAAACTCACCCATTCAGCTCGCGATACTACCCATATGGTTAATGCAATGTGGGATGCTGGCTGTCGAGTTTTCATTGTACTGGGGGGCGACGGTACAAATAGGATCGTTGCTAAAACCAAACCTGACGCCATAGTTTTGCCGCTATCGACAGGCACTAACAATGTTTTCCCGCAGTTATTGGAAGCATCAGTTGCAGGGATTGCAGCCGGGCTATTGGCAACAGACAGGCTTGATTACAAAGATCACTGTTATCGCGCTAAACAAGCTCACGTCACCGTGAAGCAATCTCAAACACAGGCTACGATTCACGATCTGGCGCTCATTGACGCGGTATTATTGAAAGGTGATTCAATGGGCAGTTTGCTACCCTTCACCTCGGAGAATTTACAAAGCATCTTTTTAACCCGAGCGGAACCCGCTTCCGTCGGTATCTCGCCGATTGGTGGTTACCTGATGCCAAGCTATGCTCGAGACGATTTCGGTGTTTCTATCACCTGCGGAGAACCCACCCACGCCTCTGTGCGCGTACCTATTTCACCGGGTTTGTACGATAGTGTTGGTATTAGCAGCGTTACAAAGATGACTTTGGGCGCTGAATTCTCCTGCCAGGGTCCCGGTATTCTGGCCTTTGACGGTGACAGATCTATAATCCTCGAGCCTGAAGATGAGGCCACAATAGCTGTACGCCGAGATGGTCCATGGATTATCGAACCGGCACCGGTGCTTGCTGCGGCGGCCGCCGCCGGGATACTAAAGCGCTGATCATCGACACAGCGCGACAGGCACTACAATTTATCTACTGAGGTGATAGTATCAATCACACTTCTAACACACCCACTATGTCCATGAGCAAACGTTGCACCGACACATCAAGATTCCCTAAACTTTTTTGTATCCTGATTATTTTCGCGATGTCTCAATTGAGCCTGTCTCTTTCTGCTGAGACTGAATCTGATCTGACTCTGACTCTGACTCTGACAACAAAACACTGCTATGGCCTGATGGCACGCGATATGTCGGCGGTGTGAAGGACGGTAAGCGCGCTGGCAAAGGCACGATATTTTGGCAAGACGGAACACGGTTTATCGGTAACTTTGCCAATGACCAGCGTAATGGGCCTGGCACAATGATCCTACCGGACGGCAGTGTTTACAATGGCTACTTCTCCAATGACGTTCTTGTAGACCCACCAAACAAAGGGTCTACAGATAACGTCGCTGCCACTTCGAATGCGCTGATGTCAAAGCCTTCGCCGTTGGATATGGACACTAACACGCCAAACATTGCTGATAATCTGCCTATATCGAGTATCCAACAATCGAAACCGCAACCGAAAGTCGCGGATCAACAGGTCGAGAAGATACCCGCTGCGAAACAAAGTGACGCTGATGTTAGCAAAGCTCTAGATATCGTTTCGGCAGATGAAAAAAAGACAGTCGCAGAAACTAAACCAGCCGCTAGATTAGCAGCTGCAGCTGAACCTCAACGTGAAGCTGCGCAATCGATTACGCCAGCTAAAGAAGTCGTTCTGGTTAAAAATGAGCAAACTGAATCCACAAAAAAATCGAGTCAATCTAACGATCGAGTTCCACTTAGCTTCGATGCAAATAGCTTGACCGTTGAGGTTCAAAAGGAAGTCGAGTCAACCATCGACCTTTGGGCTGCAGCCTGGTCCGAACAGAATGTGAACCAGTATCTAACCTATTACGCAGCTGATTTTGTCGTACCGGATGAACAATCCCGGTCACAGTGGGAGGCCGTTCGACGCGCCAGGCTTACAAAACCAAAGAGTATCAATATCTCCGTCACGTTTGAAAAGATCGAGATGACCGCGCCGAATCAAATCAACATCCAATTCAATCAAACCTACCGATCCAACTTGTATCGAGACAGTACAAGAAAAGAGATGACGCTAAAAAAGTCAGGCGCGAACTGGTTGATCCAAACAGAGAAAAGCCTTTAGTTTTTCAACGCCTAAACCATTTTGTTTATAACTAACCCGATTTCAGGAAATTAATATGAGTACGACCGTTGATACAGTACCCGCAGCAACAATCTTAATGCTACGCGACGGCGAGGCAGGACTTGAGGTATTCATGGTCGTTCGACATCATCAAATTGATTTCGCCTCCGGCGCGCTGGTCTTTCCTGGTGGAAAAGTCGATGCAGGTGACTCACTTGTACGTAATCGTTGCCAAGGTGCTGATGTCGATGACGTCAACATGTCGCTACAGGTCGGCGCAATCAGGGAGGCGTTCGAGGAGTGCGGCATTTTACTCGCTCGTGCAGCGGGCTCTGACACGTTGATTTCGGGGGAACGATTAAAGGCACTCGATGCCTACAGAGAGCCGCTAAATTCAGACGAAATCTCGATTGGTGATTTTCTTGAAAAAGAAGACCTCTATCTGGCCTGCGACCTCCTACACCATTATGCACATTGGATAACGCCGGATATGATGCCGAAACGCTTCGATACGCATTTCTACTTGGCTGTCGCGCCGGCGGATCATCTCGCGATTCATGATGGTTATGAGTCTGTTGATTCGGTCTGGATAAACCCTGACGCTGCACTGGTCGGTGCCACCGAGGGCACCTACACAATTATATTCCCTACCCGCTTAAACATCGAAATGCTCGCCAAGAGTCACTCTGTGGAGAATGCTATCGCGATGGCCAATGAGCGAAAAATTATCCCCGTACTACCCTGGATAGAAGCACGAGATGAAGGAAAGTACCTGTGTATACCTGAAGAAGCAGGCTACGATATATCAGAAGAACTGATGGGTTAGCCTAAATGTAGCCACGGAGTCTATGTTAAAAAAAGATAAAAAAAAGAGCCTCAATTGAGGCTCTTTTTTTGTTTCTACTTAATCATCGTAGCCGTTATAACTTGGCGTTTAGCCACCAAAATCATCAAGGAAAATATTGTCTCTCTCGACACCAATATCTTCGAGCATTTTGATCACTGCAGCATTCATCATTGGAGGTCCACACATGTAATACTCACAATCTTCAGGTGCAGGATGATCTTTTAGGTAGTTATCAAACAACACATTATGGATAAATCCCGTGTAGCCTTTCCAGCCTTCGATACCTTGGTCTGACAGGGCGACGTGCCAATCAAAGTTTTCAAATTCAGCGTCAAGCTTGTCGTACTCGTCAACATAGAACAGCTCGCGTTCATTTCGGCCGCCGTACCAAAAACTAATCTTTCTATCTGTATGTAGTCGCTTTAATTGGTCAAAGATATGCGCTCGCATCGGCGCCATACCAGCTCCACCACCAATAAATACCATTTCTGCTTCGGTCTCTTTCGCGAAGAACTCACCGAAAGGTCCGAAGATCGTTACCTTGTCACCAGGCTTGAGTGTAAACAGGTAACTCGACATGGCGCCTGGCGGAAAATCTGTGCCTGGAGGGGGCGAAGCAATACGAATATTGAACTTCATGACGCCCTTCTCTTCAGGGTAATTTGCCATTGAGTAAGCGCGGATGGTTGTTTCATCAACCTTCGCAACATTTTCAAAGACACCAAATTTGTCCCAATCACCTCGATACTCTTCCGCTACTTCGATGTCATGGTAATCGGCAACATAAGGAGGGATTTCGAACTGCACGAAACCGCCCGCTCTGAAATCAACGACTTCGCCGTCAGGGAGCTTCAGTACTAGCTCCTTAATAAACGTCGCCACATTATCATTTGAAATGACCTCACATTCCCAGCGTTTAACGCCAAAAATCTCTACGGGTACTTCAATTTTCATATCCTGTTTTACGGCGGTCTGACAGCTTAAACGCCATCCGTCTCTCGCTTCGCCGCGGGTAAAGTGCCCTTCTTCAGTTGACAGCATGGAACCGCCACCTTCAATGACACGACACCGGCATTGACCACAAGTGCCACCGCCACCACAAGCCGAGGATAGAAAAATACCCGCATCGGAAAGTGTGTTAAGCAGTTTCCCGCCAGCTTGGCTTTGCAGGGTTTTTTCCCCGTCACCATTAATTTCAATGCTGACATCACCGGTACTAACCAGTTGTTTTCGAGCAAACAAAATTACGAATACCAGCACCATGATGATGATGGTAAACATTGCAACGCCGAGTGTTATTTCAGTAGTCATAGTGCTAACAACTTATAAAGAGATTCCACCGAATGACATAAATCCAAGAGACATCAACCCTACGGTGATAAAGGTAATGCCCAAGCCCCGGAGACCCTCCGGAATATCGCTGTACTTCAACTTCTCACGAATACCGGCCAACATGACAATCGCAATTGCCCAGCCGACGCCGGAACCCAGTCCATAGACTGTGCTTTCGACAAAGTTATAGTCTCTGCTAACCATGAACAAAGACGCACCAAGGATTGCACAGTTAACTGTGATCAATGGCAGAAACACGCCAAGCGCGTTGTACAACGCAGGTACGTATTTATCGAGAAACATTTCCAAAATTTGAACAATCGCGGCAATGACGCCGATATAGCTCAAGTAACCCAAAAAGCTAAGGTCAACATCCGGCAATCCAGCCCATGCTAGCGCACCGTCTTTTAGAAGATAAAAGTAAATCAGGTTATTCACTGGCACCGTAATCGTTAGTACGACAACCACTGCGATTCCTAATCCAATCGCTGTTTCGACCTTCTTCGAGATTGCAATGAAGGTACACATACCCAAAAAGTAAACTAAAGCCATGTTGTCAATAAAGACTGCGGTTACGAACAAACTTAAATAATACTCAAACATAACTCTGCTCCTAAACCGGTCTGGTCAAGGCAGTATGACCACCAATTTCATATTCAGGCTCTTCGACTTGTTCGGTCTTCCAGGCTCGAAGGCCCCAGATCAACAAACCAATAATAAAAAACGCACTCGGCGGTAGCAGCATCATTCCCATCGGGTTGTACCAGCCGCCATTTGTAATCAAAGGCATTACAGCATAGCCAAACAGGCTACCTGAACCTAAAAACTCTCGAATCGTCGCCACGAGCATTAATACAACACTGTAGCCGAGACCATTGCCGATGCCATCGACGAAACTCAAAACCGGCGGGTTTTGCATGGCAAACGCCTCTGCTCTACCCATCACAATACAGTTGGTAATAATCAGGCCGACAAAGACCGTTAATTCTTTACTCATATCATAGGCGACAGCACCTAAAATCTGATCAACCACGATCACCAGCGATGCAATCACGGTCATCTGCACTATGATACGTATACTAGACGGAATCTGATTACGTATTAGCGAGATAAATAAATTAGAGAAAGCTGTAACCAGGGTCAGTGCAATACACATGACCAGCGCTACGCTCATCTTGGTTGTCACCGCCAACGCGGAACATATACCCAGTATCTGCAAACCAATAGGGTTATTGACAAAAAGTGGGGCTATTAGAACTTCTTTCATGCTCGACATATCATCAACCCTTTATGCTTTTTAGTACTGGACCAAAACCTTCGTCACCTAACCAGTAGGTAATAAGATTCTGAACGCCCCGACTTGTCAGTGTTGCGCCGGACAAGCCATCTATCTGATATTTGGCATTCTTACTATTACGGTCGACCGTGCCTTTAATAACTTTCAAAGCAACTGCACCGTCTTCACTATAAATCTGCTTGCCAACCCAAAGTGCTTTCCAAGCGGGATTGTCAATTTCGCCACCTAATCCAGCCGTTTCTTTTTGGTCGTAAAAAGTAATACCCGTCACTGTGGTTAGATCACCTTGCAATGCCACAAACCCATAGAGCGTTGACCAAAGGCCATAGCCATGCACAGGTAGAACAACTCGGGCGATGTCATCGCCGTCCTTCAATAGATAGACAACGCTATAACGGGCGCGACGGGTTATCGAAGCAATATCTTCAGCATCGCTAAGTTCCTTCGACATCGTCGGAATCTTTGAAGCCTTACGTTGGTCGTATTCGGCAATATCGATGCCCAATGCCATGGCTTGATCGGCATTAAGTACTGTCTTTTCTTCTAGGTCGACCAATAGCACGTCAAAGGACGTCATCAGCTCAGGGATTTGCGCGTCATCGGTGACGCCCTTTTCGTAAAGGCCAGCTGCAACCAATATATTTTTATTTTTATCGAGTGCTTTATTCAACTGAATCGTTGGTCGCAGACTGACTGCTGAGCCTGCCACGATAATCGCGGATACTAAGCAAACAGATACTGCGACGAAGATAATATTTTGTATCGAATCTTTATTACCCACGAGCAATTCTCCTCTTCACATTGGCACGCACCACAAACCAATCAATCAACGGTGCCGACAGGTTAGCGAATAGAATTGCGAGCATCATGCCTTCAGGAAATGCCGGGTTAATGACCCTGATAATAACGACCAGCACACCAATAAAGGCACCGTAGGCCCATTTACCTTTGTTCGTCATTGACGCGGAGACCGGATCGGTTGCCATATAAACCATGCCAAAGGCAAAACCACCGAGAACAAAATGCCAATAAAAGGGTAGTTGGAATGCGGGATTAGTGTCAGACCCTATCCAGTTTAACAGCGATGACATGGCAACCATGCCGAGGAAGACACCTAGAACAATTCGCCAGGAAGCCACTTTTGTAAATAACAAAACGACCATGCCAATCATGATGGCAAGGGTTGACGTCTCGCCTACCGAGCCCTGCATGTTACCGATAAACGCATTGGTCCACGTTAACCCGCTGCTCATTAATCCGGCCATGCCGTCTGCTGCAACAATACCCAAGGCGGTTGCACCACTGAAGCCATCAACGGCGGTCCAGATTGCATCACCTGACATTTGAGCGGGATAGGCAAAATAGAGAAAGGCTCGACCGGTTAAGGCCGGGTTTAAGAAGTTCTTGCCCGTGCCACCGAACACTTCTTTACCAATGACGATGCCGAAGGAGATGCCAAGGGCGACCTGCCACAAAGGAATCGTTGCAGGCAATGTCAGTGCAAACAGAATACTGGTTACGAAGAAGCCTTCATTAATCTCATGCCCACGTTTCATTGCAAAAACGACTTCCCAGAAGCCACCAACGACAAACGTCATCATGTAAATTGGCACGAAGTAGACAGCACCATATATCAGGCAGTTCCACCAACTGGTTGAATCATAGACGGCTAATAATTCAAATATCCAACCACGCCAGCCACCGATTGACTCGACACCGACGGATCCCATTGCTTCCAGCGCGTTAAAGCCAACGAAATACATACCGGCAAACATGGGGAAAAATGCACATAACCACACTGTGGTCATAACACGCTTGACTTCAAGTGCATCACGAACGTGGGACGCACCGGCAGTCACTTTGCCTGGTGTGTAAAAAATTGTATCGACGGCTTCGTATATGGCATACCAAGACTCGTACTTGCCGCCCTTCTCAAAATCAGGCTCTATTTTGTCCAAAAATTCTCTGAGTGCTTTCACGATTATCCCTCTGCCTCTATTCGAGTCAACATTTCACGAAGATAAGGGCCGTACTCGTACTTGCCCGGGCAAGCGAAGGTACACAGAGAAAGATCTTCTTCGTCTAATTCTAAACAACCTAATTGAATGGCCGTATCTATATCGTTTACTAACAACGCACGCAGTAATTGCGTCGGCAAAATATCCAGAGGCATAACGTCTTCATAAGTACCCAGTGGCACCATTGCTCGAGAGCTACCACCCGTGCTTGTGGTGATCTCGCGAATCTTCTTGCCGATAATGCTCGACAGGAATATGCGCGTCAGTGAGAATTTTGTTACACCCGGCTTAACAAAACCGAAAAATTCACGATTCGTGCCTTCTTCGAGTACCGATACCTGATTGTGAAACCGACCCAGATAAGCAGTTGAGCCGACTGACTTACGGCCATCGAAGACCGAACCCGATATTGTTCTGGCAGATTTAGCGACAATTTCGCCGGCGGTGAGTTCATCAAGACTGGCACCGATGCGTGTACGCAATAGTCTCGGGTTTTCAACACAAGGGCCGGCTAGCGCAACAACCCGTTCGGAAAATATCTTTCCCGTCATAAAAAGATGACCGATCGCAATCAAGTTTTGGTAACCAATATGCCAGACCGATTTGGCTTGACTGACTGGCGCAAGAAAGTGGATATGTGTGCCGACGAGACCGGCAGGATGTGGACCGGAGAATGTTTCCACCTGCACCTTTGCATTGTCTGAAGACGGAATGTTCGTTTCAGGCGCAGAACAGACGAATACTTTTCCTTGCGTCAAACTTGCCAGTACTTCAAGACCCGTATTAAAAGCGTCTTTATTTTCGTTGATAAACAATTGCGGGTCAGCTGCTAACGGACGAGTGTCTATCGCCGTCACAAAAATATGATTCGGAATATCTGCTGGCGCGGGAACCCGGCTAAAAGGCCGATTGCGCAATGAGGTCCATTCGCCTGAATCGATCAAACAGGCAACAACCTGCTCACGGCTCATTTTTGCTGGCTCTGACACATCAAACGTTAGCTCTTCGTCGCCGTCTACTTCAATGGCAAGCGACATGAACGCGCGCTTTTCAGCTCGGTGGATCGCAGAAATAACGCCACTAGCGGGCGCGGTGTATTTAATACCTGGCGACTTTTTATCAGTGAATACCAGTTGCCCTTTGACAACCCGTTCACCTTCCTTTACTTCCATGGTGGGTTTAAGACCCGGAGAGTCTAGCCCGAGAATCGCCACAGAACGGGCAGGTCTTGCATCCTCAATGGCTTGTTTTGGCGCCCCAGCAATGGGCAATTCAAGCCCTCGTTTTGTCTTAATCATCTGTTACCTAACAACAATTGTGTTGCGCAATTTCTCAGAATTTATACGTTCTCAGGCTCTATCGAAAAACCTTCAAACCGTCTATTTATCAGCAAACTCATTTAATCTGGCTCGCCAATCGAAATGTGCCGCTATGTTACATCAAATCGATGCCTCACCCGCCCAAACGGCCAATGAGTACAATAGCTTTTCGCCATCTACCCTTTAGAGTTTCGTTGTTAAATCAGCTTGTTTTTACTGCTTCTCTCACTATGACGAGTGGTTGATTCGCTATCCGCGAAGGCAACAACAACGCCTTGAAAATCGCGGGCAATTATAGAGATGTAGCGTCAAATAATCTACACCGAAGACACCTATCCTGTCGGTAATTGCTAAAAGAATTCAAAACCTGACACAGGTCATCAAAAGTACTCGCTCTTTGTTTGATAATCCGGTCCGCTCTGATTCAGTGCAAATACAATATTGCTAGGTATAAGTTACTGGGAAATAATCGGGGCTAAATCGCAGCTGTGCCGCTTTGAGCCGCTCGTTAAGAACAGCACAAAGGGTTTTAAACAACAGACTGATATGAGGGCAGCTCAGGGGGCTGTTTAGAGGAAAGGCTAAACGCTGCTAGGCAGATTTCAGCGCAGTTTCGGCTTCTTCAGCATCAACCTTGGGGGTACCGAACACAGTGGGATATTTAATGCCCGCCATTTTCTGTGCCACGCGGACAACCTGACAGGTATAACCGAACTCATTATCGTACCAAACATAGAGCACAATCTGCTTGCCGTTGGCGATTGTCGCCTGAGCATCGATCATGCCGGCGTGTCGATCACCAACAAAATCAGATGAAACGACCTCGTTAGATTCTGTATATCCAACCTGACGATTCATTGATGAATTCAACGATACGCCGCGCAAGAACTCATTAACTTCATCACGCGTTGTTTCACAATCTAATCTTAGGTTGAGGATCGCCATAGAAACATTAGGCACTGGCACACGAATTGAGTTACCGGTTAGTTTACCTGCGAGCTCGGGTAACAATTTACCGACAGAGCTTGTGGCGTTGGACTCTGTCAAAACCATATTTAATGGCGCACTTCGTCCGCGTCTCTCCTTTGAATGTATATTGTCATGCAGGTTCTGGTCATCAGTATAAGCGTGCACTGTTTCCATATGCCCTTGAACGATACCAAATCGATCATTGATACACTTTAGAACCGGCACGATCGCGTTGGTTGTACAGGATGCTGCACCGATGATTTTGTCTTCAGGAAGAATTTGGTCCGAGTTAACACCCGACACAATGTTCTTCAACGCACCCTTCGCTGAGGTGGTCAGTAGGACTTTTGATGCGCCTTTAGACTCGAGGTGCCTCGATAGCCCCTCTTCATCTCTCCAGGCACCAGAGCTATCAATAATCAACGCGTTGTTGATGCCGTAGCTTGTGTAGTCGATATCAGCGGGATTTGAAGCGTAAATAAACTTAATCACGTTGCCGTTACAGATCAGCACTCGGTTCTCTTCATCAACACGGATCGTGCCTTTAAAACTGCCGTGAATCGAATCACGACGCAATAGGCTGGCGCGTCGATTAAGATCCTTTATCTCGTCTTTAGGTGGCCTTAGAACAACAGCTTTCTGGATCAAATTATGTCCACCACCTGTTTTTTCGACCAATAATCGAGTCGCCAACCGTCCAATACGTCCAAAACCATAAACAACAACATCGCGAGGCTCGTGGGTAACCGTCTCGACGCCCATAATAGCGTCACAGTGGCTTTTTACGTATTCCGCCATTGACAAGCCGTGGTCGTCAGCCATGAAGTTAGTGGTCAGCTTGCCGATATCAACGTGCGCAGGTGATAAATCCAGGTGACTAAGAATCGCTAGGATCGGATGGGTTTCAAACTCGGACATTTCATTTTGTTCGATCTGCCGAACAAAGCGATGCGCTTTCATAAGGTCAATGACGGACTGGTTATACAGAGGCACGCCATGGATATAGATAACCACATTACGGCGATACAGGCTGCCGATCATCGGAATCATCGATTCGGCTAAGGCTTCGCGTTCTTTCCAATCGGCGAAAACGCCATCAAGACCAGGTCGTGCCACGGGCAACTCCTTTTGAATGTCTATTTGTAAGGGATAAGGGCCATTTTCGAGATTTTGAACCAAGCTTGGCAGACATCCAATTTAGTACTACTAGGACCACACCTGATTTCGCCGCATTATCGAATTTTGCTGCCACTAACGCAACATCTTCTAAGCCGTTAACGAACCTGAGTTGTATTATTTTGTAAATCATCATCGATCGCTCAATATTAAGAGTCTCTGGCTTTGATCAATCTTGAAATCAAAATGGCGTAGCACGTTCATTCCCAGCAGGCCACGCACGTCCTTGTCCAAGCCCAAAGTCAGCCCGCCTATGGCAACCCCCTGCAAACGAGAACCACCAATTGTTAAGGTATCGACCCAGACCATGGGTGCTTCTACAACACCATTGGCCGTCGCAAAATACTCGCTCGGCCCCGCCAGGTTGTAACCCAACGCTTGCAACACATCCGGTTCGAGAATCGTCACTGCGGCCCCCGTATCAATCAACACGGGGATTTTCATCTGATCGTTGATAACGATCGTCACCACATACTGGTCTGCGAGAAGTTTAAGCGCAACCCGCTGTGTTTCGCCCGCTTGAGCATCCAGCGCCGATTCTGCCCGATTCTCGATATCCTCTATCAGTTGTCTAGCCTCAGCGCCCAGTGTGGGATGGTTGGTAATTTGCGACAGTGGCAATAATGCCGCGTCGGGGTTACCCATGCGCATTCGTAGCTTTCCAAGCAATAACTGGTATGACGACAGATTGGGCATCTGCATGGCAAGGCTTTCGTATATTTGATCTAGCTTTGCAAGTTGTCCGGTCTGGATCAGGCTACGTCTATAAGTCTCGACAAACTTAGCAAGCACCTCTTCGAAAATGTCTTGCTCCTCGACCGTTGAAATCTCGAAGGAAGCTTGAAGTAGAAATTCGAGGCCGAGCTCGTATTGATGCGCTTTTTCATAAACCTGAGCCTGTGAAATCAACCTGTAAAATACCGACAGATTTGTCGCGGACTGGCTTGCCCCTTCTGTTTGGTTAAGGCCATAAAGCCCCTGTTGTCCAGCCAGCCTCGACTGCGATGTATGTGGGGGGTTTACTGCAGAACCTGCGTCGGATGGAACGTTTGTATTGCCTTGCTGCGTCATAGGGGCGTTAGGCTGGAAACTAAAGAGCGCAGGCTGCGTTGCAATGCCGTAACCGAGTAAAGCACCGAGCGCGAAGAATAAGATCAGACCCGCTGCGTAGCCGAGGGTCGATTTTGTCATCGGTAACACACTATTTTTTGCTCAACATATTGAGTAAGACCAAATACAAACACACGATGTGAAATGGGTTTACCGTCCGTTTATCCGCGAAAATAAATTAACCACAACAGCCGCTGACAATACAAATTACCGTACAATGCCTTTGACCAAAATATGCGACTAAACTCGTCAAACAGATCATCTACACAGACCATCTAAACAAACCAACTAAACAAACCAACTAAACAAAGTGTCAAAACAGGCAATCGTTACAAGCTATTGTTACAAGCTACCCAAAAAATTGTCCGAGCCTCGCGCAGCTTACCTTTTTTAATTCAAATCAGGTTGGTAATAATCTTTTGAAAGAGTAATCTTCGTAACCCTCCAAATCCACCATCATAATAGGTTTTTACATGTCTTCCGCTCTACCCCTTGGTGAACATCGCTTACCAAAAAGCACTCGCGAGCGTCGGCATTGGGGCAATCTGATTGGAAGCGCCGAATCACTCGCCATCGCGCAAGCCATCGAGGCGTCGCCCGGCTTCTTCGTTATTATCGCGAAGGACTCGCAGGCCGCAGAACAATCCTATGATGAATTGAGCTATTTTTTACCCCAGGGGACGCCGGTCATGTTATTCCCTGATTGGGAAACATTGATCTACGACAGTTTCTCACCTCATCAAGATATCATCTCCGATCGACTTGCCATTTTAAACGACTTACCGAGTCAAACGCAGGGT
Source organism: uncultured OM182 clade bacterium (assembly GCA_905182025.1). Lineage (GTDB taxonomy): Bacteria > Pseudomonadota > Gammaproteobacteria > Pseudomonadales > Azotimanducaceae > JAHRVQ01. Next base: position 26,020 of record CAJJAA010000018.1, read on the forward strand.
GTGCTCATTGTGCCTGCCTCTACAGCGCTGCAAAGACTTCCGCCGCGATCTTTTGCGCTGGGCAGCAGCCTCGTTTTATCCATTGGACAAACCTTTGAGGTCGTTTTGATGCGGCGCAAACTCGAAGCAAGCGCTTATCGATGTGTCGAAACCGTTATGGAACACGGCGAGTTTGCCGTCAGGGGTTCCATCATGGATATTTTTCCGATGGGCAGCAATCAGCCTTATCGCATTGATTTGTTCGATGACGAAATCGAAACCTTGCGAACCTTCAACCCAGAAACACAACTGTCGGTTGAAAAGGTGACCTCAATTAATTTGCTACCCGCTCGCGAGTTCCCGCTCACAGATGAGGCAGTATCGCTATTTCAGGATCAATGGCATTTACGCTTTCAGGTTGATCAAAGAAACTGCGCCGTTTATCAGGATGTTTCGCAGGGAATTTCACCGGCAGGTGTTGAATACTATCTACCCTTGTTCTTTTCGAACCTCGAGACGATCTTCGATTATCTCCCCGAGAACACAAGCATCTTCACACAGGACATTGAAGATCCTCTGCGCGCTTATTGGCTTGAAGCACAGAGTCGATATGAAAACCTTCGTTACGATGTACAAAGACCCATTTTAGCCCCCGAGGCGATTCTTCAATCGCCTGAAGAGTTATTTGAAGCGAGCAATCGACGTCAACGTATCGTCCTATCAGCACCATCAACCAAAGGCGACATTTTCGCCTGCGCGGAATTACCTCAAATATCCGTTAATGATCGGGCTCAAAATCCGATTGGAGACTTACTCTCATTCACGACTGCTCACCCAAAAACAAAGGTTCTAATCGCCGCTGAATCCAATGGTAGACGCGAAGTTATTGATGAACTTTTCGTTAAGCATGGATTATCGACGCAGTCGGTCACCAGCTGGGTAGATGCGAAATCGCATGAAGCCAACTTACTGGTCTGTGTCGCGCCACTGGAGCGAGGCCTGTATTTACCTGAGGCAGATTTTTTACTGGTGACAGAACAAAACCTGTTCGGCGAACACGTGCTGCAAAAAAGAAGGCGCGACAAACAAAAAGACAACGCCACAGAACTGGTTGTAAAAAGCCTGACCGAACTCAATATTGGCTCACCTGTGGTACATATTGATCACGGCGTAGGACGCTATCTGGGATTGGAAACTTTGGCCATCGAAGGTCAAGAAACAGAATTTTTGACACTTAGCTATTTTGAAGAAGCCAAACTCTATGTGCCGGTATCCTCGCTTCATCTAATTTCTCGCTATTCCGGCTCTGATGAAGGCACTGCCCCCTTGCACAGATTAGGCGGAGAAGTCTGGGAGAAAGCAAAACGCAAAGCTGTTGAACAAATTCGCGATGTCGCAGCTGAGCTGCTGAATATTTATGCGCGCCGAGAAGCCCGGACCGGGTTTGCTTTCCCTGAACCTGATGAAGCCTATTTTAAATTCGCGAATAATTTCCCGTTCGAAGAAACCCCGGATCAACAGACAGCAATTGAACGTGTCATATCCGACATGATTAGGCCCAAGGCGATGGATCATCTGATCTGCGGTGACGTCGGTTTCGGCAAGACAGAAGTCGCCATGCGAGCAACTTTTCTGGCTGTGCAAGCAAACAAGCAAGTCGCCATATTAGTGCCAACGACACTACTGGCGGAACAGCACGCTGCTACGTTTAAAGACCGATTCGCCGACTGTCCGGTTAACATTGAATCGATTTCGCGGTTCAAATCCAAGAAAGAACAAAAGGTTGTCGCTGAAAAGATGCGCGCCGGCACGGTTGATATTGTTATTGGTACCCATGCGCTGATTCAAGAGGGTATGGGTTTTAAAGACCTCGGACTACTGATTATCGATGAAGAACATCGATTCGGTGTACGACAAAAGGAAAAAATTAAGTCCCTTCGCGCTGAAGTCGACATCTTAACGATGACGGCAACGCCAATACCGCGCACGCTAAACATGGCAATGTCCGGCATGCGGGACTTAACCATCATTGCGACTCCGCCCGCCAAACGTTTATCCATCAAAACGTTCGTCAGGCAACGTAGTGACGCCCTAGTTCGCGAAGCCATTCAACGTGAGTTACTGCGCGGCGGACAAGTTTACTACCTGCATAACGAAGTCAAAACCATCGAGAATACTGCCCAGAAAATCATTGAAATTGTTCCCGGTGCTCGCGTGTCCGTCGGCCATGGTCAGATGCGTGAAAGAGAACTCGAACAGGTCATGTCTGATTTCTATCACAAACGCAGCAATGTGCTGGTCTGTACGACAATTATTGAAACGGGTATTGATATTCCAAACGCAAACACGATTATTATGGATCGCGCCGACAGATTCGGCCTGGCTCAGATACATCAACTGCGCGGGCGCGTTGGTCGCTCTCACCATCAGGCCTACGCATACCTTTTAACGCCTCATCCTAAAGCGATGACAAGCGATGCAAACAAACGGCTCGAAGCGATAAGCGAAGCTGAAGACCTTGGTGCCGGATTTATACTCGCGACCCATGACCTTGAAATCAGAGGCGCCGGAGAGTTGTTGGGCGACGAGCAAACCGGCAACATGCTGACGGTTGGCTATTCACTTTACATGGAGATGCTTGAACGGGCCGTGAAGGCGATCAAAGAGGGCAAGACGGCGAACCTCGATCGCCCGCTAGATGAAGGTATTGAAATCAATCTACGCTTACCCGCACTGATTCCAGCAGACTATTTGCCCGACGTGCAAAGTCGGCTGGTATTGTACAAGCGCATCTCTAACGCGGAAAACGAAGATAGGCTAAGAGAGCTACAGGTAGAAATGATCGATCGATTCGGACTGCTACCGGAAGCGACCAAAATACTCTTCAGGATCACTCGCTTGAAGATAATGGCACTCGCGCTCGGCATTAAAAAGCTTGATGCTGGACCCAATGGTGGCAAAATTGAATTTGATCAGGATACGCCCATCGATCCATTCAGTATCGTGCAGCTGGTTCAGTCTGAACCACATCGCTATCGCCTTCCTACGGCAAATCAACTATCGTTTGAAGAGAATATGCAGAAACCAGAAACCCGATTCCAAAAAATAGAGAAGCTTTTTGAAAGACTGGCAAACAAAAAACGTACAGCGACAGGCTAAATATATTGGTTCGCTAGCGTCAGTATCGTTGGCACTGCTTGCACTAAACACTATTTATGCCGTTAGTGCAGTCGCTGCTGAACGCGACTATGATAATTGGTATCAAGTCGAACTCGTCATTTTCGCGCAAAAAAAACCGACCACCAGCGACGAAGGCTGGGCATTGGAGAATCTATCCTATCCTTCGAACATGCTTAGTGTTTCGCCGACTTCAACAGACCTCATCGAGCCTTTGTCTCTGAAACAACTGAGTGAAATCACAAGTTATGAACAACTCGTACCGGCCGAGGATAGCTTCGAGCAATTTCAAACAACAAATGACTATCTATTCTCTAGCAGACGGCGACAACCTGCCGTTGTTAACAACGAAAGCGAAAGTGACTCCGAAAAAATTACTCAACAAGGCGAAATAACCACCGGGCAGTATGATTCAGCTGAAATGGCCACGGCGCCCTCATCTGATCCATTGCCTGAGGAATTGTCTGAGGAACTGTCTGAGCAACTGCCTGAGCAACTATCGTCTGATGAATCGGCAACCGCATTAGAGTTCTCTGCGGCCTATTTAGATCAGCTTTTCAACGAAAACAGACCGACCGCTTACAAAGAATTAGACCCAGCAGAGAATGACTTGGATCGTATTGTTAGGAGTATCAATCGCTCTTCACTTTACCGTTTATTAACACATAAGAGTTGGCGTCAGCCTGTCGTCGCCGTAGAAAATGCAGCGCCGATTCTCATTCAAGCCGGACATCACTACGATGATCTGTACGAAATCGACGGTACAATTAAATTGAGCAGGGCTCGCTTTTTACATTTTTCAACTGACCTGTGGTACACCGAATTTAGCCCGCTTTACAATACGTCCAACAGTTCAATTGAGGCTCATCAGGTACTCGACATTGACCCCGTATTAGCGAAAGCGCACCCGAAGGTGCTGCAGTGGGAAAATAATCGAAACCGTTACGTGCCCATACACTCCCATCCACTAAAACAATCCAGACGGATGAGGAGCGAAACATTACATTTCGTCGATCACCCTTATTTTGGCATTTTGATATCTGTAAAAAGCTTTGACTATGCGGCTGAAGAACTAGACATACCTTCGGATAATAGCGATTAGCGCGATTATTTGGCACTTAAACAAGATGCTGGCCTAGCATGCTTGTTCAGACTGTTGATGCAGTATGCGCGTTGTGAACACGCCTTGTAGATATTAGGGGACAGAGCTCCCCCCTCATTAAGACGATTTAAGATAAGCACCTATCACTTGAACAACACGACCTAGTCCAACATCCAGATTTTCTTTGATGACGTCCATTTCAATCGGCTCGTCTTCAATTCCCGCACCCGCATTAACAATAAAAGAAATGCCGGCATAGGGCAGATCTCGCTCACGTGCTAAGGCTGCTTCCGGCATTGCCGTCATACCGACGATTGTACAACCGTCATTATACAATCGCTTTATCTCTGCGGCTGTCTCTAACCTTGGTCCCTGAGTACAACCATAAACACCATTCCATACCCCGGAAACATTCTGCAATTGTTCAGCACAGTGAATCAGCTCGGCACGAAATTCGGTGTCATAGGGATAGGTGAGATCAATATGCGTCAACTCATCTTCGTAAAAGGTATGTTCCCTGCCGTAAGTGTAATCAATAATTTGATCGGGAATCACCAGGTCTGCAACCTGAAGGCTCGGGTCAACGCTACCGACAGCCGTAACGGCGAGCACTCTTTGCACATTCAACTTGACTAACGCATCTATGTTGGCGCGGTAGTTAATTCGATGAGGTAGAAATCGTGGCGGATGACCGTGCCGAGGCAGAAATACTAATTTTTGGCCGTGAAGCTCGCCTTGTTCGACGTAAACATCACCATAACCTGTTGACACAACTGAACCCGTTATGTTCTCCAACTGTGAAAATTCTGCAAACCCTGTACCGCCAATTACCGCTAACACATTAGCCTCTCTATATTGATATCAATGACTTTAATCGTATTGTTTACTGATACTTTGCTCGCTCTCAATCGCACTACACTCGCACTAAGTCTCAGTCGTGTTACTCAGGCTAGCTGTCTTGTCGACTAACACTGACAGGTTACCCATCGACATCAAATGACAATACACCCAAGCCAATTCGCCCGATTTAAATAATGCCAGCGCTTTGTCATCGTCCAATGCCAATAGTTTCTTCTCGTCAACAATCAGCAAGCCCGTCAATGATAACTGCTGGCCGTCGGTCATGTCGATTTCAGCGTTGAGTGACATCAACAAGTCATTATCCCGCAGTCTTTGAACAAATAATTCTGTCCGCATGTATTGCTTCTGATATTCCTCAAGGAAATCGATCGATTGCTGCAAAATCGGTGTCGTCTCGCCATCAGCAAAAAGAGGCTCTCCCTTGTCGTTTGAAAAACCACTGAAACCCTCATCAATACAAACCATGCGTTGACCTGGCTCAGCCGTTTCGGACAAGACGAAGGGGTATCGGCGAATAAAAGCCGGGATAAATCGACCATTCCATGAACCCTCTTCGTTCACAAACAGGTTTTGTTCATTGCGTAAACCCAGCAGCGCAACCGGTACGATATTGCCGCCGGCCTCGATAAATACGATCGGAAATTCTTTAGCAGCTTCGGTAAATTCAACCCCGGCTAAGATCACAGAATTTGTCTTTGTGGCAAAAGAAAAGTCATCGGGTCGGGGCACGATCTTTAGATCTTTATGCTCACTTGTATTGAGCCCGACCGGCTTCGTGTAAAAAACTAAACTCGTCATGATATTTCCCTTTCTTGTTGCTCACCCGGCGCATCCATTCTGTCAGATTCTAAATGTATTGTTGACGTCGGGAAGGCGACTTCCGCGCCGTGCGCTTCTACGACAGCATAAATTTCCAAGAGAACCTTTTCTTTAACGCCGTGGAATTCAACCCAATTCGTCGTCTTCGTAAAGGTGTAGACAAAAAAGTCTAATGAAGACGCAGCAAAGGTATTAAAATTGACGATTAAGGTTTTCGTTGGATCGATATCTTCATGTTCAGAAAGCATCGACCTGACATCGTCAACAATCACCTTTACTTTCGCAGCATCGGCGTAACGTATACCGATCGTTTCATAGATGCGTCTATTCCTCATCCTTGACGGGTTCTCGAGCGCAATGCTGGTAAACACGGAATTCGGCACATACAACGGTCGACTATCAAAAGTCCTTATAATCGTTAGACGCCAGCCGATCTTCTCAACTGTGCCTTCAATATTTCTATCGGGACTTCGAATCCAGTCACCAACCGCAAATGGCCGATCGAGATAAACCATCAGCCCGCCGAAAAAGTTTGCCAAAAGATCTTTTGCAGCAAAACCTACTGCGATGCCACCAACCCCACCAAAGGCAAGAATGCCAGAGATACTGATGCCAAGTGTTTGCAGAACAGTCAACGCAGCTGTAATAAAGACCGATATGCGTAACAGCTTACCGATTGCATGTGCTGTTGTAACGTCACTGCCATTGGCGATGAAGCCATCTTCGCAATTGCTTACAAATTTCGACAAGAACATTGTGATGAGGCCGACAACACAGATGAATCGTATTGGCTCGATAATTTCAGCTAGACCTGCTTGTGCCTCAAAGGAGACAATCTCGGCCGCCCAGGATAAACCTACAACCCAAATAAGCAGCGACATGGGTCGATGGATAGACCCGATGAGCGCATCATCCCAAACGGTATTGGATTTTTCTGCCTTAATCAGGAGTTGGCGAAGCACATAGCGGACCACGAAATTAGCAACGACGGTGGCCAAAACAATCGTAAACACCTGCACCAATACGGGCTTCGAAATCCACGCGAGTAGACTACTAAAAAGGTCTTCCATTTAGACTACTCTATTTAAAGACTGGGTTTGTGTCAGGTAACGTCGCCAGATTGTAACCGCTTTTATCTTCTTCGACTGCTGGGGTTTTAGGTCTAACCCTACGCGGCGACTCTTGCGTTGTTTGATCGCTTGCGGTCGAAGATGTCGATGAATAGAGATAACCATATTCATCTACAGCCGCAGCAAGCAACCATGCAGTCGTATAACCGAGGCTCACCAACTCAATCCTATTTTTTTCAGCCGTTGCTCTTGAGTCAGGTCCAACCAAGACCCTGTGCTGAACCTCACCATCAAGCAACGAGGTTTGTCCTCGTACGCTATTGAAATTGTCGGCCAACATTCGTTCTTCCTCTAGCGCCTTTTCGACATCCGTATAACTTGCTGCCACAACAAAATATTGTTTTGTGTCGCTCTCCATTGATGCTGTCGCAGTCGCCGCATTCGCATCCGTATCCAAATTGAAACGCCAAGGGGAGATCCCCTGCTGCGCGAGCAGTCGGTCAACCTCGCTGTTTGTACTGACCGCTCGAAGCAGGACACGCTGGTAGGTTACGCCGTCTACCACCGTCGCATGGGTCGTCACATCAACACCGAGCAAACCCGAGAGACGAGCAGCCTCTGATGTCGCTGAGGCGGCTTTGGCATAGCTGCCAACAACCAAATATAACTCTGCTCTTGCTGTCATCGAGACCAACAGCAACGTCAATGAACAGACAAAGAAGCATTTCATATGTTTTGGCATTTTTAAATTTCTCTGGTTCAAATTTTTATAATGATTGCACCCGCCAAGTGTAGCACCCTAATTCATGGATTACTTTCATAGCCAATCACCGACTTGGCGCCTGTTACGCGCAATGAAATCAACCAACATCAACTGGCAATCATCCCAGACAACCCGCCGAATAATCACGCCCCTAAAGTTTAGGTTGTCAAAGAGGTATTCCTGTATATAATCACAGTACCTGTATATAAAACCATGAGTGGGTAGTTACCCATGTTGATCCTCGTAGTAATGCAAATCAATGCTCTTGCTCGAGACTAATTCGTTTTAAACAGTATATATAAAGCAACAAACACTACTGAGCGCACCTATGATCAAACTAACGCCGCGACAAACTGAAGTCCTCGACTTCATTAAACGTTATATGAGCGACACTGGCTATCCTCCGACACGTGCGGATATTGCAGCAGAACTTGGTTTCAAAAGTGCTAATGCGTCGGAAGAGCACCTTAAGGCACTAGCTAGAAAAGGTGCCATTGAAATGATCCCAGGTACATCTAGGGGCATTAAGTTACCCGATGAAGACGGCCTTCCGATCGTTGGTCGTGTTGCTGCGGGTAGTCCGATACTCGCAGAGGAGCATATAGAGAATCATTGCGAGATTCCGCCGAGTTTTTTCAATCCGCCGGCGGACTATTTGTTAACGGTACAAGGCGACAGCATGATTGAAGTCGGCATCCTTGACGGCGATCTGATCGCAGTTCACAAAACACAGAATCTCAACACCGGTGATATTGTGGTGGCGAGAATAGAGGATGAAGTTACAGTCAAACGCCTGAAAACCAATCGCAGTAAGTATCAGATCACGCTTCTGCCTGAAAACAAGGACTACAATCCCATAGAGGTTGATTTACGGGAGCAAAACTTTGCGTTTGAAGGCTTGATGGTAGGGGTTATTCGCCACTAGCGTTACTCGCCATTCTGAGATTACGCGACGACAGGTGTTTGACAGAACAACGGACCAAGTTCGACGCATTGATGCCGACGTGCCAGCAATTAGGGGCGCGTCAGCAATCATGCTAATGCTGTTATTGTTGCTGTTATTGCTTAGATCTAGCGCGAGTCAATCGCCGGTTTAGGCGACTGCCTGATGTCATCGAGTCACGGAATCGGCATTGAAATTTCAAACCGACGCCTTCTTATCTCGCTATTACTTTCCTATTACTTTTCTGTCATTTCTTTGTCATCTCGCTGCGACCCCGCAGGAGCCGCAGCAAAATTATCGCTTTTTAAGACGACGCTTCGTCGGTGGCTTTTTTCTTAGCCGCGGCGCTTTTCTTCTTCGCTGCACTTTTCTTTGCTGCAGCGCTTTTCTTCGCTGGTTTCTTGGCAATCTTTTTAGCGGCTGTGGTTACCCACTTGCCATCGATAAAGTCTGCTCGCCAACCGGTTGGTTTACCCTCATCCGTTTCTGTCATGACGTACTGTTCTTTGGATTTTCGCAGAAACTTGACGAGAGAACGTCTATCGTCGTCGTCTTTAACAGGCGCGCGCATTAAAAATGCATATTTAGGGTCAATTTCATTTTGGTGTGGAATCAACTCATCCAGATAGGGCGCACGTGTTTCTCGATTCTTCGGAAACTGGCTCGCTGCTAAAAAGATCCCCGCTGCACCGTCTCGGAGAACATAAATGTCATCCACCTTTCGACACTGCAATTCGGGCATAGGCACAGGGTCCATCTTAGGTGGCGCAGGTTCGCCGCTGCGTAGGAGCTTGCGTGTATTCTTACAATCCTCTGCTGTACAACCAAAATACTTGCCGAACCGACCAGACTTGAGCTGCATCTCGGCGCCGCATTTGTCACAATCTAATATTGGGCCTTCATAGCCTTTGATCTTGAACTCACCCGGTTCAATTTCAAATCCTTCGCAGTCTGGATTATTGCCACAAATATGCAGTTTTCTTTTCTCATCAATCAGATAACTGTCCATCGCCGTTTCACAAGTCGGGCAACGATGTTTGGTTCGAAGGATTCTTGATTCTTCCTCTTCGTCATCCGCATTTACGTCAACAACTTCATCACCTGAAACGAGATTAATGGTTTGTTTACAGCGCTCTTTAGGCGGTAAAGCATATCCAGAACAACCCAGAAAAACGCCAGTACTGGCCGTTCGTACCTGCATCTTTCTGCCGCACAGCGGGCAATCGATATCGGTAATGGTTGGTTCATTTGAACGCATGCCGTCATCACTGCCAGCGGTGCCTACCTGCGCTTCGAAATCGACATAGAATTTATCGAGCAGGTTTTTCCAGTCTTGCGTGCCTTCAGACACTTCATCGAGTGATTCTTCTAGACCCGCCGTAAAACCGTAATCCATCAACTTGGTAAAATTCTCGTTGAGCCTGTCCGTGACCAACTCACCAATCTTCTCCGCATAGAATCGTTTGTTTTCTACCGTTGCGTAGCCTCGATCCTGGATGGTCGTAATAATTGAGGCATAGGTAGACGGTCGGCCAATACCCTGCTTCTCCAACTCTTTTACCAGACTAGCTTCACCGTACCTGGCTTTAGGTTTAGTGAAATGTTGCTTAGGCATCAGCTCTTTAAGACTTAATATTTGACCTTGCTTGTAATCGGGTAACGAAACCTCTTCTTCCTTTTTGCCCGCGCTAGGCTGAGCTCGAGTGTAGCCATCAAAGCGCAGAATTCGGCCTCGAACTCTTAACTCGAGGTCCTTCGCATCAACAATCACACTTGTACTCGTGTACTGCGCATTCGGCATCTGACAAGCCACAAATTGGCGCCAAATAAGCTCATAAAGCCGTTCTGTATCCCTTTCCATGCCGGCAATAGATGTTGTTTTAACACTCACATCGGAAGGCCGGATTGCTTCATGCGCCTCCTGTGCACCTTCCTTGCTCGAATAGGTACGCGGTTCGTCGGGCAGATATTCTTTACCATAATCCGACTCAATTAAATCACGACATCGAGCGATAGCATCGGCACTCAAATTGGTCGAGTCGGTTCTCATGTAGGTGATGTAGCCAGCTTCATAAAGCCTTTGGGCAAGCATCATTGTCTTTTTAACGCCAAAGCCCAGCCTTGTGCTCGCGGCCTGCTGAAGCGTCGATGTGATGTAAGGTGCAGTCGGGCGCGTCTGAGTCGGTCTATCGTCTCGGCTTCGAACGGTGAAGACTGTATCGTTAAGAATCGACAGTGCCGCATCTGCTTGCGCTTTATTAACTGGACGAAAGTTCTCGCCGGCCTGCTTGGTCACTTGAAAATTCACGGCGGGGTTATCCTCGTCCGCGAGTAAGTCAGCAAAGATTTCCCAGTATTCTTCTGGGATAAACGCACGAATTTGGCGCTCTCGCTCGACAATCAATTTTACAGCGACAGACTGCACGCGACCTGCTGAAAGTCCTCGCGCAATTTTAGCCCAAAGTAACGGTGAAACCATAAAGCCAACAACGCGATCTAAAAACCGTCTAGCCTGCTGGGCGTTAACGCGCGCCATGTTAAGTTCACCCGGCTTTTCGAAGGCTTCTTGAATGGCTTTCTCGGTGATCTCGTTGAAAACCACCCGGCGATATCTTGATTCGTCCCCGCCGATTGCTTCACGCAAATGCCAGGCTATCGCCTCACCTTCCCTGTCAAGGTCAGTTGCGAGGTATATTTCATCAGCGTCTTTTGCCAACTTGCGCAGTTCAGCAACGACCTTTTCTTTGCTCGGAAGGATCTGGTAATCCGCATCCCAGTTATTATCAGGATCGACACCCATACGTGCAATTAGCTGTTTCTTTGCTTTTACTTTCTTATAGGCAGCCTTTTTCTCTGGCTCCATTTTGCGCGTTTTAGCCGCTTCCTTAGCCCGCGCCTTTGGATCAGAGGTACTAGACCCACTGGTTGGCAAATCACGAATATGACCAACACTGGACTTAACGATGAAATCGTTACCCAGATATTTATTGATGGTCTTTGCCTTGGCAGGAGACTCTACGATGACGAGAGATTTACCCATGAATTTCGATTACTCAATAATGACTGATACAAAAAGGGCGACATATATAGTGGCTATAAGCTTTCAGGTCAAGCCCGTCGCGACTCAATTTCTATTTTAGCTTATCCGACCAAACCGGATGCTTGTCAACCGAATTTCTCAAAGACGACTCAAAACAGCCTATTTGATGGCAGAATCATTGCGGCCTGAAGACAGTGGCAAGCCGACACAAGTTGTAAGGAAATCAATGAGTTCGCTAACTTCTCCCTGCTCTTGCCAGTAGATCGAGAGGATGAAATTTTTTTCTTCAACTTTGACGCAATCGAAGGGGAGTTTTGAAAGATTTGCAGACAAAAACGTCTTCAAGCTGTCCGGCAGGCCAGAATTGATTGGCTCAGCCTCTTCCCACGGCACTTTGGATTCAGCCGATGATGACCTGCGTTCGAAACACCAATCGACAGCACCTGATTCACGCCAATTATCCGGTCTGGAGCGAGGCAGGCGATAACCAATAACGGCAAGTTTACGCGGCAAAGGTTTGCCCGTATTCGACAGATATTTATTTCGATCGGGATCAGGGTCTTCAATATGCGTAATGGCGACTCTGATGCCCTGTTTCATCGCGATTTGGCGCTTTGCCATGGCCGCTTTTTGCTTTGTAGAAGGGATAATACGCATGATCGGTGCAAGGATGACCAGCATCACAATGCCAATAATGACATAAACCATATGTATCTTGCCTCGGCGCAACATTAGTTACGCGAATAGTGAACGAGCTTGTTATAAACTTTATTGCATAAGGAATCGTATCACTATTGAGCCTGAGACGTTTCCTGTGTAAATTTGCCAAAAACGACGACCAAAATTCTCACAAAAACAAAACAATCAAAGAGAATAACGGAAAGGGGTACAACATGGCTGAATACAGGCACATCATTGCAGCGGTCGATCTGACAGAAGAATCCCATCATGTAGCAAAGCGAGCCTGCGCACTTAGCGCAGCATACGGCTCCAAGTTAAGCTGCCTACATGTAATAGAACCATTGAGTCTTGCCTACGGTGGCGACATCCCTATGGACCTGTCTACCATTCAAGAGCAGATTCAAGAAACTGCCAAACTACATTTGGCAGAATTTGCTAAATCACTGAATATTGCGCCTGAAGATCAGCACTTAATATTTGGCCGACCAGAGACAGAGATTCATGCTCTGGCAAAACAGGTCGATGCTGATTTAATCGTCGTCGGTAGCCATGGCCGCCATGGACTTGCGTTGTTGTTAGGCTCAACGGCTAATGGTGTTCTGCATGGTGCACCTTGTGACGTGCTTGCCGTTAGAGTCGGCAACTAACTCGCCTACCCAAGCCGCCTCAAGTCCGTTATTGTTAGACTCGCAGTAAATACGAGTTATGGAAAACTATGCGGCTTCTTGTACCGCTCATCTTTACCCTTGTCGTCTCAAGCTTTTCGTTTGCCAACTCAGCAAACGCAGATGAGGCTGGCAATCGTTACGAACAGCGAAAGCTATATCAAAAATTACTGCACGCAATCAAAACCAACCAACGCAGTAAATACCACGCACAAAAGGATAAGTTAGTTGGCTACCCGCTTTATCCTTACCTTGAATATACAGACAAAATTTATCGTATCTCTCGCCAATCCGAATCGAGCATTCAAAGCTTTATTGGCCAATATGCAGACACACCGCTAGCGAATCAATTGCTTCAAAATTGGCTCTATACCCTTGCTAAGCGCGGCGACTGGTCCACTTTTATCAACAACTACAATGACTATCGCGCGACGGATACGAATGTTTGCAACTATGCGTTTGCTTTGTATAAGACCGGTCGGACCCAAGAGGCACTTGACCAAGCACAAAAACTTTGGCTCGTGAAGCATTCCCAGCCGGACAGCTGCGATCCGATATTCAAGGTATGGCAGGATGAAGGTTATTTAACCGACGAGATCGCTTGGCAACGTTATGAGAAAGCACTGAGGGCAAACAATTTAACGCTTGCCAACTACTTAACCCGCTTTCTAGCGAAAGCCGATCGAAAGCCTGCAGACGACTATACGTTAGCGCACACTCGACCTGAGTCGTTCTTTCGCAGCAATAGTCTAAAGCCGACAGACAAAAGATCCACGGCGATTTTGCTGCACGCGTTGAAGCGAAGTGCGAGAAAAGACGCACTAGCCGCCCTAACGTCACTCGAAGCGAACTTACCGCTGGAGCATGCCGAACCAAACGATATTGCAGCCACCTACCAATACATTGGTGTAAGACTCGCTCGTGACCCGAAATTAGTCGACCACCTCGTTCGCATAGAAAATCATTTAGAGCCAACAATACAACTCAACGAAACCAGAATTCGTACAGCTCTTCGAAATCAATCTTGGCAGGAAGTTTTATTACTCATTTCCAAATTGGATCAAGATGCAATTGAGTCCGATCGCTGGAAGTACTGGCGCGCAAGAAGCCTTGAAGCCACTAATAAAGAAAGCGACAAGGTTATTATTGATGGACTTTACGCCGAGCTTTCAAAAACCCGAAGCTACTACGGTTTTTTAGCGGCCGATAAAACATCACAAGCCTACAGCTTCCAGCGTGAGTCCATCGAGGTATCCAACAATGAGTTGCTTGATCTCGAAGCAACACCCGGCATTCAGCGCGCCAGCGAACTTCTCATTCTTGGCGAAAAAACTCGCGCACGTCGTGAATGGAATTTCACTGTCCAAGACTACTCATATAAAGAGCTTGCCATTGCAGCGATGGTCGCTACGAAATGGGGCTGGCATAAGCAAGCCATCCAAGCAATGATTGATTCTGGAAGATGGAATGCATTGGATACCCGCTTCCCATTGGCCTATCTCGATTCCTTTCGAGCTGCCGCTCGCAAGTCCGACATCCCAGCGAATTGGAACCTCTCTATCGCTCGCCAAGAAAGTGCCTTCATGCCGGATGCTAAATCCTCCGCAGGCGCTTTGGGCTTAATGCAGCTCCTACCCTCTACGGCAAAGGGCACAGCGAGACGCCAGGGACTCAGAGAGCCGACGGATTTTTCTTTAACGGACCCACACAAGAACATTGAGATTGGATCGGCTTACCTCGGACAGATGTTCAGACGGTTCGACAACAACCGTATTTTGGCGTCTGCTGCTTACAACGCTGGACCAACCCGCGTCAGTCAATGGCTAGATAAATCTGTGCCGCTTGATGTCTGGATTGAAACAATCCCTTATTCTGAAACCCGCAGCTATGTGATGAACATTCTAATGTTCTCAGCAATCTATGCGGATAAATTGGAGCAACAGCCGGTGCTCATCTACCCTCACGAGTATGAAAGTTTTAGCGACTCGCCTCGGAACCTTATAATAGGTAACTGATTGCTCAAATAGTGCGCTGCGCTATACTCTGCGTTTTTAGACATTCAAAATCACATGCAGCTAGTTGATATTGGTGCGAACCTAACCCACGAATCCTTTCAGGAAGACTTTGATCAAGTCCTCTCGGATGCATGCCTGAACAATGTGCAGCAACTTATTGTCACGGGCGCTTCGCGACAAAGTAGTCACGACGCATTAGCGCTCGCGGCAAAATTTCCCAATCAACTTTGGGCAACGGCGGGTATTCATCCTCATCACGCAGAAGAAACCACTGCGGATGTGATTGAGGAACTACGCCAACTCCTCGCCCATGAAAAAATTAAAGCGGTGGGTGAAACCGGTTTGGATTACTTTAGAGATTTCTCGCCTCGCGAGACTCAACGACAATCTTTCGAAGCGCACATTGAGCTTGCGATCGAATCAGGTCTGCCGATGTTCCTACATGAACGTGATGCTCATAAGGATTTCGCTGAGATATTACGTAGTCACCGACAACAGCTCAACGCTGTCGTTGTGCATTGTTTTACAGGTGACAAAGACGCTCTGCATGACTACATTGATCTAGATTGTCATATCGGCATTACTGGCTGGATATGCGATGAGCGTCGAGGCACACATCTAATACCGCTCGTGGCGGATATACCGCTGGACCGGATTATGATCGAGACGGATGCACCCTATCTGATGCCTAGAAACATCAAGCCCAAACCAAAATCAAGACGCAATGAACCTAAAAATTTACCCCACATCTGCGCATTCCTAGCAGAATGCCTGAACACGTCTGCTGAGGCATTGGCGGCGTCGACAACGATCAACGCACAACGATTCTTCGATTTGGAGCCTTTACAATGAAGCCAAGTGTGACGCTCTACACCACCTTGGGTTGTCATCTTTGTGAGGACGCCTCAGATCTCCTGTGTAGCTACTCCGGGACAGTTCAAGCCATTGACATCATTGAAGTAGAAATCAGCGATACAGACGCGCTGATTGAACGATACGGCATTCGTATACCTGTCGTCGCGATTCCGAATACGGGAATCGAGTTGGGTTGGCCGTTCAACGCAGAACAACTCAAAAAATTTTTAACAAACTTGTAAACTGTTTGCATGCCTCCCCTTTTACAATGTCATCGAATCTCTCACAGCGCCGGCACAAAGTCGCTATTCAACAACCTTGATTTCACCATCAATGAAGGCGACAAAGTGGGTCTCGTCGGATTTAATGGCGCCGGCAAATCGACGCTATTGTCGATCCTCAACCAGTCTTGCGAGGCTGACGAGGGAGATATTTCCAGAAGCAGACAACTGCAACTCGAATCTGTCGAGCAATTTATCAGCATAGACCTGATGGAACTGACGCTACTTGAGGCGTTGCTTGATAAATTATCTAACGACGAAAAAGACTTTGGTGAGTACAAGGTACAACAATGCTTACAAGAACTAGGCTTTAGCCCAGCCGAATTCGACTACAAAGTAGCAGACTTAAGTGGTGGTCAGCAAAATCGCTTAATGTTTGCCCGTGCGATAATTAATGCACCCAACCTTATACTTTTCGACGAACCAACCAATCATCTAGATCTACAAACATTGTTGTTTTTTGAGGCAAAACTGAAAAGTTTTAAAGCAGCTTTTGTACTGGTTTCCCACGACAGAGCCTTCCTTGATGCCGTCACCAATCGAACAGTATTTATTCGCGACGAACGCTCTTACAACTTTTCTATGCCCTACAGCGAAGCCAAAACCAAGCTTGATGAACAAGATGCAGCGGATGCTGCTCGATTGAAACAAGAAGAAAAGACCATAAAGTCCTTGGCTGAAAGCGCCAAGCGTCTTGCCATCTGGGGCAAGGTCTACGACAGCGATAAGCTCGCGGCGAAAGCAAAAACCATGGAACGGCGTATCGAGAAACTGCAGGAATCTAAAACCTTTGTCAGCAAAGGTTCCAACCTTTCTCTAACACTGGACGTCGGCACATCTCGAGCAAACAAAATGCTACATATTGAAAACCGTGTGATTGAATCACCCGGTGACAATCCGCATCAGCTTTTTTCCATCAATGAATTTTATATCCGCCCTGGTGATCGTATCGCGCTGCTTGGCCACAACGGTGTCGGTAAAACCACTCTTATTAAATTAATTATGGCGCAATATGCAAAAAATTTTACAGGTGACTTCATCAAGTTCAACCCGCAGTGTGATATTGGTTATTACGATCAGGAGATGGCCGGATTTTCTGCGCAGCTTTCCTTACTAGAAACCCTAAGAAAACACTGCCATAGAGGCACCGAAAGCGAATTCAAGGCATCATTAATCAAAGCAGGCTTCGAGTTTAGAGACCACGACAAGAAGATTAAAGTGCTTTCCGGCGGAGAGAAATCGCGCATGATGTTTCTGATAATAAAGATCAATCAGCCAAACTTTCTCATCTTGGATGAACCAACGAATCACATCGATATTCAAGGTAAAGAAGAGCTCGAACAACAAATTCTCGCTACCAACGCAACAGCACTAATCACCTCTCACGATCGCAAGTTCGTTGACACTATTGCGCAACGCTACGCGCTCATTATTGACGGTCAACTGAAAGAAATAAACGATCCGAATAGTTTCTATGTTGAAAGCCGAACGAAGCGCGCCGCACAATCTAGTCACTCGGTTGATTCAGTTGTCGACGTAGCCAATCAGGATGAAAATTTATCGAGCGATGCTATTTTGGAACGAATTATGGCCTTAGAAATATTGTTGGAGGATGATCGCGCCAGGAAGCCGAAGTTCCAAAAACTTGATCGCCAAGCCCTTTGGAATGAAGAACTGGAACAACTGAACCAATCGTTGAGCTACCTCTAAAAGACTTTCAAGAGATCTTTAAGCTATTCCCAAGAAACCCTTAATGTGCAGCAAGCGCGTTCAATATAGTGCAGTGAACAGTTGACTCCTCGCCGCCGCAACAGGCCACGGTGATTTGTTGCAGAGCATCTCTCATCTTCTCAAGTTCTATAATTTTCAATTCAATGTCTGCCAGCTTCGTCTCGGCAAGTTGCTTGACTTCACCACAGGTACTATCAGATTCCTCTACCTGAAGAGAGAGTAACTCGGTGATCTCTTTTAACGAAAAACCCATTCGCTTTGCTCTGATAATAAAATTTACGCGTTCAACAGCATCAGCGGTATAGAGTCTATAGCCTGCGTCACTTCTTCTCGGCGCATCAATCAGGCCCTTCGTTTCGTAAAAGCGTAATGTTTCGTTATTGGTTTCCGTTCGCTTTGACAGTTCGCCTATTCTCAAATATCCCATCAATTTCGCTCCTTGGATGACTTATTCGCAGATCTTTGCCGACGCACGTGGACGTCGAGCATTGTTTGTTTCCCTAATTGTAAACCCTAAAGTTAACAACAGGGTAAAGACTTTCATCCATTTTGGTCACAAAAACCAAACGTGTGCTCTGGAATCGTTTCAACTCCCGGGCTTCTGCGAACTTTCTCGGCAAAATTTCACCCAAAGACACTTTCCACCCATCGCGTTCCCATTTACTATCCATGGCTCTAATCACATAAGCCTCATTCACTTAATGGTAAGTGATCTTCCCGATAGGTAGGTGCCAAATCGAATTCGATACAAAACATAACCCCGCATTGAGGATCGCCGTCATCAATGGCGGTCAATCGGCCGAAGCTGCGGTCTCACGTGTTTCCGCGCAGGGCGTAATCGGTGCATTAAAGGCAAACTATCAGCATGTTGAAGCAATAGAACTGGATGCGACCGTGGCAGAGAAGCTGAAACACTTTGCGCCGGACGTCGTTTTCCCTGTGCTACATGGGCCGCCAGGAGAAGATGGCACATTGCAGGGCTTTCTCGAGATTCTCGAATATAAATACGTCGGCAGCGGCGTGCAGGCTAGCGCCGTTGCGATGGACAAAATACTTGCAAAGCAGGTTTTTCGACGCGCTAATTTACCGCTAGCTGACGAAATTGTTTTCGACGCGCAAACTGATAGAGCGATCGCCGTGGCGGCGATTATTGAACGGTTAGGCTCATTTGTCGTGGTAAAACCGGCATCGCAAGGCAGTGCACTAGGCGTCACACTGGTCGAAAATGAAAATGAACTTGATGCGGCCATGAAATTCGCCGCAGAACTCGGCAGCAAAATCCTCGTCGAGAGTCGCATCTCCGGTAAGGAAATAACGGTCGGCGTGATCGATACAGACGATGGTCCCGTTGCGCATCCTGTCATTGAAATCACGACCGCGGCAGATAGCTGGTATGATTTTGAACATCGCTATACAGCGGGGTTAAGCGATCACATTATTCCTGCTCGACTGCCCGATGCTCAACTTGCTCGGCTACAAAAAATCGCAATCGATGCCCATGTCAGTCTGCAATGCCGCGACCTTTCAAGAGCAGATTTCGTCGTTCCAAATGAATCGGAAGAATATCTTCTTGAAGTCAATACGCTTCCGGGCATGACGCCAACAAGCTTGTACCCAGACGGCGCGAGCGCCCTGGGCCTTTCATTCGAGGATCTAGTGTCGTTCCTTGTCGAAAGAGCGGCTAGTCGATAGCCGCTATTAAGTTAAGTCTTTGACATCGTTTAGATGCCCGCAGACTCAGGTGCAATCTACCATTAAGCCTACAGATCGTAGCCTCGCTCATTATGCTGATTAATATCGAGTCCTTCAGTCTCATCGTCACTGCTGACACGTAAGCCTAAAATCGCGTCGACTAGTTTGAGGATGCCGAAGGTGACTATCGCGGTATACACCCCTACTGCAAGGACACCCACTACCTGAACGCCAAGCTGCGAGAGCATATTCATGCCTTCGTTGTAACCCTGACCACTAAATACACCAAGGCTCGCGCTTGCAAAGACTGCGGCCAATATCGTTCCTAATGCACCGCCCACGCCGTGGACAGGAAAGACATCGAGAGAATCATCAATCTGCAACTTCAACTTAATAATGTTGGTTGCATTAAAGCAAACAAAACCACCAATAATACCGATCATCAGTCCGCCGGCCGGGCCAACAAACCCTGACGCCGGTGTAATCGAACCGAGTCCTGCAACCATACCTGTAACAGCACCCAAAGCACTCGGTTTGCCGTACTTGACCCATTCACAAATCATCCACGTCAGCGCACCGGCAGAAGCCGACATATGGGTCACCATCATCGCCATACCGGCGTTGCCATCTGCGGCTAGAGCACTACCCGCATTGAAGCCAAACCAACCAACCCAAAGCATACCCGCGCCTGTGATCACCATGGTCATATTATGAGGCGGCATCTGTGTATGTGGAAAACCTTTGCGGGGACCCAACACAAGCGCACAAACCAGCGCAGCCACACCGGCGGTCACGTGAACCACTGTGCCGCCTGCAAAATCGAGTAAGCCTAAGTTATATAACCAGCCGTCTGCCGCCCAGACCCAGTGAGTCACAGGCCCATAAACGAACACCAACCATATCGCTGAAAAAACTAACATTGATGAAAATCGCATTCTCTCAGCGAACGCGCCTACTATTAGTGCGGGCGTAATGATCGCAAACGTCAATTGAAACATTGCAAACACACTTTCAGGGATGTCCCCAGACATTGAGTCTTCTGTCACCCCAGCCATAAAGAAATTCGCCGCGCCACCGATGAATGCATTACCTTCCGAGAACGCCATTGAATAAACACCAATGAGCCAAAGTACAGAAACCACACAGGTTATTGCAAAGCATTGCATCAGAACGCTCAAGACGTTCTTGGACCGCACTAAACCCGCATAGAACAAGGACAAACCGGGCAGTGTCATAAACAACACTAATGCTGTTGAAGTCAATATCCATGAGGTATTCGCACCATTTAACTCATCAGCGAACACAGGTCCACCGAGTAACATTAGCGCTGTTACCGCAACCAACTTTGCGATAAATTTCTTCATAGTCGTTTCTTCCTGTCTGAGGTCATTCAGTTTTGTAAAGATGACCGTGTTAAATTTTTATTTCCAGGGCAAAAGTGTACCTATTCGATAAATGCACAACAATAATCGCAGGCCAATCATTTCGCGTTAATTTGGTGCAGCTTCGGTCGCGACTGAAGCGGCTGACCTGCTCAGCGATTCATAAAAAAATAGACGTCGGCCCACAATTAACCCTTTAGAACCTCTCCTCCTATCAGCATCAAACCTTAGATCAAATGATTCATGTACAAGACATTCTCCCTGAGATAAAACATAGGGAGTCTTGATGTAATGAATGAGCAACAAGAACGACAAAGAGGAATTGAGTTCAGTCTTGCAACGGGATTTTCTAGATCACTGATAGAGCGACAATAACCAGCTAAGGATGAAACTAGATTTATGAGAAGACAGAAAAGAGACAAGAGCAATAGAGCATTTACCCGCGGTTACCAAACGGGTGTTCATGGTAAGTCAAAAGATCTCTGTCCCTACCACGATATTGAAGCACGCCAGTCTTGGTTGACCGGCTGGAGAACAGGCAGAGAAGATCAATGGGACGGTTATGTAGGCACTGCAGGCGTTAGCCATGCACCCGTCGCCTAACGACGCTAAGCGTACTTTTTATTCACTCAGTTTTTTACACTGCTAAAGGCTCCAGATTGGAGCCTTTTTTTATACTTCAAAGATTTATCCGCCGAACCGCATCGACGCACCTTGCGCTAGGCAAGTTAGAGGGCAGATGCAGAGGGCATCAGGTTTATTTGGCCGAGCGCAGCACGAATAGCTTCAGAGCTTTCAGCAATGAGGTCCGGCCCACTATAAATAAACCCCGTGTAGAGTTGCACCAGATCAGCGCCAAGCTCAATTTTTTGTGCGGCATGCTCCGGCAACATGATGCCGCCGACACCAATAACAGCCAGCTTAGGTTTCACTTCTGAGGCGACCATAGCCAGCACATGATTGCTTTGATTGCGCAATGGGTCGCCACTCAATCCACCTTTTTCGCTAGAGTGATTTTCACCCAGTAGCGCGCTTCTAGAAACAGTTGTGTTGCTGACAATAACCCCATCAACTTCGAATTCTAGCAATCGTCTGGAGATGGTTAGAATTTCTTCATCGTCCATATCGGGCGCAATCTTGACGAGAAGTGGAACATGTTTTTGATACTTATCCTGCAGTTCTCGGTGCACAACCCTCAAACCTTCAAGTAGTCTCGCCAACTCGTCACCATGCTGAAAGGCACGAAGTCCTTGTGTATTGGGTGACGATATATTGACGACAATATAAGAAGCCTGCTCATAGACTTTCCGCATACAAAGGGTGTAATCAGACAAGGTATCTTCATCGGCTGTTTTGGCATTCTTACCTATGTTGACCCCCAGTACGCCAGCGAAATTGGCGCGTCGAATACGTTTCGACATTTCATCAACGCCTTCATTATTAAACCCCATTCTATTGATGATGGCTTGACGAGAAGGAATTCTGAAGAGTCGAGGTTTTGGGTTTCCCCGCTGAGGTTTGGGCGTCACCGTACCAACCTCAATAAACCCGAAGCCAAGCGCGTCGAGGCCAGCGATGCACTTCGCATCCTTGTCCAACCCAGCCGCTAAGCCAACGCGATTTGGAAAATCTATACCCATCAGCGTGACCGGATCATCAGTGACGGCCTTGGCAATCAACGACGTTAACTTCAGCTGCTGCAGTACCGCAATTGAATGCAGAGAAAGATAGTGAGAGGTTTCTGTGGGCAGGCGAAACAGAATGTCCTGAAGAGTCTGATATTTCATATCATCTAGCATAAAAAATTCTGCAGAAGTATACACAACTCATCAATCAAGCGCCGCGCGTTTTAGCGATTATCTAAAACACCAAATTTGCTCAGTTAGTCGAAATATTGACGAAAGGGTCAGTTGACGCCTGTCAATCGACGCAGAGATGGAAAATAGTGGCTGAGATGCGATGCTTACCTCTATGCTTTTTTGTTACAGTGGCGCCTCGGATTGAACCCTGCCTACTTTTTGTGGTCTACCCTTCGGTTTACAATAACATCCGTTTTTTTATGTTTTGACGACTGTGGGTTGAAAGACGCAGAGGAATCATTATTTATACTTTAACAATTTAACCAAAAGAGAAGAATAAGCGAACTATGCAGCATCGCGAGCAAATAATTGAACTCGAAAAGTGGTTATCAGAACAGATAATTGGACAACAGAAACTAGTCAACCGGCTACTGATGGCACTTCTTGCCGATGGCCACCTTCTTGTTGAAGGTGCCCCGGGCCTTGCCAAAACAAAAGCGATAAAGACGCTTGCGGATGGCATCGAAGGTGATTTCCATCGTATTCAATTTACCCCGGACTTATTACCATCAGATATTACCGGAACGGAAATTTATCGCGCTCAAGATGGCACATTCTCCTTTCAACAGGGCCCCATATTTCACAACCTGGTTCTGGCGGATGAAATCAACCGAGCGCCGGCAAAGGTTCAGTCGGCACTTTTGGAGGCCATGGCCGAACGACAAGTCAGTATCGGTCGTCAAACCTTCCCGCTTGCGGATCTATTTTTAGTCATGGCAACACAGAATCCAATCGAGCAGGAAGGTACCTACCCCCTACCTGAAGCGCAACTCGACAGATTCCTCATGCAAGTCAACATCGACTACCCCGACGCAGTGTCGGAAAGATCTATCCTGCAACACGTCAGGAACGAATCAATCGCAGGAAGAAAGGCCCCACAGCCGCCCCAAAAACTGAATCAAGAAGCGATATTCGAGGCACGTAAAGCGGTTTTGGAATTACACATGGCCCCCGTTGTTGAGGACTATATTGTTCAGCTCACAATGGCGACGAGACAGCCCGCTGCGTTTGGTGATGATTTGGCCAACTGGCTAGATTATGGCGCATCGCCTCGCGGTACCATTTCACTCGACCTCTGCGCGAGGGCAAATGCCTATTTGCTTGGAAAGGATTTCGTCAGCCCAGACGATGTGCAAGCTGTCGTACATGATGTATTTCGACATCGCATTATTGTTAGCTTCGAAGCAGAAGCATTGGGTATCGATGCGGATCATATTATTGACACGCTTGTGCAACGCGTCGCCGTCGCATAGCTGACCAGCTCTATCGAGTTAGTATCAAAATAGGACTGCCACGATAAATGTCACTAAAGCCTGCCAAAAAACATCAGTTCCCAATCAAAGGTGGCGCCTACACTGATGTCACCGAATTGATTCGCCTGCGACATGCCGCGCGCGAGATTGATAGCGTCACAATCGACAAATCAAGCAACCCGTTGTCTGGCTTACTGACAAGTAAATTCAGAGGACGCGGTATCGACTTCGCGGAAGTCAGAAGATATGAACCGGGCGATGATGTAAGAACAATCGATTGGCGAGTTACGGCTAGGACACAGATTGCACACACCAAACTTTTTCAGGAAGAAAAAGAACGCCCCGTTCTTATTTTAGTTGATCAATCCCATTCACTTTTTTTTGGCTCTGTGTTTTCGTTCAAGTCTGTCTTGGCTGCACAGGCTGCCGCTCTTATCGCTTGGGTTTCATTGGAAAATGGTGACCGAGTTGGCGGCATAGTCTTCGCTGAAACAGGTCATCGAGAAGTTCGACCAAGACGAAGCAAACACGCCGTGCTGAGACTACTAAACGAAATAAACGATTTTAATCATCGGCTCAACAAAGATCGCAGAAATGAAGACAGCGCGACTGACTATCTATCAGAGGCCCTCTTGAACGTGCGTCGGGTCGCCAAACATGGCAGCACTATTTTTCTCATCAGCGATTACGATCATTTTTCAAAAGACGCGCTGCTACATCTGCGTCAGTTATCACGTCATAACGACATCATTGGCGTTCATGTTTCTGACCCAATGGAACACAACCTGCCAAGTCCCGACCTGTATACCATTACCGATGGTCAGCAACGTGTTCAAATCGATACTGCTGACAAGAAGAATCGATCTGAATACGAACAACAGTACGAACGCCATCTGCAGCAAACACGCATTGAATTTAACAAGCTCAAATCACCGTTGTTTGAGCTCAGCACCGGTAACAATGTTATTCAATCGCTGGCTGACTCATACCATTCGATTCGTCGGGCCAAGCGCTAATGGCGAGTCAAACACCACCGCCTATTAGCGACCCAGGTCAAACCGACCCGCTTGCACAATTGCGCGACATTCACCTACCGGCACCTATTGATTCTTGGCCACCCGCAATAGGCTGGTGGATCCTGGGCGCATTAGCACTAATCGGTATGTTCTACGGTATGTATTTTATTTATCGAATTTGGCAAAAAAATGCTTACAGGCGCGAAGCGTTGGTTAAACTTGAACACATCAAAAGCCAGTTCAGCGACGATAAAACCGGCTACCTGAACGAATGTAATCAGTTACTCAAACGCGTTGCATTAACGCACTATGCACGAAGCGAAGTCGCCCATTTAACGGGTGAGCGTTGGGTTTCGTTTTTAGACACGGCAGCGGATACTAAAGAGTTCAGCATGGGTGAAGGGCAAGCGCTCATTCATGGACAATATACCAACAACGTCAACTACGATATTGACGCACTGCATGAAATTTCAAAGTATTGGATTGCAAAACACCGTACGGTGAATACGCTCAGCGTGGGGGATGCAGTATGATCGAAATCCTCTGGCCCTGGGCATTTTCAGTACTGCCTCTACCACTGCTGATGTATATTCTGCTGCCGCGTTTCGAACAACGTGACACCGCACTGTATGTACCGTTCTACCGCTCCGCCACATCCTTTGACGCACAACAGCTGGCAACAACCCGGCGTAATTTATGGCAGCGATTTTTACTCATTTTATGCTGGCTCGCGCTCGTCGTTGCCGCTGCTCAACCACAATTTATTGGCGATCCTGTTGAACTACCGACAACCGGTCGGGATCTGATGTTGGCGGTCGACATATCTGGATCAATGGGTACGGAGGACATGGTTTTGAATGGCCAAAAAACAACGCGCCTTGAAGTTGTCAAAGATGTGATTGGCGACTTTGTGGAGCGCCGCGAAGGCGACAGACTCGGTCTCATTCTGTTTGGCAGTCTGGCGTACCTACAAACACCCCTGACCTTCGACAGAAATACCGTACGTACATTGCTACTGGAAACACCGCTGGGCGTAGCCGGCGGTAAAACAGCCATTGGCGACGCTATTGGTTTAGCCGTTAAACGCCTGCACGACCGTCCAGCGGATAGCCGAATACTAATACTACTCACGGATGGACAGAATAATGCTGGCGAAGTAACGCCCATAAAGGCCGCACAGATTGCCGCACAGGAAGGTGTCAAAATCTATACGATTGGTTTTGGCGCAGACGAGCTTACCGTGCCAGGACTATTATTTAATCGCACCATAAACCCCTCCTCCGAACTCGACTCAAAGACTCTGACAGAAATAGCAGAAACAACCGGCGGGATTTATCAACGGGCGAGAGACAGTCGCGAGCTCGTCCAAATTTATGAACAGCTCGATCGGCTCGAGCCAATTGAACAAGATGTTGAGGTCTATCGTCCTGTAAAAAGTCTCTACTTTTGGCCGCTAGGGCTGGCATTGATTTGCAGCTTTCTGATCGCGTTGTTACATCCTCAGACACGAATCTGGGTGGCGCAGCAGCTCGCTTCAAAACCACGTCCGAACGCGGAGCTTGACTCATGACGTTAGAAGCGGCGCAGGACTTAATCTCACAGTTACATTTTTTACGCCCATTTTGGTTCTTTGGCTTATTGCCAGCATTAATGCTGGCTCTGATATTTAGACTACGACAAGGCAAAGACTCGGCCTGGGAGCGCTCAATCGACCCGAGTCTGCTGCCTCACCTTATTGAAAGCCAACTCGCTAAACCTGGAAGCAATCCAATTTATCTCATCGCGATCGGTTGGTTATTAGCGATCATTGCACTGGCCGGGCCCGTCTGGGAGAAAACCTCTCAACCGGTGCATGAGCGCGAAGATGCGTTGATCATTTTATTCGACTTAAGCCGGTCTATGTACGCGACGGACATAAAGCCTGACAGATTGACAGCGGCGCGGAGAAAATTATTAGACCTGCTCAAGCTCAGAAATGAAGGTGTAACGGGCTTAGTGGTCTACTCGGGCGATGCACACTTAGTCTCGCCACTTACCGATGACGCAAACACGATTGCAGAAATGATTCCCGCCGTCGCACCCGAATTCATGCCTGCACCGGGAAGCCAACTTGCGCCCGCGTTGAATCTGGCTCATTCATTGTTTAAAGACGCTGGCGTCAGCAGTGGACGCATCGTCATTGTGACAGATGAAATACGTGACATCGCAGAGTCTCAGAATATTGCTCGACAGCATCGCTACGCCTTCCCCATTTCTGTATTGGGCGTCGGAACGGCCGAAGGCGCACCAATCCCTGGAACAAAACTGACAAGGGATGGCGGCTACCTCAAAGATGCGACAGGCACAATTATCGTGCCTGGCGTAGATTTTGACGCATTAACAGATTTTGCCAATCTTGCGGGCGGCAGATTTGCACGAATGCGCTTAATCGACACGGATCTTGATTATCTGCTCGCCGAAGCACCCCTTTTAGACCAACAGCAATTCCGAGAAATGGAGCGGGATTTTGATATCTGGTTGGAAAAAGGACCTTGGCTTCTGTTGCTGTTACTGCCACTCGCCGCACTTAGTTTTAGACGAGGCTGGTTGTGGTCGGTCTTGCTTATCTGTTGTCTACCGACTGATCAAGCCTACGCTTCAATCTGGGACGATCTGTGGCAAACCCGAGACCAGCAGGCAATTGAAGCAATGAACCAGGGAAACGCACAACAGGCGGCAAAGTTGTTCAAAGATCCAAAATGGAAAGCGAGTGCACAGTACAAAGGACAAAATTTTGTAGATGCCGCTGAGGAATTCCAAGTTGACCCCTCAGAGCAGGGCCGCTACAACCTCGGTAATGCACTGGCGATGCAGGGTAAGTATGAAGAAGCGATCCAAGCCTATGCAGATACGCTCGAAATGGCACCCGATCACGAGGATGCCCAATTCAATAAGCAGCTTGTTGAGGAACTTCTTGAGTCCCAACAAAAACAGGAACAGGAACAGGAACAAGGCAGTGAGGATGAAAATCAGCCCTCTGACGAGTCCGAAGAAAGTCAGCAGAGCGAAAATAAAGAAGGAAAAGAAGAAGATTCTCAGCAACAGCCTGACGACCCGCAGGAAGATTCTGCAGAAGAACAATCTTCAGAGGAACAATCTTCTGAGGAACAAGAACAAGCGGACCAAGATCAGCAAGACCAAGAAGAAAAAGATGCCACTGACGAGCAAATGTCTCAAGAAGATCAGGAGCCACTGGACGAGGAACTGCAACAAGCCTTGCAACAATGGCTGAAACAAGTCCCTGATGATCCCGGTGGATTACTGCGAAGAAAATTCAAAATGCAATACGACGAAAGAATCAAACAAGGTGAGGTGCGAAGAGATGAAACGTCAAACTGGTAAGTCCATCGTCACATCCGCATTCCTGTTAATGCTTGTCACATTTAGCAGCGCTGTTTTCAGTCTCACTGTTTCCGTTGACCGTACAAGAATAAGCGAAACTGATCCGCTAAGACTTAATATCAAAGTCAATGAAGCGTTGACTGGCCAACTCGAATTTGACTTTTTGACGAAAGATTTTGAAATATTGCGTGTCGCTGGGCCCAATCAAAACACAAAAATGAGCATCATCAACGGTCAGAGTAGCCGTGAAGTGAGTACCAGTTGGGATTTGGTGCTGCGGGCAAAAAGGCTCGGCACAGTGACCATTCCAAGAATCCAAATAAATGGCTCAATTTCAGAAGCAATCGTCATAGACGTTGTACCACAGACAGCGGAAATGAAGTCTAAAGCGAACGAGTTGGTATTTTTGGAAACTAGCGTGGACACCTCTGAAGCCTATGTCCAAGGTCAAATAATCTACACCATTAAACTGCACTACGTCGACATTATAACCGGCGAGATCCCTGCCGAGCCGAAAATTGAAAATGCCATCATCGAAACCATTGAAAGTGAAAAGCGTTACGATACCTATGTCAATAATCGTCGCTACTTCGTATTTGAGAAACGCTTCGCAATTTTTCCTCAGCGCAGCGGCGTATTGGAAATACCCCGGGTCACTTTCACTGGCTCAAAGGTAGGCAGAGGTTTCTTCTCTAATCGCGAACCCGTCATGGCATTTTCGGAAACACATTCTGTGACAGTCAAACCGAAACCAAAAGAATTTACGGCGCCCCACTGGCTACCCGCTAAATCCGTTAAAATCACTGAAGCATGGAGTAGCGAATCTAAACAATTGACGGTTGGCGAACCTATAAACAGGAATATCACCATCACCGTCGATGGCCAAGCAGCCACGCTGCTGCCTGCCATAGATGATATTGAAATTCAGGGCGCCAAGTCGTACAAAGACCCCGAGGTTCAAAATCAAACAATAACAGACTCGGGTATTGTTGCTACGAGTAAGACAACTGTCGGTATTGTTCCGACGCAACCCGGCAAGTTGCTGTTGCCTGCTTTAGAACTCGCTTGGTGGAATACAACCACCAACAAAATGGAAATAGCGTCATTACCCGCGCAAGCATTTTCTGTTGAAGCCTCACGTCAGCCCCAAGCAGTTGCACGTAATATCGAACCGAGCCAACCCAATCAAACCCTAGTAGCAGAATCTGCAACCTTAAGGCAACCGGTAGCCGAAGGACCGAATTACTGGCAGCTACTTGCAGGCGTCCTTGCAGCGGCTTGGGTGATTACCTTGATGTTATTGTTCAAAGCTCAAAGACGTCCAACGCAGACAGCAGTCGAAGACACGCCAACACAATTAACCTCTGAAACAGCGTTGTTTAATAAGCTACAGGAAGCCTGCAAGAAAAATCAGGCTGCAGATGCGCGAAATTTACTGTTCCTTTGGGGTAAAGCCCGCCTGCCAAGCATTGATTCAACCAGGGACCTGGCGGCTCACTATGCCAGTGATGAACTCTTACAAGAGATCGTACTACTCGAACAAAGTCTCTACTCACCGTCTCAGCAAACCGATTGGCATGGCAAAAGCTTAGGGGACATCACGCAAGCGCTAGGTAGCATCAGGGCAGAAAAAAGCTCGCCTCACGCATTGCTAAGCACGATGAACCCCTAGCATCATAAATAACAAGGGCGGCCTAAACCGCCCCTGCTCAACATAATCAACGAAGCTAGACGCTCTTGCTGGCTATCTCAAAAACATCCGGCGATAGATTTTCTTCCGCCAGAATTCGATTCAACTGCGCCTTCATCAATTCCTGCCGCGCCTGATCGTACTTGCGCCAGCCGGTTAATGGCTTGAGCACGCGAGCCGCCATCTGAGGGTTGATGCTATTTAACTCAATCACCTGATCCGCAAGAAACGTGTAACCACGGCCGTCTTTTCGATGGAAATTGACATTGTTCTGGAACGCAAATGCAACAACCACCGACCGCATACGGTTTGGGTTTAGCATGGTAAATGCATCGTGTTGCATAAGTTCAAGCACATTATCTAACGTATCAGAGTGCGAACAGGACGCTTGCATGTTGAACCACAAATCAATCACTAAAGCATCATCCTTCCAGCGTTCGAAGTAGACACTTAACGCTTTATTTCTCGGCTCAACCGCTTGTGCAGAATTGGATTCGATCAGTGCTTTCAATGCCGCTGACGTGTCAGTCATGTTATTCGAGGATTCGAACTGAGCAACACACAGATCAATCATCTCAGTCGACTCTGGCTGCATCAAATAGGACAAACAAACGTTCTTTAACGATCGTCGTGCAACTTGTTCTGCAGTAGGCTGGTATGCGTTGTCTGACTGATTCATTTTATAAACCGTCAATAGTAAGCCACTCAATCGATTTGTTAGCGTTGACCGCACGAGCTCTCGAGCCTGATGGATTGCGTCAACATCAACGATGTCGACAAGCTCCGTTAAGTAGGTTTCAGTTGGCAGGACAAGCATGCTGGCGAGCATTGCCTTATCCAAGGATTCGCTTGGATCATTCGCTAGCGCTTGATCCAAGACATTCTCAAAGGCTTTTATAAGTCGCTCATCAACGACACAGGGTTTGCCTGCTTGAACTTGAGCGATCACGTCGCCTATCACTTCTACTGCTAATCGCTGACCTGCTTCCCAACGGTTAAACCCGTCGCAGTCGTGGCTCAGTAAAAAGAGTAGTTCATCCCGCGAATAATCGTACTGCAGTTTAACGGGTGCAGAGAAGCCTCGCAGCAATGACGGCGTCGGCTCAAAGGCGATAGGAAAGTCAAACGTCTGCTTCGCGTCGGTTAGGTTTAACACCATAGTGAATTCACTCTCACCGGTCACAACGCAGGCGCAATTTAGGCTGGACACGTCGACCTGAACGTCCTTGCCGTCTTTATCTAGCAGGCCAATAGCCAGAGGCATATGGAATGGTTCTTTCGTGGCTTGACCGGGTGTTGGCGGACAGACTTGCTCCACACTCAGTCTGAACAAACCCTGAGCTTCAATATATTCACCTGTCATCGTAAGCGATGGTGTGCCTGCTTGTCGGTACCACTGCCTGAACTGTGACAGATTTATTTGATTGGCATCTTCCATGGCAATCACAAAGTCTTCAGTGGTTACCGCTTGGCCATCGTGCCGATCAAAATATAAATCTGTGCCGGCACGAAAGCCTTCAGTGCCGAGAAGTGTTCGAATCATGCGGACAACTTCAGCACCTTTTTCGTACACCGTGGCCGTATAGAAATTATTAATCTCGATATAGGAGTCAGGTCGAATAGCGTGTGCCATCGGACCTGCATCTTCAGGAAACTGCGCACTTCGAAGAACGGCGACATCATTGACTCGACAGACCGCTTCGGAACCCATATCTGCAGAGAATTGCTGATCTCGCAAGACAGTAAACCCTTCCTTCAAACTTAACTGAAACCAATCGCGACAAGTCACTCGGTTACCCGACCAATTGTGAAAGTACTCGTGGGCTACAACGGCTTCAACTCTTTGGTAACCCGCATCCGTGGTTGTATCGGGTCGTGCGAGCACACAGGACGTGTTAAATATATTGAGGCCCTTGTTCTCCATTGCGCCCATGTTGAAACTCTCTACAGCGACGATCATGAAAATATCTAAGTCGTATTCCCGACCGTAGACCTCTTCATCCCACGCCATTGAGTTTTTTAGTGACAACATGGCATGCGCTAACTTATCGATATTGTGTGCTTCAGTAAAAATTTGTAGTTTTACATCACGACCACTCATCGTGGTGAAGCTATCCTCGATGTATTCAAGATTTCCGGCCACTAGTGCAAACAGATAGGCAGGCTTATCAAATGGATCATTCCAAGTTACCCAATGTTTATCGCCATCTTCGCCACGGTCGATGTCGTTTCCGTTCGACAGTAGAATGGGGTAGGTTTGCTTGTTGGCTTTTACAGTCGTTGTGTAACGCGACATCACATCCGGGCGATCTAAGAACCATGTGATATTTCTAAAGCCTTCAGCTTCACATTGGGTGCAATACATATCACCTGATTTATAAAGGCCTTCGAGAGCAGTATTATCTTGAGGCTTTATCGCAACGCGCGTTTCAAGCTGAAACACATCAGGCACATCAAACAGTGTCAGCGAGTCCTCTTCAATTCGGTATTCATTTGACAACAATTCACGGCCATCAATTGAGATCGATCGTGTATCCAAACCCTTGCCGCCATCCAACATCAACTGGTTTCCAGTGGCTTGGCTGTCCAGATTTTTAGACATCTGCAAGGTTGCGGTAACCAGGGTTTCTTCCTCATCAAGGTCAACATGTAGCGTTGTTGTTTCAATTAAATATTCGGGGACTTTGTAGTCCTTTAGAGCGATGGCTTTAGGTTGGCCTTCTTTCATTAGTATTCCCGCTTTTGTATGTTTTAAGTTCATCGCATTCAGGTCGTATAGTTAGAACAAGACTGAACATTGAGCGTTCGACTTAACGCTGGATAAAGGTTTATATCGAACGGCCGTGATTGTATCTGGTTTAAGATTCCTTTCAATGCAATCTGAGCCGTAAACATTGCGCTAAGTGTTCTTTTTACAGTCAAAATTGCTATCATCTTTGCATGCATGGATTTATTCGAAAACTTATCACTGAACACAATCAGCCGGTTGACTATCATCTACCGCTGTCTGACGCGCAGATTCATCTGAATCCGTTAATAGGCAGTAAAATTCGGCTTAGCTATACTGGAAACATTGAATGTAACCATTGTGGGCGCGCCACTAAGAAGAGTTTCAGCCAAGGCTATTGCTACCCCTGCTTCAAGAAGCTGGCCCAGTGTGACCTTTGTATGATGAGCCCTGAACGCTGCCACTATCATCTAGGTACCTGTCGAGAGCCCGACTTCGGAGACCGTGTGTGCATGCAACCACACATTGTCTATTTGGCAAACTCATCAGGCCTCAAGGTTGGCATCACGCGACCTAATCAAGTCCCGACCCGCTGGATCGATCAAGGCGCTGTACAGGCGCTACCTTTATTTGAAGTCAGTTCAAGACAAATGTCTGGGTTTGTGGAAACGATGTTCAAAGCCCACATCTCTGACAAAACGCATTGGCAGAAGATGCTCAAGTCCGAAGGTATTCATGTCGACCTCATGTTGGCCAGAGAGCAGCTTCTAGCGGAGGCTAAGAGCGGTATTGACGATCTTATTGAGATCCATGGAGAAGCGAATATTCGTTTAGTTGAGCTACCTGATGCTGTCACCATCGAATACCCGGTTGAGCAATACCCAACTAAAGTAAAAGCACTCAATTTCGAAAAGACCTCCGTCATTGAAGGGGTGCTGCAAGGCATCAAAGGTCAATACCTTATCCTCGATATAGGCGTCGTCAATATTCGAAAATTCACGTCCTACGAAATCAGCTTTGAATCACTCGAGTCAACGCCGAATCAGTCAGGTTTCGCATTTTGACGACTACCGCTTTGATTTAATTTTGGCAGACAAGGCGACAGGAATCCCAAAAGCTATCCCGGCTAAAAGCCCACCAAGGTGCGCGCCATTGGCAAGATTGCCCAAGCCCAATAGATCGATGACACCGGTAAAACCCAGAATCAAGAACCCTAGCATCACCCCGTAAATTGCTTTCGGCAGCCCCAGGTCCATTTCTGGTGCCAGCCTACCGACACATAAACCAAACCCCAAGAAACCGTATACGACACCCGACATGCCGCCAAACAAACTGGCACCTGCCAGCCAGTATTGCAGTAAATTGGCAGCAACCGATGTCGTGAGTGTTAGCAGCAGTACAATTAAACTGCCGTTCAACTGCTCTATGCGCCGGCCAATCTCCCACACCCAAAGAAGATTGAAGACAATATGTAGCCAACCAAAATGAAGCAGCATAGGCGTGATCAGGCGCCAGTATTGATGAGTTTCAAGTGTATAAGCGAGATTGGCGTGATAAATCTGATTATTCATCACGTTAAACGACAGCAATGTGAAATCGGCTAACCATTTGCTTTGGTTACCTGTATCAATCCCAAAGGTAATTGGAAAACAGATCACGTTCGCAACGATCAAGGTTAATATGAACGGCGATGCGGCCGCTTGCTTAAGTATTCTGGCCAATTGGTCCGTTATCGAAGGGCGTGCGGATCCTGAGGCGTTAGCCTGCAGTTGAAATTCACCGCGGCTAAATGCCGCATACAGTGATTGGATTGTCTGCTTATCCTGATCAGTATTTGCCCAGATTTCCTGCTCTGCACCAACCTCATTGATGCGATGAGGCACAGAGCATTGGTACAGATATCGACTAAACAACGCCAGATCAATATCTCTGTCGACAGATAACGCCTTAATATTCACTTAATCGATTCCCTCACAACTCAAACCCCTTCTGGCTTAATACATTCACGCTTTTTGCTCGATCGTTAACAGCTACTTTCCACAGCCATAGGAGTGCCGTAAACTAGTCTATATTATCATTTTTAAAATATTTTTAGATCGAAACAAATATGGAAAATGCAGACCATCAAGTACTCACTAAACTCACCGACTGGGTCGAAGACGGCGAATTAAGCTGGCTTTGCACCGTGGTTAAAACGTGGGGATCATCCCCTCGCCCTATCGGTTCGCTGCTGAGCTGCAATAACCGTGGACACACCTGCGGATCTTTATCCGGCGGTTGCGTCGAAGAGGATTTACTTGAAAGGCTCCAAAACGGAGAGCTTGCGCAGGAAAAACCCGAATTGATGATCTACGGTAAGACAAAAGAAGAATCCGATAGATTCGGCTTACCTTGCGGTGGTCAACTACACATCGTCATTGAGCCGATTAGAACGAAACAACAAATAGCCACGCTAAGGCAAATAGTCAATCGACTCGAACAGCGCCTTTGTATTTCAAGAACGGTCGAACTCGACACCGGCGTCATGACAGCGGAGGATAAAGATAGATACCGCAATCTAGAGTTGATCGGTGAAATACCGACGGATGAATTCGGCGAACCCTTAGAGAAAGACGCCAAAAATCTTACCTTGGTGCATACCTATGGTCCTAGGCACCAACTATTTCTTATTGGCGCAGGTCAAGTCTCCATCTATTTAGCAGAGATGGCTAAAGCCCTCGATTACCATGTTGTTGTCTGCGACCCACGTGAACAGGTTATCGAACAATGGCCCGTCGAAGGCGTACAACTTGTATGCGACATGCCTGACGACGCAGTCAGAGAACATGCCAACGATAACTTTTCTGCAATTATTGCTCTTACCCATGACCCGCGTATTGATGATATGGGGTTGATGGAAGCGCTCAAGACCAACGCTTTTTTTATCGGCGCGATGGGTTCGACTAGAACCTCTGCTAAGCGCCGAGAACGTTTGTTACAGCTAGACTTAACACCTGCAGAGATTGATAGACTGCATGCACCAGTCGGATTGCCCATCGGCAGTAAAACGCCGGCGGAGATCGCGATTGCGATACTGGCTCAGCTCACAGCGTTGAGAAACGAAGCGAGCGTTGAGGCGGATTTTAGGGCGACAGCTTAGGTAAAATATCTGTATGAAACGCGATGCAGCCATAATCCTTAGCTAGATTAAATTTAGGGAAGGAGATCAGTATGATTGGAGCCATAATTCTTGCCGGCGGCAGCAGTCGACGCTTTGGTGATGATAAACGCAAATCGGTGTTACCAACCGGTCTATTGATGCTTGAGGAATCCATCCACAAGGCGGCTAGCGTCATTGATGAAGTCATCGTCGTACTTCGATTCGGTGATATTAGTTTTGCAAAAGAACTCGAAGAAAAAATTGATAACCCATCTGTAAAATTTTACTGCGCGCCTGATTCAGCGCAGGGCATGGCGCACACGCTGGCAAATGGTATACATCAGGCCAAAGACTGGGAAGCCGCACTGGTATTCTTGGCCGATATGCCTTTTGTTCAAGCCGAGACTATTGAATCTCTATTGGCCGAATACGAATTCCGCAAGACGTCCAATCCCATTGTTGTACCCATAAAAGACGGTAAAGCGGGACATCCCGTACTTTTCTCGCGATGTTACTTTGATGAAATTGAATCGCTAACGGGTGATAATGGCGCGAAGCCGGTCATTGAAAATAATTCAGCACACGTTTATCAGATTAAGGTAAACGACCCCGGGGTTATTAGAGATATCGACACCCCACAGGACCTCGCCAGTTAGAAGAGCGTCTTATTCGCCAACCCGGCTGGCCCAATCCAACTTGCTTCGGCAAACGCCATAGAAACTGTGACCCGGAGGATGGATAAGCTTCAGACTTTGTGATTTCTTTTTGACTAAAATCGACTCACCGGGTTCAATTTCAAATTCCTGCTGGGAGTCAAAACTAATTTTGGCATTCATACCGGTCGTTTTACCGACCACTATTTTGATTTCAGAGTTTCCCGGCACAACAAGAGGACGACTATTTAGCTGATGCGGAAACATAGGCACGAGAACGATTGCATCCAAACTTGGGTGCATAATCGGTCCGCCAGCTGACAGCGCGTAAGCGGTCGAACCGGTTGGGGATGAAATAATCAGTCCATCGGAATATTGGTTGTAGACAAAGACGTCGTCGATGAAAAGATCAAACTCAAGCATCTTTGGCATCCTGGCAGAATGAATCAACACTTCATTCAAGGCTGTCGGAATTTCTTTCTCACCCTTTACCGAAACTTCCCCTTCTAGCAGAAAGTGTTCCTCTGTCACAAAATCACCATCGAGTACTAGGCCGATGCTGGACTCAATGTCATCAGGTGAAACGTCCGCGAGAAATCCCAGCCTGCCACGGTTTATACCCAGTATAGGCACACCGTGTGGTGTAAAACTTCGAGCCGCACCCAGAATATTACCGTCTCCGCCAACCGCAATCACCAGATCACACTTGTCAGCCATTTGTTCTTGAGAAAATACGGGACCATCGTAATCTTTCAATACCGCTTCCGCCGTATCTTCCATTAAAATATTGCACTGACGGTTCTGCAGGAAATCTCGAACCCTACGCAGGGATTCGAGCACCAATTGGCTATCGGTCCTTGCAATCAGTCCTATATGATTAAAGTGATTCTTACTCATTTAGCGGCGTCACCTAAAATATGACGCCCATTAGAATCTAGAACGTGCCTCTACGCAACATTGCAATTGAAGCCATAATCGGCTCTCGATCATGCACTGACGTACCTTTATAGAGCTTATTGCCCGTCGGAATGATTAATCCCTTGAATTTCCGTTCAAAATCGAGAAACTTACGCTCCGGCTTAGAAAAGCTTAGAATAACCGCGGGCATTTAAATTCAAGGGTTAGATATATGAAATCTTCCATTAACCAACGCTATGCAACCGAGCTGGCTGAAGAGTCTAATATTGCCGAAATTGCCTCAGCGGGCTCCCTCTGGCAAGCAATGCGCAGCGAAGTGAAGGCGCGAGCTGAGTTTGAGCCGATCATGGCAACCTACTTCCAAGCGACAGTCTTGAATCACGACACCTTGGAAGGTTCCCTAAGCTTCCTACTTGCGAGCAAGCTTGATAGCTCCGTTGTTTCAAGTATGGCCTTAAGAGAGATCATTCAAGACGCCTTTGCCAACGAAGCTTCACTGACCCGCGCAGCAGAAATCGATATTAAGGCGACGAGAGACCGTGACCCGGCCTGCAATAGCTACTCAACGCCCTTTCTATTTTATAAAGGCTTCCAGGCGCTACAAATTCATCGCGTTGCACATTGGCTCTGGGTACAAGAGAGGCACTCACTTGCGTTCTTCCTACAGAATCAAGTCAGCACCATCTTTGGCGTCGATATACATCCGGCCGCCCGCATCGGCTGCGGCATCATGTTAGACCACGCAACAGGATTGGTTATAGGCGAGACGGCCATCGTTGAAGACGATGTATCGATCTTACATGGCGTCACCCTTGGTGGTACCGGCAAAGAATCCGACGACAGACATCCTAAGGTGCGCAGTGGTGTAATGATTGGCGCCAACGCATCCATTATCGGCAATATCGAAATCGGCGAAGGCGCCAAAGTCGGCGCAGGTAGTGTCGTCATGAAAGACGTACCGCCGCATGTCACTGTCGCGGGTATTCCTGCCAAAGTTATCGGCAAACTGAATCAGGAATGTGATGGGCGTGATATGGAACAGTGCTTTTTTGATTAAACACTAAATAAAGCAAGGCTTTGGCGCGTCGATCGCATTGATCACTAAACCTTTCTGGCGCTTAAGGTTCGATGCGCATAGTTCCAATAGCTTAGCTCCATTAGCATAGCTCCATTCGCATAGTTCCGTTCGCATAGTTCCATTCGCATAGCTCGATGCGCAACTTTCAATTCGTAACTGCCGCGGCACAGGTTTTATCCCGTTTTTTCACACCAGAGCATAGCCTCTTCGCCCTTGCAGGCCGCCCGTATGAATAACCAACACTCGGGATCCTGATTTTATCGATCCTGTGTCGATCTGGTCGATAATCCCATACATCATTTTTGCCGTGTAGATCGGATCAAGCTTGACACCATTCTGATACTCAAACGCAATAAGAAATTCTCTAAGCGCATTGGGAAATTTGCCATAGCCACCAAAATGATAATCGTGGCAAATGTGCCACTCTGGCAGTCGCGATGATACATTTCTGCTGGCGTCTTTATGCGTTACGGCATTCAGCATTTGTTGCACAGATGCCTGCAAATCGTAGGCGCCCTTTAATGAGGAATAGCCCATGACTTGTTGATTCGATTGCAGTGCTGAGAAGTCGTTTGCGCCTCTACTCATAGCCAAACCGGAGACAATGCCAGCTAATGTTCCACCTGTGCCAACGGGTAATGCAAAGATATCGTAGTCGCTTGCATTGACCAGATTGAGAATTTCCTGACAACCCAGCACGGCATCGTTATTCGAGCCTCCCTCTGGCAACAGATAGAAACCGCCAAATTTTTGCCGCAACGCGCCAATGAAAGTGTCGTCATCTTTATGTCGATATTGTTCACGACTGACATAGTGCAACAGCATGCCATTGCCGACAGCATCCTTAAGCATCGCCGAAGGGTTAGCAGGTGCTTCGCCTCTGATAACACCGATTGTTCTGAATCCGCTTTTTAGACCCGCTTCAGACAGCGCATGGATGTGATTGGACCAGGCACCGCCAAAACTTAACAACGTGTTCATGTTCTGCTGCCTGGCTCGTTCAATATTCAGCTTCAGTTTGTAGTATTTATTGCCGCCTGAATGATGCGCGTTGGTTAACAGAATCGAGACTCGCACCTGTTTGTAATCGATATGTTTAAGTGTATCTATCCCAGCAACCCGGCACGTCATTTCAGCCCTCCTCAACGCTATGTCATGTTGTAAAACATGGTTACAATAAGC
Source organism: uncultured OM182 clade bacterium (assembly GCA_905182025.1). Lineage (GTDB taxonomy): Bacteria > Pseudomonadota > Gammaproteobacteria > Pseudomonadales > Azotimanducaceae > JAHRVQ01. The sequence continues at coordinate 65,973 of CAJJAA010000018.1, forward strand.
CATGAAATTAAAATATATCGATAACCGATTTATTACAGCTACCGCGCTTTCTTTATTTACCCTAACCCTCGCTGGTTGCGGTGGAGGCGGCGGCGGAGGCTCGGACCCTGCGCCATCACCCGCACCGACGCCACAAGCGTTAGCGGATGTAACAACCGTCAATGAAGATAGCAGCATCTCAATCGACGTCCTTGCCAATGATACCAGTGTTAGTGCCAATACCCTGGCGATTCAAAACCAGCCCTCAAATGGAACAGCAACCCTGTCCGGCAACGAGGTTGTCTACACACCTAACGCCGATTTTAATGGCAGTGACACACTGACCTACTCGGTGACAGGTTCGAACAACATTAACCTTACGGCCGCAGTTACAATCACCGTCTCCAGCATTAATGATCTACCCACAGCCAACGACGATACTTTCTTGGTGCAGTCCAACACCCGCACCGCACTGACCGTACTGAGTAATGACGTCGATCAAGACGGTACACCGACATCAAGCGAATTGGTCACACAACCTGCCAATGGCATCGCATCGATCATTGGCGATGTTATCAACTACCAGCCAACCAGCGGCTTCAGCGGTACCGATCGTTTTACCTATCGCGCCATCGATAACGACAACGGCACCAGCACTAACCAAGCGACCGTAAGCTTAACCGTTGATGCGCAATTGACATTATTGACCGTCACATCACTTCAAATACCCGCAGAAGATTACAGCCAACAGAACAATATGGAATTTGGTGCCAGTGTACTCACGTCGCCCCTTCAAACATTTACCGCGCCTGCAAATGTTGTGTCGTTTAATCTGTCTTTGAGAGGCCCCGGTGTTGACGATGCATTAGGTAGCAGCTTCTTTATCGCCGGCATCACAGACCCTCTGGGCAATCCTATTTCACCCTTTGATCCCAGCGCCTTGTTTTGTGACACGGGCTTATGCACAGCACTCGTGCCCCGATCACCCCAAATCATTGCTGCGCCTGGCGATTGGCGCTTCACCCTTGGAACGCTTGAGCCGGACCTCACCAATTTAGACTTTTCCAAAATGGACCTAGAACTCGCGCTTCGATCAGGTCCCGTGCCTGATAATTCGATCGCATTTCCAACCCGTTTAAAGATACAACCGTATCTCTCGGCTACCACCGTCGATGCTGCCGAACTCGCGTTAGTACTCACTGAACTTCAAACCCTCGCAGCCACGAACAACCTTCAGCTGCAGATCGAACCTATAATTGTCATTGAGGACTCACGCTTCAGTGAAGTCTCGAGTGACTTCAATAATACTGAAACCGCCGCACTCGTTAGTAGGGGTGGCGCGGACAGTATTAACCTCTTCTTCTTAGATAGCTTCGCCGGTGCAGGCGGCTCTGGGCTAGCTGGCATCAGCGCTGGACTACCGGGCACCATGGGTATTCAAAGTGAATACAACGGCGTACTAATCAATGCGACGGCGACCTTAAGCAGTGATTTAGCGCGCTATCGAAGAACCACGGCTGAGTTCTCTCTGCACGAGATAGGACACTTTGTCGGTCTGTATCACACAACAGAGCAGGCATTTGGGTCCAGCGATATCCTGCTTGATACGCCTGTCTGTGAAGAACAGGTGCATGACACAGCACCCCTCGATTCAGTGGCAGATACCAACGAATGTCCAGATGGCCTTAACCTGATGTTTTGGAGTAATGACTTGGATCAAATCAAGGATCCGTTAAGCGCCGATCAGCGCAGCGTCTATCAGACTTCGCCGATCGGTCAGCCGGGCATCTAACGACTTACCTAACGATTAATGTAAGCGGCCCGCCCGTCTCTGGCGAGAAATACGTTTATTGACGACGTTGTGATTTTAAAGGCTTTAAACCGGCGTTGGATTAACTTAGCGCCGCCAATAAAAACACACGCCCCTTACCACCGTATCAACCTGCTCCGTCTTTTCTATCTTTTCTACTTTTTTCTGACGTCTCCAACGCCGAAACATCAATTCACAGCACAAAAGGCACGACGTTTCGTACCTCGCTACTGAGCTGGTCGGAACTGCTGTTGGGTCCAAAAGCACGACTGCGTGTGGTCCTGATTATCATGGTCATCGCGGTTGTCATGAGCGCTTCCCGCTCAGGTAATACGGCCCTGTTCAGCAGCATCCTTATCACGGCCGTCACGATGCTTATCATTGCAAGGAAATTAAATCGTTCGACCATTATTTTGTTAGTGAGTCTTGTTGTCATCGATGTTGCACTGATCGGCACTTATTTTGGCGTGGAGCGCGTTGCCAATCGAATCCAGCAAACGACCCTAGCAACAGAACAACGAGACGAAGTCAGCATCTATACCATAGAGATTATTAAGGACAATCTACTTTGGGGTACCGGTGCAGGCACCTTCGAGCATGTTTTTCCCAAATACCGTGGGCCGGATGTGGGTAATCATTTCACTCATGCCGAAAATGACTATCTGCAGTTTTTAAGTGAGCTTGGCCTCGCGGGGTTTATACCCTTAGCACTCATCGTCATGGTCAGTTATGGCGCCGCGATTCAAGCCCTGAGAGTCAGGAAATCGCAATTTTATCGCGGCATCGCATTTGGTACATTGATGGCAATGAATTCAATATTGATTCATTCATTCACTGACTTTAACTTACGCATACCCGCAAACGCCTGTCTATTTATGGTGGTCCTGGCACTGGGATGGGTGAGTTTGTACAGTGAACGGGGCGGAAAGGATGGCAGCGCTCTGAGACGACATAGGTCTAAAACCACATAGCTTGACCACGTAGCGCTACACATAGCGCTCGGCGACATAGCTCTTAGAAGATGTCATTCCTAGAAAAACAGCGCCGAGAAGGCATGGATGAGCGCGCAGATCGCACTAAGAAGATTGATAAGATATTGCGTCGGGGAAAGTCGAAATTTTTAAGGTGACTGCAGTTCGAGGGAACTGCGAATAGGCTGCAAACAATAAACAGCGTTCCAATCTAACTTGAGTTAATGGCGGACCGGACGGGACTCGAACCCGCGACCTCCGGCGTGACAGGCCGGCATTCTAACCAGCTGAACTACCGGTCCGCACTTTAAAACTCAAAGCAAGCTTTGGTGGGTGTTGCAGGGGTCGAACCTGCGACCTACGGCTTGTAAGGCCGTCGCTCTCCCAACTGAGCTAAACACCCTCAAAAAGAGAGAGCGCATTGTAACGATTCGGGCGTGTGAGTCAAGTGCATTACCGGTTTAAGTTGTATTCAATACAGTTCTTTCAAAACACATCAGACACCGCACCAAACGACCACGTCAAATTACACGCTCCAAAATACACCCTTTAAATTACACCCTTCAAAAGCACCCTTCAAAAGCACGGGATCATTCCAGTGGGTTATTAGCTAACAACAACTCGTTTCTTGTGGGTCATAACAGATTCTTCTATATTGCGCCTCTTCTCAAGACCTGATGGAAAACCATGTCCGACTACCGCCTGACCCATCTAAAAGAACTCGAAGCCGAAAGCATACATATCATTCGTGAAGTTGCCGCAGAATTTGACAACCCTGTGATGATGTATTCGATCGGCAAAGATTCTACCGTGATGTTACATCTTGCAAGGAAAGCATTTCACCCAGGGAAACTACCCTTTCCGCTTATGCACGTGGATACCACCTGGAAGTTCCAAGAGATGATTGCGTTTCGCGACAAACTCGCACAGGAATTAGGTCTTGATCTTATCGTGCATAAAAACCAGGAAGGCATCGATGCCGGCGTGAGCCCATTTACACACGGCAGCGCCAAGCACACGGATATTATGAAGACTGAAGGATTAAAACAGGGACTGAACAAGTATGGCTTTGACGCGGTTTTTGGCGGCGCGCGCCGAGATGAAGAAAAATCCCGTGCCAAAGAGCGGGTTTATAGTTTTCGAGACAAAAATCATCGTTGGGATCCAAAGAATCAACGCCCTGAACTTTGGAATATTTACAACAGTGAACACAATAAAGGCGAGACGATACGCGTCTTCCCTATTTCCAACTGGACCGAGTTAGACGTCTGGCAATACATCCATATGGAGAACCTGCCCATCGTGCCACTGTACTTTGCTAAGGAACGTCCGGTTGTTGAAAGAGACGGCACATTGATTATGGTAGACGACGATCGCATGCCGCTAGAAGAAGGTGAGACACCGGAAATGAAAATGGTTCGTTTTCGCACCCTCGGCTGCTATCCGTTGACCGGCGCGGTCGAATCGACAGCCAACACGTTGCCAGAGATTATTCAAGAAATGCTGTTGGCAACCACCTCAGAGCGACAGGGACGTCTTATCGACTCTGACTCGGTGGGTTCAATGGAGCAGAAGAAACGTGAGGGCTATTTCTAATGTCACATCAATCAGAACTGATCGCCACCAACATTGATGAATACCTCAAGCAGCATGAGCAAAAAGAACTTTTGCGCATGCTGACCTGCGGCAGTGTTGATGACGGTAAAAGCACCCTTATTGGTCGCCTGCTGCATGACTCCAAACTGATCTACGAAGACCAATTAGAAGCGGTCAGAGCAGATTCTGCCAAAGTTGGCACCGTTGCCGACGGATTGGATTTAGCGTTATTGGTTGATGGTCTTCAGGCTGAGCGAGAGCAAGGTATCACCATCGATGTTGCTTACCGATACTTCTCAACCGCAAAGCGAAAGTTCATCATTGCCGACACGCCTGGACACGAGCAATACACCCGAAACATGGCCACGGGCGCGTCGACCTGCGACCTTGCCATCATACTCGTTGACGCGCGACACGGCGTCATGACGCAGACAAAGCGACACAGCTACATCACCACCTTGCTTGGCATCAAACATATTATTGTTGCCATCAACAAAATGGACCTTGTTGATTACTCAGAAGAGGTCTACCAAAACATCAAAGACGACTATGCCGCATTCTCAAGCCAACTCGACATGGGCGAAGTGCGTTATCTACCGATTTCCGCATTGAATGGCGACAACGTTGTTGACGCGAGCAAGCATATGCCTTGGTACGAAGGCGCGCCCTTGATGACAGTTTTGGAGAATATTCAGATTTCCGGTGACCGGAATTTTTCTGACTTCAGGTTCCCTGTGCAGTACGTCAATCGGCCTAACCTCGACTTTAGAGGTTTTTGTGGCACCGTCGCATCCGGCGTCATCAAAAAAGGCGACGAGATATTAGTTTTACCCTCCCGCAAAAAGAGCACCGTAAAGTCGATCGTGACCTACGAAGGCGAATTGACGCAAGCCTTTCCACCACTCGCCGTCACACTCACCCTCGATGACGAAATTGATATTAGCCGCGGCGACATGTTGGTATCGGCATCAAATATGCCGGAATTTTCCGATCGAATTGACGCCGAAATTGTCTGGATGGATGAACAGCCCCTGGTGGCAGGCAAACAATATCTTTTCAAACAGGCAACAAAGAAGAGTGGCGGTAGCATCTCGGCCATCAAGTTTAAGACCGATGTGAATACATTGGAAAAGCAGCCGAGTGACTCACTCACACTGAATGAAATCGGACGCTGCGAGATAACACTATCTCAACGGTTAGCCTTTGACCCCTATCGAAAAAACCATGGCACTGGCGCGTTTATCATCATCGATAAACTGACCAACGTAACGGTTGGCGCAGGCATGATCGTTGGCGGCGTCGCCGACCAAACCGATGCTGCATGGGACGCAAACGCAAAGAGCGACTTATTAAAGCCAACTGACAGCTTGATCTCGCTAACGGAACGAAGTGAACGATTAGGACAAAAGCCCAAGACCATTCTGATTACCGGTTTGACCGGTGCCGGAAAAAGTACAATCGCTTACGCATTAGAACGAAAACTTTTCGACATGGGCAGAACCGCCTATGTGTTAGATGGTCAAAATATGCGTTTGGGACCCAGCAAAGATTTGGGCTTCGATGCAGAGTCAAGATCAGAAAATCTACGCCGAAGCATTGAGATAGCAAAGATCATTAACCAAAATGGTGGCATCGCTATTTGTTCTTTTGTTGCGCCAAATGCCGACGTTAGGCAAAAGGCGAGAGAAGCTATTGGACAAGACTTCATCGAAGTCTATCTCAGCGCGCCTCTGGACGTTTGTATATCGCGTGATACGGAAGGCTTTTATAACAATGCAGAAAAGGAAGGTATAGAGACCATTCCGGGACTATCAATCGATTACGAAACACCTGAAAACCCCGAGTTAATTTTACCGACTCACGAGCTGGATGTTGATACCTGCGTTGAGTCTATCGTGAAGCAATTGGAGTTAAGTGACGCTTTCTAGCAAGCTAGTTACGTCCATATACATCGTCGAACCTAACAATGTCATCTTCACCGAGATAGTCGCCGGACTGAACCTCTATCATTTCAAGGGGTTCATCCGTTAGGTTTCGCAATCGATGTTTCTCGCCAAGCGGAATATAGGTTGATTCGTTCCGATTAACGGTGAACACCTTGTCACCGCAGGTCACTTCAGCCGTGCCCGATACAACGATCCAGTGTTCAGCTCGATGATGGTGCATTTGCAGGCTAAGACTGGCCCCTGGGTTCACCGTAATGCGCTTAACCTGGAAACCGACTGCTTCATCAACGCTGTCATAGTGTCCCCAAGGTCTGTAAACCTTACGATGTGCTTGAGCCTCTAGCCGCCCCTGAGATTCCAGCTGCGAGACGATTGACTTCACTTCTTGAACTCTGTCTTTACTCGCAACTAACAATGCATCTGGCGTATCAACCACCACCATGTCATCAACACCGACCAATGCGACCAATCGATCCTCGGCATGAACGAAGTTATTTTTCGAATCGGTATTTAGCACATCACCAGTAAAGTGGTTGCCAGATTGATCTTTTTCACTCACATCCCAAAGTGACGTCCAAGAGCCGACGTCATTCCAGCCGACATCAATGGGTATCACAACCGCGTTATCCGTTTTCTCCATCACCGCATAATCAATTGAATCCGCCGGGCACGCTTCAAAAGCTGCTTTATCGAGTCTGACAAAATCGAAGTCTTTTACTGCGCCTGCTAGGGACGCGTTTGCGAACTTATGCATATCGGGGTTAAACCTTTGCAATTCTTCGAGGTATCGATCTGCCCTAAACATGAACATACCACTATTCCAAAAATAGTTGCCCTGATCCAGATAGGCTTGTGCAGTCTCGAGGTCTGGCTTCTCAACGAATTGTTCAACTTGAAACCCATTCGCCACTTCGGAACCGGCTTTGATATATCCGTAACCTGTTTCAGGTGCCAATGGCAAAATGCCAAATGTCACCATTGCACCCTCTTGCGCTAACTTAAAGCCCTGAAGTATATGTTCTTGGAATTTTTCAACATCCTGAATAACGTGATCGGCAGCGAGTACTAACAGAATCGCATCATCTGTATTTTGGTGCAGTGCTGCGACCGCAATCGCCGGTGCGGTATTGCGGCCAACCGGCTCCAATATGATAGAACAGTCATTTAAACCAAGCTGTTTTAGTTGCTCCGCTACTAAAAACCGATGATCCTCATTGCATATGACCAAAGGGTTTGAAGATTCAAGCCCGCTAACCCTCTGAACTGTATCTTGCAACATCGTCGTCTCATGGACGAGTGGCAAAAACTGCTTCGGATAGTGCTGCCTCGAGAGAGGCCAAAGTCGAGTACCAGAACCACCTGAAAGAATTACGGGCACTATCGTTGACATACATTTCTCACATTTACAGGGCGGAAGTAATGGCGAATCGGCTATCTAATTAGGCAATTAGCGCTTCTGACTTGATTATTTGATTCGAAGGTTTCCGCATAACCCGAGCGAAAAAAATATAAACAAGCAAACATAAAAACGAAGCCTTAATGGACGCTGTAACCCAGCTGATTGATTCTTTCAGCATGCTTAGCTCGAATAATCTCGAGGTGTTTCTCACCCAAATGATTCCGCCAATCACCGACTGATGCTTTGCGGATATGCTTCTCAAGATCTTCGTCTCTCTGGCGCATATTTTCTGCACTACAATTTTTAATCGCTGTTTTGATTTTTTTCTTGGGAACATCTTGAATTTGAGCCGTAACCTTCTTCAACTCTTTCATCGGATTAGCATGTAAATCTTCATACCGAATAATTATGCTCTTGCCGCCAGCTATCCAGTCTTCACCGAGATCTAGCAATGCACCAAAACCTTCACTGTCGGATGCCAGATAATCCAATGCTGCTGGCCCATTTATTGACTCACCATGAAACACACTTAATCTATGCCCCTCTGGGAACAACCGTGGAAAGTTTTGGACATAATAAAACAATGACACAAATGTATCATAAGGATTGCGTAGCGTCGTAACCCACTTAGCGTCAACTAAATCACCAAGAGCAAAGAGTTCTTCTGACGCTCTATAGTGCTCATGAAAAATGCTGTTGTCTTGAAAAATTTCCGTCGTGAAAAACTTTTTTAATTCTTCAGGGCTAGGTTTTGGTCCAGCGAAAATATTTAGATCGTAAATTTCTGCGAGCAGATTTTTTACCCAAACATTTCCTGTTTTGGGGGGACTTGCAATAACAATTCTCAATTTCATTCCTTCGTCAGAAGTCGCCGATAAATAACCGAGCTTGAGTTTCCCATTATAGATTTTAATCTTAACAGGAGCAAAGACGTTTCATAGAAGCGAGATATGAATAAAGCCAACTAATTCTGTCTGAATCACGTTAACATCTACCTAGCTAACATCATTATCTCGCGGCCACCATCATTCAAATTAGATTAAAAAAAATTATAAACTTCGTTGTTGCTATAAGCCTACTACTAACGGTGGTCACTTATTTCCTAGCAAAATCAAATTCAACAAGTTTCATTCCTACCTATTTCATAGGTCTTGGAGTCATAGCTCTACTTTTCTCCCAACGAATGAAACACATCCTTAGCAACAATACCGTCCTACTATTAATTATTACGATGTTTCTGGCTTATATGGTGATAAGCAATTTTTGGCACACAAATTTGATCGCCACCTTAAAACCCGCCGGCTACGCACTCTTAATCCTTTCCTTTCTCGTAAGCATTCCTTTTATATCGCGTCAGTTTAAGCATTTCCCAGAGCGCTTCGTCCAAGCGCTGCTTGTTTCGGCCACTATCTCCGCAATTTTCTCCCTCTGGGGCTACTTTGGACTAGACTATCGAACTGGTGATGAAGGCAGGTTGATTGCCTTTGGCGGCTTAGACAACCCGGTGATGAGCGGACTATCGTACGGCGCCGCTTGTATTATCGGTTTTTCATATTTTGTTAATCGATCTCTGTTAGAGAAGAGTCTGTTAGAGAAGTTTCTTGTCTCCATTTGCTTGCTGACCATGCTAACGGCATTACTTCTCACCGAAACCAGAAGTGCAATACTAGGATTACTTTTTGGTGGTGCCGCCCTAGTATTGACCTATTGCAGTAGGTCAGCTATCCAACATACCTATGCACTTAGCAAATACTTGGTATTTCTAATACTCTCTGTGTCTCTCGCCTACTTTGTAGGCTACTTCGACGTTCTACTCGAACGGTCCACTAGCTTGAGACCAGAAATCTGGGAAGCTGTATACGTACACCTGTCATTTCCCCAACTAATAACAGGCATGGGCACAAGTGCCGACGCATCAGTCTACTATGCCGGTGAGTTACACAAGCATCCACATAGCATCTATCTATCGACTGTTTATTATGGCGGTGTTCTGGGGTTAGTCGGATTATTGACTGTGTTTGGGTACGCACTGTTTCAGATGACAAAACTCGACAGATCTATAATGATCTATGCAATCCCACTATTTATCTATGGCCTAATTTGTCTAACCGTTGACGGTAATAGAATCATACGAAAGATCGATTTCATCTGGCTGATGATCTGGCTGCCTATTAGTTTATCAATGATACGTAGCGCATCAGTTGAGAGTCCTGACGGCAGCTAACAGATTAATTCTTGAGGTTCAGCACGTTATTGATGGAGGCAGCCTTCCTTTCAATGGCAAGGACCGGGTCTGCGTCGGACTTATGCATAATATACCCCGAGACATAAGTCTCAAGCGTTTGTCGGACCACATCGAAGTCTGAGTTCGCACAAGCAGATTTAAGGGTTTCGCAAATCTCCGTCATCGTTTCAAAGGTTAGCGACGCTTCCTCCGCCATCATAATTTTCGAATGACGTGTTCCAGAGATAGACTCGCCAATAACTAATTCCTCGTAGAGCTTTTCCCCCGGCCTCAAACCAATATATTCAATTTCGATAGCGCCTCTGTCATGCACCATCTTTTCGGCATCGCCCTTCACTTCACGTCCATGAAGGTGGATCATTCTTGTCGCAAGGTCATTAATTTTGACTGGGTCGCCCATATCGAGCACATAGAGTTCGCCGCCTTCTGCCATGGCCCCCGCCTGGATGACTAATTCAGCTGCTTCCGAAGCTGTCATAAAATAACGTGTTGCATCCTTATGGGTGACGGTCACGGGGCCATTCGTCAATATCTGTTTTTCAAATAGCGGCACCACGGAACCCGACGATTTCAATACATTGCCAAATCTCACCATACTGTAGCGCGTCTTCTGTGAACGGGACGCAAAGGCTTTAACGATCAGCTCGGCCATTCGTTTGGTCGCACCCATCACATTCGTGGGGCGAACTGCCTTATCCGATGAAATCAGCACCAGCGCTTCAACGCCATTTTCTTCTGCTGCCTCGACCACATTCCAAGTGCCAACGACATTGTTTCGCACACCTTCGATAATGTTACTTTCAACCATGGGTACATGTTTGAAAGCCGCTGCATGATAAATTGTTTGGACGCCGAAACTGTTCATCACTTTCGACACATAGGTCTTGTTCATAATCGAACCGAGAAGGAACACAAGTTCTGTTCTATCGTCATTTGTGCTTTGAAGCTCCCGTTCAATTCGATAAAGCGCATATTCTGAATTATCAAATAGCACGAGCTTTGAGGGGGACTGGCTCAAAATTTTACGACACAACTCGGAACCGATTGTACCGCCTGCGCCAGTGACAAGCACAGATTTGCCGCGTATTGACGCTTCCAACAAGGACTGATCTGGCGGAACAGTATCACGGCCTAACAGATCACCAATTTCAACTTCCTTAATTTCGCTCAATGATGCATTACCAGAAAGTAGGTCTGCAAAATTGGGAACCGTTCGAACAAAAATGGGTAAATCGCTTAATTTGCTCAGTATATTTCTACGCTGTTCGATTGTTGCAGATGGAACTGCTAATAGAATTTGACTAATACCGTAGGTTTCAACTAATCGATCTAGATGCTCCGAGTCGTATATTCGTATTCCGTGAATCGTATTTTTTCGAAGCTTGCGATCATCGTCTATAAAAGCAACGGGCATGTAATCAGAGCCATTCAATAAACTAATTGCTAATTGCGCGCCCGATTCACCGGCGCCATAAATCGCCACCTTCTCTCTGGTAAGGTAATTCGTTTTGAAGCCGTAAAAATAGCCACGCACAATGATTCGACTACCACCAACGAACAGTATGCTGATAAACCAAAATATAATCGGAGATGATCGAGGAAAATTGATGAGCTGGATGACGTAGGCGCAGAGCGAGACGACAACCACAGCCACGCTAATGCCTTGAACGATCGGCACCATAGAGCTCGGCCCTATATAACGAACCATCGCGCGATAAAGACCAAATTTTGAAAGTGCCAGTACACCGGAGACCGAACCTACAAGAAACAAAACCCAGAAAGGTCCTACATCATGCCTAATATCACCGTAACGTAGGACTACAGATGCCCAAAGCGCCATCGAAAGCATCACCGCGTCGGCAAGCATCATGACGTTTCGTTTTGCTTTTTCACTCAGCTGAGTATGCATTCAGTTTTTCACCAAGTAATTCAATCGAGGCGTATCGACACCCGCACCACCCAACCAAAACATCAATATCAATGGTAATGACGCCAATGTTAGCAGAACTAAGCCATATTCAGGAGACCCATTGGCAAGATAGGCGAGAGGTAGCAACCAAAGCGTATTGATTAATGCCTGCCATAAAAGTACTTTTTTTGTGCCAAGCAGGCGATTCATGTGTTGGTAACAATGCTGACTGTGCGGCTGTCTAATATCAACGCGACGATATGCCCTCATCGAGATTGTCAGACATCCATCGACAAGAAACTGTGCCAGTAAAATCATCCAAACCCAGAGGCTTACGGACTCCTCTGACAATGCAAAAAGCCCCAATAATAAACCGAAGAAATTACTACCGGCATCGCCCATAAAAACCCGTGCCACCGGCCAATTAATCAACAAATATCCACAACAAACAGCCGTCGTGACGAACAGGCTTGACGAGGCAGTGGATGACGAGAGGAGCATCACTGCAGAACAGACGAAAATCACCTCACAGGCCGCGAAACCATCGACGCCGTCCATGAAATTGAATAAATTTTGCAACCACAAGAGTGAAATCGCACCAAAAGCCATGCCAAGAAGTCCCAACTGCAACTCATAATCAAAAATAAGTAGTTTGGGGAAGCCAATATATATACTGCTTCCGATCGCAGCGATGACATAGATAGGAAGTCGGACACCCACCTTAAGGTCATGCCGATCATCGAAGAAACCACAAATACAAACCAAAACCGGTCCAATGAGGATCAACCAATCTCCCTGATGGGTGATGCCAATCTCATTAAGTAAGGCCAGAGAAAGTACAAACACAACGAGCAAAGCAACCCCCGCCCCTGTCGCCGTAGACGTTGTATGCGCGCTTCGGCCCACAACATCAGCTTGAATACTAAACCGTTCAGCCAACACCCTATAAATGTGTGACGCAATCCAACTGGCCGACACAATAAGCCCAAATTGTAAGAAGATATTTAGCAACATTTATCGGTGCGTTCGCTCATAAATTTATATACTTGTAAGTCTTAGAAACCAAAGTATACATCAGAGCTACGTTGGTTCGGATAGTCGCACCCTCGATAAATCGATTCCGCTTTGAGTTTTACAAGGCACGCCTTCAGAATTCTGAGTCGCAACCAAACCTGAAAGTCCGTCACAGTATTGCGAGTGATACACATCATCAGGGGAATTGTCCTAGCTAACGCTTAAGGCGCAACCCATCATAGCCGATGTACATTAGGTCACTGGCGAGCAGACGCGCTTTATTCACACTCGACCGAGAGATTGAAAGGTACTTAAAGGCACTTAAATGCACGAGAGGAATCGCCAACCTAGTGAACAATTAAACCGTCACGCAGGTTTTCGATTTCAAGATACAGAAAAGTGTTCAGGAGGGTTAAAAACTTAACTTTATGCGATTAGAAATTGGTCGGGACGGCAGGATTTGAACCTACGACCACCACACCCCCAGTGTGGTGCGCTACCAGACTGCGCTACGCCCCGATTTGATCTAACGGCGCGCATTCTATCAGGGTTCGTCGTCAGGCCCAAACATATCCTTTAACCCATTTTCAGTCGTCCAAGACGGAACCCAGCCAGTGAGCGTCAGAGTCTCTGAGATATCGATAACAGCATCCTCAAAAAGCTGCTGGTAGATCGCGGGTGGCAGCACCGACTTCATTATCTTTCTCATGAAGGTCGCCGGCAAATCGACATTAGGCGCCACCCATAGACCTTGCGCTAACCTAAGCTCCCGTATCAAATTACCCAGTGCAATTGGCTCTGGGTCAGCGACAAGCAAACATCGACCATCAATTCCTGGCAGATTTAGAATACGCTCAACAAATCTGGCCAAGGTTTTAACATAGAGATAACTTTTTCGGGACTTGAACAAACCATAAGGTATCGGCAGATAGGACCGAGAGAGGGAGATGAGCTTCTTGAAATTCGCAGCAACACCCAATCCATAAGTGACAGGAATTCTGAGAAAGACAAGTTCCATCTCCTCATGGGCACAGCGATCTAATAATTCAATTTCGGTTTGCCGCTTAGATTGAGCATATGCTCCAACCGGTTTAGGAAAACTTTCGTTTGAGATATTGCCCTCACCTACCGCCTTTGTGGAACTCAACACAATCATTCTTTGACACCGCGCATCTATTGCAGCCTGACAAAGCGCGAGACTACCGCCAACATTGGTTTCAAATAGCTGTCGATCATGCACGTTTTTGCCATGAGCCAACCCCGCCGCATGAATAACAACGTCGACGCCTTCGATATCGCGCGCAGTTACATTCGAGATATCAGATGCTTGCCGATATTCTGCTCGATCAATCGTTTCGGCGGGGAGGTTTCGAACTAGACAGACAACACGATGCCCTTGCGACGAAAGATAACGGGCTATCGCCGTCCCAATAAAGCCAGTAGCGCCGGTAACAAGAATTCTCATGAAAGCGGTTTAGATAAGGATTAGCGGCTAGTGTTTCAATACATCGAGCACGTCTTCAAGCTCAGAGATCATCTGGTGAATCAACTGCTTGTATTGCGTGCTGTCTTCTTTTTGGTCGTCGCCCGAGAGTCTCTGTCTCGCGCCGCCGATGGTAAAGCCCTGATCATAAAGAAGCGATCGAATCTGGCGAATCATCAAGACATCTTGTCGTTGATAATAGCGTCGATTGCCACGTCGTTTTACGGGTTTAAGTTGAGGAAACTCTTGTTCCCAATAACGCAATACGTGGGGCTTTACTGCACACAGACCGCTGACTTCACCTATGGTGAAATAGCGTTTTCCCGGAATAGGCGGTAGTTCTGCGTTATGATCTGGGTCCAGCATATGCTTCCACCCTAGCTTTTAATTTTTGTCCTGGCCGAAAAGTTACTACTCGACGCGCTGTGATTGGGATTTCTTCTCCCGTTTTAGGGTTACGACCAGGCCGCTGGCTTTTATCCCTTAGATCGAAGTTTCCAAAACCGGACAACTTAACCTGCTCGTTTTCTTCTAGGGACGCACGAACTTCTTCAAAAAAGAGTTCAACCACTTCTTTGGCCTCTCTTTTATTCAACCCTAGCTCTTCAAATAGCTTCTCGGCCATTTCTGCTTTGGTCAACG